>DASZLE010000078.1:0-21329 GCA_035552475.1 Occallatibacter sp.
CATCGGCTCGCGTCTTTGCTCCACGCTGCTTTCAGACAACGCCTCGCGACGATGCCCTGGCGCTTCGCTATCACTTCTCCTCCATCAGGATGTGAAGGGGACTTGCACCCCAAAGCTGTTAAACATGCTCGGCACACAAAAGAAGGGCCGAAGCGCTAAGCTCCGGCCCTTCCCGGGTTCCCTTCAACTGGGATTTACGCGTGCGCTGCCGTCAGCTCCGAGGCCTGCATCATTTCCTTCTCCGCCGCGGTCAGCGCGTCTTCCAGAATATCCAGGCCTACCGTCGCTTCATCTTCTGTGACAATCAGCGGCGGGCACAGCCTGACCGACGTCTCGCCGCATCCCAGCACCATCAGCCCGCGCTCGAATGCCAGTGTCTCCACGCGGTTGCGCAGCGCCGGGTTCGGCTCGCGCGTCTGCTTGTCCTTCACCAGCTCAATGCCGATCATCAGCCCGCGCCCGCGAATATCGCCGACGGACGGGTGCGTCTGCTTCCATCCCTGCAGGCGCTCCAGGATCTTCCCGCCTACGCGTCCCGCATTGCCGATTGCCCCGTGCTCCAGCACATTCATCGTGGCCAGCGCTGCCGCAATCGACACTGGGTTCCCGCCAAAGGTCGATGCATGCGATCCCGGAACCCAGTCCATGATCTCCGCCCGGCTCATGCACACGCCCAGCGGCATCCCGCTGGCGATTCCCTTGGCCATGCACACAATATCCGGCTCCACGCCCGAGTGCTCAATCGCGCACCACTTGCCCGTGCGCCCCGCGCCCGATTGCACCTCGTCGGCGACCAGCAAGATCCCGTGCCGATCGCAGATTGTCCGCAGCTCGCGCAAAAAGTTGGTTGGAGCAACCACGTATCCGCCCTCGCCCTGGATCGGCTCCACAAAGATCGCCGCCACTTCTTCCGGCGGCAGAATCGTCTTGAACAACTTCTCCTCGATGTAACGCGCGCATCCCAGTGCGAACGCCTCCTCTTCCTGCGGTCCGCCCGTGCAGCCGCGATATGCATAGGGATAACGCACGTGGGTCACGCCCGGCATCAGCGGCCCAAACCGCCGCTTCTGCTGCGGCTTCGATGCGGTCAGAGAGAGCGCTCCCATCGTCCGCCCATGAAACGCGCCCAGAAACGCAATAATGTGCTGCCGACCGGTGTGGTAGCGCGCCAGCTTCAGCGCGCATTCAATCGCCTCCGCGCCGGAGTTGCCATAGAAGACCTTGTGCGGTCCGCGCATGGGAGCCACCGCAGAGAGCCGTTCCGCAAGCTGCGTCAGCGGTTCATTGTAAAAATCCGTACCGGAGATGTGGATCAGCTTCGCCGCCTGCTCCTGGATCGCCGCCACCACCTCGGGATGGCAATGCCCGGTAGACGCCACCGCAATGCCTGCTGCAAAATCCAGGAACTCATTCCCGTCCACATCGCGGATGCGAAGGCCGCTTCCGCTCTCGGCCACCAGGGGATACGACCGCGTGTAGCTAGGCGAAATCAGCCGTCCGTCCGCCTCAACCGCCGCCCGGGCCTTCGGCCCCGGCAGCGCCGTCTTGAGCTTCGGTCCGTAGCGCGCATGCAAATCCTGCATTGTCATCTTCAATCTCCTCGATACCGTTGTGGGCCGCTCAACGCTGGTGGGAGCGTGACCCCGACCCCGCGCGATCTGCAGAGTCATTTCGCATAGCCGGACCATCGGGCCGGCGCTTGCAAACGAGGATCTTCGACGGTCCTGGAGCTAGTCGCCGCCGAAGAGGCTAGGTCGGGTGCGGGTGGGCAGCACACGCAGATGCCGCCGCGGGCAGATGCACCGCGCACGCAGGCCGGACCAGCGCTGCTTGGCTGGCACATCGGACCCGCTGGTTCCGTGCTTGTGCATCGATACCCCCGCTCTTCGGCAGGATAGCACGCCGGTTGCACGCCTTTCCACGCCGGCGACGGCTCCGACGCCATCAGACGAGTCGATTGCAGTGTCCTCCAGGCGGTCGCCTATGAAGGCTTCTTATCGAACGCCGTTTCCGGCACCAGAGCCTCCGGCGTGTCCCCGTCCACTGACACCATGCCCCGCTCAAATACGGCCAGCGCGGCATTGTCGGCCGCCATCGTCATCCAGCACACCGCTGCCTTCTTGCCCACCGTGCAGGCAATCTCGATGCTGTAAGCCGCGCCGGGTTGGCCCTTCAGAGTCGCCGTGGCCCGTTCGATCCAGAACGAATGCGTTCCCCTCGTATAGGTGCCCAGAACCGGCTCGCCCACATCGAAATTCTGCTGCAGCGCAGCCGAAGCCCCGGCGGCAAACTGCGGCAAGTCGCCCGCCTGCATTACCTGTCCAAAGCAATCGAAGGGCAGCGCCACCTCCACAATCATTGAGGTTGGCGCGCCATGCTTCGCCTGCAGGCCCATCACCGCGCAGCCCAGGCCCTTCTTGTCCGCCTCGGTGGCCGCGTTCTGCCGCGCCTCTTCCTTGGCCTCCGCCGAGTAGTCCACCACATCCCAATCCGTTGGAATACCGTAGCTGAATCCCAGATGACTGCGAAGCGTGCGCGTCGCGGCCCGCGGGGCTTGCGGAACCTGCGCCAACGTTGCCGCTCCCAGCGCAAAAATAACAATAGACAAAAAGGCTTTCATGCCCGCCAGTCTACAGCGCGCGAGGAAGCGCTGTCATGCCGGATGAGATCGCTAGCGAATCAGGAACGCCGCCCCAGCTGAAAGCACTCCGGCAACCGCGAACGCAATCCCGAAGTACCAATACACCCGGCTGCGCGTCAGCAGCGTTACCGACGTGATCACCAGGCCGATCTCCAGCAGCGCCTCGCCCAGATCGAAGCGATCCGCGCGTCTTTCAGCCAGCGCCACTTCCTTTTCCAGGTCCTTGGCCTTCTCCTGCGCTTCGTTCATATCATCGGTCCACTTCGCCTGGTGGTCGGCGTAGCTTTTTGCCAGTTTTGCCGCCTTTTCCTTGTCGGCGATGGTCACCACGCTGAGAAGATCCGCGGCAAGGAAAGTATCGTTCGACCGCATCTTGTGCGCCTGGTAGAAGTTCCACTGGTCCGTAGCCTTGTTCTGGTCCAGCACCGCTTCCGTATGCGTGCGATGCCCCAGCACCGTGGTCACCGCCACCATTACCGCCAGCACGCTCATGGTGAACGCCACCGGCCTCAGCGACGACTCCTGCGCGCCATGCTCCGCATGCTCCTGCAGTTCGCCTGCTTCGTTCGCTTCCATGCTGAGATCGGACCTCCAGATTATCGATCGAATTTATAGTCGTCCCTAACCTCGCGCGCGAGCGCCTCGACTCTGCTCTGCGCTTCCTCGCGGGTGACTCCGTAAAACCATCACTCCGGGAAGCTCGACGACTTCGGCAATCCATCGCCCATCCTCTTCCCGATCAAACTCGATCTCGAACCTCTTCTTCATAACTGAACTCTCGCAAGACAAGGAGATCCGATTCACTTCTTCACTCCTTCACTGACCACTGACCACTGTCCTTCTTACTTCCGCTTCCACCTAACCCCGTCCTTCGCGTCCTCGATCACCACGCCCTTCTCCGCCAACTCGTTCCGGACCGCATCCGCTCGCGCAAAGTTCCGCATCTTCTTCGCCTGCGTCCGCTCCGCTACCAGCGCCTCGATCTCCTCATTGCTCAGCGCCATGCGCGCCCGCAACTCCGGCGCAATGTCTGCCTGCCGCCCATTCTCTTCCGCCCAGGCGACCGCACGCCGCGTCAGTTCCGCATCCTGATCCTCAATCACATCGAAGACCCGATCGAAGTCGCCCAGCACCTTCAGAACCGCGTCCCGATCACCCGCGAAAAACTTCCCCTCGTCCATTGCCGTGTTCGACGCCCGCAGCAGGTCGAAGATCGGAGCCCGCGCCTCCGCCGTGTTCAGATCGTTCGCCAGCGCCGCAAAGTACTCCTCGTGCGCTTTCACCGCCTCCGCCTGGATCGCGGGGTTCTCGCCTTCCGCGAATTTGCCATCCTTCAGCCGTCGCGCAAACGTTCGCAGCCGGTCTACCGCCGCCGTCGCCTCCACCAGCCCATCGAACGTGAAGTTGTGCTGGTGCCGGTAGGGCACGCTGATCAGCGCCAGCCGGATCGCCGATGCCTTGTATCCCTTCAGCAGAAGGTCGCGCAGCGTGTAGAAGTTCCCCTCGCTCTTTGACATCTTGCGCCCGTCCACCAGCAGAAACCGCACGTGCATCCAGTGCCGCGCCAGCGGCTTGTGCGTCACCGTTTCGCTCTGCGCAATCTCGTTCTCATGGTGCGGGAACATCAGGTCCTCGCCGCCGGCATGCAGGTCGAAGCTCTCCCCCAGGAACTCCATCGACATGGCCGAGCACTCAATGTGCCAGCCCGGCCGGCCTCGCCCAATCGGCGTATCCCACGACGTCTCTCCCGGCTTGGCCGCCTTCCACAGCGCAAAGTCCCGCGCCGAGTCCTTCTCGTACTCGTCCACGTCCACCCGCGCCCCGTCTTCCATTCCGCTCAGGTCCTTCTTGCTCAGCTTCCCGTAGTCCGGAAACGACTTCAGCCGGAAATACCAGCTCCCGTCCTCGGTCTGGTACGCCGCCTTCAGCGCGGCCAGCCGCTCGATCAGCTGCACCATCTTCTCGATATGCTCGGTGGCCCGCGCAATCTGCTCCGGCCGCTCTACCCGCAGCGCCTCCAGATCCTCAAAGAATGCCGCCACGTACTTCGGCGTGTACTCGCCGATCGGAACCCCCGCTGCTGCCGAGTTGCGGATGATCTTGTCGTCCACGTCCGTAATGTTCATCACGTGGCGCACCGGCACGCCCGTCAGCCGCAGGAACCTGCGCAACACGTCCACCTGCAGAAATGTCCTGAAATTCCCGATGTGCCCGTAGTCGTACACGGTCGGCCCGCACGCATACATCCGTAGCTCTACGCCGTCTGAGGGCACAAGTTCGTCAATCTGGCCTGAGAGAGTATTGAAAAGACGCAAAGTCATGAGTTTACAGCTCGACTCTCGGCTGCAGAATCGGCCCGTTGCGGGCCTTCCCGATTGTAGCAGTGGAAGTTGCGCCTCCCGGTTCGATGAGGTATGCTCCGAGGTCGGATTTGTGGTAGGATAATAAGTATGACCATGCAGGCGACGAACCGTAGGGTTAAGAAGAGCTTCACACTCGCGCCCGACGTTCTTGCATTCGTGGTGGAAACCCGCCGCAAGCGCAAGATCGGGTCAGACTCGGAAGCATTGAATTCCCTGCTCCATGAGCAGATGCTGGAAGCAAAACGCCGTGAAATCGACGCCTCCATCAAGGAATACTATGACAACGCGAGCGAAGAGGAACTCCAGGAGCAAAAGGAGTGGGCTGAAGGAGCCGCCCGGAGCATGTTCCTGGGAGTTTCCGAATGACCGCACAGGAACGGCCCTATCCGCTGTGCGGCGAAATCTGGTGGACCCATTTTCCTGGAGAGCCCACGGGAAAGAACCGCCCCGCGATCGTAGTCTCCGGCGATTCCCGCAATTCGCACCCTCGCGCTCTTACGGTACTCGCGATTCCGCTCTCGACCTCGACTCACAAGCTAAGTCCGTTTCACCTTGCGCTCCCTGCCGGTGAAACAGGGCTTCGCGAGGACAGCGTCGCGTGGGCGGAGAACATATCGGCGATCTCCAAGGACCAGTTAGCGGGTCCGGTTGCAGGGCATCGGCGCGTCACTCATGCACAAATCTGCCGCCTTTCTGCCTTGGTCAAACTAGCAATGGAATGTCCTGATTAGACCCCCAGCGCCAACGCCGGCTCCGCCGTCAGCGCGCTCTCGGCAAACTCCCCCGCAACGAACCGCGGCCACGCTGCCGCTGCAATCATGGCCGCATTGTCGGTAGAGAGCGCCGGCGTGGGAAACGCCACTCGCACGCCCCGCCGCGCCGCCTCCGCCGCAAACCTCTCCCGCAGCTCCCGGTTCGCTGCCACGCCGCCGGTCACCAGGATCTGCGCCGCTCCCAGCGATTCCGCCGCGGCAAACGTCTTCTTCATCAGGTCGCCCACTACCGCGTGCTGAAAGCTGGCGGCCAGGTCGATCACCGGCTGCGGGCATAGCGCCAGAGCCTCTTCGCGTGTCTTCGGCGGCCGCGCCCCGGCCAGCACCGCTGCAATCCGTTCCTTCACGCCCTCGCGCAATCCATGCAACTCCACGTGCCGCAGCACCGCCGTCTTGATCCCGGAAAACGAAAACATGAACCGCGGCTCCAGATCCGCAATGGGGGCGGTCGTTGCTCCCTTAGTCCGCGGAGCCTTCCCCTGCAGGTGCGCCTTCGTCTTGATCTGCGCAAAGCTGAACGGCACCGCCCGCGCATCGCCGAACCGCGCCAGCGCGTCGATCCACGGCCCTCCCGGATATCCCAACCCCAGCAGCTTGGCCACCTTGTCGTAGGCTTCGCCGGCCGCATCGTCCACTGTCCGCCCCATCAGCCGGTATCGCCAGCCGCCGCCCCCCGCCGCCGCAAGATAAAGGTGCGTGTGCCCGCCTGAAACCACCAGCGCCAGCGCAGGCTCGCCCTCAATCTTCTTACTCGAAAGCGTGTCATCAGGAGCGGAACGCGATACGATGTCATCCTGAGCGGAGCGAAGGATCTGCGGTTGCAGTTGGGATGCAAACCGATCACCATCGTGGGTGCTCCATCCCGGCGACGTACTATTTGTTTCTGTCGCCAGCGTGGGATTAGCCACAGCCCATTTCTCCCGCCCCTCCAGCAGCACCGCGTGAATATGCCCCTCCAGGTGATTCACAGCAATCACCGGTAGCCCGCGCGCAAACGCCAGCGCCTTGGCAAACGTGATTCCCACCAGCAGCGCCCCAGCCAGTCCCGGCCCCGCCGTCACTGCAATCGCATCCAGATCGTCCAGCCCCACCCCGGCCTCCGCCAGCGCCGCCCGCACCACCGGCACAATGGCCCGCAGGTGCTCTCGGCTGGCCAGTTCCGGCACCACACCGCCGAAGCGCGCATGCGTGGCAATCTGCGAAGCCACCACCGACGACAGCGTTCGCGCCCCGCGCTCCACCACGGCCGCCGCGGTCTCGTCGCACGAGCTCTCAATGCCGAGAATCAAACCCTTCTGCATCATCCTCCAGTTTACCGGTCGCAACTTGCGGCTCTGCGCGCTATAAGGGCGACAATAGAACCAGATGCCCGCCCCCTCCCGCCAATTCGAAGCCGCCCTCCGCATCCTCGAGACCCTGCGCGCCGAAGGCCACCTGGCCTACCTCGCCGGCGGATGCGTCCGCGACCTCCTCCTCGGCCGCACGCCCCTCGACTACGACGTCGCCACCTCCGCCACTCCCGACATCGTCCTCAACCTCTTCCCGCGCACCTTCGCCGTCGGCGCTCACTTCGGCGTTGTCCTTGTCGCCGACGAAACCCTCGACGAGACTCCGCCGCTCGAAGACGCGCCCGACTCCGCCCCGCGCTACTCCGTCACCGAAGTCGCCACCTTCCGCTGCGACGGCGCCTACTCCGACGGCCGACACCCCGACGCAGTCCGCTACACTCAGAGCCCCGAACAAGACGTCCAGCGCCGCGACTTTACCATCAACGGCCTCCTTCTCGACCCCACAAAACTCCTCGCGGCCGAGCCCTCAGAAAACCTCGACGGTCCGCCAGAAAATCTCGATGATCCGCCAGAAAACCTCGACGGTCCACCAGAAAATCTCGATGATCCGCCAGAAAATCTCGATGATCCACCCCAAACGCGTAGGGGCACGACTTTCAGTCGTGCCGAAACCGCCCAAAAAACAACCCGGGCTTTAGCCCCTGAGCCGTCCCTCGACCCACAGCTCCTCCGCTCTGCCGTTCTCGACCACGTCGGCGGCCTGGCAGACCTCGACACCGGCGTTATTCGCGCCATCGGCGATCCGCACCGCCGCTTCCAGGAAGATCAGCTTCGCCTCCTTCGCGCCGTCCGTTTCGCCGCCCGCTTCGGCTATACCATCGAGACGGCCACCTTCGCCGCCATCCGCCATCTCGCCCCGCGCATTCATGCCGTTAGCCGCGAGCGCGTTCGCGACGAGTTCTCCAAAATGCTCACCGAGGGCCGCGCCCGCCGCGCCTTCGAACTCCTCGACGAAACCGATCTGCTCGTCCAGGTCCTCCCTGAAATCTCCAACATGAAAGGCGTTCAGCAGCCGCCGCAGTTCCATCCCGAAGGCGACGTCTTCATCCACACCATGCTGCTGCTTCAGCAGCTTCCGCCGCGCTGCCCGCGCACTCTGGCCTGGGGCGCTCTGCTTCACGACGTGGGCAAGCCTCCCACCTTCCGCGTCGCGCCCGATCGCATCCGCTTCGACGGCCACGTCGAAGTCGGCGTAGCCATGGCCGCCGAAATCCTCCGCCGCTTCCGCTTCTCTAACGAGGACACCCGCCAGATCCTCTCTCTGGTCGAAAACCACATGCGTTTCGCCGACGCCCCGCGCATGAAAGCTTCCACGCTCAAGCGCTTCTTCCGCCTGCCCTGCTTTGAGGAGCACCTGGAGCTGCACCGCATGGATTGCCTGGCCGCCCATGCCAACCTGGAGATCTACAACAACGTCAACGAGCGCTACCACTCCATCGCCGAAGAAGAATTTCGCCCGCGCCCGCTCCTCACCGGTGACGACCTCATCGCCGCCGGCTACGCCCCCGGCCCGCAGTTCAAAGAAATGCTCCAGGCCGCCGAAGATGCCCAGCTAGAAGGAACTATTGCCACGCTGGAAGAAGCCCTCGCGCTCATCCGTGAGCGCTTCGCCGGCGCTGGGCCTGCATGAGCCCCGCCCCGCGCCCGTTCGATGTTGTGATCCTCGGCGCCGGCGCCGCCGGCCTCATGTGTGCTGCTGTCGCAGGCCGCCGCGGCCGTCGCGTCGCGCTTCTCGAGCACAACCCTCAGCCGGGCCGCAAAATCCTCATCTCCGGCGGCGGCCGCTGCAACTTCACCAACATCCACTGCGGCCCTGACCGCTTCCTCTCCGCCAACCCGCACTTCGCCAAGTCCGCACTCGCGCTTTACCAGCCCGCCCACTTCCTCGAGCTCGTCAACCGCTATCGCATCCCGTGGCACGAGAAGACCCTCGGCCAGCTCTTTTGCGACCACTCCTCCCGCGCCATCCTCGACATGCTCCTCGCCGAATGCGAGCAAGGCCGCGTAGAGATCATCCTCAACGCGCGCAACACGCAGGTCGAGCATTCCTCCGGCGCGGGTTTCCGCATCTCCTGCTCGCAAGGCGAATTCCAGTCTGCCGCGCTCGTCGTCGCCACCGGCGGCCTCTCCATCCCCAAGCTCGGCGCCACGTCGCTTGCCTACGATCTCGCCCGCCAGTTCGGTCTCCGCATCGTCGAGCCGCGCCCCGCCCTCGTCCCTCTCGTCCTCGGCGGCGACGAAGCGAGTTGGACATCGCTCGCCGGCGTCTCCACTGAAGTCGTCGCCTCGGCCGCGTCCAGCGGCAAAACGCCCCTCCCACGTTTCCGCGAGAAGATGCTCTTCACCCATCGCGGTCTCAGCGGCCCCGCCATCCTGCAGGCGTCCTCATACTGGCAGCCGGGCACGCCCATCACGGTCGACTTTGCTCCGGCCCTCCCGACACGCAGCCGTCTTGTCCACCCCCTGCTCCAGCCGCAATCCCGCCGCGATCCCTCAGCCTTCCGCAACGCGCTTCGCGCCGCCTTACCGCAGCGCCTCGCAGACCGCCTTACTGAAGTCGCGCCGCCCGAAGGCTGGTCCAACGCCGCACTCGAAGCCGCCGAGCGCCGCCTGCGTCATTGGGAATTTCACCCGATCGGCACGGAAGGATTTGAAAAAGCCGAAGTCACCGCCGGCGGCATCAACACCGCCGACCTCAACGCCCGCACCCTCGAAGCCCGAAACATCCCCGGCCTCTTCTTCATCGGAGAAGCCGTCGATGTCACCGGCCACCTCGGCGGCTTCAACTTCCAGTGGGCGTGGTCCTCCGCCGTCGCCGCCGCCCAAAGTCTCTGACCACTGACCAACGATCACTGATCACTGACCACTGATCACTGTTCGCCGGCACCACAGGCTTCTTCGGCGGCGTCAGCACAAACCCCTTCCGCACCAGCGCGAATCCCTCCTGCGGCAGCTCCGCCTGCATCAACGCGTTGTCCGGCCCCGCAAACAGATCCGCATGCCCGCCGCCATAATTCGCCTGCAGGTGATGCACCGTCACCGGCTTCCCATCCATCGTCCCTTGCTCATCGGCGTACGTCGCCAGCTCCACTGGAACCACGCTCCCGGCTTGCTTGGGAAGAATCGCGAACAGCTCGCGTCCGTTCTGTGCCGCCGCCAGATCCAGAAGCGTCTGCAGCGCTCCAGGATCGAAGTCCGCCATAAACACCGCCCCGCCATGCGAGTCCAGCCGCGCCGTCGTACTTCGCCCGTTCGCTGACATGTTCAGCAGAAACTGCGCCCCGTCCGGTTTCCCCACCACGCTCACGGCCGAACCATTCAGCACCCCGCTCAGCACCACGTGCTGTAGGTGATGCGCCTCATCCAGCCGCTCCGTCTTTGAGATGGCGTAGTCCAGCCCCTGCATCTCGATCTTCACAGACGAGCTGGAATCGAACCCTCCAGCGCCCGCGCGAATATCGAAGCTCGCCGTCCCCACCGACTGCCCGTTCTGGCTCACAAGAAACTCGGCCGTTTGCGCCCGCAGCGCCGTCCCCAGGCACAACCCAACTCCAAGGCAAAGCAAAGCAAATCCCTGCAGCATTTTCATCACTTTATTTAGACACCCGAGACATGCCGGTAGTTGTGATCCGCCGGCGCGAATCTGAAACAAAGAGCCCGCCTTACGCCACCGCCGGCAACGAAATCCGTATCGTAGTCCCGCCACCCTCCCGGTTCAGCGCCTTGATCTGCCCGTTATGCAGCTTCACCGCGCGCTCCGCAATCGCCAGCCCCACTCCAACCCCGCCGGTATGCGCGCTTCGTGCCGTGTCCAGCCGGTAGAACGGCCGGAATATCGCCTCCAGCTCCGCCTCCGGAATCCCCGGCCCGCGGTCGCTCACCTCGATCACCGCCATCTTCGCCGCCCGGTCCTCCGCCACCCTGATCTCCACCCGCGTCCCCGCCTCGGTATACCGGATCGCGTTCCGCACCACGTTCTCAATGGCTCGATACAGCAGTTCCCGCCGCCCGTCCACCACGCATTCGCACTCCGCCTTCAGGTCCACCGCCGCATCCCGCTGCTGCGCCTCGTACTCCGCGTCCGGAATCATCTGCTCCATCAGCGCCTTCAGGTTCACTCGTTGCGGCCGGTCCAGCGTCTCCGCCGTCTCCATCTGTGCCAGCGTCAGCAGTTGCCCAATCAGTTGGTTCAGCCGCTCCGCCTCTCGCTCAATGCGGTTCAGGTGCGTCGTCATGGTTTTGTCCGCATCGTCGCGCGAGAGCTCCAGCGCCACGCTCAGCCGCGCCAGCGGCGACCGCAGCTCGTGCGACACATCCCGCAGCAGCAGCCGCTGCGCGTTCACCAGCCCCTCCAGCCGCTCCGCCATGTGGTTAAAGTCGTGCACCAGGCCGGCGAACTCGTCTCCCTTTCTCGTCACGCCGGGTCGCGCCTCCTTCACCCGCGTCTGCAGCCGTCCCCGCGCCAGCTCCCTCGCCGCCTTGCGCAAGCGCGCCACGGGCCGCGTGAATATCAGTACCAGCACAAACGTCGCCGCGCCCCCCACCGCAATCGCCACCGGCAGTTGCGGAAACGCGAAACGCCACATATCGCCGTACCAGGTGTGCCGCTCGCGCGAGCGTTGCACGCTCAACATGTAGAGATAGCTCTTCCCTGACGCCGATCGCGTCCGCACCGTCCAGATGTAGCTGCCGCCCGCCTGCACGCCGCCTATCTCGGCGTCCGGCGCAATCGCCTGCGACGCCGTGAACCCGTCCGATCTGCATACGAGGTTTCCGCTCTCGTCCGCCAGCGCAATCGTCGCCCTGCGCTCCCGCGCGTGCTCCAGCATCCCCGCGCAGCCCTGCGCTTCGTAGTCCGCAATCGCGTGCGACGACTCGCCGCGCAGCGCGTTGTACGCGGGCGCAAGAAACGGCGCCGGCCCCGGAAAACGCCGGTTCAGAATCAGCGCCGTCGAGATCACGAAAATCAGGCTCTGCGCAATCCAGAAAATGATGAAGATCTTGAAGAAGAGGCTCCGCATCGCGTCAGTCTCCCGCCTCGGCCAGGTCGCCCTCGGCCGCAAGCTGGTAACCGATGCCCCGTACCGTTTTCACCTGGTCCTCTTCCATTCCCGCCTGGGTCAGCTTCCGCCGCAGCCGGCTCACATGCATGTCCAGGCTGCGGTCGAACGGATCGAACTCGCGCCCCAGCACCGCCTTCGACAGGTCCTCGCGGCTCACCACTTTGCCCGGCGAGCGCATCAGCGCCTCCAGCAGCCCGAACTCTACGTCGGTCAGGTCCAGCTTTGTTCCCGTGTAGCTCGCGCGCCGCGCCGCCGCATTCAACTCCAGCTCGCCCACGTGCAATACCGTGGCCAGCGGATTCGCCGCAGCCGTGTTCCGCCGCATCACCGCGCGCATCCGCGCCAGCAGCTCCCGCGGGTTAAATGGCTTGGGAAGATAATCGTCGGCGCCAATCTCGAGGCCCACGATCCGGTCCACATCCTCGCCCCGCGCCGTCAGCAGCAGCACGTTCACGCTCGATTCGGCTCGGATCTTCCGCAGCACTTCGAATCCGTCCATCCCCGGCAGCATCACGTCCAGCAGGATCAGCGCCCACGGCCGCTGCTGCGCCGCCTTCAATCCCGTATCGCCGCGGTGCGCGGTCCTCACCCGGAATCCGTTCCTGCCCAGGTACTCCGTCAGCATCGAACAGAGCTCCGTGTCATCGTCGATCAGCAGCACTTCATCCAACTACACACCGCCTCTTACAGATCTGAACATCAGGAGCCGTTTTGAAAGGGCACGACTTTACAGCTTGGTGAAAAACTCGCTACGCAAGAACAAACGCGCAGGGGCGGGACTTCAGTCCCGCCGAAAGCGCAAGAACAAACGCGTAGGGGTGGGACTTCAGTCCCGCCGAAAGCGCTCAAATAGAGGACCTGGGCTTTAGCCCCTGAGGTTTTTAGCTTCCGTCTCAATGAAGTTCTCTCTTTTTCACCAAGCTGTTGAGTCGTGCCGCAGATGCTCCAGACCAAATTGGGCTTTACCCCTGAGGGAAGACTCTCCCGCCGCCCAGGGACTTGTGCCACACCCTGTCAGCACTCGACTGCCGTCTTGTCTTTTGAAGTCCGCCATCTGTTTGCAATCTTCCCAAATAGAAACTACTCCACTCTTTCTTCGGAAACACACGAGAAATGTAACAAATGGTCACGGCGCAGTGACAAATCTTTACACCGCGTTACGCATCGTGACGGCGCCCCCTCCTCATCCGCGTTCAACTGAGATTACTCAAGGAGGACAGTCCTAATGGCCAGGCGCGTGGTACTCACTTTCATCGCTGTCGTAGCGATATTATTCGCGGGTGCTTCCCCGGCGAGGTCGCAAAACGCAGCAGGAGAGATCCGCGGCACCGTCGCCGACCCCACCGGCGCTCTCATCCCCGGCGCAAAAGTTGTCATCACTGGCGACGACGGCAAATCCGCCACGGCCACCACCGGCCGCGATGGTATCTATCGCTTCTCCGCGATTACTCCCGGCGCCTATCAGCTCGTCGTCACGGCCAAAGGCTTCGCCGATGCCGCCACCGGCGTTGAAGTCGCGCCCGGAAAGACCATCGAACAGAACGTCGCCATGCAGATGCCCGTCGAGCAGCAGCAGGTCACGGTAACCGACGAGGCGACCGGCATCAGCACCGCCGCCGACGCCAATTCCAATGCAATCGTCATCAAGGGCAAAGACCTCGACGCGCTCTCTGACGATCCAGACGAGCTCCAGGACGAGCTCAACGCCCTCGCCGGCCCTGCTGCCGGCCCCAGCGGCGCCCAGATTTATATCGACGGCTTCACCGGCGGCCAGCTTCCCCCAAAATCGTCCATCCGCGAAATCCGCATCAACCAGAATCCCTTCTCCGCGCATTACGACAAGCTAGGCTACGGCCGCATTGAGATCCTCACCAAGCCCGGCACAGATAAGCTGCACGGCAGCTTCATGACCATGGGCAACGACTCCGCCTTTAACTCGCTCAACCCGTTCGTCAAGCAAGAGCCCTCCTACTACACCACGTTCATGAACGGCAGCGCCGGCGGAGCGCTGGGCAAGAAAGCTTCGTGGTTCACCAGCGTCTTCTTCCGCAACAACCAGTCCAACTCCATCGTCAATGCCGTCATTCCCGGCACCGACCCCAGCGGCACTGACTTCTCCGCGGCCTACGCCAATCCGCAAACCCGCCTCGACTTCAATCCCCGCCTCGATTTCCAGCTCGGCGACAAGAACACCCTCACCGTCCGCTACATGCTTGACCGGCAGGCGCAGACCAACAGCGGCGTCTCGCAGTTCGCGCTCCAGTCGCAGGCCTACAACACCATCAACTACGAAAACACCATCCAGCTCAGCGATACGCAGGTGCTCAGCGCCAGTGCCGTCAACGAGACCCGCTTCCAGTACATCCGCGACCGCAATAACCAGGCCGCGCAGAACCTCGATCCCACCATCACAGTCCAGGGCGCATTCACCGGCGGCGGCAGCAACCAGGGCGTGGTCCGCGACAGCCAGGACCGCTTTGAGCTGGAGAACGACACCACCCTGGCGCACGGTCCGCACGCCATTGAATTCGGTGGGCGCTTCCGCCTCACCCGCGATGCCAACTTCTCCACCTCCGGCTTCAACGGACACTACATTTACTCCGGCTTGAGCGCGTACACAGCCGGCATGCCGTCGGAGTACGACGTGACCGCGGGCAATGCCAGCTCCAACGTCGCGCTGTTCGACGCCGGCCTGTTTTACCAGGACGATTACCGCATTCGCCCCAACTTCACCCTCAGCTATGGCCTGCGCTACGAAGGCCAGAATCGCATCTCCGACAGCAACGACTGGGCGCCGCGCGTCAGCTTCGCCTGGGCGCCCAAACGCGGCTCGGCTCCCGCAAAGACCGTCATCCGCGCCGGCTACGGCTGGTTCTTTGATCGCTTCAACTCCGGTTTCGTGCTCGATGCCATCCGCAACAACGGCATCAACCAGCAGCAGTACGTGGTCAAGAATCCCACCTTCACCAGCAACGCGCCGCCGGTCAGCGTGCTCGCATCGCAGAGCGCCGTCTCGCCCACCATCGTCCAGGTCGATCCCCACTTCAAGGCATCGCTCAACATGCAGGCCGCCATCGGTGTCGAACACCAGTGGACCAAGACAGCCACCACCGCCGTCACGTACGTAAACTCGCGCGGCGTCCACCAGTATATGAGCGACAACATCAACGCCTTCCTGCCCGGAACCTATGACGCGGCCACCGGCACAGGCACGCGCCCCAACGGCATCAACGAGAACATCTACCAGTTCCAATCCGGCGGCGTGTACAACCAGAATCAGCTCACGGTCAACTACAACGTCCGCGCCAGGCGGGTCTCGCTCTTCGGCTTTTACATGCTCAACTTCGCCAAGGCCGACACCTCCGGCGCCACGTACTTCCCCACCAACCAGTTCAATCCCGCCGCCGACTACGGCCGCGCCAACTTCGACGTGCGCAACCGCTTCCTCCTCGGCGGCAATCTCACTGGACCCTATGGCGTCTCCTTCAGCCCCATGCTCGTCGCCAATAGCGGCCAGCCCTTCAACATCACAGTTGGCCAGGACCTGAACGGCGACAACCAGTTCAACGACCGTCCAGCCTACGCCACCGCCGCCAGCACAGACGTAATGAAGACCGCCTGGGGCACGTTCGACCTTGACCCTTCAGCCAACCAGGCTCCCATTCCTTACAACCTGGGCACCGGCCCCGGCCAGTTCAGCATGAACATGCGCGTCAGCAAGTCCTTCGGCATCGGACCCAAAGTCACCAACTCCAGCCCCAATGGCGGCATGTTCGGCGGTCCCGGCGGCGGCGGCCCGCCTCCAGGCGGTGGCCCCGGTGGCGGCGGCATGGGCGGCGGACTTGGCCCCGGTGGCCTCTCCGGCAACCGCGGCGGACCTCCCGGAATGAACCAGGTCATCCCGCGTCGCTACTCGCTCACCTTCGCCGCCATGACCCGCAACGTACTCAACAACGTCAACCTGGCGCCCCCGGTGCCCACGCTCTCGTCGCCGCTCTTCGGCAAGTCCAACGCGCTCGCAGGAGGCTTCTTCTCCTCGTCGGCCTCCAACCGCAGCATCGACCTGCAAATGTCCTTCAACTTCTAAATCCAGCCGGGCGCCGGATCTATCGAGGGCAGGAAGGCTCCCTTCCTGCCCTCCTTTCATGTAGGGCGCGGCTGCATGTGAGCGTGTGCAACTGTTGCCGACCACTGATCACTGACCACTGATCACTCTTTTTTGCTTCACTCCCAGTGCATTTCCTGTCCTATACTGACCAGAAGAAGACGACGAGCGGGGCTGGGGACGTCTTCGGAGTAGTCGATGGCATCACAGGCTTCCCGTAAACACGCACCGGAGGCGCCGGTCATCCCTGACCGCCTCTACTTCAAAATCGGAGACGTCGCCCGCATCTGCGGTGTCGAGGCCTACGTCCTCCGTTTCTGGGAGACCCAGTTTCCCCAACTCAAGCCCAACAAAAGCGGCACCGGCCAACGCCTCTACCGCCGCCGCGACGTCGAAATGGTCCTCGAAGTCCAGCGGCTCCTGCACAAGGAGGGCTTCACCATCCCCGGCGCACGCCACGCGCTTGAAGGGGCCGCCCGCCACCCCACCCCAGAACTGCGCCCAGCGCCCGAACTGCGCCCACCCCCGGAACTGCGCCCAGCGCCATCGCGTCCCGACGCCACGAAAGCCGCCATCCTCCAGGCCCGCGCGGAGCTCAAAGAAATCGCAGCCATGCTGGCCAATCCCCAGCCGGCAGCAAAGCGCGACCGCGCCAAAGTGGTCAAGGTCCGCGAGGACTCCACCAGCCTGTTCCCGATGTAAGGCAAGCCTGTAGCCCGCAGCTGCGGTACCGCGCTTGCGACATCTACGAGCTCTTAGCTACCGGCTACCGGCTACGAGCTACTGGCTAGAAGCTAGAAGCTGCCTTCACATCCCAGCGGTACCGCGCTTGCGACATCTACGAGCTCTTAGCTACCGGCTACGAGCTA
Source organism: Occallatibacter sp. (assembly GCA_035552475.1). Lineage (GTDB taxonomy): Bacteria > Acidobacteriota > Terriglobia > Terriglobales > Acidobacteriaceae > Telmatobacter. Next base: position 17,164 of record DASZLE010000078.1, read on the forward strand.
CTGGCTAGTAGCTAGCGGCTAGAAGCCAGAAGCCGCCTTCACATCCGCCGCCAGCAGCCGATGGAACAAATGCTCCCCGGCCTCGCGCCGAACCGACAGCCGCCCCGCCCCATACGCCCGCGACCGCAGCCCCCGCTGCACGCTCTCGCAGATGTCCACATCCTCATCCTGAATGCGGTCGCTCACAGCCACGCTCTCCTCGTTATGCTGCAGCGCCGCCTCGCTCACATCGCCAAAGTAGAAGTCGAACTGCACCATGCACCTGTCCACTCCGAGCGGCAGCACCAGGTTGGTATCCATCACGCCCTCGTACAGGTTCACCATAAAGTTCGGATAGAGCCAGTAGTAGTACGCCCGGTCCCCGGTGCGCGTCGCGGCCACCTGCGCGTGCTCGCCGCTCTCGACCATCGGGCTCGACTGCAGTGAGTAACGCCGGCTGTTCTCAATGGTGTACTCGCGGTAGTCCAGCACGCTGTTCAGTCCCTTGTGCAGGTGCGGAACGTGGTACCCGCCGTCCAGGTAGTTATCCACGTAGACCTTCCAGTTACAGGCCAGGGTATAAGTCTTGCGCGCAAAGAAGTGCAACTGGCTCAGGCTCAGCGGCGCAATGCGAGCGGGCAGGTCCTCCAGGAAGTCCATGAGCGGCGGCGCCTGCGAGTCGAGATTGACGAAGACGAACTGCTCCCACGCAGCCACGCGCACAGGAACCAGGCCGTTGGCGGCTCGGTCAAAGTTGCACACTCCGGCAAACTCCGGCGCGCCCTTGAGCGAGCCGTCCAGGCCATAGGTCCACCCATGGTAAGGGCAGCGCAGGTGTTGCGCCGCTCCGCAAGGTGCAGTCACCACGGCAGCAGCGTGATGGCGGCAGACGTTAAAGAAGGCGCGCAGCTCCCCATCCTCGCCACGGACCACCACCAGCGGCTCGCCCGCCAGCTCCAGTGTGAAGAACTCCCCCGCCGCAGCCACCTGGTCCACCCGCCCCACAGCGATCCAGTTGCGCCCAAAGACGCCATCGCGCTCCAGCTCCTCCATGCGCGGGAGCAGGTACCAGGGCGCGGGAATAGTGAAGGCCTCTTCGAGCGGTGCGTCCGGGTTATAGAGCGCAATCAGTTCCGCGTCAGTCATTGGGGACACTGTAACAGGGAGCAGGGAACAAAAAGTAGGGAACAGTAATTAGAGAACAGGAATTTGAGAACAGGAAGCAGAGAACAGGGAACAGCAGTAGGGAATAGAAAATAGGGAGTGGAGAGTAGAGAGTAGAAGCCGATCCGGCAGGCCTCGCGAGTCCGCAATTGGTCTCATGCTTTGTAACAGGGCACGACCTCGGTCGTGCCGCAAGAGGCCGATAATCGGGGCGCCTGGACATCCCGTCTGTCCCCAGGTTTTGTCCCCAGGCTTCGAAACGCAATCATTTGTCGAATGTGCCATCATCCCCCAGGATCGTGGCCACCCGCCTCGGGAAAAGTCCACGCTATGTCGAGAAACCCTGCTTAGCGAGTATTCTGGCGGGAAGGGTACGATGATTATTCATGGCTAAGACACAGAAATCGGCAAAAGCCAAGGGCGATTCTTTGGAGGAAGCGGTCCAAATCCTCGAAAATGCCATTCTGCGGGAATCTGCTTCTTACGCCGATAGAACGTTCCAATTTGAGCCCCAAAAAATCATTATAGTGGACGGCGTGCGCCATGAAATAGACGTTTACGTAAGTGTGGATCACGGAAACGGTTACACGGCGATCTTCATCTTCGAGTGCAAAAACTGGAAAAAGAAGATAGGCAAGAGCGAAATCATCGAGTTCAGCGAGAAAGTGAAAGTTGCTCCCGCTCAGAAGGGCTTCTTCGTCGCGAAGTCATTTACGCGCTACGCCAGAGCACAGGCGAAAAAAGACCCGCGTATAGAGCTTCTGCGCGTTGAAGAGTTGGACTTAACTGAAGTCCCAAGCTTCATACAGGTTATGTTGAAGTCGTTCCATATCCTCAAGGTGATTAGCACAAAAGTGGAGATCAAACTCCGTCTGAGAGGTGCTCGTGATCCAGTAGGCAGCTTCACCGGCCCAGTGGAATTTCTAGTAGATGATGCGCCAGCCTCATGGGACGAATATTCGAAATGCCGGATAAAGGAGGCGATCGAATTCGCCTGTTTAAAGTTTGAATCTATTGACGTGCCTGAGGGGACATATTTACTAGATTTTAAGGACCTGCGTCACTCAGATCATCGCAATTGCCTTATCAACGGCGTACCCCTCGCCTGTATCGATGTGTCTGGCACCATCCAAGTACATATAGCACGTCCCTCGATTCTTGAGTCACAGTTCGAGATTGCCAACCGAGGCCGGGTATATAGCTTTGTATCGCAGAGTCCTTTTATACAAATGAAATCAAGCATCCCTCAACCGATGACACAAATTCGTCTTGGTGTGAACGAAAGACAAGGGTGGAAACTTACGAATGCGTTCCGGCTTTTTATACTTGATCCCACGGAACCATCCATGCTTCAGCATCAATTCCTCCAGCCGGTAGCCGAGCAGAACGCCAAGGGACTGGCCAACGCGCTCATTTTCGCCCAGCAAGAAGAGGCGCTGGAGCGCCGAGACGCGCTGCTGGACGAGCTCCGCCAGCTGGCTGCTGCCCGTCCAGGCGACGCCGTCGTACGCGAGGAGCTCGCCAAGGGCCTATTCAACACGACCTTTTATGCCAAGCAGGAGGGGGCGCTGGAGCGCCGAGACGCACTGCTCGACGAACTCCGGCAACTGGCCGCAGCTTGGCCAGGCGACGCCGCCGTCCGTGAGCACTTCGCCAATGGCCTGTGCAACACGATCAATGCCGCCAAGCAGGAAGGGGCGCTGGAGCGCCTGGACACGCTGCTCGGCGACCTCCGGCGGCTGGCTGCGGCCTGCCCAGGCGACGCCGCCGTCCGTGAGAGACTCGCTAGGGGCCTGAACACCACGATCGCTGCCGCCGAACCGCTTGAGCGCCGAGACGCGCTGCTCAACGAGGTCCGGCGGCTGGCCGAGGCTTGGCCCGGCGACAACGAAGTACGCGGGTGGTTCGCCCTCGGTCTGTACAACTCGATTATCGCCGCCAAGCGGGAAGAGGCGTTGGAACGCCGGGACGCGCTGCTCGACGAACTCCGGCAATTGGCCGTGGACAACCCTGGCGACGCCGCTGTACGCGAGAGCCTCGCCCAGGGCCTGGGTGCCACGATCGACGCTGCCACGCAGGAAGAGGCGCTGCAGCGCCGGGACGCGCTGCTCGACGAACTCCGGCGGCTGGTTGCGGCCTACCCCGACCAGGCCGCCGTCCGCGGGTACTTCGCCAGGGTCCTGTTTAGCACCACCAATGCCGCCAGGCAGGAAGAGGCGCTGGAACTCAGACACGCGCTGCTCGACGAGCTCCGCCAGCTGGCTGCGGCCTACCCAGGCGACGCCGCCGTCCGCGAGAAGCTCGCCATGGGCCTGAACAACACGATGGTCGCCGCCATACAGGAGGAGGCGCTGAAGCGCCGGGACGCGCTGCTTGACGAGCTCCGGCAGATGGCTTCAGCCTACCCCGATGACGCCGCCGTCCGCGAGAAGCTTGCGATGGGCCTGGTCAACACCGTCGATGACGCGAATCAGAAAGAGGCGCTGGAGCGGCGCGACTTGCTGCTCGAAGAGCTCAGGCAGTTGGCCGCAGCATATCCCGCCGATACCAAGATCCAAAATTGGCTCCAGGCGCTCGAGAAAAATTGACCGTTTGATCTCCAGCATCAGGGGTAATGCACCAGACCGCAGCGCCGGGTGCCCCGGGTCCCTCGCACTTGGGGACCCGGGATGCTGCGCAGGACTCGTTCGAAGCGAGGCATGCCTTCGTCCCGGAGGGACGACGCGAGAATAGCCCAGGATGAAATCCTGGGAAACCGCAGCCCGATTGCCCCCGCGTCCTGTAGGGACGCGATGATAGGCGGGCGGTCCACATTCCAGCTGTCGCTTGCCGGGTGCCCCGGGTCCCTAGCACTTGGGGACCCGGGATGCTGCGCAGGGCTGGTTCGAAGCGAGGCATGCCTTCGTCCCGGAGGGACGACGCGAGAATAGTCATCCATGATCCTTCGGCTCACAACCACGCATGAAAATCGGCGACCGTTCGGATCCGGACACTTTTGGGCGCTTTTGCTTATTTTCGAAGGA
>DASZLE010000079.1:0-7349 GCA_035552475.1 Occallatibacter sp.
ACCCCCACGGCCAAACAGCAAACTCGAATCGGCCTTCCACAAAGCCGACCATTCCATCCGTAACATCATTCAACTGCTCGAAGCTGCATGAATTTTGTTGAAGTAGTCTTGTTTACGAATGCGGCGGTAAGAATCTAACAGCTAACAGCTAAGAGCCAAGAGCTAACAGCTAACAGCTAAGAGCTAAGAGCTAAGAGCTAACAGCTGAGTAGTCATTCCAGCCGCAGCTCGCGTCGTGCGGTTCGCGCTACGTCGGGCAGCTGGGTGGTGGTGAGCACCCGAATCTGGTGCTCTTCCATGGTGTCGATGGCGAAGCGGTAGAGCTCCAGGCGCTCGGGTGCTTCGTCGCTGGCTCCGATTCTGGCGGCGGGCTCGACGATGGCGGTTAATTCGAACTGCGCTTTTTCCACGCGCTCGATTCCGGCGCGCAGGCCGGCAGAGGAGAAGGCCAGGATTTTGGCCATTTCCACTCCGGGCTCGAGGCTGACGGCGTGGAACATTTTGATCACCCCGTTGGGGCGGTAGCCGAGGTCGATGCGCAGCGGATCGCCCGGCCGGGTGTAGTCGGCGGCGCGAATCTGCTTGCGCATCAGGTCCCAGACCTGGGCCCGTTCGAACTCCGAGCGCATGGCGGCCTGGATGGCGGCGCGTCCGCGGAGGCGGGCCACCCGCTCCCGCGGCGGCGGGTCGACATAGAGGCGCATCAGCTCTTCCATGCCCGCGGGAAGGCTTTCCGCGAGATAAGCTTTGGGCTCGGTGATCTGCAGGTTGAGCGAAAGCGATTCATCGAGGATGCGGGTGAGCCTGCGTTCGCTTTCGGCGAGCAGGGCTTCCTGTTGCAGGCGCTGGCGGAGCTCGGTTTCCATGCCTTCGAGCAGCGCGGTGTCGGCATCGGGATCGAGACAGCGCACGCGGCGCCAGTCATGGGTGAAGCGAAGGTCGAGGCGCGCCGGATGTCCGGGATCGCCGTCTTCGCGCAGCAGCACGCCGATATGCACGAACTCGTTGCGCACCGGATCGGGCACGTAGCGGACGAGTTGGAAGGCGCATCGACGGCGGTTGGTCATGTATTTGGCCGGTAGCCTGTAGCTTGTAGCCGGTAGCTGAGGCTTTGCTCCTGGCTACCGGCTACAAGCTACAGGCTCGTTTCAGTTCACTCTTCCCCCGATGATGCTAGCGCCGAAGGGTTGCGCGCGCCAGAGGTCGGGAGGGAGTTCGCGGGGTGGTTGGCCCCAATTGGGAAACGGTTGGCGATCGGAACGGCGGAAAGCGTCGATCCCATCGCGGATGCGGCTGCGCCGCGCGAGCAGTTGCTCGACCAGGGTTTCCATGGCGCCCTGATCGCCGCCGTACCAGGAGGGCGGCACTTCGTTGGCTGCGGCCCAGACGGTGTCGGGGAGCAGGGTTTCGAGGCGGGTGAGCCAGGGCTCGAAGGAGTCCCAGCCGGTGACCGCCTGGTAGACGCGGTTGCGGTGGTAGACGCCGCGCAGGGGGGCGTCGTCGAACTTCCAGTCGCCGGCGTGGAAGCAGTATCCGTAGTCGATGAAGACGGCTTTGTAGCGCCGCTCGCGCTGCCTGCGCGCGAACACCGCCTGGCGGCCGTTGGCGTTGCCGGTCCACTTGTCGAGGGCCAGGATGCCGGCGAATTCGGCGGTGTTGCGAACGTTGTCGAACTCCTCCTCGGGCAGAAAATCGACCACCTGGCCGGGCATCAGTCCGCCCACGAAACGGGAGCCGAACTGCAGGCCCGGGGTGCAGCGCTGGCGGGTGCGGCCGAGGTCGATTTCGAGCTCCGGGGTGTTGTCGATGAGCCACGGCGATACGTCGATGAGCTCCGGCTCGGGAGCGCTGAGCCCGGCGGCCAGGGCCAGGCGGGAGGCCAGCAGTTCGTTGGCCAGCACCCGGATGTGCTGCGGGTTGTTCTGGAACTTGACCACATAGATGTGGCCGTCGGCGCCCAGCATGAGCTGGCCCTGCGCGCCGCCGCGCATGCGGCGGATGTGCTGGATGGCGGCGATGGGCAAGGGCGGCTCCGGGTTGCGGATGAAGGTTCATGGTCATTGTAAGTTGTCGGGAGTGAAGGAGTGAAGGAGTGAAAGAGTGAAGAAGTGAAGGAGTGAAGTAGTGAAGTAGTGAAGTAGTGAATCTCCGCCTTACTGATTCGCTGATTCACTCTTTCACTCCTTCACTACTTCACTCTTTCACTCCTTCACTTCATTTCACTTCTGTTCGCCATCAACTCGGCGCGGGCGGCCAGGGCGATGGCCATGGCCAGGACTCTGTCGTCGTGGGCGCCGTTGGCGGCGGCGGTGCTGCCGTCGGGATGGCGCACGAAGCTGCGGCACTCGGCGAGCAGGCGGCGGCTCATGAAGAGCTCCGGGTGTTCGACCAGGGCGGCGTCGAGGCGGCCGAGAACGGCGGGTCGGCTGACGGAGGTGGTGAGCCAGCCGGCCTCGCCGCCGGCGCTTGACAGCCCCCAACCGCGGGGCTGGCTGTTGGAGTCGCCGGCTCGATGGTTGTTGCGGGGGCGGTAGAGGCGCGGGTAGGCGCAGACGGTTTCCGCCAGGGCGAGGATGCCGGCGCCGTGATTGTTGCGCTCGACCACCAGCAGGGCGTGGTTGTATTCGGCGGCCAGATCGGTGAGGAAGCGGGCCAGTTCGAGGCCGCCGAGGTGGGCGGCGAACTCGGCGCACTGCATGCCGGTGGCGAGGTCGAGGACCTGGGCGGCGGAATAGTCGCCGTCGCTGAGGCCACCGGCGGGGTCCGCGGCCATCAGGTAGGATCGGCCGGGGACGGGGGGGAGCCAGATTTCGAGTTCGCCGTTGTGGCGGGTCTCGTGGGGCGGGGGCGCGGTGGCCAGGCGGGCGGCCACGGAAGAAAGTTCGAAGACCGAGTCGCCGCTGGACAGGAAGCAACTGTCGGGATCTTCGGCGAACTCCTGGCGGGCGAGGCCGCGGAGGTTGGCGCGAATGTTGCGGCGGAAGGCGATCTGCTCCAAGTCAAGCTGCTCGCGGGAGACCAGTTGCTGTTCTTCTTCGGTGAGGGTAGCGGGATCGATGGCGGCGGAGCGGTAGCGGGGCTCGAGCCACCAGGGAAAGAAGTGCTGCACGGTCCCGGTTTCGTGGGCCTTCTGCCACTCGTCGTAAAAACAGCCGCCCACGCCCTGGGGGGTGGATTCGAGGATGACCTCGGCCCCCGGGGCGAGAGCGGCACGCAGGCCGGCGAGGATGTCGGCGGGATCGCCGGGCCAGCGGGCGAGCTCGGAACAGTGCAGGTTTTGCACTGTGAGACCGCGGCCGGCGTTGCGATCGCCGGCGGTGACCACGCGGTACTGCGAATCGAGCTCGGGGAATACGATCTGGCGAGTGTTGGCGCGGGAGGTGGCAAGGGGCCCCTGGCGCAAGTCCTCGGGCAGCCAGTCGTAGAAGCGGTGGACGATGCGGAAGATTTCCTCGGCGGCCTCCTGGGCGTGGGCCACCTGGAGGGTGAGGGTGCCGGGGCGGGTGATGGTTCTGAGGAAGAAGCGGGCGGCGGCCCAGGTGGTGAGTCCGAGCTGGCGGGCCTTGAGAACGATGTTGGAGGATCCGCGGCGGGACTCGAAGAGGCGCTGCATGGGGTTGGCGCGCAGCGGGCGAGTTTCGCCGGAGCGGGCGCGAACGCAGAGCAACTGCCCGGCGAGCGCCATGGCCACCGTGTCCCCGCCCAGGCTGGCCGGGCGCAGGTCGAGCGCGGGACCGAGGGCCAGCAGGTCTTCGGCAGTCATGGTGTCGAAGGTGAGCGCCGATTTCAAGTGCAGCATAGACAACTCCATATCTCCCGCGGGTGCGGGTAACGCACCCGCCACGCCGGTGCGGGAAAACCCCGCCCGATTGGTTGAGCCCGTTCCGATTGATGTAGCGCCATTGCGGACAGCGCGGCCTCTTCTGTCGCCTGAGCAGAAGCAAAGCCGCTACTGCACCAGGTCCTCGCGCATCTTATCCAGCTGCTACGCATCCCCAGCCGTGGCATTGGCTGCCGCATAGATGCTCAGGCTGCCCGTAGACGCTTGGCTCACTGCAAGGCAGGCCGGTGGGATGCCGCCGAGCGAGCCGTACCGCATCTCTCTCGTAATGCTCTAATTCGGTCGCCAAGTGAGTGCGTTCAGCATTCGCGCGTTCCCTGCTGCTCCCCCCAGCACACTTGCGAGCGTCACCGTGCCAGAGCATGTAGCTGTTCCACTCGTACAGGTCGCAGTCGTCGCTGCGGCGGTGCAGCCAGTGCCGCGTGTGTTGATGGTTATAGCGCCTGGAACCCCGCTCGATACAGCCATGGTTGCGGTCGCGCCTGAGCAAGAGCCGTTAAAGCTGGAAAGTGTAACGTTGCCTGTGCCGCTGGGGCTGCCCCCACTGACATACGCCGCACTCGCGACCCCTGTGGCGCTGAAATATAGCTGCAAGCTCACGCTGCTCGCCGAATTATCGGTCAGTTTAGGCAGCAGTCCATAGGCATTCGCCCAGTTGTTCCCTGACACTGACGCCACCGGTACAGTTGCAGCATCTACGCTCGTGGCCAGCACCAGGGCAGGCGTGGTCTGCGTAAGCGCACTGAAAGCCCACTCGATTGCCCCGCCGATTCCCGACAAGCTGGCGCCCAGTGCAGGCGGATTGGGCGACGTCCAAAGAGGGTTTGATCCGTAATACAGCTTCTGCAGGGGAGCCGGGTTACCGGACGACGACGCCGACCAGTCCTGGAACATAGCCTGCAAATGGCTGGACGGAGTGTTCGCAAAGAAATTGGCCGCCGTCGTAATCTGCGACTGGAACGTAACCGGAGTCGCGCTAAGAGCGTCGCTCGCCGTGTTATAACACCCAAGCGAAACATTCCCGCCCGAAGTCCAACCACCGGGGTTATTGGTATTCGGATAAGTGATGGTGCTGCTCGACCCACTGATGGCGATGGCGGAAATCGCGACTGGAGTGTTGGTGTTGTAACCAGACGGAGTGGCGCCCGACGCCATAATCTTCTGGCCTGCATAGTACGGCGTGATGCCGCTGGTGGGGAGGGACAGCCCAACCGTGCATTGGGACGCCGTGCACGACCCGCTGGTAATAGCTATCGCATTGATCGTCGTGTCGTTGGCGACGGCACAAGCCAGATCGCCCGGAACGGTTACTTGTACCGGGGATTGAATTGAACTGGCTGGAACTCCGGAATCAACAAGCTGAGAGCTTGTCGCGTTAAAGGCTGCCAGATGCCCATTGACCGGAGGCGAGGGCATGACAGCGACCGGGTTCCCTTCGACCCCGCCGTTAACGATGTGCAACAGCCCGTCAGCCGGATCAATCTCATAGTTATCGACGCCATGAGCACCGAGGTACAGAGGAGTGTTGGCCGCCGGCCCGCTGCGAACGTGGAAAGCAGGGCAAGTGACGGGAGCATTGCTCAGGGTGGCACACTGCGCCTCGACGTACTGATCCGTGCCGACCGCGCCAGTATATTCCAGCTTTCCACCCGAACCGAGGAAGAGGCGGTTGTAGAGTAGGTGGTTGTCTGAATCGAGTCCGCTGACTGTGAGAGCGGTCGGGTTCATGCCTTCGCGGAAGTTTGCCGACCCCTTGAACTCAGGAACCCTGACACCTGGGTTGAACTGAGAGTAACCGTACACGCTATCCCCGGCGATATTGAAATCGAAGTAGGAATAGACGTCTGCACAAATCGTTACCTGCGCCGTGCTGGTGTACGCGGTGTGCGTTGGTGACACGAACTGGAACTGGTTGTTCGCGCATGTCCCCTGCGCTCCGCTGATCGTGCAGTAAGCGCCGAGACCTGTAATCTGAACTCGTCCAAGTTCAAATTGCCCATCTGAAGACGTTGCATACACATTGATCCATTCGCCAATGTGACGGTCCTCAAAGACATAGTTGTCATTTGAAACCGTGGCGGTGACCACGCCGGTCCCGTCGTTCACGAGGCTTCCAGCGGGTATGGTCAACTGACCGGAATAGATGCCGGCAGGTCCAGGGCCGCCGAGCCATTTGGGATTCCACGCAACGTAGATACTCGTTGCGTGGGCATTGGTGCAACCCGGAGAAGCGATATTGATAGTGGTTCCAGAAGATGGAGTCCCGTATGCCGCGTAGAGAACTTCAGAGTTGAGCCCATCCATCACCTTGACCGGCTGCCCAGCCAGGGGCAATATCTGCCCACTGGTAACAGTAATACTGGAACACCCGGCGGTGACAGAAGATTGCAACTTCACCAGGGAGGCAGAATCGACCCAGTCAATCAAGGTCGTCGGCCAACTGAAGTTTGTACCGCTCATGTGGACCGTGGTTGTTGAGCCAGGGTAGGACTCGTCAATGTAAGCAACAGCGGCCATGTTATTGTCAGCAATCGGTCCTGTTTGAAGACCGGGTGCTTCCGCTGTGACATTTGTGAAGTTGATGCTGTGCGAGTCGATGATATGCAGCCCGTTACATACCGCACGAGCTTCAAGATCGATGGTGTTGGTCTCTACCGAGTTAACATTGCCTCCGCGATTGCCGGCGGAATAGCCGTTTACATCCACGAGCGGACTGCCGGCGGAGCACGTTTCAACGTCAGCTACATTGATATGTACGTTGGCTACCCCTGCGCCAGGGGCAGTTCCGGGCCAAGAGATAATACCAAGCACGGGCAGTCCACTGGTGTTTCCGGGAGTCCCGGATGAACCCCACGCCTTTAATCCGTCAAACTTGAAATCTGTAGCGTAGGCGGGGGCGCCTGCGCTACTCCCTGTCTGATAAACACCGCCGTCAATCAGCACACCAAATCCCGAGTGAACGGCTATGGCTGCGATATCCTCACCCACCGTACCAGAGTAGGTCCCAGAAAAGTGGAATTGCGCCCCGACGACGGCGAGCGATGCGGAACTCAGAGCGGCGGTCGAGTTCTGGGTAGTGGTAAACGCAGTACCGCTAGTCACTTTGGAAATGAGAGTGCCTGCCGGAAATGCAGAACTCACGACGAGGTTACCAGGTGCTAGTCCGGTAGTGGATGGGACAGAAACGGAGTTACTCCCGCTGGAAACGGTTGCCGAAACTACGATGGGGCCGGAGCTTGAGTTCGCCGCTACAAAGGCATCCCTGATCTCCATAGCTTCCTGTGTAGTGTCATTCCTGCAAGGGGCGATCGCGTCGGCTACACTCGCGCCTGACGCGACATAAACGGTTGAAGAAGTGTTGCCGCCACTAAGGAACCTCTGAAAATCGGCGAGTTATAGAACTGCGCTGCTGCGGCGTGGCCACATCTGCTCAAAAATCGCTGATTTTGCGGCTATCCGATATGCCATTTTGCCCGCCGGAGGCTCACGCGGCCTCCGGCAGGCACAC
>DASZLE010000080.1:0-230860 GCA_035552475.1 Occallatibacter sp.
CCCTTTTTTAGAGGCAAGCCGGGCTGCGTGCGATCCAGCGCCTGGATCTGGCTCTTCTCATCCACACTCAACACCAGGGCGTGCTCGGGAGGGTTCAGATACAGTCCGACAATCGCCTCCAGCTTGTCCGCGAAGTGCGGATCGTTACTGACCTTGAAGCTCTCCACGCGGTGCGGCTTGAGGCCGTTTGCCCGCCAGATGCGAGATACCGTGGCCTTCGATACGCCCATCTCCCGCGCCATGGTGCGCGTGGACCAGTGCGTCTGATTCCGAGGAGTGCTCTGGGTGGTCTTCTCGATCAACAATGCCCTGGAAATCGACGGCGCGCGACCGGGCCGGGGCGCATCCTTCAAAAGGCCTTCGATGCCGCTTTCAATAAACCGGCCCCGCCAAAGCGCGGCCATGCGGGGAGCAACGTGCAGAGTCGCCGCGATCTGCTTGTTCTGAAGCCCATCGGCGGCCAGCAAGGCGATGCGGCTGCGCAGCACCACGCGCGCCTGCACGCTGCGCCCGCGCGACTGCTGCTCCAGTTTCCGCCGGATAACTTCACTCAGAACAACGGGCTGCGCCACACGCATATCGAGGTCTCCTCATCATAAAGATGAGCCTCGATATATAAACGACTCTATTATTGAGACACTACACTAGTCAAGCGAGAGAGAATCTCAGCGGGGCCGTTCCGAGGTCGTTACGAAACTCAGTTCAGAAGGTGGTAGAGAGACGCAAGTGCTCTCGCTGCGCCCTCTCAGGCGCGAAGAAGCGGTTCCGTCGGTTTGATTGTGTCGAGCACGTTCGTGATGCGCTTGGGGTTGTATGCCATCAGCTCCCCCGTATCAGCGATAGCTCCATGCCGCCCTCGGTCTTTTATAGCCTTAAAGGCCACGCTATTCTTCTTTCTGCTGCGGCGAGGCGCCTGAGTCGTTAACTCGCTCAAAACTATGGAATCCCGCGATGTTCGGAGCCGACGACAGCAATTTCAAAAATCTAGTCTCGGTGTAGAACCTACCTTCGACCAAACCAGTCGATTCATCGTGGCCAACAATCAGATACGCTTCAGTTTTTTTCGAGCTCCGGAGCAGAAAGAAATCGACCTGTTTTGAAGGCACTGTCACCAGTATGACTTCGATGTCCTCTTCAATACGCATCCTATCGATCTTCGCGACGGCGCGAGCGAGCTTAGCGCTCATCGGCGTTATAAAAAAATTCTGAACCGACCAAATGCTCTTAAGCGCCCCAGGCGCCGCGGAGTGCGCTATTCCAATCGGTTTCCCGTTTGATTTTATAAGGTGTTGCCACGAACCTGTCCTTTTAACAATCCTGGATATGCGTTTGTCCTTGACCAACGGGAAGGCATCACCCTGAATCATGCAAAGTTCGAACGTTTCATGAATTTCAGCACTCTCAGCATTAACCACATCGCGATGAAAGTTGACGATCATGTAACCAAGTTGTCTTCTGACCGCTTGCAGTTTTGGTTTGCCGAGCCGTCTTGTATAAGCCATACTCGTTTAGTTCCTCCCTCAGGAGATTGAGACCCACGTCCATTGCCAGGTCCCTAAGCCATACGCGCGCAAGAGATTCACATAGTAAACGGCCCCGGAGCCGTATTTGGGGTCGTTAACCAACAGAAGTGGACCCTGGGGGCCCATCGTTGCTCCCCACACCATCGCAACATGACCGCCTATTCCGGCCCATGCCATTCCGACTTCTACTGGACGGCCGCCAACAAGTATCTCGGATTGCAGGTCTTCGAATGAAATCGGATGACTGATCAGTTGCGCCTGATGTCCGCATTCTTGGTAGGCAGAGACAATATCTCCGGGGCCGACCGGCTGATTGCACGCTCCGGCCTCCGGTGTGTCGCAACAAATAGTTTGATTAAATACCTTGTTCACTACGTCGCATTGCTGGACATTCACTCCGATACGGTTCAAGACCATCTGAATGCAAGCGGCCCAACACCATTCTTCTGCTCTCTGCGGGACCTGGGGCAGTGGTGGCACAAGCTGCGAGCTACCACTGACCGCAGCACTCTCTGCCGGAGGCGGCGTAACGGGAATCGACAGCGCGTTCGATTTCAAAGGCATGCTCTTCTCCGTTAAAGTCCTCGCTTCAGTCGCAGGTTGTGCTTACAGTTGCGACGGCCGGAGTCGGGTCTGCCAATATATTTTCGATGCTTTTCTCGCGGATATTGCCCTTGTATCCATAACCCACGCCACTGCATATCTGTGTTCCATCGCTATCGTAGAGGGCAAACGAAGCAACGGCACCCCCGCCGAAATATATGCGACTTCCCAGAAAAAGATTGGATTTTGTCAGCTGACTTCCTCCGGATTCCAATGCGTGAACCGAAAGGAGCACAAGCCCGAACGCGTAGTTTGGATCCGAGAGTATTTGTCGCAGCAGCAGGTCAGCGGACACCAGCTGCTGAAGCGTTGTTCCCGAAGTTGTGACAGACTGTTGGCCCTGATTTTGCGGTGTTGCCGGAGCCGGAGCCGCAGGAGCCGGCGCGGCAGGCAATGGAGCTGCAGGAACCGGCGCGGGCAACGCGGGCGCCACTGGGCCTGGACCCGGCGCTGTTGGCGTGGGGGTATTCGTCTGCGGTGTTGGAACGGGTGAATAGCCCTGACCGGTGAACAGCGACGTCTCAAAACCATCGACTGCTGTACTCGCCAGAGTTATAGCATTCACAATGGCATTGACAGTAACCGTCTTTTCCACGAAAGCTCCAGCCGCATCGATCTCGGCGTCGGTATAGACCGGCATCGCCGCACCTTTTACAGTGGTAGCTACAATCCCGGCGTCCTTAACCGCCTGGAGATAGATATTGCTCGCGGCAATAGCGTTTCGTCTTGCAACTTCGAGTCGGGTTAGCGCGGCACCTATGTTTGTCTCACTGAGATCCGTGTCCGTGAGCAGATTCGGCGGATAGACGCTGGGAATGTAAACGGCGTCAGCGTTAATCCCTTGCGCTATTAAGGTGATCAACGTTGCGTCGCTCAGCGCGCCAGCCGTGCTGGACAATGTCTGATTCACCGCGGTAATGCTGCCCAAGGTCTGAATGAGTGTCGCCACGTCCGCAGGACTGGCAATAAATCCAGCGCCCAACGCTGGATTTCCTTTTATGACCGGGTGGGCGTAAATGGGTATGACGATCGCGTTCAGTGCGCCTGTTAACGTAGTAAGTCTTTGCTCAAGAATATTTGCCTGGCTCAATACGATTCGCAACTGAACGATCGCAGCGATGTCCGTGCTGGTGCCGACGACCACAACTTTTCCGACCGTCTTGGTGCTGAGAGACGCGTCAATCCTCGCTGCATCCGCGACCAGAGTCTTGTATGCCAGTATGGTTGATTCGATCGGAGGAGTTCCGTTCGTGATGCCCGCAGAGGGCGCACTTGGTGCCGGGCTAGCCGAAGCAGAGCCTGGGCTAGGAGTCGTCTGTGACCAGCCACTAACCGCACTGAACACAATGCAGGCTAAGAGTCCAAAACACAGGGTCACGCAGGTACGGGTACCCAACGCTTTCATTCGGGATTCTCCCCTGACGCTCAATATCATCAGGTCAATCTAGGTAACGGTTTCTGCCCAAAACAGCAGCAGATCACGGCGCACACCTATGCGGCAACGCATTCCGTGCTAGAACACTTCACTCTTGAGAGAACTCGGCGAGAGGGGTCTCAGCCGAAAATCTTGGGTAAGATACCCTTTTTCTTTTCTGTTCGCCGATTGGTTGAAACGGTATCACCGTGAGCGTCAAAAAGTCAACATGCCTTCTCAATGCGATTCTTCGCTCGATCTCGCTCAACGTTGCAGGTCTTTCCCCGATCATAGAGCTTGGAAGTTCACGGGTCAGAATAATTCGATGTTTAGGTTGCCAATCATTAAACCAACTAGTGGTCGATAATCAAACCCCGTGAGGTCGACACTGACGCCGTTGTGGGAACTTGCTGCACACGTCTGCTCCGGTTTGTCAGCAACTCGGAAGTTGGACCAGCAAAGAGCTGGTTCCAGTAAAGAGTTTCGCAACAGTCTCGTTCCTTCCCCGCAACGCCCCTTCCTGACGTGCGCGATGCGATAAGGTAGTTTGCCTAAATTTCTTCTTTTATCAAGTGCCCCCGCTTCAGGCTGCGTTATGGCAGAGGCGGTCGGAACCTGTCAAGGCTCTCCGCTGCGCTGCGATAAACGGGGAAGAACGCCCGGCCTTGACAGAACCCTCCTCGCCCCTGCCGTGCCGCAAGAGCCATGAAGCGAGGGCACTCAACAAAAGAAATTTGGGTTTGGGTGCTCCCGGCTTTCGGACGCCAATCGGCCCACGGGCCTACAGAGGAGCATCTTCATGGAATACACCAATGCCGTCATCAGCAGCGCAGCTACCACCGCGAGCGATGGCGCGATCCCAAGGAGCATCGCTGGCTATCCGGCTTCCGCCAGTGAAAAGCGGAAGCCTGCATCCGTAAGCGATTTGCTCGCTCACAACAAAATTCCCTCTCTTGACAATGCGCAAATGGCGGATCTTTTGCAGCATCTGTTTAGATTCTCCGACCAAACAGAACGCATTCAGGTGGCCGAAGCCGTGTACCGCCACGATCACGTCAATCCCCGCGCACTGGATATATTCCTTGCTTGCACGCTACCGTTGGCTGAGCGGTCCGCACGCCGTCGAGCGTACAAGTCGTTTGTTTACCCCTCTGACTGGCAACTTGAATGTATGTACGATGGCGCAGTCACGGCCGCAATTGCAGTATTTCAGCGCAATAGCGCCGTGGGGGAGGGGAGCGACGCATTTCGACGCTATCTGTTTCGCGCTCTGGCGCTTGGAACCGTGCGATCGTATTTCAGACGCGCTGAGAACGACGGCATTCAAACAGTTGCCGATCTGGCCACGATCCCCACATGCCAGAGACCACTCCACAACCAGGCTGAGCAGGACATCATCACACGAGACCTGCTGAATCAGGTTACCGGTTTCCCGAACTTACGGCCCCACGTCTGCGCAACTCTCCAGTGCATCCAAGCACTTGGCCCGGATGAGGCGCTCAAGGAGCACGCCCAGACGGAATCGGGCGATCCGGATAAATGGAAGCGTGAAAGAGGAAGAAGGCCGATTCTCAACCCGAATGCCATTGCCAAGGCGATGGGGACCGACCGGTACACAGTGCATACCAATCTGCGCGAGGCAAGAATCATCCTCCGCAGTGTCTTCAATGCCGATGGAAAGCTTTTTCTGAGTCACTAATACGGGCAAAAGGGAAGTGATATCGCGCCGGCCATCGGTTCCGATGGCTGGCGCTTTTCTTTGTCGCAGACTGCTGCTTGAAGGAGAAACAATACGCGCCGTGAAATTGAGCGGCATGGCTACGCCCCAGATCGACGGCCACCGTGCCTCATGGGAGCAACTCCGGGCACAGTTAAATGACGCCAACCGCCGACCGCCGCAGCGAAGAAGCGGACAGCATCATAGCGCAACATATCGCGACGGAGTCCACAACTCCACAGGCGTTGTTTTCGCCCGTCTTCCCACCCTTGCTTGATGCTCCGCCATTCGGCGGAAGCGTCTTCACCCGCCCACCCGACGGGCGACCCGATTCGAGGTCGTGGACGCACCACGAATCGGAAGGGGAAATACTTTGGATGATCTGTCGCTGAGCTAGCCACTGCATATTTGGCAGCAGTTGGTAATCGGGATTCCCGGACTCTGGCCGACATCTCGGGAGTAAAAAGTGTTCGCTGAAGCTTTTGTACTTTCCCAGATCTCAAAATCGAGACCTAGGGCACCCTGATTCATCAATCCGCCTTTGAGATGTGGGCCACGCATTATAAAAGGGCGCCCCTTTCCTGTAAGCTGCGGTTGCTGTGGTGAGCAGACAACCAAAGCCAACAGGGAGGAACACCCAGATGAATAGTGTGCGATATGTCGGGCTCGATGTCCACCGGGACACGATTTCAGCGGCGGTGCTGAACGAGAGCGGCTGCCTGATCCAGCAGTCGATTCTGGCTACGCGGGCGGCTGCCATTCTGGATTTTATCGGCGGAATGCGCGGTACTTTGCACGTCACCTTCGAAGAGGGCACGCATTCGGCCTGGCTCTACGACCTGCTGTCTCGGCGCGTGGCCCGGTTGATGGTGTGCAACCCGCGCAAGAACACGCTGTTGAAGTCGGGCAACAAGAGCGATGCGATCGACGCGCGCAAGCTGGCTGAACTGTTCTATCACGGCGAAAAGAGCGCGATGGAGGTGCAGCATCTGGCGCGGAGTTATGCCTTGCTGACCGAAGATTATAGGTTGATTACGGGTGGGCCGCCCGCCACCAGGCCCTCGCGATAGGTCCTG
Source organism: Occallatibacter sp. (assembly GCA_035552475.1). Lineage (GTDB taxonomy): Bacteria > Acidobacteriota > Terriglobia > Terriglobales > Acidobacteriaceae > Telmatobacter. Next base: position 6,334 of record DASZLE010000080.1, read on the forward strand.
CGAGCAACCCAAGCTGTAGAATGATCCTGACCGAGATTTCTAGAATTCCAATGACGATAGACTTGGTGCGCCGATTCACGCCGGAAGAAGAAGAGCTCGCAGCCAAACGGGAACAACTGGCGCGGCTCGTATCGCAGCTTGCAGATAAAGAACTCTTGCTAGCCGGCCTGAAAGCGGAACTGGCAACTTTTGAGGGCCTGTACCTTCGCCGGGTAGGGGTACTTTACGCAGAACTCGACGAGTGGAATGCGCGGCTCGCCGAACTCCGCGCCGAGTACGCTGACACTCCCGAAGCAAAAGCCGCGGCCGCAGAGGCGCGAACCCAGGCCGAGGATGCATATTCAGCGGCCCACGGTGAGGCGGCGGAGTTTCAGCCATTTTCTCCTTCTGCTGACTTGAAGAAACTCTACCGCGACGCAGCCAAGCGGGTTCACCCGGATACCGCGACCGACGAAACAGACCGCGCCCGGCGCGAACGCCTGATGAAGCAAGTAAACGCCGCGTATGCGACCGGCGACGAAGACGCACTTCGGCGCATCCTCGCCGGTCTGGATACAAGCCCTGATGCTGTACAAGGTACAGGGATCGACGCGGACCTGATTCGTGTATTGCGCCAGTTGAAGCAGATTCGGGGCCGCATTGCCGCAATCGAACTGGAGATAAAGCACCTGTCGGAAGCCGATTTGGCACAGCTAAAGGCGAAGGCAGACCTCGCGACAGCGGAAGGACGGGACCTTTTACAGGAAATGGCGGCCAGCGTTCAGGTCCGAGTCATCGCGGCCCGGCAGCAGTTTGAGAAAGAATCGACAAGTGTGGCAGACAGATGATCGAGTCGGATAAACAAACCGCTTTGATTTCGGTCCAGCCCACTGCACTGACGAAAGTCGGAGCAAAGTCACTCGTCGCCCGTGGCCGTGCCGATCTAAGAAACAACGAAGAGGCCGAAGAGTGGCTCAATAAGGGGTTGCTCTTCTACAACGGCGGTGGGATCAACGAGACTAATTCCGAGGTCCGCAAAAAGCGATACGAAGACCCTTTTGCTTGTTTTGAGCGTGGGATTCAACTGAATTCGAATCATCCGGAGTTACAGTTCTGGCTCGGGGTTTCGTTTTGCCATGGTGCGGCTGACAGGCGGGACTATGCACAGGCCGCCACATGGTGGCGCAAGGCCGCCGAGCAAGGACTGCCAAGCGCGCAAAACGACCTTGGGTATCTATACGCATCCGGCCGTGGCGTGATTCAGGACTACATCCAAGCCGCCTTCTGGTACCGCAAAGCAGCTGAGCAGGGATACGCGAGAGCAGAAAACAACCTTGGGGACGCGTATCTTGGTTGGGGCGGCCAAGGCGTGACGCATGACAATACTCTAGCCGCCTTCTGGTGGCGCAAGGCTGCCGAGCAGGGGTTTGCCATAGCGCAAGACAGCCTTGGGTTCGCGTATAGCGCGGGCCTGGGCGTAACGAAGGACTATGTGCAGGCTGCGCATTGGTATTGCAAGGCCGCCGAGCAGGGGCTTGCAGAGGCGGAATACCGCCTTGGGAATGCATATCGCGACGGCCAGGGCGTAATGCAGGACTATGTGCAGGCTGCGCTTTGGTACAACAAGGCTGCGTGGCAGGGACATGCAGACGCGACGGCCGCTCTGAGAGGTATGTAGATGCGCAATGCTATGTGGGGGGCCCACCCTCAAAATCGAGATGTGGGGCACCCATCGTTATTGGCCAGACGCGACAGTTGCATGCCCACGGATGGCGGCTAGCCTTTCAAGCCAGGTGGAATGGCGTCTACTTGACAGATGTTCTTGAACGAAAGGCAGCATATCCTCGGTCTGTCCATACACGAATCTTTCTGCGTGCTGCACAGTGATCTTGTTGATGTTCTTCACCAGTTCCCCCCTTGGCTGGGCTTGGAGTCGACGCTGTGTCTCTGGCTTCACTGACGCCGCAAAGAGCCTACGTGGACCAATCGCCACCCAAAGAAAACCGTCATCCTTTGTGAGCGTGGGCGTCATCCAGACGGGATTGTCAGAGGTCAGCAATGGATCACATTCTTGCGGATCATCCAATACACACCAATGCATCTCGTTTAGTAGATTGCAGATTATTGAGTGCTCCATCAACGTGCGCGCAATACTAAATGCAAATTCGTCCTCGTAGGCAGGATTCTGCCGCGCGATATATTCCTCTAATGTGGCAGGATCGCTTGACGATTTAATTGCGGCATATCTTTCCCTGAGCGCCTTCGCGTTCAAATTCCAATCCTGCTTTACACTCGATTTGAGTTGCGCGATATCGCGCGGCGCTCTAAGCATCTGCGTGACCAGGAACCGCGACCAGCCATTACGGGCCGCGCTCGTCAAACCCTTCCCCGGTAGGCCTTTTTCCAGAAGCGTCAGCGCCTTGGCAGCGTCATCATCGATCTTGGCCATGAAGTCTTTTTCCATGGTCTGTGCTTGATCTGGCGGCAAGCCGTGCGTCCTATATAGCTCGGCCTCAAATGCTGTGCCCTTTGGAACAACGCGCATGGCTTTAACTTCGTTGCCATAAGGTCGGCTGAAGCGACAAATGCAGCCATCAGGACCTTCCCAGCGAGAAAGGTAAAACACTGGCACATAGTGATGATCTTTTGGTTCGCTCATTCGTTTTCATTCTAATGTGTCGAGAGCTCCCATGGATGCCGGCTTCCCGTGTCTCGTCTTTTTCAGGCTCGGGAAACACGAACCGCATTCGGCCACGGATTAGTCCCCACAAACGCCCATGTAACTCGCGAAATCGCCTTCCCACAAGGGGACTGGAGAAAGAAGCCGTTCTGGACGAGGCTCGATCTTGCGAATTGAGAACGCTTAGCGGTCAAAATGGACGCTGCGCCACCCGATAGCAGGAGCACGACGCGACTATTTCTTGTGCTTTCTGCCTTTGGGGCTTTTTACTGATTGATTTCTTGGCCAGCCCGTCGAGCTTTCGCCGCGCAGGAAACGCCTAACATTCAGAGCGGCGAACTAGGGTCCCCCGCCATGCCGATCGGCGCGGGTAATGCGGAATCAAAATGATCGGTCGTCGAAAAACACCTTGAGTGAGATCCCAAGTGAAAGTACGATTCGCTCAAGAACTCGAACGCCGATTTCCTTCTTTCCATTCTCCAGTTCGGACAAGTGTTCACGCGTGATCTGTGCATGATCGGCCAGCATAACTTGTGTCATCCCGCGACCTAGGCGAAGAACCCGTATGCGTCTGCCAATCCTCGTGCATATGTCTATTGCCACCGCTCAAGAATGGATGTAAGCTAAGGCATACATGTAAGCTATGGCTTACATCGATTAAGAAAACTCTTGGATGTGCAAGCAATCGGGCATTCTGCGCCTCGGTGAAAACGCAGACCTGACGAAGCTCTTCAGGCGTCACCAGTACTTTGCGAACCAGAGGGATACGAGGGTATGAGTTCCAAAGCCGCCTATTTTCCGGAAGCACTTGGAGGGGCCGGAGAAGTCCCTGATACAGTTTGCGGCGTTCCGGAAATCGCGCTTCAACTCCCAGTCGGCGCATCCCAAGAGCCAGCCCAACCTCCTGCCCAGAATTTCGAAGCCTCGGATGAACGGCTGTTGGAGCAGGTTGGCGAGGGGGTCAAAGAAGCTCTCGCCGTTCTCTTCCGCCGACATGCGGGTGCCGTGCGCAACGTTGCTTACCGGATCCTCCGAGACGAGGCAGAGGCGGACGATCTCGTTCAGGAGGTCTTTCTCATCATCTTCCGTAAAGCCGCTCTCTACGACGCAGTGAAGGGAAGAGCCATCACCTGGATCATCCATATGGCCTACCACCGGGCCTTCGACCAGCGCCGGTACCTCAACAGCCGCCATTTCTATGCCAGCCAGGAACTGAAGGAGGCGGGATTGCACCTGGCCGACAAAAGGGAAGAGATTCCGTTTCACGAGCAATCGTTGGAAGGTATCCTTGGAAAGCAGTTGACGGCGCGGTTCAACACTGTCCTCTCGCCGGAGCAGAGAGAGACGATGCAGCTTTACTTCTTTGAGGGATACGCTTTCAAGGAGATCGCCGAACTCACGGGGCGCCCCCTCGCCAACGTCAGAAATCATTACTATCGCGGGCTGGAACGGTTGCGAAAATACGTCCTCCCCGAAAAGCTGCGGTCAAAATGAGCGAAAGCGTACAAAACGGCTCCAGCCAGATAGGTTGGACACTGCCTCCCGATCCCCATGACGGGTTTCAGGAGCTTTGCGCCCTCTCGACCACCGGAGAACTGACAACGGAAGAACGGGCGCGGCTCACCGAACATCTGGCTCACTGCGCCGCGTGCCGGGAGGCCAAGCAGGAATATGAGGGAGTGATCGCCACGGTGATTCCGGCATTGGCGTCGGAAGCTGCCCCGGAGCAAGACGGCGAGAGCGCTCCCGGCTCCTGGTCGATCGAACAGGCTGAGGCGGCCCTGATGGAGTCGCTCAGGGCCGAGCCGGCGCCAGCACAACGGAAAATGGGTGGTCGGCCGAAATTGCCTGCATGGCGATACGCAGCCGCTGCGTCGATCCTGGCGGCCTGTAGCTTGACGGGGTATTGGATAGGCAGTCTGCGGGAACATCGATCGGCCGTAGCCTCTGCACCACCCACAACATCTTTGCAGCGCACCCCGCCTCAGGTGACTCAACCGGCGGCTTCGGCCGCTCCGATCCCCGCGAAGAGGTCCGGTCTGGATGATAACGTGACTGCCAAGTTGCGCGCAGAGGTCCGGGAAGGACAACAGGAGACGGCCAGGCTCAACGGCCAACTCGGCCAACTGGCGAGCGAATTGGCAGAACGAAGCGCGCAACTCGACCGCAGCCAGCAGCAGTGGGAAGACTTGAATCAACAATTAACCCGGGCGCATGCCGACGCCGAAAGCCTTCAGGCGAGACTTACTCTGATTGGAGGACAAACGGCCGAAGACAGAGCGCAATCTCTGGCCCTCAAGACCCAGGTCTATGATTTGAGCACTGCGATCGAGGCGAAGGATCGAGAGATTGCGCGCGAACAGGAATTGTTGCAGCACGACCGCGACATCCGAAATCTCATCGGCGCCCGCAACCTCTATATTGCCGAGATTTATGACGTTGCGAAGAACGGCGACACTCAGAAGCCATTCGGGCGCGTCTTTTACACCAAAGACAAGTCGCTCATCTTCTATGGGTACGATCTCGACCAGCAACACGGCGTCAAGAACGCCAGCGTCTTTCAGGCTTGGGGCGGCCGCGGCGTCGACCGGCAACACGCCGTCAGCCTGGGCCTGCTCTATCAGGACGATGCCAACCAGAAGCGCTGGGTGCTGAAGTTCAACGACGCCAAGACCATTTCGGAGATCGACGCGGTCTTCGTCACGGTCGAGCCTGAAGGCGGCAGCGTGAAGCCGACCGGCAGGCCGCTGCTCTTCACCTACCTCCGGCTCGACCCAAATCATCCATGATCGTGCGGTCTTCCGTCCCTGTTCGCTTTGTGATCAAATCCTTTTTCGCGCGATTGGAGATGTCATGGCACGGATGATCATTCACTTTCTGCAAATCACTTGTTTCATTGTGCTGCTTCTGATCCTTGTGGATGTTTCTGACATAGTGGTTCGCGGGACCAATATCCGTCCACCGTCGGTTCCACTCGATCGCGAAGGGAAAATCGCGCCTTATTATGACTCCCCCTTTCCGATTTGATCGATCGAGGAACGCGCCCGGCTCCGAACACGATTTTCAGCATTTCAACCTCGACATCAAGCGAGCGAGGATGTCGATCTTGGCCGGAATCTCTCTCCATTTGAGCGCCTAGCCGGTGCAGAATACCTGTCATCAACGGAAAAACTACTCAATGCCACGTTACAAGAAACCGGACCGTTTGGAGGCTCAGGAAGGCGTTACTGCCTTGCTTGGGGCCCGGCCGAAATCGGACGCATATCGCGCCGAACGTCACCGCCGCCATGCGCTGCTGTCTGCTGTAGGGTTTCAGAGTTGAGTTCTAGGAGAAGAGCTTCGACGGCGTAAATCCCTCTCATGTGACCTTCCAGTTATTATCGGCCGGTTCCTTATCGACTGCGATCGAGGCGAAGGATCGAGAGATTGCGTCGCGACGTCCGAAATCTCATCGGCGCCCGCAATCTCTATATTGCCGAGATTTATGATGAGCTGCATCCGCGCTCTCAAACACATCTGCATGTGATTTCACCGCATCAGTCAGAATGGCGCGAAGATCGGTAAATTGACTCACGACTTGCCGTCCCATTGCGTCTGACCTTTCGATAAACTCCGGATCTTTGACGGGAAGCTTATTGCTTGAGCGTGCGCTCCGGTATTCCTTCAGGAACGATTCGATCTCTTCCCCCGATCGGTCATCAGCCTCAAGCCTCTTCTTCAAGTCATTGATCTTCACAAGTAGCGTGCTCCCGTCTGGGAGCACTTCACAGAGATGAGAGCTTCTGTCGAGATAAAGCGATATAAACTCTCTTTGTGCCTCAAGCTCGTCGGCCGCTGAATCAATCTCATCATAGGTCGGACGCACCGTGGGGAAATCAAACCCCTTCATTCTTTCGAGATGCGGATAAGTTTGCGCCAATCGGTTGATCGCGTTCCTAATGAGTGTGAGCCTATTCAGAACACTTGAAGAATCTTCTTGCCCAATAAAAACCGCCCTCGCAGACCCAACGAAATCGGAAAGGTCCTTCTGCTGATCGCGCAATGCATCCTTGATGACAAATGTCGCGAAGACTAGAGCAGCTCCTAACAACATGATCACCTTGCGATGCTTTGTAGAAAACGATGGCTTGTCACCAACACGGATGACCTGATAGTACTCGCCCATTCGCGGCCTCTTTCATTGAAGATCATTTTCAGAATTGTAGCCTTAAACTATCACCCTCCCACGCGACTTTCATGCACGAACCACGCCGCATCAGTCAAGAATGCAGAACGAAGAATCATGCCAATTGCGATGGGACCGTCCCAAGGAAAGGGTTCAACGAACAAAATATATTCTTACTTTTGGACGTGCAGTTCTTTGAGTGCCATCTTTACCAGTGTTATTTACCTCGCTCAATGTCGTCTCGATATGCGCCGCAACCCTGCCTCGATTCCACTGAACTTCCGTGGCTAGCTCGATTCTAGGGGCGAGTAAGACAGGAGTTGCTGGTGTTACTCCTGTCAGCCCGGGCCGTCGTGCAACCCCCCGCGCCGTCGATTGGCGCATCATCACCAACGCCCTCACCGAGGTCGATTATCGGGAAAGTCGGCATCGCGCCGGGAATCCGGAAATAGAGGCGATTCAAGAATATCCGGATGCCGCGCAGCTCCGAGCGCAAAATCTCGCCGTACGCATTCAAGAACCTGGATATGGGTAATCGGTGTACGGCGCGTACTGTCGTCCTTCCGGATCCAAGGGCACAGGCGGCGGCCCGGTTCTCAGCATAACGGACGCCTCTTTGGAATAGAGAGCCTAAACGCCTTATCGGGCTAACGCCCTAGCCGCGCTACTTCTCATATTCCAAGCGAATTGCTGCTTTCGATTGTCTCCTCTTCGCGGGAGGGCGGCAACACTGGATACTTGGCTTTCCAAGCCCATGCCGTCCCGCCGGTCGCTTTACAATTACGGCGCTCTGATTGCAGAACGAGGCCCATCTTCCTTAGCTCCAGCATCCGCGGCGTTATCCGATTAACCGGCCATCCGAGCCGCGCGGCGATCTCCGCGTTCGTGGCGTGCGGGAAGAACCGGAGAGCGTCGAGAACCTGTTTCCGTTTCGCGCCGAGGTTTCTCGTGGCGACGCCGTATGGCCACATCGATAAAGAGCCCACGTTCTTTGGCGCCGTGCTGATGATGAGACGTGAAGCGATTTGTTAATTCTTTCCGCTTTTACTACTTCCCGCGCTCGGCTCTCTTGGCGCGCGAAGGGGACGCCCCGGGGGACTTTACCGGGTGATTCTGGGGCTGCTTATGAACTCGCTGAGAAAACATCGTCAAACTCCGAATGATAGTGCGCGATCAGCTGTAAATGAACAGCCACATTCGTAGCTACCATCAGGCGTTGGGTTCTGCGATGTTCTATGAATATCCCGGCGAGTCGGTGAGGTTGCGGCGAACCCATGACCCTAGGAACTAGCCAGACTCCAGCGCCGCTCATGCCTTTCATATTCGGAATATCAGCGGTACCCTTGCTGTGAATCAACTTCTTGCCAGGGTCAAAAACGATGTGCACGCTTCGCTTGCTTCCGATTCTCTTGTATTCAGGCTCGAGACCAGAGAATAGAGTCAAGCTTCGCGGATTATGGATGTACTCTCGTCCGTTGATCTCGAGTTCCCGGGTTGGAAAGCCCACGACTGTATAGGCTTCTATCTTCGGCACATCGGAGATGTACAGGTCTTCAACCGTCAGGCACCTGTCCCGGAGTTGCTCCGCAATCGGCCCATCGATCCTCATGACGGATGCGTCGGTCGGGTCGTGGCGGTGAGTTCCCGAAGGTGGTTTTTTGGTCCTGTAGCTCTCACCGGGCACGGGGACAAAGCAGTCCTTATGAGAGATCAAGGGTGGGTATGGGTCGAAATGCTCGATCACATGAGCGGCTGTGAGGATGAAAACACTTGCACCGATTTTAAGGAATACGCCAGTTCCGATCAGTTCAGGGGCACTGACGAAGTCTTTAGGTTTGTACAGGGGCGTGACGAATGGCTCAACGCTCCTTTCAACCTCGCGAATGGTGGGTTCGATCGACTCCGCCAGAGTCATCCCAAGTTCGTTTACATACTTCCAGTCTTCTTTGCTCTTTGCCACGAATCTAAGACTATTGGTAGGCCGCGGAAACCTGCAAGATGGATAGATGGATTGCCAGACGCGGGTTTGAGCGGTATTCAGGGATCCCTGTTCGACCGTCATTGTTGCGTACAGGCCAAGTCACTCGTCCAGCCGAGCAACGGACCGCTATTTGAGTTCCAGTCAAATTGTCGAGAGGCGGTCTCTTCTGATTGCTCTTGCCCGGATGCAGAACTTGACTGCAGGTTGGGGGGGCAACCCTGCGCGGGTCTGATATTGACGATTGCGGCAGCATAAACATGTTCTGGCTTGCGGTATTTCGCCAGTGCCAAAAGAGTACGCAGGGGCGTGAGCGATTTAAGAACAACGACCTTATCTGCGACTCCCGTAATGTTGGAATCGAGCGAGGCATCTTCGAGAAAACACTGTGGGGACTTTTGTGGGTAGACTGGTTAGAAATAGTGAGCAATTGTGGGTAGTTCCCACAATTCTCTTGCAGCATGCTGTCGATGGAAAGCTCCTAACATGAGCCACGTAGAGCATTTCTGAGCAACGATGGAATGAGCAAATCTCTAGCTCTTAACCGACAGGTTGCTGGTTCGATTCCAGCCGCGTCCACCAAGCAAATCAAGCAAAACTTTTTCGCCTCGTAATTCCACCTCCAATTGAGACAATGTCGGGGAGAGGTCTACCGTGGCAGATCAATCGCGGCTGCGGAGTTGCGCCGCACCGGAACCGCGCCGGTTTAATTTGTTGCGCGACTTTGCTCGCCGTTTTTGCGCAACGCACGCAGTGCTGTTGCTGGCCGTTGCGATGTCGACGGCGTGGTATGCACAGGGCCAGGCTGCGCCCTCAACGCCTGCGCCTCATGCCTGGGGCCAGAATCCCAGTGGATTGCGCGTTTATATCTGGGCGGGACTCAAGTCGCACTGGCCCGGCCAGCATGACTATCCTCAGTTCCTCGCGGACTGGAGCAAGATTCTTACGGAGCATGGCGCCGTTGTAGACGGTGCGCTGCATGCGCCTTCCGCGGCCGACCTTGAGCACACGGATGTGGTGATCATTTATAAGGGCGACGCTGCGTATCTCAGCGATGAAGAGAAGGCTGCGCTCGGCGACTATGTGAACCGGGGCGGGGGACTGGTCAGCCTGCACGATTCGCTATGCGGTCCCGATCCTGCCTATTTCGCCAAACTGGTGGGGGGCGCCAAGAAGCACGGCGAGGTTAATTACACGCTGGGTGCGCCGATACCGTATTCCGTGGTGGATTCCGCGGACCCCATCATGAAAGGCATGTCGAACTTCACCCTATTTGACGAAGCCTTTTACAACATGACGTGGGCTCACGATCCAGGCATCCACGTGCTGGCCACAGCAGTTATACCTGCGACGCCGAGCGCAGGCGCGCACAAAGGCGAAGTGGTTCCGCAGATCTGGACTTATGAACACGAGGTGGCTGGCGGGAAGACTGCGCGGGCGTTTGTGTGGATGCAGGGGCACGAGTACGCTAACTTCGCCAATTATCAAATTCAGCAGATGCTGCTTCGTGGAATTTCGTGGGCGGGGCATAAACCCGCCGACACGCTGGTCGACTATATCCCGCCGGCCTCGGAGCATACGCAGGCGGGTAGCGTTCCCAAATAGTATTCGCTCCGAGAGTTGCCGGCGCTATTTTGCGGTCCAGCCGCCGTCGATCAGGATGTCGGTGCCGGTAATGAAGCCCGCGGCGTCGGAGCACAGGTAACATGCCAGCGAACCGACCTCGTCAACCTTGCCCCATCGGCCTACTGGTGTATTCGACAGAAACTGCGCGTTCAGTTGCGGGTCGCTCATCAGCGCGCGATTCATGTCCGTTGCGATCGGTCCCGGGCTGATTCCATTCACAGTAATTCCATCCGCGGCAAGCTCCAGCGCCAAAGCCCTGGTGAGGCCCAGCAGCGCGGACTTGGCTGAGCTATAAGCCGTGCGCCCGGGGAGGGAGACGTGGCTCATGGTCGAAGTCATGTTGAGGATGCGGCCGTATCCCGTGCCTTTCATGCCCGGCACAAATGCGCGGCACATGAGAAACGCGGCGGTCAGGCTGGTATCGAGCACGCTGCGAAATTCTTCCAGCGTGTAATCCACCAGGTGCTTGCGCACGTTGATTCCGGCGTTGTTAATGAGAATTTGCGGATGTCCGAAGCGTGCGTTGATCTCCTCGGCCAGCTTTGCCACCGCATTCTCCTGCGTCACATCGGCCACAAAAACCTCCGCAGTTCCTCCGCTGGTTGTGATGTCGTCCCGAACTCGCTCCAGGCGCGCCCGGTCGCGCGCCACCAGCGCGATCTCCGCGCCCGCGGCGGCCAGCGCCTTTGCCATCGCCTCTCCCAGGCCGCGACTTCCACCCGTAATCACCGCACTTCGGCCTTTCAGATCGATCTTCATTTCTTCCACTTCTCCCTCTCTTGTGCGGCTCGCGCTTATTTGCTTAAAGTCCAGGCGTAAAGGCTGTCTCCGGCACCGAACACGATGTACTGCTTTCCGTCCAGCAGATAGGTGATGATACCGCCCGACTCACTGGCGTTCAGCTCGTGATGCCACAGGATGCTGCCCTTGTCGGCGCTGAAGACGATGATGCTTTTCTGGTCATCGCCGGAGATGAGCAGATTGCCCGCAGTGGCCAGGAGGCTCGGCCCCACCGTGGTTGGCGCATCGTTCAGGTTGGGGTAAGCGTGGGTCCACGCCGCATTTCCTGTGAGGGGATCGATCGCCTGCAACACCCTAACGGTGCGCCCGATGCCGGCTCCCGTGCCACCGTAGCCAGAGGGCTTATCGCTGTCATCGGTCAAGTAGTAAATCGCCTTTCCCTCCGCGGAGTTCACATACATCAGCCCGGTCTTCGGGCTGTACGCCGGGGCCGGCCAGTTCGACGCATTCACAATGTTGATTGATCCGCCCACCGACGGATCCTTGTCGGGAATGGGAATCGGCTCGCCCTCCGCCGAGAGCCCCGAGGAATAATCGAGCGGCACATACGGCTTCACCACCAGGTGCTTGCCTGTCGCCCGATCTAGCGTCACAAAGAAACCATTGCGCGCAGCCTGGGCTAACAGCTTCCTCGGTTTCCCATCCACCGTGCGATCAAACAGAATCGGGGCGGTCGTATTGTCGAAATCATGGGTGTCGTGCGGAGACACCTGGAAATACCACTTCAACATTCCGGTATCCGCATCGAGCGCAACAATCGATTCGGTCCACAAATTCGCGCCCGGGCGGCCTTGTCCGGCGAAAACCGGGTTGGTGTTTCCCGTGGGCCAGTAGAGCAGGTTGAGCGCCGGATCGTAGGTCCCTGGCATCCACGTCATTCCGCCGCCGTGATCCGATGCACTCTCGTTCGGCCATGTCTTCAGCGCGGGATCGCCTTTGCGCGGCGTCGACCACCACGTCCACTGCAGGTCGCCGGTGACCGGGTCGAACGAGTCGAGAAACCCCGGCATATCCATGGCGTCCCCGCCCACTCCCACAATCACGTGATTCTTTACCACCAGCGGCGCCGAGGTGGAGAAATACTGCTTGCGCGCGTCGGCGTAGTTTTTCTTCCACCGCTCTTTGCCGGTATTAGCATCAAGCGCGATGAGCCAGTTATCCGGGGTCTGAAAGAATACCGTCGTCTTCCAGATGCCCACGCCGCGCTGTCCGATGAGGTGGCCGCCATGGTCCTCCCAGTCGTAGTGCCAGATTTCCTTGCCGGTGCGCGCATCGAGCGCCCATAGGTGATCCGGAATGGTCAGGTACAACACGCCGTTCACCACCAACGGCGTGCATTTGATTACCGGCATGGGTGCGCCGCGCTGCGCTCCAACCTGCGTGATGCGGTACACCCATAGCGGCTCAAGCCGGCTCACATTTGCGGCATTAACCTGCTTCAGCGTGCTGTAGCGCTGGCCCGTGTAGTCGCCGTTAAACGTGGGCCAGCTTGTCACCGGCGGTTTCCCGATGGCGCCCGGGTCAACCGATACGACTGGACTGCGAAGCGGGGCGCCGGCCAGCGCCGCGGCGGCAATCGCCGTGCAGAATCCCGCTGTCAGCTTCATTTCAGCGTCTCGAGATACGCGGTCACGTTGTGCATGGTGTCGTTAGACAGAGTCATCACCATCTCCTGGTGCGCCGCGAGCGGATCGTCGATCCGCACCTCGATTCCAGGCCCACGATCGATGCTGAGCGTTTTGCCCGTTGCGTCCACCAGCGTTATGCGAAAGTCGCTGATGCCAGTCATCCGGCCCGTTTTTATCCCCTCCGGTGTCTTGACGCTTGCGGTGATGTGCGCATCGCGTGCCGGCCAGATCCAGTTACGTTGCAATTGATCCGGCGAGCGGAATTTGCTGGCGATATGTGCGAACGTCTGTGCCGTGTGGCACGACCTGCAATGGCCCTCCACGTACGTCTTGCCCATGTCAGCATTGCCCACCAGGATATTCAGCACGTGGTAGGCCCCGCGGTTCGCCACATCCTCCACCTGCAGGTGCAGGAATTCGGCAATGTCCGTCAGCTCCTGCTCCGGCGTGGTGGCGAACGCGGGCATGCCTTTTTCCGGGATGCCTTTTCTGAGGAACGGCGTCAGGTGTTCTCCGTGGTCGTCTTCCAGCACGCGGTCTGAGGTAATCAGACTCGGCGCGGTCGCTCCGCGAGCCATTTGCCCGTGGCAAAATCCGCAGCTCTGCGCGAACAGCGGCGCACCGCGCGCGGCCGCAGCTTTGTCCGGCACGGCTCCGAGGCCGAGAAAAGCGCGCGTTGCATCCGCCCGCTGCGCCGGAGTCATGGTTTGATAGCTCGGCTGCTGCGCTCCCTCCTGTACGCCCGGCTTGGCTTCCTGGCTGCCCACGCTTGCGACGCCCGCGGCTCCCGCGACTAGCAATGCGGCGCAGATCGAGGTGCGCACTCTGTTTTCCTTCAGTGCCATGCCGACCGCAGTATTACAAATCCGCCGCGCTTCCTGCGACCTTTACTGTGCCGACGGCGCCACCGGGAAGCGAAAGATGTTGATGCTGATGGGCGAGATTGTGAGCGAGCGGGGCGCGCTGCCGAGCGGAATTTCCTTCACCTCGACTTCAGGCGTCTGGCCGAGGCGGTCGATGGAATCCAGATTCGTTCCCGTCATCTGCCACAGCGTGGCGGGGCCGGAGAGCTCGGTTCCGGCCACGTTCAGAGCGAGCTTCTGTTCCGAGTCCGTTGCGTTCACCACGGCTACAGTGAGGTATTTGTGGTCGGGCGTCACCGCAGCAAAGACGTCGAGCGGATAGGTGGGACTGCCCGAGGCGGTCTTGGGCTGGTCAGGGGCCGGAGGATACTGCGGCGCCGGCTGCGGCGAGTTGCCGGCAATGGCGACGGGAATCGTTCCCGGGAAATGATTGCTGTACAACCTGAAGACCTGTCCGAGCGTGTTCAGCGTGGACGAGGTCTTGTTGAAGTCAATGGTGGAGGTGCCCATGGTGTGGGCCGCCATGGTGATTGAGTCCGTGTGGCGCAGCATCTCGTCGAAGAGCAGTGCGTAGGCGAGCGCCTGCTTGAGATTCGGCGCACGGCCGAAGCTGCCGCCGAAGTAGGCGTACTCATCGATGGAGAGGAAGGTCTTCTTCTGGAGCGTGGCGGGGAAACGCTGCTGATAACCCTGCCATTCTTCTGCCTTGGAGCGCACGATATTCGCGGGATAGCGCGCGAACTCGAGGGTGGTCTGGTCAATCTTGTCGAAGGCGTCATCGCCGGGCTTGTCCGGTGGCAGGTTCCTGGCCTTCTCCACGTTGTAGCGCCGGCCGGGCTGCGCGTACCAATGCTCGGCCATGCCGTCGAAGGTGCCCCAGCAGTCCTTCAGGAAGCGGCCGGTCCAGTCGAAGTCGCTGCCATAGGCGCCGTCAAGATTGCCCACGTACTTTGAGCGCAGTGCACCCGGCACCTGCCCGTCTTCCAACATCTCGCCCGAAGCAATAAGGACGATGGACGGGTCCACCTTGCGCATTTCCTTGGCGAACTCGTTGTGCTTCTGCATGAAGTACTTGAGATCGGTGCGGCCAATCTCCCAGGCGCCCCACGGCTCGTTGCCGATGTTCCAGAACCTGATGCGCCAGGGCTCGGGGTGGCCATTTTTGGCGCGCAATGCGCCCAGGCGCGTAGTCGCAGCGCCGTTCATGTACTCGACCTCTTCCGCAGCGGAATGCGCGTCGCCGAGGCCGGCGTTGACGCTGATGTACGGCTCGACGCCGATGAGTTTGCAGAACTCCGCGAACTCATCCGGACCAAGATCGTTGGTCTGCATCTGGTTCCAGGCGAAGTCCCAGTCAGGCGGGCGCTTGTCGGGATCGCCGATCGCGTCGTACCAGGTGTAGTTGGCGGTATAGTTACCGCCGAAACGCCAGAATCCCGACTTGATCTGCTTGATCAGCGCGATGGTGTCAGGACGGAAACCATCGATGTTATCGGCCGGCATGAGGGAGACGGCGCCAATGTGGAAGTTTCCTATGCCCGTGCCGGTGATCTCGAGGGCCGCATCGCCGGCATCGGCGGAGGCGGTGAAATGGAGCGGGTACTTCACGTAAGCGACGGCGAGCGGGGGAAGGGTGACAATCTGGCGGCCAGTGGCGCCTTCACCCCACACGAGCGCGACCTTCACTTTGCTGCCGGGGGCGCCGCGCAGCCAGATGCGGCCGATGTAATGCTTGCCCTTCACCAGCGCCAGGCCGGACTGCCGGATGCCGTGCGGAGTGGACGCGTCAAGCGCGATGCGCGGGCTCTGTTGCCCGACAAACGGCCTCTCCTTATCCATTGCGACGGCCGCATCCCCACCCACGGGACGCCACTTCTCGATCGGCATGCGCATCGGACCGCCGCCCTGCCGCCGGGCCGGTGTTTCGGGTTCCGCGGAAGTGATGGGGAAGTAGAACTTGCGGTCGTCGAGCATTTCGGCCCACAGCGGACCATACATGGTCTTGCCGATGTGCTCGATGAACATGCCGAAGACATACTTCGAAACCGGCTCGCTTGTCTGCTGCGTATCAACGTTCGCGACGATGCCGCCGGGAGGAGCGTTCTCGGCTTTCTGACCCACTGCCGTAGCACACGCCAGCAATAAGGCCGACGCGGCCAAACATTCCATTCGTATCTTCATTTGAAGTCCCTCCCTCGGAATCAGCCTTTCAATGGTTGCGTGAGACCAGCACCGCTACTTGCACCCGGCCGCGAAGCACAGGTTCTGGCTGAAGAACGGCATCACATGATTCTGAAAGCGGTCGGCTACGGCGCTGACGTGCGTTCCGTGGTAGATCTCGAACGCGTTGGCGATGCCGTAGTTATCGAGGATCGTGTGGAGCTTTATGGCGTCAAAGCGCAGGCCGTCCTGGTCGCCTACGTCCATGGAGATGGCGCGATATTGTTTCAGATTGCCGATGTATTGATCGACGAAGGCCAGGGGAGAGTTGGCCGTAAACCTGGCCATGACTTCCGGCTGTGGAACGCCATCCTTGGTCGGCAGGTCGAAGTAGAGCGGAGGGTTCTTGGGATCGGGGGCCCACGCCGCCGCCGTTGCATACTGTGCGGCGCCGAAGCCCGGCGACTCAGCGGCGAGGTCGGCCGGCGATTTTGCCGCTGCCACCTTCTTCTCGTTGGCAATCGCTCTTTCTTTCATCTGGTCGGTGGGCGCACCTCCTCCGCCGCCCATGGGCGACATGCAACAGGGGCTCATGATGTAGAGCGCGCCGAAGACTTCGGGGTGCTTCATGCCAATGCGGCTGGCGCCGTAGCCACCCATCGAATGGCCGACGAGGCCGCGGCTTTCGCGGTCGGGAATGGTGCGATAGTGGGCGTCAATGTAGGCCACGACATCATGAGCGATGAAATTCTCGAAGTCGCCCGTCGTAACGGAACTCGAATACATGGAGCCGTTGTAAATGGTCTTCGAGTCGGGCAGGACGACGATCATTTCTTTCGCGCCCTGAGCGATTGCGCCCTCAATGGTTTGTGGAACGTGGATCTCGTGGGTCCATTGCTCGGCGCCGATGGAGTAGCCGTGGAGTGCATAGACGACGGGGTACCGGCGGTGTTTGTCTTTTTGGTAGGAGGGCGGCAAGAAAACGATTACATCCCGGTCGACAGCATCCCCCTCCAGGTTCCCTTCCAGCGATTTGCCGTGAACCTTGATGTGCTCTACCGTGGCCGGCTTCGCTCCCGGCATCACCGCGGGCACCTCGGTCTGCACCTGCGCGACGAGCTCCATGCCAAACGCGGCACACCCCACCGCCGCCGGCCAAATCCATTTCAGCTTCAACATTCGTACCTCCTCACTGGACGCTCAACACTATAAATAGGCGGATTGGAACGAGACAACAACTAAATCGGTTTTCTCCTGTGAATCACAATCTACAAAAGACGCCATGCGATTCTCTGGCGTGTCTCCCTAACGCTTTATCGTCGAACTCAGTCCAATCTGCGGGGGATCAAGGCGTGAGGGATCGACGCGGAGGCGGGAGGCGAAAATGGGCATACACTACGCGCGGATTCTCCGCGTAAATCCCGCCGGTTGAGACGCAGTACGCTTCATTCTTGACGTTTAACAAATTCCGGCATTCAATAATGATGGGCTTTTCTTTCGCGCACACTGAGAAAGGTACGAAAGAGTTGGCGCTTGCTTTGCCATCGACGAACGTGGAGAGATGGGCAGACGTGAAGGATCGGCCGCGGAGATATGCGCGACGGCGTCAGGTTCTGTTCGATACCAGTAAGCTAGGGTGCGTCCTCCTCGCGCTCGCGGTCTTTCTGTCGGGTTCCGCGTACAAATTCTCCCTCTATCAATTCCATTCGGCTCCCATAAAACGCGCATCCGTAGCCAAAATGTGGCTGGAGACGCGCAATGCGCGCACGGTTACCGACGTCTTGCGCAAGGTCACCGAAGAGCGGCACCCCGTCACTGCCAGCCTGGGCGCAACACAGGGGTTGACCGACCTGGGCGACCTGGGTCCAGCGCCCCATGAGGCGCCGCGCCCTCTCTCGCTGGCGTTGATCGTCTCCCCCGTTCCTGCGCGCGCTCCGCCTTATCCCCGCTTCTGCCTGGCGTAGTCGAAGACCGGCCGGCTTCATCCCGAAACTCCGAGTCAACCGCCGTCCGATCTCGCTTCTCGAGGTCAGTTGCGGAAGGATCGCATTCGGCGCGCCGCCGCAGCCCATCTTTCATTCGACTCTCCGGGTCCAGAAGAATCTCCATCCCAGTCGCAGCAGGCTGCCCGCAGCGCGGGTAGTTCCACACGCAGATCGACATCAGGGAGCAGGAAATGCCGGATACATCGAGAGCAAGTGAACGATTGAATTCCCCGCGAGAGGAGGCAGGTCGCGGTGCAGGAGGCGATATCCGGGCCATGGACGGTCTGGCTCGGGACGCGGATCTGCTGGCACTTACCTCAGAGGAACGCCGCAACCAACTGCTGTGGGACGTGCAGCGGGTGACCAAGAGCAGCGAGGATGCGGAAGACATTGTGCAGGAAGCACTGTTGCGGGCATGGAGGAACCTGCAGCAGTTTCGAGGAGACGCGCAGATCTCGACCTGGCTGCGCGCTATTGTCAGGAACACGGCGCGGGAATGGCTCCGCAATCGGGGCAGCCGCATCAACGTCCCCATTGGCACGACGCGTGCAGACGAGGACGAGTTTCCGTTGTTGGAATTGACGGACACGCGGCCCGATCCGGAAGAAACCTGTGCCCGGCGAGAAATGGAACGATTGCTCCACGCGGAGATCCAGGCCCTGACTCTGGTTTCGCGGCGGGCCATCGAGCTATGCGCGCTGGAGGAACAATCGTTGCGCGACGCGGCGCTGGCGATGAACGTAAACGTGGTCACGGTCAAGTCGCGCCTGTTCCGCGGCAGGCAGCTTTTACAACGCGGCCTGTGCGAGCGGACGGGTGGACGCGAACGCTGCTACCTTCCGTAAAGCACTTCCGACGGAAAAACGGCGCGGCCAGATGACCGCGCCGTTTCGTCTTTGCAGCAACCCGCCGCCTAAAACAGGTTCCAGAGCGACTGGTTGTATACCGCATGATGGAACTGCACTTCGCTGCTCTTCACGATGCTTCCGAGAAGGCGCGGGCAGCGGTCGGCCGCGGCCTGCTTCAGGTCCACATACCGGCCCTGGACATCGGGTCCCAGGATCTCGGCAATCCACTTCGACGACTTGAAGTCCTCGATCGCGGTGTAGATGTTGTCGGGCAGATAGCGCCCGCCGCCGCGGAGGTTCTCCTTGGAGAGGTCGCCATCAACGCCCGTTTTGAAGATCGAGTACATCGAGAGGTAGGGATTTGCGTCCGGAGCCACGGCACGCACTTCGATGCGCATGGAACGAGAGTTGCCGATGGGAACTCGGATCATGGCGCCGCGGTCGGTCGCAGATGCGCGAATCTGGTTCGGCGCCTCAAAGTGCGGATCGAGCCGGCGATACGCATTCACGCTGGAGTTGAACACCAGGCACAGGTCGAGCGCCTTGCTTAGGATGCGATCGAGGAAATCCCATCCGAATTTGGATAGCTGCTCCTCGCCCTTCTCATCCCAGAACAGGTTCTTCTTGCCCTCTGAGACAGACACGTTGCTGTGCATGCCGCTGCCGTTTACGCCCACCACGGGCTTGGGCAGGAAGCATGCCGTGTACCCGCAGTTGTTGGCGATCTGGCGGCAGAGCAGCTTGTACAGCTGAATCTGGTCGGCCGCGGCCACCACTTCGCTATAGCCGAAGTTGATTTCAAACTGGCTCGGCGCCACCTCGGGGTGATCCTTTTCGTTCTGGAAGCCCATCGCACGCTGCACCTCGGCCGCGGTATCGATGAACTGACGCAGGGGATCGAGCGGCAGCACGTGATAGTAGCCGCCGGTGTTGATGAACTGGAACTTGCCCGTCTCGTGGAACGTGTGTTCCGCGTCTTTGCCCGCGAAGAGGAAGCCCTCGATCTCGGTGGCCGCGTTCAGCGTGTAGTTCTTTTCCTTGTGGAGCTTTTCGGCATAGCTCTTCAGCACGCCGCGAAGGTCGCCGGCGTAGGGCGTTCCGTCCTTGTCGATGACGTTGCCGAACACCAGCATCTTGCCATTGCCGAAGACGTCGGCAGGCACCCAGTAGAACGCGCTCCAGTCGATGCCCAGACGAAGATCGCTCTCCTTCTGCGCGGTAAAGCCGCGGATCGACGAGCCGTCGAAGGTCAGATTTTCATACGCGCCGAGCAGGAACTTCTTGTCGTAGTCCAGCAGATGCAGGCGCCCTTCCAGGTCACTGAAGAGCACGGTGACGGCCTTGATCCGCTTTTCATCGGTCAGGTATTTCAGCCGTTCCTCGCGGACCTTGTCGATCGCCACGCGGTTCAGGCGGTCGGATTTGGCTTGCAGGTTCTTCTCCTCCAGCTCCTCGTACGAGAGGGCCAGAAAATTGCGGTACTCAGTCGACATGGATCTCCTTCCGGTAGGACGAAGTAAGGCGGTTACCAAGAAAGTTATCACCGGCAGCTTGCGCGCCGCAACCGGTGCGCAAGCAAGCTTGAGCGCGCGCAATGCACGATCTGCCCTGCGCGCGCTCAAGCCGGAATGGTGACACTTCGCTTGTCAACGCCCTCGGGTTACTGCTGACCCGCAGGCGGCACTGCTCTCGCCCTTCACCTGGAGCAGAAGGCTTTCTAGGCGAGCATCAATTCCCCTAGCGAAACACTGCTGACGGTTTTCAAAATCCGCGACACGATCTGGTACGGATCGGCCTCGGAGTTGGGACGGCGGTCTTCCAGATAGCCCTTGTAGCCGTTGCGAATGAAGTTGACAGGCAGGCGGATGGAGGCGCCGCGGTCCGACAGCCCGTAGCTGAACTTGTCAATGGATTGGGTCTCGTGATGCCCGGTCAGGCGCAGATGGTTGTCGGGGCCGTAGACCTCGATGTGCGCCGCGATGTTGTTCTCGAACGCCACCATGAGCCCGTCGAAGTACTCCTTGCCGCCGATTTCGCGCAGTTGCTTTGTGGAAAAGTTGGTGTGCATGCCGGAGCCGTTCCAGTCACCCTTGATCGGCTTGCAGTGCCACATCACGTCCACCTCGTATTTTTCGCAGAGGCGCATCATCAGGTAGCGTGCAACCCACAGGTCGTCGGCCGCCTTGTGCGAGCCCTTGCCGAAAATCTGAAATTCCCACTGACCCTTGGCCACCTCGGCATTGATGCCCTCATGATTGATGCCGGCATGGAGACAGAGATCGAGGTGCTCCTCGACGATGGTGCGGGCGATCGAGCCCATGTACTTGTAGCCGACGCCGCAATAATAGGGGCCCTGGGGCGCGGGATAACCTTCTTCGGGGAAGCCGAGCGGGCGGCCGTCCTTGTAGAGGAAGTACTCCTGCTCGAATCCAAACCACAGATCGGGATCGTCCGCGGCCGTGGCGCGCATATTCGTCGCGTGCGGAGTGCCGTCGGGATGCATGACCTCGCACATCACCAGATAGGCGCTCGTGCGGCTGGCGTCGGGATAGAACGCCACGGGCTTCAGAATGCAGTCGGAACTGCGGCCTTCCGCCTGCATGGTTGAGCTGCCGTCAAATCCCCACAGGGGCAGATCGGCAAGCGTCGGAAGCTCGTCAAACGACTTGATGGTGGTTTTGCCGCGCAGTTCGGGAACCGGCTTTTTACCGTCGAGCCAAAGGTATTCAAGCTTGTACTTTGCCATGGAGTCTCCTTCAGGCGGGAAGAGATTTTGAATATAGAAATCCTAGGGCAGAAACCATAAAGACCCCGTGAAGATCTGCCAGGCTACTTGGAGTGCGCGAGGAGGATCATCGCCAGGAGGACGGCGACGGGAATGAGGGCCAGCGCGCCGTAATAAAGAACCTTCCGCGCGAAGAAGGATTTGCGCTTTCGCCAGTCGCGAATTTCCTCCCGGTCTTCCACACCCACCTGGTCCAGATGCTGCAAATCGTGGGCAAATTCCGTCGCTCTTGCGTACCGGTTCCTGGGATCGCGTTCGAGCGCGCGGTAAATCACTTCCTGCAGTTGTGGGCTGATGGACGGATTGGCCACGGCCGGCGGGACAGGATGATTGATCAGGCGGTCGTTGATCGCGGCTAACGGCGTGGTCCCCTGGAACGGCAGCCGGCTGGTGATCATCTCATAGAGAATGATGCCCATCGCGTAAATATCCGTGCGGGCGTCGCCGCGCTTGCCTTTGGCTTGCTCCGGCGAGATGTAATTGGGGCTTCCCAGCGCCGCGGTGATGTTGGCATACGTCAGGCGCCGCGCGCCGGCGTCGCCCGCAATCCCGAAGTCGATGAGTTTGACGTTGTCCAGGTCATCGATCATGATGTTCTCCGGCTTCAGATCGCGGTGCACCACCCCGTTTTCATGGATGTATTCGAGGGCTTCCAGCACCTTTACCGCGATGTGCAGCGCGCGAT
Source organism: Occallatibacter sp. (assembly GCA_035552475.1). GTDB lineage: Bacteria > Acidobacteriota > Terriglobia > Terriglobales > Acidobacteriaceae > Telmatobacter. The sequence continues at coordinate 28,517 of DASZLE010000080.1, forward strand.
CCTGCGGTATGCGGCCTTCGTCGAGGATCTCTCGCAGCAGGCGGCCCTCACACCACTCCATCACCATGTACACGCGCGACCCCGCCTCGCCCGTATAAACCTTCATCACGCCGGGATGATTCAGTTTTTCTCCGATGGCCGCTTCGCGCTGGAAGCGATCGAACAGCACCGGGTCGGCTTCCATGTCAGGGTGCGGGATCTTGAGCGCCACCACGCGGCCGTCGCGGCTGTCCACCGCACGGTAGATTGAAGCCATCCCGCTGCGTGCCACCGGCGCCTCGATGCGGTACGAATCGATCTGGGCGCCGGCCTCCAGGCCGTCAAAGAATCCCATCCTAGGTCATGCTCCTGCGGAATCGCTTCTTCAACTGTAGCTGCAAATCGGGCGGGATACCTAAGGAAACCGTAAGTGCGGACGATTCTGGGCGGATCAGGCTGGAAGCCGGTACGGCCGCCCGCGGTACATTCCCACCTGTTCGATGGAGCGCACCCTGATCACCTGCGCCGTGGTATTGTCATTGCCGTCCAGATCCACCGCGCGCGCCACCAGCTCGCGCACAATCTCTTCCGCATCCTTCTTTGGCTGCGAAACGATGGCCGCCATTTCGCTCTCAGGCAGTTCGTCGTGCAAACCGTCGGTGCAGAGCACAAGCACGTCCCCGGGCTGGACTGAGACAGAGGTCGTGTCCGGCGAGACGAACATCTCCGGTCCCAGGCTACGGATCAGAACATGCCGTACGTCGGAGGTTGCGATGTCTTCTTGAGAGATCAGTCCCAGCTTCCGTTGTTGCGCCACCCAGGTGTGGTCTTCGGTAATCTGGCGCACTTTGCCGCCGCGGACCAGGTAGCACCGCGAGTCGCCCACGTGCGAGACCACAGCCTGGTCGTAGCGCAGCGCGCAGGCAACAATCGTGGTGGCCATGCTTTTGCCGCGATATTCGCGCTCCATGCGCAGATCGTGCACTGCCGCGTTGGCGTGCTGCAGGAGCCGGGGAAGGAGTCCCGGCAGCATGGAACCTGCTTGTGCCTGGCGGAATTCGTCGGTGACAACTCGAATGGCCGTCGCCGAGGCCACTTCTCCCAGGTCCATGCCGCCCACGCCGTCTGCAACCGCAAACAAAAAGCCGTGCGATCGCGTCTCCTGCCGCGACTTAGGCAAAAACGATCCCAGCGCGTCCTCATTGTTGGTGCGCACTTTGCCGGGATCGCTTGCCTCGCCAAATTGAACGTCGAGCATTTGCCTGATGGCTCACACCGAGCCGTTACCCCTCACAATTGTGTATCGCCAAGCCCCAAAAAATCCACAGGTGGCCTTGGGCAAAGCCACCCGGGAGAGAAACGGCAAGTCAGTTGCTGGCGACAGCCTGCTTGCTTTCGAGCAGGATGGCCTTGCCTTTTTTCTTCGAAGACCGGACGAAGTAGAAGGCGCCGTAAAGGCCCCACACGCCGGCGATACCCAGCGCCGTCAGCGGCTCCATCTTGGTGCCCAGGTTGAAAAACGGGCCGGCCACATAGACTGCCATGCACGTCAGGTTGGCGATCAGGCCAAAGCCCGGGATCAGCGTGTGCAGCAGGAAGTTGTGGTCGGGACGTCCGCGGTAAGCCACCATGCAGAGGAAGCAGCTTAGCCCATACAGGATGAACGTGCCGAAGTTCGAAGTCAGCGTAATCGAGAGCAGGGAATTGGGTAGCTTGGCCAGCGTATCGTGCGACAGATAACCAAAGCTGGAGAAGATGTTGTGTGGAAGAGCGGCGATGGTGGCATCCGTGGGAGCGGAAGCATCGGCGAACACCAGCGAAACCGCAACGCAGCCGATGGCCGCGGAGATCAGAGCCAGGGTCCAGATGGCGCGCCGCGGCGAGAGAGATTTTGCATGCAGGATGCCGAAGTGCTCCGGAGCCTCGTCGTCCTTGCCCATGGCGTAGGTCACGCGGGCGCCCGTATTCATGCAGCTCAGCGTGGTGCCGATCAACGCCAGGAACACCGTGAAAGCCTCCGCCAGCATGAAGTACTTGCCGCGTCCCGCACCCAGCAGAGCGTCGCCGACGATGATCATCATGTCGCCGATGGGCGCGGCCGATCCCGCGGCGCTCTGCATGGTGTACCCGGAGTTGAGAAAGTAGTTTGCCGCAAAGTACTCGAACAGGTAGCAGAGGAGCCCCTGGATGAGTAGCGACGCGAGCACTGCGATAGGAATGTGTTTGGTCGGGTTCTTGGCCTCGCCTCCCATCGCCGTTACTGATTCGAATCCCACCAGGATCAGGATCGCCACCGTGGCCTGGATAAACACCCAGCTTATCTTGTGAACGCCTACCACCGATCCAGCGCTGGTGTGGGTCAGCATGTTGCCGCTCGCATCGGCGGCCGGATAGTCCATCACGAAGGGAACCGGCTTGCCGGCCTTATCCAGCAGCGGCAGAGCCGTGCCGCTGGAGTCGCGCACCACGGAGCCGTCTTTGGCCGTGGCGAACTGGTAGGTGTAGGTGCGCAGCGATTGCGCGTCGTACTGGAAGGTCGTGGGGCCTGTCGTTCCGGCGGGATGATTGGCCCGGTATCCCAGTGCCAGAACGCTGAACACCACCAGCGCCGAAATCTGCACCACGTTGATGGCCATGTTCACCGCCGTCGACGCGCCTGCGCCCTTCTGCGCAATCCACGCTACGAAGAACGAGAACACGATCGCCACCAGCGCCATGAACAGCGGGCCAGGATTGGAGCCGCTCAGGAAACTGGGGAACAGGAACCCAACCACGTAGCCGACAAAAATGCCCGTGGTGGCCACCATCACGCCCGGATAGACCCAGTAATACAGGTGCGAGCCCCACCCGACAACAAACTTGGCCACCCGCGCATACTTGAACGCCTTGTCCTTCGACAGCATCGCCTGCTCGGCGTAGTAGTAGCTGGACCCGGTGCCCGGATATAGTTTCGAGATCTCCGCGTACGCTACCGCCGTTGCCAGGCACAGCAGCAGGGCCGCGAAGATGCCCATCCACATGGCGGGCGCTGTTGAGGGCTGCCCCGCCACGCCCGTGGTTGCCTGGATGAAGAACGTGAGCCACAAGAACGCGCCGGGAGCTATCAGGGCCATCGCGTTGCTGGTCAGTCCGGTTAGACCCAGTGTGGCCTGCATCTGCGGTGCTTTTGTTTCTGCCATTCAGAAACTCTCCTGGTAAAGAATTCCCTTGCTTGGCTGCCGATTTCCGGGATCATGGGAGCGGTTCTTCCGCTTCTCGCAACCGGTTCAGCGCTTTGTGTGTGTTCCTGGACGCGACGGGTCCGGAAATAAAGATGGAATGAAGAACTCGCTCCGAACTTCATCCCATCTTGCCGCCTACCGCTTCGGCGTGAGAACGAGAATCACTCCCACGGTCGCGGTCGTTTGCGAGTTCACCATGTGGCTTTCGGTGTGGAATGGCTTGGCGTCCGACCAGTCGCGGCGGAACTCCGCGCGGCTTATTAGCCCGTACTTCAACTTGCGCTCGTAGGTGCCGGTGAATTCCTTCACGGTCTGCGGAAGGCCGGTTGAGTAGCCCTGCTGGTCGTCGAAGACCTCCAGCCGCCCCGCGAATGCCGTCGCTCCGGTAACCTGCTCGTGCGCGGCCACGGCAATGCCATCCCAGTAGTTCTCGCCGCTCGCGCCCACGCCATGCGAAACACTATTCTTGTTGTTTCCGAAATCGAAATTAATGTACGCGTTGAATTTTGAGTTCGGCGTCAGCAGCAGCGTGGCGTCCACCAGGTTGCGATATGCATTTTGCCCCGGCGTGTTCGCGGGTCCCGTGTACACATTCAGGTTCAGCGCGTACTTGGCCTCCGTCAGCGCGCTGGTGAGTCCTACCGTCACCCCGCCCGTATCGTGGACCATGTTGTTCCAGCCGTTCACCACCTGTACCCCCACGGTCTCGGTCTTGGTCACCGGGATCGACGAGCGCAAACCAAAGTGCCAGTAGGGAATAGCCCACGCGAACAAAAGCGACCGCGAATAGTTCCAGTTGTCCTTGGCCTCGATCACCTCGGCGCCCGCCGACGTAACGAACTTGCCCAGGTCGAGCTCAAGTCCCTTGGCCTTGGGCGGCTTCGCGCTCACATAGGCCTGCTCCACAAATTCGAATTGGTTGGGCGCGTTGATGAGCCGGTTCGTGCGCCCGTAGACAAAGTCGAAATGCGCTCCGATTGGCGCCGGATCGTGGTTCAGCGTGAGCTTGGCCGCGCTGAATCCGGGCTGGTTGGCGTCCTGGTTGAAGTTATACAGATCGTTCATCTTGCCATTCGCCGCCTCGGTGGGATCGTTGGCGTTATAGCTGTAGTAACCGTCGAGGAATCCGCTTACATCCAGCCCCGCGACGCGCCAGGGCTTGGGTGTGGCATCCGCCGGCGCGGCCGCAGCTGGTGCAGCGGGCGCTGGCGCGGCCGGTGTCGAAGGCGTTTGTGTCTGTGCCGCGGCCACAATGCCGGCCGCCGACATGCCAAGAACGAGAGCTTTACGAACACTAGCCAAATAGTTCATGGGGTGCACTTTCTCCACGCTGGAATTCCGTGGGGTGATACATCCGTTTTTTTGACAACAATCCCCCGCATCCGCCGCAAGGCAGAGTCAACCGTGACACGCTGGGAATCAGGTAAAGTAGACCCTCGCGAACGCGCCGCATACGCGCCATTGAGGGAACATTCAATCGTGGCCACATAACAACTGTGGTCGGTGCTAGGGAAGACAACGGCTCAAAGCCAGCCCGCCCCGCGGCTACCTTCTGCCGCTGGCTGTCTCTGAGTTAGTACCTGCAGTTGATCAGGCGCCATCTAAGGAAGCAATGAGAATTCCAGCCGCGCAGAGGCCATTTTCGTAAGGATCGAGTAAGGACTCTGTTAAAATCCCTTCAAGTTCTCTCGCGCGGCAATCTCTCGCGTCGCTCAACGCTTGCTTGAAAGAAGAAGTTGTCTCGGCCGCATCTCACACACCTCCAGGCGGTAATTGCCGCCCGGCCAGCTCTCCAGCCGCAGCGGGCAGTTTCGCGGCACAGGATGACTGCATCGCGAGCAGTAAAAGAAGTTTCGGGGAACCAGGTTCGAGGAAGGGGAGTTGTTGAGTTGACTGAGGCTGACAGGTCGGGCTTCCTTGGTGCGATTCGTGCCCGCCGCCTCACGCCGGTTCTGCGCCGTGCCCTGCGCGCTGCGCGCCGCGCCAGTTCCTCGGAGTTCGAGATCCGCAACCTCTACGAGTTCACCCGCCGCACGCTGCAGATGAACCTGAATGAGAAGCCGGGCCCGCAGCTTGCCAATCACGTTCTCGATCTGTTCGGCCTCGATGCCGCGGCCATCTTCGATGCCGACCTGCAGGAGGTGTACCAGGCTGGCCGTTGGGCCGTAGATCCCAGCGAGATGGCGCAGAATGTCTATCACTTTGAAACCTCTGACAACGACCCGCACACCGGCATCGGCCGCCGCGTCATTCGCCTCGGTGCTGTACCGGTGGGCAGCCTTGTCGTCCGCGGCGATCTGAGCCCCCTCACCAACAACGCCCTCGCCGCGCTCATCGCCGTCACCTTCGATCGCTATCGCGCCACCGCAAACGAAAACCGCATAGAGGCCGAGCGAGAGGCCGAGCGCATGCGTTCCACCGTGCTTGACAGCCTTGCCCACGCTTACAAAACGCCGCTCACGGCAATCCGCGCAGCCTCCAGCGGTCTGGCTGAGATGGGCCATCTCTCGCCCGCGCAGGCGGAACTCGTGGCCCTCATCGACGAACAGGCCAGCCTGCTCAACGAGCTCACCACCCGCCTGCTCACCACCGCCCGGCTTGAAGCGCCTGGGGCCGGTGGCGCAGGACTGCCGCTTCAAGTGGAGACCGTCGGAGCAGCGTCGTTATTTGAAGAGGCAATCGCAACCTGCGAACGGTGTGCCGGCGCCGCAATTCAGGTCGAAGCCGCACCCGATCTCGCGTTCCCCGGCGATCGCCGCCTGCTCACCATGCTTCTCGCACAGTATCTTGACAATGCCTGCAAATACTCTGATGCGGGCTCGGTCATCGCTCTCCGCGCCGAACAAACGGAGTCCGAGGTGCTGCTGTCCGTACAGAGTTTCGGGCCCGTCATCCCCTTGCAGGATCGTGAGCGGATCTTCGATCGCTACTTCCGCTCCAGCGCGGCCACGGAGCGCGCGGCCGGCACGGGCATCGGCTTGTCCATTGCCAAGCGCGCCGCGCTGGCCCACGGCGGATCGGTCTGGGTATCCAGCGATGAGCGCGAGGGCACTACCTTCTATGCCGCCATTCCCTGGGTTGCCGCGGAGAGCCATCGTGATCGCGCTCCCGCGGGGCCGCACCGTAGCCAGGATTACGGCCACGCCCCGAGCCAGGATCAGCCCCGCTTGCAGGATCAGAGGAGGAAAGCATGACCCCTATCCGCGTGCTTGTCATCGATGACGAGCCGGCCATCCGCCGCGCGTTGCGGCCGCCGCTCACGGAACTCGGCTTTGAAATGGCAGAGGCGTCGCGCGGAGAAATGGCTCTGGACATTCTGCGCACTGAGCCCTTCGACGTCGCCCTGCTCGACGTGAACATGCCCGGTATCGGCGGCATCGAGACACTGCGCCGCCTCCGCGCCATGGCGCCGCGGCTCCCCATCATCATGCTCACCGTGCGTGATCGCGAAGAAGAGAAAGTGAACGCGCTTGAGCTCGGCGCCGACGACTACGTGACCAAGCCCTTCGGCGTGCGCGAGCTCGTAGCCCGCATTCGCGCCGCCGTGCGCCGCGTCCAGGCCCCCGCCGTGCCTGAAGACCAGCCCCTTTCCATCGGCGAGATTACCCTCAATCCTGCACGCCGCAGCGTCACCCGGCGCGGTCAGGCCATCCACCTCACGCGCAAGGAATTCGATATCCTCCACTGCCTCATGAGCCGGGCCGGCCGCGTCATTACGTACGCCCGCCTGCTCACCGCCGTCTGGGGCGCCGATTGCCGCGACGAAGTCGAATACCTCCGCACCTTCGTGCGCCAGCTTCGCAAGAAGATCGAGGACGATCCCGCCCATCCCCTCTACCTCCTCACCGATATCTATGTCGGCTATCGCTTCGCCGATGCGCAGATGGTCGAAGATGCGAAGGCCGCGCGCGAAGCCGGATATCCTTCCCCCGGCGCAGAGCCGGTGGATGATGCCTCAGTCGGCGCTGAGAAAGCCATCCAGTAGACGCCAGGGACGAGCGCGAAAAAATGGCAGAAGCGAAACGCGTCAGGGCTCGACTTTGCAAAAAGTCGCTCGAAGCGCGCTTTGAAACGGGGCTCGACTTCAGTCGTGCCGCCAGCCACGGAAACAAAGGACCCGGGTTTTGCTGCTTGCGGAAAAACTCTGCGGAATGAGCAAATAAACGCGTAGTTCAGTATCGCCGCCATCCGCTCAAATCAAGAACTCGGGCTTTAGCTTGCGGAAACACTGTACGGAACGAGCAATAACGCGTAGGGGCGGTACTTCAGTACCGCCGCCAGCCGCTCAAACAAAGGCCCCGGGCTTTAGCCCCTGAGGTTCTTCGCGTCGGATTGATCGAATCTTTTCCGCGGCTCGTCTTCGTCGGCCCGCTAAACCGCCCCCCGCCTGTACACTCGCGCAAGTATCACATTCCGCGGCCCCCGCATCTCACTGCCTTGCTACGATGAAGCTGCTGCCTCATGCGCGATCATCTCGCCACTCTCGTTGAAGATTTCCGCCGCGCCGGCAACGAAATCGCTGTGGTCCGGTATCAGGGCATCCGGCGCCGCGTCGCAACCTACGGGCAGATCGCAATCACGGCCGGCCGCTTTGCCGCCCTGCTTGAATCCCACGGCATCGGTGTGGGCGACCGCGTCCTCATCTGGGGCGAGAATAGTGCCGAATGGGTCGCCGCCTTTCATGGCTGCATCCTGCGCGGCGCGCTCGCCGTCCCGCTCGATGCGTACGGCAGTGCTGATTTTGCCGCCCGCATCGCCGCCGACGTCAAAGCGAAACTCGCCGTCGGCGATGCGCTGCTGATTCAGAGTCTTGCCGCCCTCGACTTTCCCCTCGTCCGTTTCGAAGATTGGCCCTCCATCCTGCCTGACCGCGAAGCGGGGCCGGTCGACGGACTAACTCGCGACACGCCGCTCCAGATCCTGTTCACCTCCGGCACCACCGGCGACCCCAAGGGCATCGTGCACACCCATGGCAACGTGCTCGCCAGCATCGGCCCCATTGAGCGGGCCGCGCAGGGCTACATGGGCTATGAGAAGTACGTTCATCCCCTGCGCTTCCTGCATACGCTGCCGCTCAGTCACGTCTTTGGACAGACCATGGGCCTGTGGGTCCCGCCCATCTTTCGCGCCCAGGTTCACTTCGAGAGCCGCCTCGTCGCGCCGCGCATCGTCGAAACCATCCACCGGGAACGCATCTCTGTCCTCGCCGCGGTGCCGCGTGTCTTTGCGCTCATCAAAACGCATCTCGAGTCCGCCGATCCCGAGCTTGCCGCACGTATCGCCGCGTCGCAGGCCGTCTCCGCGGGCAAGCTTGGATGGAAACGCTGGTGGCGATTCCGCGACATCCATCGCGCCTTTGGCTTCAAGTTCTGGGCGCTTATCTCCGGCGGAGGCGCCCTTTCGGCTACCGTTGAGCAGTTCTGGAACGCCCTCGGCTTCGTCCTGGTGCAGGGCTACGGCATGACCGAGACTACCGCCCTCATCACCCTCAATCATCCGTTCCACGTGGCTAGCGGAACCATCGGCAAACCGCTGCCGGGCCGCGAAGTCAGGATCGGGTCCGACGGCGAAGTACTGGTCCGCGGTCCCATGATCTCCACCGCAACGTGGTCCGGCGGCCAGCTTCGCCAGAGCCAGGACGACTGGCTCGCCACCGGCGACCTGGCCGAAGAGCAGGCCACGGGCGAGTTGCGCTTCCTCGGCCGCAAGAGCGAAGTCATCGTCACCTCCGCCGGCGTCAACATTCATCCTGAAGACCTTGAAGCCGTCATCGAGGAGCAGCCCGGCGTGGCCGCGAGCGCCGTGGTTGCCATGGAGACGCCCAACGGCCCGGAGCCCTGCGCCGTGCTCGCCATGCGCGGTTCCGAGGATCAGGCCCCCGCCGCCATCGAGCGCGCCAACGCGCGTCTTGCAGACTTCCAGAGCATCCGCCGCTGGGTTCTCTATCCCGAGCCCGACCTGCCACGCACCTCCACCGGCAAGGTCCGCCGCAAGGCAGTGGAATCGTGGCTCGCCGGCATCCAGGCCGCCTCGAGCGGGGAGCACCCGCGGTCTGAAGCCTTCAGTCCCGCTTCTGACTGGCTTCTCGCCCTCATCGCGCAGATCACCGGGGAAAAGCCGCGCGGCGTCGGGGACGAGCTGCGCCTGGGCGAGGACCTGCACCTCGACAGCCTGGGCCGCGTGCAGCTTGCCGCCGCCATCGAGCAGAAGCTGGGCATGCCGCCTGAAAGCAGCTTGCTCGACTCTCTGGAAACGCTGGGCCAGCTCCGCGCCGTAGTGTCAGGCACGGCGGAGCCAGCCACGTCATCGCAACCCGCGAGTCCCGCCGCCGGCGCCAGCCAGGTGTCGGAACAGGCCGCTCAGGTGCGCTCGTCTCCGGACGCGGAAGTGACCCACCCATACCAGCCGCCCGCTCCCGTCGAACCTTCCCGCCGCCATTACGTCTACCCGCACTGGCCGTGGCATGTGCCGTTCACCTGGCTCCGCAACGGCTTCGTTGAAGGCGTGATGCGCCCGCTGGTCTGGTTCCTTGCCGACCCGAGGGTCGAGGCGCCCGCGGGGCTTGCTGCGCTGGTTTCCGAGCCCATGCTCATCATCGCCAACCACGTCACCGCCTACGACGGCCCGCTGATCCAGTACGCGCTGCCCGGCGTCGTGCGCCGCGCCCTCGCCGCCGCCATGTCCGGCGAGATGCTCGATGACTTTCGCCGCGCGCGCAACCCCGAGCGCGGCCCCCGCTACGGCCGCTTCTTCCCCTTCGGCCCGCCGGCGTATCTGCTTATTACGGCGCTGTTTAACGTGTTTCCGCTGCCGCGCCTGCGCGACTTCCAGCGCAGCTTTGCCCACGCCGGCGAGGCTCTGGACCGCGGCTATCACGTCCTGGTGTTTCCGGAAGGGGCGCGTTCGGCGGCGGGCAGTCTGGCGCCGTTCCGCCCCGGCATCGGCCTGCTGGTGCGCCAGGCTCACGCCGCGGTGCTGCCGGTGGCGTTGTGCGGCCTGGGCGAGATGAAAGCCCGGGGCCGCGGGTGGATCCGCTCGGGCGAGTTAGCTGTGCGCGTCGGCCAGGCCATCCGGTTCGCGCCGGAAGCCACGGAAGCGGAGATTACGGCGCGGCTGCATGAAGAGGTGCGCACGCTGCTGGAAGAGCCGAAAATGCGCGAAAAATAAAAACGAGGATGTCTTGCAGAATGATGGGGTTAAGGCCTGAAACTGCAGTGAATTGCGTACCGTGGTTGCCGGGGCTGCCGGGGTTCTTCGAGCTGGGCTGCTGCCGGCATTGCTGGCCTTTTCTGAGGCATAAACGACTTCACCCGCCGAGTGGCGGGCGTGGTTCTGCCGATGTTTTGACTCTAAACCGGGTACGTTGCGATGTATGTGATGGCCGATACAGGTCTTCCTGAAGGATTATTGCCAGTTTTTGGGGGCGGGTTGGGGTGAAGGATTGCACTGGGAATGGTGCATTCGGACCAGAATCTGGCTATATTAGCCATATTTTAGGTCAAACATAGCCATCTAAAAGAGATAAGGAGCGTCAGCAGCTTGATAGCTTCAAGGTGGGCGCGCGTGGGGTTGGGGAGTAGCGCTATCGGCGGCGTTTCCGCGCTTGCCGTGATAGCGTGAATCGTAGCGCCGCTCAAGAGAAGGACGCCCATAGAATATGCCCCGTATCCTTATTGCCGATGACGAGAAAGTGATCGCCGATTCCCTCGTCAAAATCCTCACCAACCACGGCTACGAAGCCACTGCGGTGTATAGCGGCGAGGACGCCGTGGAAACGGCGATGCGCACCAAGCCGGACATTGTTCTCACGGACGTGGTGATGGGACTGATGAGCGGTGCGGTGGCCGGCATGATGATTCGCCGGTCGCTGCCGGAGTGCAGGGTGATCCTGATTTCAGGGCAGGCCGGCATCAAGCCTTTGCTGGAAATTGCCGAGGCGAAGGGGCACGTCTTCGAGCTCTTGCCCAAGCCGATTGAGCCGGAACGGCTGCTGGCTTATCTGAGGGATGGGCTGTCAGTGATCAGTGATCAGTGATCAGTGGTCAGTGATCAGTGGTCAGTGATCAGTGGTCAGTGATTAGTGGCCGGCGATCGGGGTGACGATGCGAATGAAGGAAATTGTGGCGGTGATTTTCGGGCTGGGGCTGGGGTGCAATGCTCTTTTGTTTGTGCCGCAGGTGGCGGCGGTGTGGCGCAAGAAGGCGGATGAGGGAATTTCGCTGATCACGTTTGGCGGGTTCAGCGTGCTGCAGGCGATCGGGATCGTGCATGGGGTGTATCAGCACGACTGGTCGCTGATATTGGGGATGGCGGCGAGCCTGCTGACGTGCGGGAGCGTTACGGTGCTGACGGTGTTCTATCGGATGAAGAGGGTGCGGAGGGAAGCTGCGGCGAGGTAAGGCCGGCTCGTCGTTGTGGAATGGGGTTCCCGAGGGGCGGGCGACACGCCGGCGTCTGACCGTCGTCCCTACGGGACTCAGGGCGTTTTTTGGGCGGCTTTCCCCACGCTGAAGCGCGGGGCTAATGAACGCTGCGCCTACGGCGCGGTTTCGGACGGCGTGTGAGTCGGCTTTCGTGTTTCCCAGGTCTCCAACACCGGGAGACCTGGGGCACCCATTCATCGTTGTGGGACGGGCTTCCCTAGAAGCGGGCCACCCGCCGGGCCTTTCATGCACAGCGAGGATACCCCAATTGGGAATCTTGCGACGGTGATCAGGGAGACTTCCCTCCCCGGTCCCCAAAAGCGAGGGACCGGGGGGCACCCTCAGTTGAGGGGAATTCATCGGGAGCGGGGGTACCCTCGGTGAGGAGAATCTCATCGGGACCGGGACCACCCGCCGCCTGTCAGAGCGAACGAAAAGCAACCGCGGATCCTTCACTCCGTTCAGGATGACACAGCAATGGGGTGCGAGCATTAATGGGGTGCGAGCATTAATGGGGTGCGAGCATTCGTTGATGTGCAGGAGTTCTGCGGTCGGCGAGAGATATCGAGAGCTACCCCAGGAACATGCCGGCGATCGATGCGCTGATTAAGTTGGCCATGGTGCCGGCTAACATGGCTCTAACTCCTAGCTTGGCTAAGTCATTCCTGCGCTCGGGGACTAATGCGCCTATGCCGCCTATCTGCATGCCGATGGAGCCTAAGTTAGCGAACCCGCAGAGCGCGAAGGTGGCGATGGTGAAGGAGCGGGCGTCGAGCGTTGCCTTTTGCGCGCCTAGCGCGATGTAGGCGATGACCTCGTTGAGGGCCATGCGCGTGCCGAGGAGGTTGCCGATGAGCGAGCAGTCTTTGGCGGGGACGCCGATGACCCAGGCCACGGGCCAGAAGACGTAGCCGAGGATCTGGCCGAGCGAGGGCGGCAGCCAGCCCATGCCGTAATGGTTGTGGGCCCAGGCGAGCAGCATATCGAGCAGGGCGACGAGGGCGAGGAAGCTGATGAGCATGATGGCCACGTTCATGGCGAGCTTGCCGCCGTCGATGGTGCCGCGGGCGATGGCGCCGATCAAGTTTTCATCCTTGTGCTGCTCGTCTTTGGGGATGATGACTTTGCCTTCGGTGGCGGGAATTTCGGTTTCGGGGACGAGCATTTTGGCCATGACGATGGTTCCGGGCGAGGTCATGATGACGGCGGCGAGGAGGTGGCGCGCCTCAATGCCCTGGGAGATGTACATGGCCATGATGCCGCCGGAGACGTGTGCCATGCCGCTGGTCATGATGGTCATGAGCTCGGAGCGGGTGGCGCGGGCGAGGAACGGGCGGATGGTGAGCGGGGCTTCGGTCTGGCCCATGAAGATGCTGGCGGCCACGTTCATGCTTTCCGCGCCGGAGATGCGCATGGTTTTGAGCATGATCCAGGCGAAGACGCGGATGATCTGCTGCATGAGCCCGATGTGGTACATGACCGCGAAAAACGCGGAGATGAAGATGATGGTGGGCAGGACCTGGAAGGCGAAGATGGCGCCGGACGAGGGCGAGATGATGCGGCCGAAGGCGCCGGAGTTGGGCAGGCCGAGCTCGCCGAAGAGGACGCGGGTGCCGGCGACCGTGGCGGAGAGCATCTGGTTGACCACGTTGCCGGCCCAGGCCATGACGCGCTGGCCGAAGGAGAAGCGCAGCACGAGGAAGGCGAAGCAGAGCTGCAGGGATATGCCCCAGGCCACGGTGCGCCAGCGGATTCGGCGGCGGTTGGTTGAGCCGAGCCAGGCGGCGGCGAGCACGGCAAGAATGCCTAGGATGCCGGTGAATCGGGCCAAGGGAGCCCTCCTGAGAGTGGTCAGTGCTCAGTGATCAGTGGTCGGAAGCAGTGGACAATGAACCGTGAACGGCGGGTGGTGAACCAAGGACCGTGAACCGCGGATAGCGCGACGCCCTCCACTGATCACTGTTCACTGTGCACTGATCGCTATCCGTCTACCTTACAGCATTGGCCAGATGCGCTTCAGCGGAATCGCGGGTGAAGAGGCGGGAGATGAGCGGATTGGCGGGTGGGGGCTCGGGGGCGATTTCGATGGACTGGAGAAGGATGCCGAGGGGTTCGACCAGCATGTCGTGGTTGGTGGCGTAGACGGTGGCGAGGGGCCGGCCGGCCTGAACGTGCGTGCCAAGCCGCGCGTGGAAGCGGATGCCGGCGTGGGGATCGACTTGCTCGCCGGCGTGCAGGCGGCCGGCGCCGGTGCGCTGCACAGCCCAGCCGAGGCCGGTGGTGTCCATGCGGGAGACGTAGCCGGTCTCCCAGGCGCCGAGGACGTGGATGGCGCCCGGCTTGTGAAACGCGTCTTGTTGGTCGTCCAGGTCTTCGAAGACCGAGACGTCGCCGCCGTGGGCATCCACCATCTTGTAAAAAACGGCAAGGGCGGAGCCGTCGGCGAGCGCGGCCGCGGCCATGGCTTCACCGGCTGCGGGAGTGGGCGCTTTGCCGCCGAGATGGATCATCCAGCCGGCGAGGACGAGGGAAAGGTGGAGCACGTCTTCGGCGCCCTCAGGGTGCTCGCCGCGCAGCAGGCGCACGCATTCGGCCACCTCGATCCAGTTGCCGGCGGTCTGGCTGAGGGGCTGGTCCATATCGGTGAGCAGGGCCACGGTGCGGGTGCCCGCGGCTTCCGCGGTTGCTACCAGCAGGGCGGCAAGATTTTCGCAGGCCTGGCGGTCGCGCAGGAAGGAACCGGAGCCGGTTTTCACGTCGAGCACCAGCGCGTCCAGGCCCGCGGCGAGCTTTTTGGAGAGGATGGAAGCGCAGATGAGGCCGGGATTCTCGACCGTGCCGGTAAGGTCGCGGAGCGCATAGAGGACGCGGTCGGCGGGGGCGAGCGAGGGTGTCTGTCCGATCATGGAGGCGCCGCAGAGGCGGAGGACGGATTCGAATTCGGCGAGCGAGAGCGACGTGCGATAGCCGGGGATGGACTCGAGCTTGTCCAGCGTTCCGCCGGAGTGGCCGAGGCCGCGGCCGCTGATCATGGGCACGGCAAGCCCGCAGGCTGCGGCGACGGGCGCGATGATGAGGCTTGTCTTGTCGCCCACGCCGCCGGTGGAGTGCTTGTCGACGACTGGGCGGCCGAGGTGCGAGGGATCGAAGCGCTCGCCGGAGTCGCGCATGGCCAGGGTGAGGGCCTGCGTCTCCTGGCGCGAAAGGCCGCGGACGCAGACGGCCATGAGCCATGCGGCGAGCTGTTCGCGCGGGATGGAGCCGGAGGTCGCGCCTGCGACAAGGAAGTTGATCTGGCGCTCGGTGAGCGTGCCGCCGTCGCGCTTGCGGCGGATCAGGTCGACCATGTGGATGGGGAGTTCGGTGTCGGAGGGCATCGTGCGCGCCTTACGTAGCCTTCATGTGGAACGCCAGGGGCAGCAGCTCGCGGAACGGCAGCGTGCACATGCCTTCGGCGGCCGGGAACGTCACCGGAGCGTCGGGGCTGATGAACTCCGACAGGATCTGGCGGCATGCGCCGCACGGCGGACTGGGCGCGTCGTTCAAGTTGGTCACGGCAACCGCACGGATGCGGATGGCTGGTCCGAAGTCGGCGACGGCGCGTGCCACTGCGGCTGCCTCCGCGCAGATGGTGAGCCCGTAGCTGACGTTCTCCACGTTGGCGCCGGTCACGATGGCTCCATTATCCAACTGGAGCGCGGCGCCGACGCGAAAGTGCGAATAGGGCGAGTAGGATTTTTCGGCGGCTTGGCGCGCCTGCTCGATGAGGGTTTCGAGAGAGCCGGAGCTGAGGATGTCGGTCATCGGATTCCGTTCCGCATGCGAGTGAACTTTGAGGCTATCGCATGCGGCGCGGGGTGTCCAAATGGCCGGTCGTCAGTTGTCAGTTTTCAGTTGTCAGTTCGTAGTTCACAGTTTCCAGCGGCCGGGGTAAGGCTTCAAGGATACGAGATCGGGAACATTGTCTATTCCTCGCGCAGCGCGGCGGCAGGTTCGATCTGAAGCGCGCGGCGGGCAGGGATGAGCAGCGCTGTGGCGGAGACAACCAGCATGAGCGCCGCGACGGAGGCCAGGCTCCAGGGATCTGCGGGCCCGATGCCGAAGAGCAGGCTGCTCATGGTGCGTCCGGCCACGATGGCGAGCGCCGCGCCGAGAACCATCCCAACCAGGACGAGCTTCGATCCATCCAGCAGCACAGCGGCGCCCACGTTGGCTCGGCGCGCGCCCAGCGCCATGCGAATGCCGATCTCGCGAGTGCGGCGCGATACCGAGTAGGCGATGACGCCGTACAGGCCGACGATGGTAAGCAGCAGCCCCAGCGCTCCCAGCGACGCGGTCAGCCACGCCGCCGCCCGGTTGGCATAGGTGGCCAGGCGCATGTGGTCGGTCAGCGTTTCTCCGCCTATGACGATGATGTCGGGGTCAACGGCGTGAACCGCGGCGCGCATCGCCGGGAGCAACGTGCGAGGATCGCCCGCAGTGGTTGCCGTCAGCGTCATGTCGCTCCAGGCATCCTGAGAGAGCGGCCGATAAAAATAGGGCTGCGGAGCTTCGCCAATGTCGCCGTATTTGCCATCGGCGACGACGCCGACGATTTCCGCGGTCACGGTGTCTTTGCGGTCGAGGCGCAGTTGGCGGCCAACCACGTCGACGGAGCCGAAGAAGCGCCTGGCCAGCGTCTGATTGACGATGACGACGCGCATGGACGCTGGAGTATCGGTGGACCCGAAGGCGCGGCCGCGGAGAATCGGCACTCCCATCACGCGGAAATAGTCGTCATCCACCTGGTTGAACCAGACGGGCGTGCCCGCGGTATCGGTGATCGGTTCGCCGGGGCCCAGCACGATCCTGGCCGCTCCGCCGCCGATCAAGGAAAACGGGACGACGCGCGAAACGGTTGCATCCTTGACGCCGGGAAGCGCACGGGCGCGCGCGGCCAGCGCGGAGATGCCGGCCTGCCGCTCCGCGCCGCCGCGGGTGGTCGTTATTTCCAAAATGGCCGCGTTCTGGCTGGCGCTGAAGCCC
Source organism: Occallatibacter sp. (assembly GCA_035552475.1). Classification (GTDB taxonomy): domain Bacteria; phylum Acidobacteriota; class Terriglobia; order Terriglobales; family Acidobacteriaceae; genus Telmatobacter. Next base: position 45,165 of record DASZLE010000080.1, read on the forward strand.
AGATCCATCGACTCGACGCGCATAAGGGCGCGAACAAACAACGCGGTAACCACGAGCAGCGCCATGGAAATCGCGACCTGTGCGATGACGAAGATTTTGCGCGCCGGCATCCTGAGCCTGCCCTGCGAGGCGCGGTCGCGCATCGCTTCAATGGGCGCCATGCGCGTGGAGGTGACGGCCGGGATCAGGCCGCAGACAAGGACGGAGAGCACGCCGGCGATGGCGGTAAAGGCGAGCACGCGCAGATCGATGCGGAAGTCGGGGTTGAGCGGAAAGCCAACGTTGGGGATGAAAGCCGGGACCACCGCGATGAGCCGCTGCGCGAGTACGATGGCGACGGTGACGCCGGCAATGGCCAGCAGGGCGTATTCCGTGACCAACTGGCCGACAAGCGAGCCGCGCATGGCGCCCAGGGCGGTGCGCATGGCCATCTCGCGCCGGCGTGCGTCGTTCATGGCCAGCAGCAGGTTGGCGATATTCACGCAGGCGATGAGCAGCACTGCCAAGCCAATGGCGAAAAGCAGGATGGCCAGCACCTTGAACTGCGCGAACTGGGATTTCTGCTCCCAGTCGGCATTGAAGCCGCGGCCGGCATTCGCTTGTGGGTACCTGGCAGCCAGGCCGGCTGCGAACCCCTGTAGCTGCGCCCTCGCCTGATTGAGCGTGACGCCGGGGCGCAGGCGCGCGTAGAGGCTGTAGTTGCGGAAGGAGCGCGGAGAATTGCGATCCGAGGGGAACCAGGTGTCCCATGTGGAGCGAGGAACATAAACCTGCGGGTCCATGATGCGCTGGATACCCCGGAACGTGGAGGGAACCACCGCGGCGATAGTTGCCGAACCGCCAGTGGCGGTTATCGTGCGGCCAATGACGGTGCGGTCGCCGCCGAAGACGCGCTGCCACGTAGCGTGACTCAGCACGATCATGGGGGACTGCGCATGGGCCAGCTCGCTCTCCGTCGGCAGGTGGCCAAGCTCGGCGCGCGCACCCATGAAGGTGAAGAAGTTGTCGGTCACTACTTCCGCGGTGAGAAGCTGGAGGCCGTCTCCAGTCTTGAGCGCGATTCCGCGATGGTCCACGCCGGCAACGTCGGAGAAGGCGGCAACGCCGGCGCGTACATCGGTGTACTCGTCGAATGACGACGTGTTGTCGCGTTCCGAGTCGGCCGCCGCGTGATTTTTGACGCTGGCGATTGCAACCAGGTGCGCGGGATCGGCGATGGCCAGCGGCCGGAGACAGACGCCGTCGATGAGCGAGAAGAGAGCGGTATTGGCGCCGATGCCGAGCGCCAGAGTGAGAATGGCGGCAAGAGCCGGACCCGGGGCGTGGCGATACCTGCGCAGAGCAAGACGAATAGCCGGAAGGAAGTGGATCATCGCGCGTCTCCTTCGTCCCTGGACCGCAACCGCCACGGCGCCGCTGAAGGCGGCCGCGCGAAGGGCTGTGTGGGCAGAACTACCGGTCTGGATGCATTTCACGTTCCACAATCGCACCCGGAAGATGCGGATTCTTCGCGCGCCGATCGCATTTCCTGTCCGGATTCGCAATCCTGTGTCCGGAATCGAACGATAATCCAGATCCGCGGCGGGCGGTGTATCGCCGGTCACTTCTCCTGCTCCTCAAGGGAAAGCTCATTCATCCGATAACGCTATGTGAGGGAGCCTTGCGAGTCAACGGACTCGGCGGGCAGCGGAGGCCAACTGTGCCGATAGACGATCTGACGCGGGAGTTCCTGATCGAGAGCCAGGAAGGGCTGGACCGCATGGAGCGGTGCCTCACCGACCTGGAAGGCCGGCCGGAGGATGGCGGCCTGCTGGCGGAGATTTTCCGCGCGGTGCACACCATCAAGGGAACCACCGGGTTTCTCGGCTTCGGCCGGCTGGAGAAGCTGGCCCATGGGGGAGAAAACCTGCTCGGCTTGCTGCGCGACGGGAAGCTGAAGGCCAACCCGGACATCGTCACCGGCCTGCTGGAGTTGCTCGATCGCTTGCGCGCGATCATGCGCGCGATCGAGGCTGATGGGAACGATGGCGGCGAGGCTGCGCTGCCTGAAGATGCAGGACTGATCGCAATGCTGGAGGCGCTGCAGTCGGCAAAGCCCGGGCCGCGCGCCGCGGAGAAGCCGGCCAGGCCGCCGGTCAGGAAGAAGCGGGTTGCGCGGGTAAAGGTGGCGCCGCAGGTTGCAGTGGCGGCTCCCGCGGCGGTTGCAGCGGAGGCCGAACCGGCCGGCGCGGCAGAGGAGCCCGCAGCGGAGACTCCCGTCACCGAGAAGCCTGCGCCGGAGACGAAAGCGCAGCCGGCCGAGGTGGCCGAATCCGCACCTTCCGCGGGAACAGCCGCGGACAGCACCCTCCGCGTCGACGTCCACCTGCTCAACCAGATGATGAACCTGGTGGGAGAGCTGGTGCTTACGCGCAACCAGGTGTTGCAGGCCACGGCGGCCGATCCCAGCATGACGATGTTGGGGCGCCGCCTGGATATGGTGACCGCGGACCTGCGCGAAAGCGTGATGAAGGCGCGCATGCAGCCGGTTGAGAATGTCTTTGCCAAGATTCCGCGCATGGTGCGCGACCTGCAGCAGGCGCTCAGCAAACAGGTGCGCCTGGAGTGCGAGGGCCGCGATACGGAGTTGGACAAGAGCCTGCTGGAGGCGATCAAGGACCCGCTGATGCACGCCGTGCGCAACGCGCTGGACCATGGCATAGAGACGCCGGAGGCACGCGTAGCGGCGGGCAAGGATCCCGCGGGAACGCTGAAGGTGCGGGCAGTGCACGAGGGCAGCCACGTCATCGTGGAAATCTCCGACGATGGCGCCGGTATTTCCGTGGAGCGCATTCGGGAAAAAGCCATCGAGCGCGGCATAGTGACCGCGGAGCGTGCGTCGCACATGACGGAGCGCGAGCTGTTGCAGTTGATCTTCGTCCCCGGATTTTCCACCGCGGCGCAGGTTACCAAGGTGAGCGGCCGCGGTGTCGGCATGGACGTGGTCCGCACCAACGTGGAGAAGATCGGCGGCAAGGTGGAGATCGATTCCAGGGTGGGCAAGGGCACCACGCTCCGATTGAGAATCCCGCTGACGCTTGCCATCATTCCCGCCCTCATCGTCCGCAGCCTGGGGCAGAGCTTCGCCATTCCCCAGGGGTCGCTGCTGGAACTGGTGCACGTGCCGGCGGAACAGGTGTCGCATGAGATCGAGTGGATGGAAAACGCACCCCTCTACCGGCTGCGCGGACATCTGCTGCCGCTGGTGTTCCTTGACCGCATGCTGGAGCCCTCGCGGGAGCGGGCCGAGGCTTGCGGCGATCTCTTCATCGCGGTGCTTGATGCGGACGGGCGGCGCTTCGGCCTGGTTGTCGATGCGCTCGCCGATCCGGAGGAGATTGTAGTAAAGCCGCTCAGCGCGGTGCTCAAGGAGATCGGCTTCTACTCCGGCGCCACGGTGCTGGGCAACGCGAACCTGGCGCTGATTCTCGATCCCGGAGCCATTGCCGCCGGCGCTGGAGTGGGGCTGCGGGAAGAAGAAGAGTCCGATGCAGCCAAGGATGAAAGCGCCGTCAGCGCCGCGAAGGCGGAGTACCTGCTGGTGGAGACGGCGGGCCGCAGAGCAGCCGTTCCTCTGGGCCAGGTGCTGCGCATCGAGCAGATCCCGCTCAGCCGCATCGAGTACGCAGGAACGCAGCCGGTGCTGAACCTGGAGGGGCAACTGCTGCCGGTCGAGGATCCCGGCGGCCTTATCGGCAACAGTGCGGCCAATGCTGCCATTCCGGTGGTTGTGGTCAGCCGGGAACGGGGCAGGCAGGCCGGCATCGCGGTTTCGCGTGTGCTTGACGTGGCCGCGGGAGACGAACTGTTCGAGGCGGGCACCTCGGTGCATGCGGACGGAGTGACTCTCCTCAAAGGCAAAGTGATGCGGGTAGTGCAGCAGGGCAGCGGCGCGAACGGCGCCTGCGCCCTGGAGGAGAGCCTGGCTTTCACGGCCTGAGCGGGAGGATGCGATGGAGACGAAGAAGCGCGAGCGCATGAAGGCGGAACACGAACTGCGGCAGGTGTGCTCCGTGCGGCTGGGTCAGCGGCTGTTCGGCATTCCCATCCGGCCCATCCTGGAAATTGTGGGGGCGGTGCGGCCGCAGCCGGTGCCGCTGGCGCGCGAGTTTGTGGGCGGGCTGGTGCACTACCGCGGCGATGTGCTGACCACGGTGAGCCTGCGCCGCCTGCTGGAGATGGGGCCGCGCGACGGCTCGCAGGATCTCCTGGTGATCGAGGGCACGGGAGGATGCTTTGGCTTGCTGGTGGATAAGGTTGTCGAGGTCCTGCAGGTTTCCGAGGCGGACTACGAGCCGAACCCCTCGAGCCTCGCGGAGCAGCGCAAGTCGATCTTTGCCGGCGCGTACAAGCTGAAACAGGGATTGATGGTGATGCTGGATCCGGAACGGCTGGATCCAATGAGGCTGGCGCGCGCCAGTTGAGAGCTGAAGGAGCAAGAGATGCGGGCGTTGATTGTGGACGACTCTCGGTTTTCCCGGCGGCTGCTGAGCCAGATGCTGGAGCGCGAAGGGATGACAGGCGCCGAGGCAGCGGACGCAGAGGCGGGACTGGAGCTCCTTCGCTCGCAACCCGGCTTCGACCTGCTGCTGGTGGACTGGAACATGCCGGGCATCAGCGGGCCGGAGATGATTGCGCGCGCGAGACAGGAGGGAATGCTGGGACTGAAAATCCTGATGGTCACCACCGTGGCGGAGAGCGAATGCATCCTGGAGGCGCTGGATGCCGGCGCCGACGAGTTCCTGATGAAGCCGTTCGATGCCGAGGGCCTGAGGGAGAAGCTGGCGCTGATGGGCCTGGAACGAGTGGCGGGATGACGGCGCGCGCGCGCGTTCTGATCGTTGACGACTCCGCGGTGATGCGGAGCCTGCTGCGCAGCGTGGTGAGTGCCGATGCGCGGCTGGAAGTGGCGGGAACGGCGGCCAATGGCGCGGACGCGCTGGAGGCGGTCACAAGGCTCAAGCCGGACGTGATGTTGCTGGACGTGGAGATGCCCGTCCTGGACGGCCTGGAGACGCTGCGGCGCTTGCAGGCGCTTGGCATCCGCCTGCCCGTGATCATGTGCAGCGCGGTGACACAGCGCGGCGCCCGGGTCACCATTGAGGCGCTGGCCGGCGGGGCTGCCGATTACGTGACCAAGCCCGCGCAGCAGGCCAGCCGGGAACAGGCTTTGGCCAGGTTGAGCGCGGAACTGGTGCCGAAGATTCACGCGTTGGCGAGGAAGCCGCGGGTGCAAGCGCCGCCCGTGGGGGTGTTGCCCCGGGCGACGCAATGCGCCAGGCCGGAGACTGCCGCCATCGTAGCCATCGGCGTCTCCACCGGAGGCCCGGCGGCTCTGGAGCGCGTGCTGCCGGCGCTGCCTTCATCGTTTCCACTCCCCATCGTGGTGGTGCAGCACATGCCCGATCTGTTTACGCGGCTGCTGGCCGAGCGGCTGGACCGCGGCTGCCGCTTGCGCGTGCGCGAAGCCGCCGAAGGTGCGCCGGTGCGTGCCGGCGAGATTGTCATTGCGCGCGGGGACTGGCATCTGGAACTGCTGCCGGCGGCGCTGTCCAGCATTTGACCCAGGCGCCGCCGGAGAACCATTGCCGGCCCTCAGCAGACGTGCTATTCCGGTCGTGCCGCGCTCTTTATGCAGGGAGGGTGCTGGCGGTGGTGCTTACGGGCATGGGGTCGGATGGGCTGGCCGGCTGCCGCGCGCTACGTGAAGCAGGCGCAACCGTGCTGGTCCAGGACGAGGCCACCAGCGCGGTATGGGGCATGCCGGGGGCCGTTGCGCAAGCCGGGCTGGCGCATCGTATTGTGCCCCTGGGCGACATGGCGGCAGAGATTCGGCGGCTGACGGGGACCAGGACCAGCGGAGCCGAAGCGCTCCGGGAGGCGGTGGTCTGACGTTGGCCGGCACGGTCTTGAGCTCGGATTACGGGTACCTGCGGCGGCTGGTGCTGGACCGCTCGCATAACGTGCTTGACCCCTCGCGCAACTTCCTGTTCGACGTAAAGCTGGAACGGCTGGTGCGCAACCGCGGGCTGGACGGCCTGCACGAGCTGGTGGAACGCATGCGGCGCGGGCACGACGAGCAGCTTGAGAGCGCCGTGGCCGATGCCATGACGGTGAACGAGACCAGTTTCTTCCGCGACACGCGGCCTTTCGAGCTGCTGCGCACCGAGCTTCTGCCGGAGCTGATTGCCGCCCGCGGCGCAACCCGCGCGCTGCGCCTGTGGAGCGCAGCCTGCTCCACCGGTCAGGAGCCCTATAGCCTCGCCATGCTCATCCGGGAGCATTTCTCCATGCTGGCCGGGTGGAGGATCCGCATTGAGGGGACGGACCTCTGCAAGGAGGTGCTGGAGCGGGCCAAGGCTGCCAGCTACGAGCGGATCGAGGTGAACCGCGGATTGCCGGCACGCTGCCTGGCCAAGTATTTCGATCGAACCGGCGAGCACTGGACGGTAAAGCCGGAGATCCGATCCATGTGCAGTTTCCGGCAGATGAATCTAGCGGATACGCCGGTGCCGTTCAGCGAGCGGTTCGACGTGATCCTGATGCGCAACGTGATGCTGTACTTCGGGCCGGACACGCGGTCCGCGGTGATGGCCGAGGTGCACCGGCTGCTGGTGCCCGACGGGGTGCTGATCATGGGCGCCACGGAGCAGCCGGCGGAGAAGGCGTTGTGGAAAGCCACGATTACCGGGGGTGCCTGCTACTTCAGGCCGGTGGCGGCGTGAGGCTGTGGAAATGCGAAAATAAAAAACGACGATGTCGAACAGAATGTTCGATATACGGGCTAAGAGTGCAGTAAATACGTGACCATTTCCGACCCGTTGGGGGGCTGGCTGTCTGGAAATGTTGTTTTCACGCGAAGTTTGCGGACAAATGGGTGAAAAATAAAACGGCAATGTCTTTTTGTTTCTTGGAGATGAAGCCTTAACTTGCAGTGAATTGTGAAGAAATTTCCGGGTCGGAATTGGCCTTGCGCGGAGAACCCAGGGCGAGAGGGCGTTCGTTGTGGAATTCGCTGCATGGCGCGGGTTCACCTTTCGGCAGAAATGAAAACGCCCGCGATGATCGCGGGCGTTGTTCTGACTACTGTATACAGTTTAGCAGGCGCGGATATTAAGACTGCAGCCGGCCATGCAGTTTCATAAGATAGTTGGGGACCTTTGGGTTCCGTGGGTTGCAGGCACTTCTTCTGTTACATTTTTGGGCGGGGGCTTGACAGATAGATTTCCACAGGATTTCCACAGGGAAAACGGGTAGACGATCGGCCTTTTTGCGACCCCTGCGGAAAAAGGCGTGGCGCTTCAGGCAATCCGACGTGAAAAACCTCAGGGGCTGAAGCCCAAGTCCTTTGTTTGGCGCTATCGGCGGTACTGAAGTACCGCCCCTACGCGTTCTTTTCGATCCGGCATGTACTTTTTCACCAAGCTATGAAGTCGTGCCCTTTCAAAACACTCACAGGCGTTTTTACCGCAGCCTGTTAAGGAGTTTTTTCCGCAGCCTGTTAGGGAGTTTTTACCGCAGGTGTTAAGCCCCAGGTTGATTGGCCTCTTTACGGCACAGATAAAATCTGTGGCCTTTCAAAACTCCGCCGGCACCGCCAATCCCGGGCGTATCAGTCGCCGAAGCGGGCGGCTCCCCGGGCGCGGGCTTTGTCCGCTTCCTCTTCGCGATTGTGCGTGGGCGCGGTGGTTTCAAGTGCGGACAGCAGGCGCGCGGAGGCCGCGGCGATCTCGTCGATGGCCTGCGTGAAGACCGCTTCGTTGGCTTTCGATGGTTTCTGAAATCCGCTGATCTTGCGGACGTATTGGATCGAGGCAGCGCGAATCTCATCTCCCGTCACCGGCGGATCGAAGTTAAAGAGCATTTTGATGTTGCGGCACATGGAGGACCTCCGGTATGTTTTTCCATTGTCGCTCGGGAGAGGCTGCGGAAAAAAGTCGGGAGATGGGCTGAGGGCAGTCGGAAACCATCCCTCTGTGGCTAAAGCCACCTTCATTTCATGGCGGTTAGGCGGCACGACTGAAGTCGTGCCCCTTCAAAGCAGATTCAAACCAACCCATTACGCTTAAGTCGTGCCCCTTCAAAACTGCAAGCAAGTGGGTTTTTCCGCATCCGGTGGAAACCGGACCTACTATTTGCATCCCGCTGGTCAGCCGAGATCGGCGTTGCAGAAACAAGCATGCGCCGAGAGCTATTGCGCGGTTTCGGGAGGAACGACTGCCCAGCCTCCATTCGCGCCTTTGACCAGGGTGGCGGTAGCTGACTGGATGGATGTGTCGGCCGCGATCCTGGGAAAGGCTCTCATGGATTCCGGGGTGGTGGCCCAGCCGGGAATGCCTTCAACCTCGTAATGGTAAGTGACGGTGTATTGCGTGGGGTTTGAGGGGTCGTTGGGAGTGGCGCGGTCGATTGCGGTGACGTTGAAGTGGCCGAAGCAGAAGTTGCCGTAACCCTTCTGGTTGGGGTCGGGAGTCCAGGAGGAGTGTCCCTGGTCGGACAGGTCGTACGTGTTGACCGGATGGAGAATATTGACCGGATGGTCGCCGGCGAGCAGGCGTTTCTTTTCATCGGACACGCGAGCGAGAAGGCCGGCATCGGTGAGGGCCTGGAAAGAGCGGATCCTGTCGTCTTTCGAGGGGTCGATTTCGGCAGGCAGCTTGATGGGTTCAGGCCAGACGCAATCGTGCCGGCCGTCGAAGGATTTGTTGATCGCGGATGTGAATCCCGCGCGATCGACTTGTTTCTTGCAAGCGGTTGTACATGCGAAGAGCCCTGTCAACATGAGAGCCAGGGCGATTCTTTCCCGCATCCCAATTCACCTCAAAAGATTTGGATGCGGGAAGATGAAGTTGCAGCGAATGAGCCGGGGCCGATCTACCACCCCAGCGACGAAGACCAGCCGCTGGGGACCCCCGATCTGGAGATCGGCACTCTAGGCGCCGAGTTCGGCGCGGATGGCGTCGGCGATGGCATTGGCGTGGCGCTGCATGGCGGCTTCGTCTTCGGCTTCAATCATGACGCGGGCCAGGCGCTCGGTGCCGGAGTAACGGATGACGACGCGGCCGGATTCGCGCAGGTCGTTTTCGGCTTCGTGGATACGGGCCTGCACCGCCGGGATCGATTGGAGAGGCTTCTTCTCGCGTACATGCACGTTCACGATGGTCTGGGGGAAGACTTTGAGGTCGGCGCAGAGCTCGTCAAGGGACTTGCCGGAGCGGGCAACGAGGTCAAGGACCACGAGTGCGGTGAGCAGGCCGTCGCCGGTTGTGGCCAGGTGGGGGAAGAGGATGTGGCCGGACTGTTCGCCGCCGAGGGCCGCGTTCTTCGCAAGCATCATTTCGAGCACGTAGCGATCGCCGACGCCGGCGCGGAGCATCCGGATGCCGGAGCGCTTGAGCGCGGCTTCCAGGCCCATATTGGACATAGTGGTGGCGACGACGATGTCGCCGGTGAGCATGCCGCGGGCTTTCAGGTCGCGCGCGGCCATGAGGAGAATGGCGTCGCCATTGATGACCTGGCCCTGAGAGTCCGAGAGCATGCAGCGGTCGGCATCGCCGTCGAAGGTGACGCCGATGTGCGCGCCGCGGGCCTTGACTTCGTGTGCGACCCACTCGGGATGGAGGGCGCCGCATCCGGCGTTGATGTTGCGGCCGTCGGGTTGGATGTTGAGGAGGGTGACTCCCTCACGTGGGCTTCCTTCCCGGGTCCCCAGGTGCGAGGGACCCGGGGCACCCACGCCGCCAAGGCGGGCGAAGAGATCGGGAGCGACGGCCGCGGCGGCGCCGTTGGCGCAGTCGGCAACGATGCTGAGGTTGCCGAGGAGGAGATCGGGGACCGAGTCGCGGAGGAAGCGGATGTAGTCCTCGCGCAGGGCGAGGTTGTCGTCGATTTGGGGCAGGGAAGCGGGATCGGGCGGGGTGGCCAGGTTGGCGTGGCGGACGATCTCGTCTTCGATCCCGAGCTCGACGGCGTCGGGTAGCTTGTAGCCATCGGAGCCGAAGAGCTTGATGCCGTTGTCGCGCCAGGGATTGTGCGAGGCGGAGATGACGACGCCGGCGCCGTAGCCGTGGGTGTGAGTGAGGTAAGCGACGCCGGGAGTGGGAATGATGCCGGCGCTCTCGACGGCGACTCCGGCTGTGCGGAGGCCGGCGGCAAGGGTGGCGGCGATCCATGGGCTGGACTCGCGGGTATCGCGGCCGAGGAGGACGCGCCGGTCGGCGGCGAGGCGCGGGAGGGAGTGGCCGAGGGCGAGGCCGGTGGCGAAGATGGTGGTGGGATCGAGGGGTGGTTCGCCGGCGACGGCGCGGATGCCGTCGGTGCCGAAGAGTTTGCGTGCATTGGCTGCGGTCATGAGTTTCGTTTTCCGGTCTTCTTTTTCGGAGTTGTGGATTCGACGCGGCTGGCGAAGGAACCGTCAGCGAGGCGCGTGGTGAGTGGGTCGCCCGCGTTGATCTGGGCGGTGGAGCGGATGAGGCTGCCGCCGGCGTCGAGGACGAGGGCGTAGCCGCGATCGAGCACGGCGAGCGGTGAAAGCGAGTGCAGGCGCGCGTCGATGGCCTGGAGGCGGGCGCGGCGCTCGTGGAGAACGCGGTCAAGGGCGTGGAGCAGGCGCGTGCGGCCGGCGGCGAAGTGCTGCTGGGCGTGAGCCAGGCGCTGGCGCGGGTCATGGCGAAGAACTGCAGCGGCGAGGTCCGCGACGTGGCGATGGGTGTCGCGCATGCGGCGAATCATCTCGCCGGCGAGGCGCTGGGCTGCATCGTCGAGGCGCTGGGCCAGCCGGTGATGGAGCGTGGTGATGCGAGCCTCAGCGCGGGCGGCGGAGATGCGGTCGAGGCGCTGGCGGGCCTGGAGGAGTTGGAAGCGGCCGGCACGCTCGAGGCGTGCATCGAGGCGGTCGAGATGGTCGGCGATGCGGTGCTGGGCTTCGGTGATGAGCTCGGCGGCGGCGGAAGGAGTGGGTGCGCGGAGGTCTGCGACGAAATCGGCAATGGTGAAGTCGGTCTCATGGCCCACGGCGGAGACGATGGGGACCTGGGATGCGGCGATGGCGCGGGCGACCCGCTCAGAGTTGAAAGCGGCGAGGTCCTCGAGCGAGCCTCCGCCGCGGGCCAGGACGATGAGGTCGACAAGCGGTTGGCCTCCGGGGCCGGAGGAATTGAGGCAGGCGATGGCGGCTTCGATCTCGATGGCGGCGGAGTCGCCCTGAACGCTGGCGGCGCAGAGGAGGACGTTGAGTCCGGCGTGGCGGCGGCCGACGATCGAGAGGAAGTCGCGGATAACGGCGCCGGTGGGCGAGGTGACGATGCCGACGGTGCGCGGAAAGGCGGGCAGCGGGCGTTTGCGCGCGGTGTCGAAGAGGCCTTCCGCCTTGAGACGTTCCTTGAGTTGTTCGAACGCGAGTTGCAGAGAGCCGGCTCCGACGGGCTCAAGGGTTTCCGCGACGAGCTGCACCTGGCCGCGCTGGTCATAGACGCTGACGCGGCCGCGCGCGAGGACATGCTGGCCGTCTTCAAGCCGGAAGCGGAGGAGCATGGCCTGGCGGCGGAAGAGCACGACGGGGAGCTGCGCGTCGGCGTCTTTCAGGGTGAAGTAAACGTGGCCGGAGGGGGCGGGGCGCAGGTTGGAGATTTCGCCTTCGACCCAGACGTCGGCGTACTGAGTTTCGACGATCTGGCGGATGTGGGAGACGAGCAGGCTGACGGGCCAGACGCGGCGCGCGGAGACGGGAGCCTCGAAGGTGAGGTCGAGCTGGGCGTCGCGAGGGGGCACGTAATTAAGTTTAGCTAAGTCAGCGGACATAGGCCGTCTGCCGCGGTCGATTCAGTTTGCGGAAACCATCCCTCAGGGGCTAAAGCCCGCGCTCATTTTCGGCCGTTTGCGGCACGACTGAAGTCGTGCCCCTTCAAAACAGATTCAATTTGCGGCATGACTGAAGTTGCGTCCTTTCAAAACAGATTCACTTTGCGGCATGGCTGAAGTTGTGCCCTTTCAAAACAGATTCAATTTGCGGCATGGCTGAAGTTGCGTCCCCTTCAAAACAGATTCAATTTGCGGCATTGCTGAAGTCGCGTCCTTTCAAAACAGATTCAATTTGCGGCACGACTGAAGTCGTGCCCCTTCAAAACAGATTCAATTTGCGGCATGGCTGAAGTTGCGTCCTTTCAAAACAGGTTCACTTTGCGGCATGGCTGAAGTTGCGTCCCCTTCAAAACAGATTTCAATTTGCGGCATGGCTGAAGTCGTGCCCTGTTACAAAGCGTCGCAGATTGGAGTTTCTACGCAGCCGGCTGGTTTGCTGGGTTATCCTTGCCTGTTATGAAAGCCATACAGATTCGCGAGACGGGAGGGCCGGAAGTTCTTGCGTTAGCCGATCTGCCGATCCCCGAGCCTGGACCGGGACAGGTATTGATTCGCGTGGAAGCGATCGGGATGAACTTCATCGAGATCTACTTCCGCAAGGGCCAGTACAAGGCCACTCTGCCGCTGGTGCCGGGAAGCGAGGCGGCGGGCACGGTGGAGGAATGCGGGCCGGGCGTGAACGGGTTCAAGCCGGGAGACATGGTGGCCTCGAGCGGCGTGCTGGGCAGCTATGCCGAATATGCGCTGGTGCCCGCGGCGCACCTGGTGAAGGTGCCTGCGAAGCTGACGCCGGAACAGGCCGCTGCCGCGATGCTGCAAGGCATGACGGCGCATTACCTGGCGTATTCCACGCATGCGTTGAAGGCCGGAGAGACTTGCCTGATTCACGCGGGGGCCGGCGGGGTGGGGCTGCTGCTGACGCAGATGGCGGCACGGCTGGGCGCGCGGGTGATTACCACCGTGGGGACAAAAGAGAAGGCTGAGCTGTCCTGCGAGGCGGGCGCATCGGATGCCATTCTTTACACGGAAAAGGATTTTGTGGCCGAGGTGAAGCGCCTGACCGGCGGCAAGGGCGTGGACGTGGTTTACGATTCCGTGGGGAAGACGACGTTTGAAGGCAGCCTGAACTGCCTGCGGCCACGCGGGCTGATGGCGCTGTTCGGCGGGTCGAGCGGCGCGGTGCCTCCATTCGATCCGATCCAGTTGAGCAGCAAGGGCTCGCTGTTTATGACGCGGCCGACGCTGTGGCACTACGTGGCCACGCGCGAGGAACTGGAGTGGCGCGCGGGCGATGTGCTGGGCTGGGTGGCCGATGGCTCGCTGAAGGTGCGCATGGAGCACGTCTACGCGCTGACGGACGCGGGCCGGGCGCAGGCGGATATGGAAGGGCGCAAGACTACTGGGAAGGTTCTGCTGGAGCCGTAGAGGCAGTTGTCAGTTGTCAGTCATCAGTTGTCAGCTCGGTGGTTCGCGTGTGAGCGGACCCTTCTGGGGATACACAATGAGAAGCTAGGAGCTAGAAGCCGGTGACTACCATCTCCATCTCACCCACCGATCGCGTCTTTGTGCTGACGGGCGCGGGGATCAGCGCGGAGAGCGGGCTGCCTACGTTTCGTGCGTCGGATGGGCTGTGGGCGGGGCATCGAGTTGAAGAGGTGTGCACGCCGGAGGCGCTGGATGAGAACCCGGCGCTGGTGTGGGAGTTTTACTCCACGCGGCGCGCGGATTGTGCGAAGGCGCAGGCGAACCCGGCGCATGTGGCGCTGGCAGAGCTGGAGGCAAAGCTGGGCGACCGTTTCTTTCTGTGCACGCAGAACGTGGACGATCTGCATGAGCGCGCAGGGTCGCGGCGGCTGGTGCACATGCACGGCGAGCTGGCCAAATCGCGTTGTGAGGCGGAATGCGGCCGTCCTCCGGTGGAGGATCGCGCGGTTTATCGCAGCCTGGAGGAGGTGAGACGCTGCGAATGTGGCGCGCGACTGCGGCCGCACATCGTTTTCTTCGGCGAAATGCCGTTGGAGATGAGCCGCATCGAGCAGGAAATCGCGCGCTCCAGTCTCATGCTGGTCGTCGGTACTTCCGGTTCGGTGTATCCCGCGGCGAACTTTGTTCATTGGGCACGGCAGGCCGGCGCGCGCACCGTTTATGTTGGTCCGGAGCGGCCGCTCAATGCGGCGGTGTTCACGACGATTGTGGAAGGCAAAGCGGGCGAAGTGCTGCCGGGGCTATTCGAAGTGCAGGGCTCCTGACACCTTCTGCCCCACCGCCTACAATGGACTTTGAAGATCGATAGCCCGAGGGGTACTGCGTATGCCGTTGAGTGGAGAAGCAATCCGTTTGATGAACTACATTGACGACGTGGCCGTGACGCTGCGGCGGGTGCTGGCGTTCGTTCCCACGTTGAGCGCGGAGGAGCGCGCGCGGGTGTTTGAGCATCTGCGCCACAGCAAGCCGAGCGTGGAAGACGTGGCGGAGGCGCTGGAAGCGGAATGAGGTCGGTGGTTCGCGTCGCCGGAAACTCTTTCAGGCAATCGAGAGTTGGCAGGCTCAGCGCGTGAGCTCGCTCATTGTGAACGCGGATGACTTCGGGCTGACCTCCGGAGTGAATCGCGCCATTCTGGAGCTCCATCGGCGCGGGGTGCTGACGAGCGCGACCCTGATGGCGTGCGCCGAGGCGACCGATGAGGCGGTGGAGATGGCGAAGGCCGCACCAACGCTGGGAGTGGGTTGCCACGTGGTGCTGGTGGATGGGGAAGCGGCGCTCGAGAGCGCGCAGGTTCCCGCGCTGGCGCCGGCGGGGGATGGCCGATTCCAGCCCAGCCTGGGCAAATTTGTACGGGACCTGCTGACCGGCCGGATTGCGGCCGCAGAAATCGAAGCGGAAGCGCATGCGCAGATCGCCCGGCTGCAGGACCGCGGCCTGACGCTGACTCACGTGGACACGCACAAGCACACGCATATGTTTCCGCGCGTGTTGCGGCCGCTGCTGCGGGCGGCGCGGCGGTGCGGCATTGCGGCCGTGCGCAATCCCTTTGAGCCGGCGTGGAGCGCGCGAGCCACTCCGGACGCGCCCCTGCTGCGGCGCGCGCAGGTGCGGATGCTGCGCGGCCTTGAATCGGGCTTTCGGCGCATTGTGGCCGAGGAAAGCTTTGCCACCACCTCTGGCGCGGTGGGGGTGCTGGCCACGGGCTCACTGGATGCGCGCAGCCTGCATGCGCTGCTGGAGCGCATGCCCGACGGCACCTGGGAACTGGTGACTCATCCCGGGTACAACGACGTCGCGCTGGCGGGTGTCAGGACACGGCTGCGGGCATCGCGGGAGACGGAGATGCGGGCGTTGGAACAGATACGCGAGCGGCCGGAAATGAAGCTGATCTCGTTCCACGAGCTACGGCGGTAGGGGAAGCCGGGCAGTTGGAGCGAACTTTACGGGCGGTTCTGCATCCCGGCGGGCGTGCCGCTCGTCCAATGCGCAGGACATTTCGATTCCCCAAACAGGCGAGTGCGTATGCGTATCGGCATCACGTGTTATCCCACATACGGTGGTTCAGGGGTTGTGGCTACGGAGCTCGGGATCGAGCTTGCCGGCATCGGCCACGAGGTCCATTTTATTTCGTACTCACAGCCGTTCCGGCTCAACGGGCGCAACGAGGGAATCTTCTATCACGAGGTTCCCGTCTCGAATTACCCGCTGTTCGAGTTTCCTCCATACGACCTGGCGCTGGCCTCGCGCATGGCGGAGGTGGCGGAGTTTTACGATCTGGACCTGCTGCATGTGCACTACGCCATTCCGCACTCAGTGAGCGCGTTGCTGGCGCGGCAGATGCTTGCCGGGCGCCGGCGGCGGCTGCCCTTCGTGACCACGCTGCACGGGACCGACATCACGCTGGTGGGGCTGGATCGCTCCTACCTGCCGATTACGCGCTACGCCATCCAGGAGTCGGACGGCGTGACCAGCATTTCAGAGTATCTGAAAGCCAAGACGCTCGAGGACTTCGGGATCACGCGGCCCATTGAGGTAATTCCGAATTTTGTGAACTGCAATGTCTACCATCCGGTGCGCGACGAGGGCGCGCGAACCGAGGCTCGGCGCAAATTCGCGGCCGACGGCGAGGCGGTGCTGATTCATCTCTCGAACTTCCGCCCGGTAAAGCGCGTGACGGACGTGGTGCGCGTCTTCGCGCAGGTGGCGCGCGCGCTGCCCGCGCAACTGATCCTGGTGGGGGACGGACCGGACCGCTCCGCGGCCGAGTGGCTGGCGCACGACCTCGGCATCCAGGGCAGGATTCACTTTCTGGGCAAGCAGGAGCGCGTGAACGAACTGCTTCCGCTCGCGGACCTGATGGTGATGCCCAGTGAGCTGGAATCGTTCGGGCTGGCTGCGCTGGAGGCCATGGCGTGCAAAGTGCCTACCATTGCCACCCGCGTGGGCGGCGTGCCGGAGCTCATCGATGATGGCGTGAACGGATTGTTGTTCAACGTAGGTGACGTGAAGTCGATGGCGGAGGCAGCCATCGCTTTGCTCTGCGACAAGGCGCGCCTGAATGAAATGCGCGAGGCGGGCCGGCGTACCGCGCAGAAGCGGTTCTGCTCCACGCTGGTGCTGCCGCAGTACGTGCGCTGCTATGAGTCGTTCCTTGAAGCGGCGGTGGAACAGGCGCGCTGATCAGGCGGGCGTCACTTCTACGCTGACGGCGAAGCCGAGGGATTTCCAGAAATCGCGGACTATCCCCACCGCTGCATCCGCGGTGCGTGCCGTGGTTTTGAGCGTGATGGCGCCCGATTCCGGCAGCCGCGAAAACTCGCGCGGGTCGAGCGCGACGGCAACGCACTTTTCGGCTCGGTAGGTGCACGCCGCCAGATCGGCGATGGACAGGTTCGTCGTCGGCGTGGCCAGCACCGTGCGCGGCGGCGCCATGCGATCCAGCAGCCAAAGAATCTCGAGCTTCGATTCCAGTTCGTCCGGAACGCAGTCAATGACCAGGTCCGCATCACGCACCGCGTCTTCGATGGAGCCGACCAATGCGATGTTTTCGAGCAAAGCTTCTGGGTTCGCCGGACTGAGCTCGCGGCGCAGGTACTCCTGTGCGTGATGCAGATTCGATGGCATCACGTCTTCAAGCAGTACGCGGAAGCCCGCTTGCGCGGCGGCCAGCGCAAGCCAGCGGCCCAGAGGCCCCGCGCCGATGATGGCCACGGCGATGGCGTCGCGCGGTGAGGAGCCCGGCTCGTTTTCAAGGGACATAGTTCCATTATCCCCGGAGCGGCCGGGCCGATCGCCTAGTCGTCATCATCCACTTTGTTCGTCTTCTTGGTGCGCACGGTCAGCATCGGCGGCACAGGCTTGTTTCCCATCGCGTCCTTCCACAGGATCACGTTCAGCTTGCGCGAGTCGGCGCGATCCGCGTGGCGGAAGTCCATCTTCATGCTCTCGTGCGCGCCCGGCGCTGTCTTTTCGTTGGCGGTATAGATCAGGTTGTTGTCGCGGTTTGAAGTATCTGCCGTGAATGCCGCCTGATCGCCGGACCCCGAGAACAGCGAAGCGATGACCGGCGCAAACGCGTCGTCATTATTCATCGGCGGCAATCCCAGCAGCACCTCCATGGTGCGAATCATGCTCACGGTGGTGTAGAAGTGGCTGTCAACGCGCGGCCCTTTAGGCGAGTACTTGCTCACCACCAGCGCGATGCTGCGATGCGCGTCCACGTGGTCGGCGCCATTTTGCGCATCGTCTTCCAGAACGAAGAACGCGGTCGAGTCCCAGAATTCCGAGTGCGAGATGGCCTCGATGGCGCGGCCCACGGCAAGGTCATTGTCGGCCACCGACGATTTCGGCGTCGGGCCGCCGGGCCGCGTGCCCGCGGTGTGATCGTTGGGCAAGCGAAGCTGGATGAAGTTGGGCATGGTGTCGCGGCCCTGCTTCAGGTCGCTTTCCCATTTCTTCAGGTGCTGGAGAAAGATGTCCACCCGGATCTGATCCGGCACGGAGAGTTCAAAGTCCGGCGCCTCTGGTGCGAAGTGCCCCACCAACTCCGGCTTGGTCGCCGTGTTCTTGTAGATCAGCGGAATGGCCCACGGCCACTTGTTGGTCCCGCCACCCCACTCCGCCGGAATATCGCCCCCTGGCTCGATGGCACGGTGCGCACAAGGCTGACCCGGCAGCACCGGCCCCTGCTGCGGATTGACCGGCGCCGCCGGCGCGCCCTCGTCCGTGCAGAAGATGGTGGAAATGTACTCGCCGAAATGGTAGTAGGTCTTGTGGTGCGCGGCCAGGTCTCCCCAAAGATACCCGCTGGCCGGCTCGTTTACGTCCGCGATCTTCTGTTCGATCGGGTAACCGTTGGCTACGGCGCCCTCAAAATCGTAGAGCCGCTCGCCCCCGCGGTACGACTGCTGCCAGGTTTTCTCCAGGTAGTCCGAACCGATGGCCGCATTCGACCACACGTGGCCGTCGCCGGAAACCTCGCCCGAATCGGAAAAATTGTCGAGCACGCCAAACTGCAGCGCCAGCTTGTGCAGGTTGGGGGTGATGTCAGCGCCGTACATGGTGAGGCTGGCATCGCCGTTGCCTACGGGTTTGCCATCCTGCTCCAGGTCGCCGAGGATCTGATCGTAGGTGCGGTTCTCTTTGATGATGTAGATGACGTGCTTGATCGGGTCTGCGCGCCCGCCGCTGAACGGAATAGTTTCTTCCGCGGCTTTCATGCGGTTCGAATCAAGGACACTCGCAGTGAGCTGGGGCAGGTCCTTGTCTATCTCCGCCGGCTCGAGCACGGCCAGAGAGCCATACAGCAAAGAGACGATGTAGGTGCTCGACCCAGGCCTCCGCCGAGCCTCCGCGCCTGCAACCTCGCGCTGCGGCATGTTGTTCGGCGTTGTGCCCTTGCCCTTGTCGGTGGCCACGTAGAGCTTGCCTCCGCTAAACGCCATGGAGATCGGCATCCACTCCGTGGGCACAAATCCCACCGGCTCCGCCATGCCGCGCTTCGCGGATTTTGCGGTCAGCTTTGCGGTGTCAATCACCGCGACCGCGTCCGATCCCATGTTTGCCGCGTAGAGCCTGCGCCCCTCCGCATCGAGCGCCACGGCCACGGGCTCAGCCCCGAAGTAGCTCTGTCTCGGCAGCCGCGTGTCGAAGTAGCCCTTCACGGCAAGCTCGCCCTTGCCGATGTTCACCGCGGCAATGGCGTCGCGGTTGGCCAGCGAGACGTAAAGCGTGCGGCCGTCGGGCGCAATGGCAAACGCGCATGGATGCGATCCGGCTGCAATCGCGCTGGCCGGTTTGAGCAGCGCCAGCTTGCGGCCGACCGTCATTTTCGCGAGGTCCAGCTCCACGATCTCCGACGCGTTCCACAGCGCCACAAACGCGCGCTTTCCATCATGGGAGACCGTCAGCGCGATGGGAAATACGCCAGGTACCGTGGCGCTCTCCGCCAGGTCAAAGCGACGCTCGATCGAACCCGTCGCAGGATCGATCAGTAGCACATCGTCCGAAAGATTGTCGGCAACCAAGAGCTTTTCCGGCGAGCCGACCAGAGCGATCGCGGCGGGATACGGGATGGCCTTGCTGCCTTGCTTGGCGCCCAGCATCTTGGTCAAATGGCCCGTGGCAAGCTGTTGCAGGGGAATGTGAATGAATCGCTCCGGCGCGATGGTTCCATCGCGGAAGCTGTACACCACGATGCCGTTGCCGGTGTCGTTCTGCCGCTCGCCGTTGGGATCGGTGAGCGAAGCCATGCTGGCGTACAGGTGTGCGCCGTCAGCGCTGAAGGCCAGCCCCGAGTAGAGCGTCTGATGATCCATGCGCATCTCGGTGCGGTCGTCGGGGAAGTCGCTCAGCGCTCCGGTCTGCGTATCGTAAACCGCCAGCGACTGCTCGTACTTCGACTCAAAGGTTCCGTAACCGTCGTTCAGCGTGACCACGTAGCGCTGGTCAGGCGAGACCGCCATGGAGACGGGCAGGCTATTCAGGCGCTGCGGATTTCCGGGTACGCCGGGCAGGATCTGCTTGCTGCTGGGCAGATCGATGGCCTGCGCCAGAAGAAGGGGGGCGGTAAGAAGGGAAGCGACAGCGAGCGAAAGACGGATACCGGTCATGCCAACAAACTACCAAACTCCGCGCCGCTGCGCTGTTACAAAGAAGTGACGGAAGGTTGCCTGCGCTTGAACTCGTCGCGAGTTTGTGCGCGCTTCATGCCAACATCGCGCTCATTTCACCCCGGGCTAAAGCAGATCGACTGAAACCTGCATCCATTAAAGATAGGGACGGGAACGCACTAGAAAAATATAGGGCCCCGCAAGCCTCATGCTTCTTCAGGCAAGCGGAAAGCCTCCGCCCGAGTAAAATGGAAGGAACAATAGACCTATTCATGACTACAGCCCTGGTTTCTTCGCCTCCTGTTACGGAGTCCCTGTCCCGGCGGGCCGTTTTGAAAACGCTGATGTTTGGCGGCGCCGGCCTGGCGCTGTACGGCGGCGAAGTCGAGCGGCACTGGATCGACATTGTCCACCGCGACATTTTTATTGCGGGCCTGCCTGATCAGTTCGACGGCATGACCATTGCACAGTTGAGCGATATTCACCTGGATGAGTACACCGAGCCCTTCCTGTTACGCGAGGCAGTGGACGACATCAACCGGCTTAAGCCCGACATGGTTCTGCTCACCGGCGATTACGTGAGCTACGAGGTGCTTTCGCGCAAGAACACGCTGGAAGCCGCATGGACCTGCGCCGGCATGCTGGCGAAGATCGCGTGCCCGCAAAAGTACGCCATCCTCGGCAATCACGACCTGATGGTTGGCGGCGATGCCATCGCGGAGGCCATCGCGAAAAACGGCATTCCCGTCCTGCGCAATGCCTGCCTGCCGATCGAGCGCAATGGCGCGCGCATCTGGCTCGCGGGCCTCGACGATCCGGTGATGGGCCGTCCGGATCCGGACCGCGCCATTCCCGCATCCATTCGCAGCCTGACGCGGGAGCCCGTCCTGCTGATGTGCCACGCTCCCGACTTCATTGACACGCTGGCGCGGCATCCGGTCAGCCGTTCCGTCGCGCTCGTGCTCAGCGGGCATACGCATGGCGGACAGGTGCGCCTGCCGCTGGTCGGCGCACTCCATCTGCCCCCCGGCGGCCGCAAGTACGTTGAGGGCTGGTTCCCGGTCGGCGATATGCAGCTCTACGTGAACCGGGGCATTGGCAGTGTGGGCGTGCCCTTCCGCTTCGATTGCCGTCCGGAGATCACGCGCTTCCGCCTGCGCACCGCCAAAAACGCCGCGCCGTATCTCCGGAGCGGCGAGCCCGCAGGCGGCGCTTTCGCAGCGGCATAAAACTCGTTCGTCTCATGTGGCTCGGTTCCCTGATTTATGGTGGAAGCCGAGGCATGAAGCAGACCCTCACCCGCCTCGTGCTCACCCCCCCGGTCCTTTGGCGGGTGGTCTCGCTCGTTTTTCTGCCTGGTGCAGGCCTGCCTGCTGTCGATCGGCCTGACCTACGTCCTCGTCAATCTGCTTACTGACCTGGTCTACCGCTGGATCAATCCGCGCATGGGCAGCTAGCGCCGCCAAATTCCAGACTTCGCCACCAATAAATCATGGCGCCTTGCCCCCTCAGGTCATAAAATCAACGTCATCTCCGGCAGATGAAATTCCGGGCTGCTCGAATAAAAAACAGCCGTTCACTGCCGATATGCGAAAAGGGGAATTATGCCTGATTATTCTGCGAGTCCCAGTGGCGAGGAGTTCGCCCTGCCCACCAAGCAAGATTATGCGGTTGAGTTCGAACGCGTCCGGGCGCTCGCCGAAACTGCGCGCACGGACGGCAAAGAAGTGGTAGTAGTCATGGGTCTCGGCTTCGTCGGAGCCGTCATGGCCGCCATCGTCGCCGATACCACCGACAAGGCCACCGGCCTCCCCAGCAAGTTCGTCATCGGATGTCAGCGGCCCAGCGCCCGCAGTTACTGGAAAACTCCGCTGTTGAACCGCGGCGAGTCCCCGGTCAAATCGGAAGATCCCCAGGTGGACCCGATGATCGCCCGCTGCGTGCTGGAGAAGAAAACGCTCACCGCAACCTACAATCCCGATTCCCTCGCCCTGGCCGATTGCGTCGTCGTCGACGTGCAGTGCGATTACAGCAAACACGACCTCGGCGACATGAAGACCGGCGAAGTGGAAATGGCGGCCCTCGAAGCCACGCTCAAGACCATCGGCGAGAAGATCCAGCCGCAGTGCCTGGTGCTGATTGAGACTACCGTGGCTCCCGGCACCACCGAGTTTGTAGCGCTCCCCATCCTCAAGAAAGCCTTCCGCGCCCGCGGCATTCACGACGAGCCGCTGCTCGCGCACAGCTTTGAGCGCGTCATGCCCGGCCGCGAATACGTGAACAGCATCCGCGATTTCTGGCGTGTCTGCTCCGGCTGCAATCCTGAAGCCCGCAGCCGCGTCATCAGGTTCCTGAGCGAAGTGCTCAACGTGGAAAAATACCCGCTTACCGTCATGGATCGCCCCATCGAATCGGAGACGACCAAGATTGTTGAAAACTCCTATCGCGCCACCATCCTCGCTTTCCTGAACGAGTGGTCGATGTTCTCCGAGCGCAATGGCGTGGACCTGATCAAGGTGGTCAACGCAATCAAGGTTCGGCCCACGCACTCCAACATCATCTTTCCCGGCCCCGGCGTCGGCGGTTACTGCCTGCCCAAAGACGGCGGCCTCGGCTATTGGGCGTACAGCCACATCCTCGGCTTTGAGGACGGCGACTCAATCTTCAAGATGAGCACCACCGCCATCGACGTGAACGATACCCGCGGCCTGCACGTGGCCGAGCTTACCCGCGATGCGTTGCGCAACATGGGGCGCTATATCGCCGGCTCGCGCGTTCTCCTGGCCGGGGCAAGCTATCGCGAAGATGTGGGCGACACCCGCTACAGCGGCAGCGAACTCGTGGTCCGCAAGCTCACCGAGATGGGCGCCGAAATCAGCGTCCACGACCCCTACGTCGACCATTGGTACGAGCTGGAGAGCCAGGATACCTATCCCGCTCCAGGTCATTCGTGGTCCAGGTTCTTCCGCGGCCAGGACGATCTCCCCCAGATCCGCGTGCAGAAGGACCTGCCCGCAGCTCTTGAAGGTGTCGAGGGGCTGGTGCTCGCGGTGCGTCATCAGCCCTATCGCCACCTCAAACCCGACGATGTCGTCCGCTGGGCCGGCGGACCGATCGCCGTGGTGGATTGCTTCGGCATCCTGGACGACGCCGACATCCGCCGCTACTTCGAGCTCGGCTGCGAGGTCAAAGCCCTCGGCCGCGGCCACATCCAGCGCCTCAAGGAAGAAGTGCGCTCCACCAAACGGGACCTCATTCCGGCTTGAATCCCGCCCGCGGCGCCCGGCGAAAAACACTCGCCGGCGCCGCAGAGTCTTCCAGTTGCATCGAATATTCAAAGCTCGACTGAACGGGCTCACGCCCTTGCCGTGAGCCTCGTCGGCCATCCGTATTCGCACCAAAAGGAAAATATCAGTTAACCGGAACCCCATTCTGTTCGTTTTCGTAATGAGGTCCCATGAAACACGACCTGCGTTGCGCAATCCGGGCGATCTGGTCACATCGGTGGTTCTCCGCCGCCGTCGTCGTCACCCTCGCACTCGGCATCGGCCTCAACACCATGGTGTTCACCCTCATCAACGCCGTGCTGTTCAAGCCAGTCCCGGTGCCCGGAGGGTCGCGCCTGGTCTCGATTCTGGACCACAATGCCGCCCAGCCCGACCGGCACATGGGTGTCTCCTATCCCGACTACCTCGAGTACCGCGCGCAGAGCCGGTCGTTTGAATCCCTTCAGGCCACCGAAGAGGAAGGCGGCATTCTGAGCGAGCCCGGCAATTCTCCGCAGTCCTATCATCTTGAGCTCGCATCTGCCGGTATCTTCTCCATGCTCCACACGGAGCCGGTTCTCGGCCGAGGCTTCACCGCCTCCGACGATCTCTCCGGAGCCGACCCCGTCCTGGTGATTGCCTACGGCGTATGGCAGGAGCGCTATGCCCTCGCCGCCAACGTCATCGGGCGCAAAGTCCGCGTCAATGGCAAGCCGGCCACCGTTATCGGCGTCATGCCCAATGGATTCCGCTTTCCCACCGGCGTCGATCTGTGGATGTCGCTGCCGCCGACCGCCGATCTTCTCAAGCGGGAAAACCGCCCCTTGCTCCCCTACGCCATCCTGAAGCCGGGTGTTTCACTCCAGCAGGCGCAGGCGGAGCTCGGCGGCATAGCCGCCCGCCTTGCGCGGCAATACACCGAAGACAAGGACACCGGCGCCAGCGTGCTCACCTTTCAGCAGCGCTTCAACGGCGGCCAAATCCGGCTCATCTTCCTGCTCATGCTGGGCGCTGTCGGATTCGTGCTCCTCATCGCCTGCGCCGACGTCTCCAACATGATGCTGAGCCGCGCGCTCGATCGCCAGCGTGAGATGGCCATCCGCTCCGCCCTCGGCGCCTCCCGCTGGCGGATGATGCGCCAGCTTCTGGTCGAAAGCCTCTTTCTCAGCGCAGCCGGCGGCCTCCTCGGCCTCACCCTGGCCACGCTGGGCGTCCGCTGGTTTGACCAGTCCACCGTCCAGATCCGGCCCTTCTGGATCCAGTTCACTCCCGACTACACCGTTCTCGGCTACTTCTCCGCTCTCTGCATCTTCAGTGTGGTGCTCTTCGGCACGCTTCCGGCGCTGCGTTCATCCCGGCCCAACCTCAGCAGCATCCTGAGTGAAGGCGCGCGCAGCTTCGGCCGCCGCCGTGGCGGATGGCTCTCCTCCGTTCTCGTCGTCTTCCAGTTCGCACTTACCCTGGTGTTGCTCACCGGAGCGGGCATCTTCCTTCGCAGCCTCTTCGCCGGCCTCGAGGTGAACCCGTTCATACCCGCGCGCCAGCTGTGGACAGCGCGCCTTGAGCTCCCCAACTCCACCTACAAAGACACCGACGCCCGCGAGCGCTTCTATGAGCAACTCCTGCCCCGGCTTCGCGCACTCCCCGGTGTCACCAGCGCAGCCGTGACCTCCATGCCGCCGGGCCTGGGAGGATGGGACCACCAGGTCGAACTCGAGCACAAGCTCATCTCACAGGCCGCCCAGCGTCCCAGCGTAGCGCTCGTCGCCTGCTCTCCCGGTTACTTTGACACCATTCATCTGCCCCTTCTGCGCGGCCGCGACTTCACTTCCACCGACGGCTCCGCAAATCACGACTCAGCCATCCTCACCAAAGAGGCCGCCGATCGCTTCTGGCCCGGCCAGGATCCCATCGGCAAGCGTTTCCGTGTCTACGACGAGAAAGGCAAAGCCGGCAACTGGATCACTGTCGTCGGCGTCTCGGCCGGCGTGAATCAGGAAGTCGTCTCCGACGATGCGCATCCCGCCGTTTTCATTCCCTATCGCCAGGCGGGCTGGGACAACATGGCCATCATGGTCGCCTCGTCCACTGACCCCATTCCCGCGGTTCGCACTGCCGTCCAGGCCATCGACCAGGACCTGCCACTGACCGACATCTACCGCTTCGATCAGGCCGTCCAGCACCAAATCTGGTTCCTGCGCCTCTTCGGCGAGCTCTTCTTCGGCTTCGCCCTCGTTGGCCTCATCATGGCGTCCATCGGAGTCTATGCCGTCATGGCCCACGCCGCCGCGGCCCGCACCCGCGAGATCGGCGTCCGCATAGCTCTCGGCGCCAGCGCCCGCAACATTCTCTCCTTGATCATGAGCCGCGGCATCTGGCAGATCGGGGCCGGCATAGCCCTCGGCCTTGCCGCCGGCTATCCCGTCGCCCGTCTCATGGCCACGCTGCCGCTTGGCGTATCCACCACCAGCACCGGCATCTTCTTCACTGTGGCCGCGGTGCTCGCGTTCATCGGGGTCTTCGCCTGCTGGATTCCCGCCCGCCGCGCCGCCCGCCTCGATCCCGTGAAGGCCATCCGCTACGAGTGATGGAAAGCACGCCAAAAGAAAGACGGCCGGATCTCTCCGGCCGTCGCCGCTTGCAAACTCGCACCCGGATTACTGCACCAAGTACGAAACGCTTGATTGGTGGATAACATTAAAGTTGCTGTCCAGGTCCGTCACAGTAACTGTGTGGGATCCGGGCGCGATGCTGAAGTACTGGTTCACGCTCGTGCTGCCATAGTGCCCTAGCTTCACCCCGTTATCCCACACCTGTATCTGACTTACAGGAACGGACTCGTTTGCCTGAGCCACCACGTGAACCGTAGTCATGTCCAACGTCTGCCCCGGGCTGGGCGAGATGATCTGAACCCCATCCACAAGCGCCTCCACTGTATAAGTCACAGAAGCTTCGTGGATTGGTATGTAGGATGTGTTCAGGTCCAGCACCGTAGTTGTATGTGTGCCGGGCGCCAGGTTGAAGATAGCATCGATCGAGTCGCCGTCGTAATGGCCTAACTTGACGCCGTTATCCCACACCTGCATCTGGCTTACCGTCTGGCTCTCTGTGGAAGTGGCCATCAGGTGGACGGCTCCAACTACGGTAGCCCCGTTTCCCGGAGTTGAAATCACCACGCCATTCGAGCCGCCCCCAGGTGAAGAGCCTTTGAAGAAGTCGGCCATCGGGGCGGCGTTTTGTGCGGCTCCCGGGCAGGTGGAGAGGCCCATCGCCGCGCACACGGTGCTCAGCACATTTTCATTGTGATAAGTTACGGTGGACTTGTAGCCAGTCTTGACTTGCGGACCAATCACAACAGACGCCGTGTGTCCGCCGCACCCTTCTAACACTGTCGCGGAGCAGCGATTGTCGTTCGTAAGGTCCGCCTCATCCCACACTATCAAGAGAATGCCGTCTCCACCCGAGCCGAATTCGGGGCGCGCGAGGATCGCCGGCACATGGTTTTGGAGCCACTCATCGGCCGCCTGCAACGATCCATTATGGGCATCGTCGTCGGCGTCCGGGGTGATGTAGGCGTAGTTCACTGTCTTGCCGTTGTCAAAGTCAGTCGCCATCTGCGAGAAAGGGACGCTCTTCACAGCCTGGCCCGTTCCCGGACACACATCGGTGAAGTCAATCAGGGGATTGTGACGGCGGAAGTAGAGATCGCCGGTGCCGCCATAGAGGCCCTGATAGCCGGCGTACGGCAGCTCCTCCTGGTAAGAGCGCCAGGAGTAACCCTGCTTCAGCAGTTCACGGACTACGTTATCTTCGCCGTGCTGACATGAAACCGTGTCATTGTTCGTTTCCATCGGCGCCCCGGCCACAAACCACATCAGCGCGGGCAGGGAACTGTGCTGGTCGGAATAGAACTGGGTAGCCAGCCCATATTGCTGGATGAGCCGGTTGTAATACGGCATTTGCGAGTTGCCGACGACTTGTTCATAGCTGTGGTTTTCTTCGGTGATCATCCAGACATGCGACGAGCGGGGCACGTTCTGGGCGCTTGCAACACACACGAAGAGCAGGCAGGAGAGCACACACATAACCTTCGAGGACATGGTTGGGGGACCATCCAGAAGTGAATTTACGTTCTAAAGATCTTGAGTTCAGGTATACACCGAAGTAATTCGTCCCAGTTAGTTAAGTTTGAGTGAATCGGGGCACCCATGAATATTGTATTGAGAAAAGACCGGCAGTCAGATTGGAGTTGTGAGAGGGCTAGCTGGATCTTTCGAATTCTCGCCGCGTGTTTCTCCGACCGCGCTAGCCTTGCAACGGAATCTCAAGGTCCACGATCTCCGCGTCCACCGCGCCATCCGCGCTCACGTGCAGGTAGCCCATGGTCACGTTCAGGTTGAACCGCCTGGGTCCGCATGACCCGGGATTGAAGTAGAGCACACCCTTGTGCCGCCGGATCTCCGCCTTGTGCGAGTGGCCGTAAAGCACCGCCGCAAACTTGGCCGCGGCCGGGTCCAGGTGCAGCTTGCTGATGTCGTGCAGAAGGTAAATGCAGGCGCCGTCGAAGAGCACCACCTCGGTCTCAGGCAACTTTGCGCACGGCCCCGCGGTGTCGATGTTGCCGCGCACCGCCGTCACGGGCGCAATCTCCTTCAGCCGCTTCAGGATCTTCGCATCGCCCACGTCCCCCAGATGCAGGATGTGCTCGCACCCTTCAAGCCGCGGCAACACCTCGGGCCGCAGCAGCCCGTGCGTATCGCTGATGACGCCAAGCTTCAATCCGTCCACTCCTGAGAAGCATGCGGTAATGCCTGAGACCTCGAAGCTAGAAGCTAGAAGCTACCTCCCCAGCACCGCTCCGGCGCTGGAACACCGAGACCCGGAGCGAGCGTGGCCCTTCGTGTTATGTTAAGTCTTCCTTTTGCGCCAAGGCGGCCCTGCTCCTGGTTTGCTCCTCGCGATTCTCAATCAAGAAGATGAGGCAGGGCTGGAGGCTGAAACGGGCGCTCTGAAAACTGGTATGAACGAAATCGCCCGGATCAACGAAGGACATGCCCGAATAAACTGGCGGCGCGCGGTCGCGGCTTATACTCAGCCGCGCGTCCTGCAGGTGCTTGCGCTCGGATTCGCCAGCGGATTGCCCCTCCTGCTGACCTATTCCACTCTTCAGGCATGGCTTGCGACAGTGGGAGTGCGGCGCTCAACCCTCGGCGCCATCGCGCTGGTTGGTACCGCTTACTCATTCAAGTTCGTCTGGGCGCCGCTCATCGATCGCGTCCCTCCACCGCTGCCGCTGGGCCGGCGGCGCGGTTGGGGAATCACCATCCAGATTCTTCTCATTGCCGCAATCCTTGCGTTGGGAACGTGCAATCCAAAGCACAACCTGCCTCTCATGGCGGTCTTGGCGGTAGCGGTTGCGTTTCTATCCGCGAGCCAGGATATCGTCATCGATGCCTGGCGCGTGGAGAGCCTGACGAGCGATCAGCAGGCTCCCGGGGCAGCCATGGTTCAGTCCGGCTACCGCATCGGCATGCTGGCGGCCGGCGCAGGCGCGCTGTTGATCGCGGCATCCGCCGGCTGGTTCGCGGCCTATGCCACCGTGGCCGCGCTGCTCGGCATCGGACTGCTGGTGTTTTTGTTCGCTCCCGAACCGAAGGTCGTCCCGGCGGAAAGCGCATACGTTGCGGGATCGGCGTGGCAGGTGATCAGCCACGCCTTTGCCACCGCCGTCATCGGGCCTTTTCGCGATTTCATGCGTCGGCCCCTTTGGCCCATCATCCTGATCGCTATTTTCGGATACAAGATGGGCGAGGCCATGGCGGGAGTGATGTCGACGCCACTGTATATCTCGCTGGGATTTACGCTGCCGGAGATCGCTGCCGCCTCAAAGATTTTTGGATTTTTCTCGATTGTGGCGGGGGCTTTGATTGGCGGGGTGGTGACGACCAGGTTCGGCATCCGCACCTCGCTGATTCTATGCGGTGTTTTGCAGTCGTTCGGAAACCTGTTTTTTGTCTTGCAAGCTGTAGGCGGGCATCGGATCGGCTACCTTGCTCTATGTGTGACTGCCGAAAACATCACGGGTGCAATGGCCGGGACCGCGCTGATCACCTGGCTTTCCAGCCTGTGCTCACCCGCTTTTACAGCCACTCAGTTCGCGTTGCTTTCCTCGCTGGCTTCGCTCAGCCGCACCGTGGTGGCCTCCTCCGGAGGAGTGTTGTCAGAGAAGATCGGCTGGGTAGACTTCTTCCTCCTGACCAGCTGCGTAGGATTACCTGCCATCCTGCTGATCCTCTGGATCGGGCCGCGCGACCAAGGCAACGGCGCGGGGGGCGAAAATGCACGAAAATAAAAACGACGATGTCCTGTGGATTGTTGGAGATGAGAGCTAAAAATGCAGTAAATCGCTGTCCGATCTCGGACAGGAGGGTGGAGATAAGGGACACGGGATAAGGGAGAAGGAAACGGGCGGAATTCTGCGTGAAAATAAAAACGAGGATGTCTAATGGATTGTTTGGGATGAGAGCTGAAACTGCAGTGATTTGCGGCCCTATTCGGGCACTGGGCGGAGAGGCCGTGGTCCGGAGCGCAGGCGCGGACGGCAGCAGGGCCGGACGGGGTATGGGCGGTGCATTGACTGGGATGATCGGCGCGCATGGGAATTCTCCTTGTCAGGTTCCAGAAATGGAAACGCCCGCGAATAGATCGCGGGCGTCATTCCTACCACTGTTTATAGGCTAACATTTTCGGATATTAAGACTGCATATTTGAGCAACTATATTTTCCTCAGCATTCATGCGGGTCAGCATATGTTTTCCACAGACCGTGGGGCTTGACAGTATGCCGCAGGAATGGTGCAAACGCGGAATTTGGGGGCGTTATGCGGAATTTCCTGGTTCGAGTGGGCCTCGGCGATTTGCGCCGTCCCTACGGGACTCCAGGCGCGCTTTGGGGCCGAGAACCCCACGATAAATCGCGGGGCTAACGACCGTTGCGCCTACGGCGCGAGCAAGTTCCGGGCCGATTTCGCCTGGTCAAACCATGCTGAAGACGTCCCTCACGGGCTGAAGAGGATGCGGAAAAAGGCGAATGGTGGATTGCTTCCCTCCGCGGCTAAAGCCCAAGTCCTCTGTTTGTGCGGCTGGCGGCACGACTAAAGTCGTGCCCTGACACGTTTTTTGCCCTTTCTGCAGAGTTTTTCCGCAGCCTGTGAAGCCCAAGCGTCTTTCGTTTAGCTTTGCGGCACGACTGAAGTCGTGTCCCTTCAAAACAAAAGCCAACTTGGCAAACAAAAGCCAACTTGGCAAACAACGTGTTGAAACTCGAATGGGTCGATCCCACGCCGCGTGGTAGATTGGCTTTGGCTTTTCATCCCTCTTATCCCAGCCGGAGCTCCCATGCGCAAAGCCTTTCTGTTCGCTGCCGCTGCCATCCTCGTGTCTTCTCATGCTGCGCCGGCGTGGGCGTGGGGCTGCTCCGGGCATGAAGTTGTGGCCCTCATCGCACACCAGGAACTGCAGGCTCTCGACAAGAAGCATCGGACGCACGTATTGCCGGAGGTGGAGCGGCTGCTCGCGCTGCAAGACCACAACTACCCGCACCGCTACTGCGGCGACCTGAAGCTGGACGCGATGGCCTTTTGGGCTACCTGGGCCGACGATCACCGCTCGCAGGATCCAAAAACTGGCCCCTGGCACTACTGGAATATCCCGCTCTCTCAATCCTCCGCGGCGAGCGCGGACCAGTTCTGCGCGGAAGGCTGCGTGGTAAAGGCGCTGGAGAGTGAGATCGCCATTCTGCGCGACGGCAGCCGCTCGGACGCCGAGCGCAGCACGGCGCTGCTGTACATCCTGCACTTCATGGGCGATATGCACCAGCCGCTGCACGAAGAGGACAATAACGACCGTGGCGGGAATTGCGTGCCGGTCAGCTTCCTGAACCATGCCGCTGAGCAGCGGTCCAACGGCGGTTACTCGCCCAACCTGCATGGCGTCTGGGACACGGAACTGGTGGAGACGATCGGCGGGCTCGACCGCAAGTCGGCGGAGGCGGCGGGGCAGGTGACGGCCTTTGCCGAGCGGCTATCGAACGATGACAAGGCGCTGATCGGCCGGTCGGCGAGAGCGCCTGTCGATATTGTGGGCTGGGCCAACCGGACGCACCAGGTTGCGCGCAAGTTGGCCTATGCCGATCTTCAGCCGCCGGTGGCTCCGGTGGCCGCTGCGCGCACCTGCTCGGAGGCCGAGACGCTGTACTTCGGCCGGCATGAGACCGCCGGGACGGCGTATGTTGCCGCGGCTACGCCGGCGGTGGAGCGGCAGCTTTCGCTGGCCGGGGCGCGGCTGGCGAATGTGCTGTATACCTCGCTGCGCTGATGCGTTTTCGGCATCGTTGAGGGGCTTTCGGAAGCAGCGTGCGTTGCGTCATCGGCGAGGGAAGAACATCCCTCGGGGGCTAAAGCCCAAGTCCATTGTTTGGGCGGCTGGCGGCACGACTGAAGTCGTGCCCTTTCAAAACGCAACCAAACCCCCCCGGGGGCTATACGGAAAATGCCGGTAGAGGGGTTCATTCGCGCATCGGGCGTAGCAGGGGCTAAAGCCCGGAGACTTTTTTCAGCGATTTGCGGCCCGGCTGAAGCCGTGCCCTTGTTACAAAGCGCCTTTTGCAGGAGTATTTCCGCAAGCTTAAAGCCCAAGTCCTTTGTTGGGGCGGCTGGCGGCACGACTAAAGTCGTGCCCTTTCAAAACGCCTACAGACGGGGCCTGTGAGGCCGCGTTGTGCGGTTTCGGCGGGACTGAAGTCCAGCCCCCTACGCGTTATTTCTTGCAGGCTGCGGAGAAGGCCCGTAGATTTGCGCAATGAACAGGGGGCAGGCGCTACAGGGTGTGCGCGCGCGCACATCTTCGGCTTTGGGCCGGGCGTAGCATGGCTAACCCATCAGGGAGGGTTCGGCTATGATCGACCACTGTAAGAAATGCGGCGAGTCTCTCGCTTCCACCTGGGCCTTCTGCTCGCGCTGCGGCGTGCACATTGAGCAACCCGAGCCGTCTTCGACGCCGGTGCCGCAGGAGCACGAGCCGGCGCCCGTGAAAGGCGTCTTCAGCGGAGCGCTTTTCGGCATTATCGCCGTGCCCGTTGCGCTGATCTTCGGCATCATGCTCTGCCTCACCGGCTGGGGCATTATTATCGGGCTGCCGGTGATCGTTCTGGCCATCCTGGCGCCGCTGGTGGGACCGATGGTGGGGCTGGGCGCGGCGAAGGACAAAGTGCTTTAAAGACAGGGAACAGGGAGCAGGGAACAGGGAACAGGGAGTCGGGGACGCATTGGTGGGGCGCGAGCTGCTATCCGTAAGCCCAAAAACTGACAGGGCGCGGAAGGATCCCCGCGCCCTGGGATAGTTTTTGAATGACTGCCCGCAGGCATCCGAGTTAGTCAGAGTTAGTCGTTGTAGTTGAGGCCTTCGAGGCCGAGGAATGTTGCGCCGGAGCCTAGTTCTTCTTCGATGCGCAGGAGCTGGTTGTACTTGGCGATGCGGTCGGTGCGGCTGACCGAGCCTGTCTTGATCTGGCCTACGCCGGTGGCGACGGCGAGATCGGCGATGAAGGTGTCCTCGGACTCGCCTGAGCGGTGGCTGATGACGCTGGTGTAGCCGTAGCGGCGGGCCAGGTCGATGGCTTCCAGCGTCTCGGTGATGGTGCCGATCTGGTTGAGCTTGATGAGGATGGAGTTGGCCACGCCCTCTTCAATGCCGCGCTGCAGCAGCTTGATGTTGGTGCAGAAGATGTCGTCGCCGACGAGCTGGATGCGCTGGCCGAGCTTGTCGGTGAGGATCTTCCAGCCTTCCCAGTCGTCTTCTGCAAGGCCGTCTTCGAGCGAGACGATGGGATACTGGCGCATCCAGTTGTCGTAGAAGTCGACCATCTGTTCGCTGGTCAGCTCGCGCTTATCGCCCTTCTTGAAGATGTACTTCTTCTTGTCGGTGTCATAGAACTCGCTGGACGCGGGGTCGAGGGCGATGGCGATCTGCTCCATGGGCTTGTAGCCGGCCTGCTCAATGGCTTCAAGGATCAGCTCCACGGCCTCGTCATTGGATTTGAGCGAGGGAGCGAAACCGCCTTCGTCGCCTACCGCGGTGTTGTAGCCCTTCTTCTTGAGCACGCTCTTGAGGGTGTGGAAGGTTTCAGCGGCCCAGCGCAGCGCGTCGGAAAAGCGCTCGGCGCCGACGGGCATGATCATGAATTCCTGGAAGTCGACGTTGGAGTCGGCATGTGCGCCGCCGTTGAGCACGTTGAGCATGGGCGTGGGCAGGATGCTGGCATTGACGCCGCCCAGGTAGCGATAGAGTGGGATTTCCAGCGTTTGCGCAACGGCGCGCGCGGTGGCCATGGAGACGGCGA
Source organism: Occallatibacter sp. (assembly GCA_035552475.1). Classification (GTDB taxonomy): domain Bacteria; phylum Acidobacteriota; class Terriglobia; order Terriglobales; family Acidobacteriaceae; genus Telmatobacter. The sequence continues at coordinate 78,824 of DASZLE010000080.1, forward strand.
GGATGGCATTGGCGCCCAGCTTGCCTTTATTTGCAGTGCCGTCGAGCGCGATCATGGTGGAATCGATGAGGCGCTGGTTGGCGGCGTCCATGCCTTCGAGCTCGGGGGCGATGACGGACTCGACGTTTTCGACCGCCTGCAGCACGCCCTTGCCCATGTAATGGGTCTTGTCGCCATCGCGAAGCTCAACGGCCTCATGCTCGCCGGTAGAGGCGCCGGAGGGAACAATGGCGCGGCCCAGCGCGCCGCTCTCCAGGATGACATCGGCTTCCACGGTAGGATTGCCGCGCGAATCTAGCACTTCGCGCGCACGGATGGCAACAATCTCGGTCATATCGGTCCTCGCAATGCGGTGCAGCAGCCGGTCATTCAATCTGGGACGGCGATCCACGGCGAGAGCTTCACCGGCGGCATTCTGAATGGTTGTCAGAAGCTCCTGCACGTGGCGCACTATGTCTCCATCCCGCAAAAAAAGAAAGTTTTACCTAGGCGATTCTAACAAAGTGGGCAGTACGAGCCGGTGTGGCGGCGATCACAGAGGGATGAATACTCGAATCGCACATGACGGGCGCGCCCCGCTGTTATCCACCGTGATTCTTGCCGCGGGAGGCACTTTCTTTTGCCCTGCGTCGCGCCGCGCATGGAGCCGCGCGCTAGGCTTGAAACTGGGCGGGTTGTTTTCCGATCCGGTGCGATCTGATCCGATCGGGGACGCGGGGAGCAACTATTCGCCGGAGGCGCTGTCCATACGAGTAAGGGGAGTTGCGCCCGCTTTAAGGAGATTCTATGAACCGGTCCATCCTGACGTGTGTGTTGGTGGCAATATCGTGCGGTCTGCTGTGCGCGCAGCAAAATCCACAGCAGACGGACCAGCAGAGCCCGCAGCCTGCCTCGCCGTCAGACCCTTACTCGGGCGTGGCGCATCCGCCGTCAGATGACACGATTGTGGTGACGCAAACGCCGCAGGCCAAGCCTGCGGCGGGCAAGCCGCTGATGCAACCTGCTCCGGCGCAGACCGCTCCGGCGCAGACTATGCCGTGGCAGACTCAGCAGCCGGCGCAGGCCAGCCAGCAGGCCGCCCCATCAGGCGAGCCCATGGCGCAACCCAATCCAGACGCTACGGGTACAGACAACGGCACCGTGCAGGTTGCGCCGGCGCAGCCCGCGGCCGATCCGGCGCTGAACGCGCGCGACGCGGCTGATCCGGACGGGGACATGGTGCATCCGCACCCGATGGGGCCGGGCACGCTTGAGGAAGGGACGACGATCCGGGTGCATCTGCTAACGGCTCTCTCGACGGAACACAGCCAGCGCGGCGACGAGTTCCGCTCCAGCGTGGCGAGCGACGTGATCCAGGATGGGCAGGTGCTGATCCCGACCGGCGCGGAGATTGACGGCCGTGTGGTAGACGTTTCGCACGGCACTGCAGGCGGCCACGGCATGATCCGTCTGCGGCCCGACTGGGTGGTGCTGCAAAACGGATCGAAGTACAGGCTTGATGCGCAGGTAACGGGCACGCCCGGATCCAACACGCGGGTCGGGCGCGAAGGGACCATTGAAGCGGGCTCGCGTTACAAGAGGGACGGGCTTGAATACGGCGGCGGAGTCGGTGCGGGCGTTGTGACGGGAGCCGTGCTGGGCGGGCCGGTGGGCGCGCTGGCCGGCGGCCTGATTGGAGCGGGCGCCATTACCGCGCACCTTGTGATGGACCATCCGCAGGCTACACTGGCGCCGGGAACGGTGCTGGTTTTCTCGCTCAACGAGCGCCTCAATCTTCAGGCGCCGGGCATGACGGGCAACTGACCCGGTTCAGCAGGGGTAAATCAGGCGCGGCTTCGGTCGCGCCTTCTTTTTGGTGCGGACTTTTGGTGCGGACGCGCTTGGCGGTGGTGCGGGGATTCATGGGGCCAGGCGGCGTGGGACAATCGTGATGATGGCGTCCGGCACTTCTTCTCTGCTCGCTCCGTTCCTCATTGAACCGCGTTTTGTGGCGCGGGTGTGGGGTTATCGCGATCTTCATCCGTGGTATGACCGCGCGGCTGCGCAGGGAGAGGATCCTATTGGCGAGGTGTGGTTGACCGGCGACGAATGCCGCGTGCTCTCCGGTGAACATGCGGGCAAGCTGCTGGGCGAGCTGTACCGCGAGTGTTCTCGGGAACTGCTGGGGGCGGGCGCGCCGGTGGCGGATTCACCGCTGCTGATCAAGGTTATTTTCGCGCGGGAAAAGCTGAGTGTGCAGGTGCATCCCGACGACGCATTGGCGCGGAAGTATGGCCAGCCGCGCGGCAAGACCGAGTGCTGGTATGCGCTTGCCGCGGAGCCTGGCGCCGAGGTGGCTGCCGGATTGAAGCCGGGCGTGACCATGGAGCAGGTGCGGGCGGGGATCCACGATGGCACGCTGGAGCAGAGCCTGAATATGCTGCCGGTTTCGGCGGGCGACATGATTTTTGTGGACGCCGGCACGGTGCACGCCATCTGGCCGGGTTCGATTCTGCTGGAGACGCAGCAGAACAGCGACATCACGTACCGCATGTTCGATTACGGGCGGCCGCGGGAACTGCATATTGAGAAATCGCTGGAGGCGGCGCGGCTGGTGACGCGCGCAGGCAAGGTGACGCCGCGCGTGATGGGCGACCGGATTGTTCTGCTGGATGCCGATTATTTTAGGGTGGAGCGGATCGCGGTAGTTGGTTCGCGGGCCGGTGGCACGCTTGCTGCGGGCGACGAACCGGCTCCCGGGCTGGCTTATCTTTTTGCGGCGGCGGGGTCGGCGCGGATCGTCAGGGCGGGGTTCGACGCTCTTGAGCTGCCGGCGCGGGGGATCGCGTGCATTCCCGCGGGCGCGCCTGAATTTGCCGTGGAAGATGCGGGAGGGCTCGACCTGATCCGCATTTCGCCACGGTGGCCTGGCGCGCGCACGGTTTAACGATGGTGTGGGTTACGCGCCCATCGGCTTCTCGTGAATGACCATCCACGACACGCCGAACCGGTCACGCAATTGTCCGAAGCGCGAGGCGAAGAACGTCTCCGCCATGGGCATGTAAATCTCGCCACCTTCGGACAGGAGCCCGTAAATCCGCTCGGCCTCCGAATCGTTGTCCAAGGAGAGGCACAGGTACGTGCTGCGGATGGGTTGAAAGTGGTCTGGGGGCACATCGCTGCCCATGATGATGGTTTCGCCGATGGCGAGGCGCGCGTGCATCACCTTGTCATTCATCTCCGGCGCAATCGGGGGTCCACCGGGCGGCATCTGCCCCTGGGTGAACAGGCTGAGGATCTTGCCGCCCAGATGCTGCTCGTAAAAGTGGAAAGCATCGGCGCAGTTGCCTCCGAAGTTCAGATACGTATTTACGGTCATGGCGAATGTCTCCAGGGGAATTTGGGGCAGGTCATTGCGCCGGCCCCTTCGGCATGGTAGCGCATTCCGCTTTAAGGGGTAAGAGAATGGTCCAGATTGGCTTGTGAGGCGGGCGAAATGGGAATGCCGAAACTAGAACCGGATCTGCTCGTGTCCGATCAGATCTTCCGCCTCATGCGCCATGCAATGGCGTCGCGACGCTATGCCCGCCGCGTAGGAGCGCGTGACGTGCAGCCGGTCCATGACCACGTAGCGAGTTCGGACTCCATTCACGGTTGCGGGCAGGTTCGCCGGAAGCCGGTTGCGATCCACGTAGATCACCAGCGCCGCTTCGCGCGGATTGTCCAGGCTCTGTCCGACGCCGACGCCAAAGTACGCCGGATTCCGCATCAAGCCACGAGCCAGCAGCTGCTTTACGCGGATGGCGTGGCCCATCGAGGACGGCGTGGGCAGGCCATGCGCCGAACCGCCATTGTCCATGGCGGCCGTTCCCATGGCGACTTCATCGGCTGTGGCTGGAATGATGACGGTGCGCACGCCCTCGATGGAGGCGGGCACGGCGCCTTTGGGGTTGTCGCCCACGTACACCAGCACGGCCGCCTCGCTGGGGCGGTCGCTGCTTTTGCCCATGGCCACGCCCAGGAGGCCGTTGGCTGGGTTGACCAGTGACCGCGCGGTGTACAGAGCTTCCTGGCCGCGCTCGATCTCCGCATCCTGCAGCGATTCAGCCTGCGCCGCGTTCACGGTGCCGTCTCCGTAGCTGAGGCAGCTCACGCCGTGATCGGACCCTCCGACAAAGGTGAAGCTGGCTCCGTTGCCGGTGGCCGTATCCAGTTCGTTCAGCACCTCGGGCGCCGGATTGGCCACGCCCTGCCCGACTCCGGCCGCATCGGTTCCGCCGGCGAAGAAAAGTCCAACCGGCTCCGCGCTTGCCGTGTCCACAACCAGCGCTCCCGAGTCGCCCGCATCGCTCAGTCGGTCGCCGCTGATTCCCACCTGGTTGGTGAATGTCTTGGTCATGTAGGGCCGCGTCTCGGCGCAATCGGAGAAGTAGTCCACGGCCACATCGAGGTCGACGGCGGTCACGCCGCCGCAGGTCAATCCCGTGGTGCGTCCGCTTTTGGCCACCTTCATCTGCAGGCCGGCTGTCTCGCCGCGTCCGCCTGTGGACGAGATGCCCGGAGGCGCGGCGGCCAGCGTCCCATCCGCCTGGCGTCTGCCGAGCTCGAGGATCGCGCCCGCTCCATCCACAGTGCGGCTGCCTACCTGCGCGATGGCCGCATCCACGTTGGTGGTGCCGGCCTTGAGCGGCAGCCACGAAGTTAGCGCCGCAATGGGGGACGTGCCGGGGCCGTCACCGTTGGGCGTGCAGTTATTGTCAATGAGGCCCGGCTGCACGATGGCGTCGCCAACCTGGGCGTGATCGCTCTTGGCCAGCACGTGGTTGTTGCTCAGCACATACTGGCGGCCAGAATTGTCCTCCACCAGCGCGCCCAGCGTGCCGCTGCAGCAGTCCTCAATGGTATTGCCGCGCGCATCGAAGTCGCCGTTGTTTCCGCCCGAGCTTCCCAGCGGCAGCAGCGGCCCCATCTGGGTCTGGTGCTCAATGGGATTGCTGGTGACCCCGGCTATGTTGAGCAGGATAGCCGTCTCAGTTCGCGAAGTTCCCGCAATGGCGGTCACATAGACCACGCCGGTGGAGGGAATGGAGACAGGCGCGGTGTAGGTGACGGTGCAGGCGGTAAATGCCTTGCGGTCGCGTTCGCAAGTGGTGAGCCCCAGTGTACCCAGTGCCGGATTCGCTGCGGCCGCAGGGCCGTTTGGAGCCGCAGCCAGGGCGAACCGGATCCCTGTCTTGCCCCCGGCTTCCGCAAGCCGGCCGGTGAGCGTGAGCATGCTGTCAGGACCGAGCGCCGCATTTTCCGGCGTCAACGGCTGAAGAAATCCCGGTATCACTGTGACCCGCGCGCTGGCACGCACCGCTGGGTTTGAGTCCAGTTGCGCTGTCACCATCACCTGAGCTGCATCGCCGGTCAGGTAGGTGGGAGGGGTGTAGCGCCCTTCGTTGTCGATGGTGCCAGGGCCGGCTGCCGAGTCTCCGCCGGAGACCGACCAGGTGACGTGCGCCGCAGTTCCACCTGGTTCCAGCGCCGCAAATTGCTCCACCGCCGCGCTGTGGACGCCCATCGCATTGCATCCGGTGCAGTTGGTATCGAGGCTGGAAATTCCGGGCGTGATTGCCAGGGCTGGCGAAGGATCGCCCGTCTTGCCTGACGCCATTCCGCAACCCGCCAGAGCAGCCAGGCCCACAAGGCCAAGCGCGGCGGCAACGATGCGCCCGGCTCGCAAAGATCCTTGCGCACGCACCGCACGCTTCGAATTGTGTACGATTCGCCGCACTTCAGTGTTTATCGTCCGGACTGGCACTCGGGCTGGCACACCACTGCGCGAAGTCCCGAGGACTCAGCTAGTTTACGCCTGTTCGATGCAAACCGGCCACCTGTCGAAACCCCATACAATGAAGCGTGATGACGTGGGACGAACTTGTTAGCGAAATAGCAATGGTGGGCGCGTCGGGCCGATCGGACCAGCAGATCGCCGGAGTCGAGTACGATTCGCGCCGCGTGCGCCCGGGCGCGGTGTTTGTGGCCATGAAGGGCGGCACCACCGACGGCAACCGCTTTGTGGAGAAGGCTATCGCCGCCGGCGCGGTGGGGATTATCACCGATTCTGCGCCGAAGTTCGATCACCTCATCGTGTACAACCCTGAAATCCCCGTGCTGGAAGTGGAGCATGGCCGCCGCGCATTGGCTGCGGCAAGCGCTGTGTTCTTCGGCCATCCGGAGCGCAAGCTGGCGGCGACCGGCATTACCGGCACCAACGGCAAAACCACCACGGCATTTCTGGCTGAATCACTTCTGAATTCTGCCGGGCGCAAGTCGGTCCTGGTGGGCACCATCGAATATCACGTAGTGGGCGACGTCAGGGCTTCAGTCCACACCACTCCGGAATCGCGCGATCTGTTTGAGCTGATGGCGGAAGGCGCGGGCCGCGGCGCAACCGAACTCATCACCGAGATTTCCAGTCACGCGCTCGACCAGGGACGCGCGGCGGGAATCGGCTTCGACGTGGGCGTGTTTACCAACCTGACGCGCGACCACCTGGACTATCACGAGACCATGGACCGGTATTTCGCGGCCAAGCGCCTGCTGTTTGACGGCACCGTCTATCCTGCGCCGCGCGTGGCCGTGATCAACGCGAACGATCCTCGCGGCAAGCAGCTTGCAGCCGCTGCACGCCGAGCCGGTGCGGAGGTTCGCACTTACGGCATCGGCGATGGCGACTGGTGCGCGTCGGAGCATCGTTTCACTCCCGGCGGCGCGGTGTTCCGGCTGGAGACGCCTGCGGGCTCGGCCGAGGTTGCGTCTCGCCTGGCCGGCGAAGTGAACATTTCGAACCTGCTGGCGGCATTCGCGGCGGCGCACGCGCGGGGTGTGACATTCGACGCACTGGTTGAGTCGGTTCCGCGGCTGCAGCCGGTTCCCGGGCGATTCCAGCCAGTGGATGCAGGGCAGCCGTTCACCGTGATTGTGGACTATGCGCACACGGACGATGCGCTGCGCAATCTGATCGCGCTGGCACGGCAGACGGCATCCTCGACCGGCGGACGCATTGTGACGCTGTTTGGTTGCGGCGGCGATCGCGACCGGACGAAGCGCCCCAAGATGGGCCAGGCCGCGGGCGAGGGAAGCGACTTTGTGGTGGCAACCAGCGATAATCCGCGCTCCGAAGACCCGCTTGCGATTCTTGCCGAAGTGGAGCCCGCGCTCAAGTCCACCGGCGTGCGCTACACCATCGAACCCGATCGTGCCGCAGCCATCCGCTTGGCGCTACAGGAAGCGCGTTCCGGCGACGTCGTGCTGCTGGCGGGCAAGGGCCACGAAAGGGAGCAAGTCCTCGCCGACCGCACCATCCCGTTCGACGACGCGGAAGTGGCGCGCGCGGTGCTCACTGAGCTCGGCGCGGAAATGGGTTATGGTGGTGAACGATGAACCTGACCCTCGCAGAAGCGGCCATCGGCGCCGCAGCGGTACTGGAAGCGCCGTCCACCCTTCCGGATGCCGGCACTTTCGTTGCGCAGGGCTACTCGATTGACTCGCGCACCGTCGCTCCCGGCGAACTGTTCTTTGCCGTGCGCGGAGAGCGTTTCGACGGCCATGATTTCGTGGCTGCCGCTGTGGAGCGCGGCGCCATCGCCGCCGTCGTATCGCGCGCCCGCGCCGCATCGCTGCCGGACGCCGTTCTTTCGGTTCCGTTGTTGATTGCCGAAGACACGCTGCTGGCGCTGCAGTCGCTGGCTACGCATGTGCGCCGCCAGTGGGGCCGGCGCGTGGTTGCGGTTACGGGCTCGGCCGGCAAGACCACCACAAAGGAAGCTGTTGCCGCCGCACTGGCCGCGCGCTATAACGTGCTGAAGTCGCGAGGCAATCTGAACAACGCTTACGGCCTGCCGCTGCAGCTTTTGCGCATCGAGCCCACGCACGAGTACGCGGTGATCGAGATGGGGATGAACCACGCCGGCGAGATCGACGCCCTGTGCCGCATCGCAGCGCCGGATTGGGGCGTGATCACCAACGTGGGCATGGCCCACGTGGAGAACTTTCCCGATGGCCAGGCGGGAATCGCCCGCGCCAAGTTTGAGCTGGTGGCCGCACTGCCTTCCACTGGCGTTGCATTTCTCAATTGCGACGATCCATATGTGGCGCAGTTCGGCCGCGACTTTGCCGGGCGCGCAGTGTACTTCGGCGCCGGCCCATGCGCCGATCCGCAGATCCTGGATGTGGCCGAGGACGAGAAGGGGTTGCGTATCCGTTTCCGCGCGCACAACCACGAAGGCGCACTGAACCTCGGCTTGCCCGGCGCGCACAACGCGCAGAACGCCATGGCGGCGCTTGCTGTCGCGATTGAGGCAGGAGTGGATGTGGATGCCGCCGCCGCTGCGATCTCCGCACTGAAGCCCGGCGACAAGCGAGGCCAGACGATCTCGCTCGCCGGCGGCACCATTCTCAACGACAGCTACAACTCGAACCCTGAAGCGCTGCGCTCCATGATCCGCACGCTCGCCGGCCGTTCCGCGCGCCGCCGTATTTTGATTGCGGGCGAGATGCTGGAGCTGGGCGAACACGGGCCCGTCCTTCATTACTCTTCGGGCAAGGCCGCGGCGGAGGCCGGCATCGATTTTGTGGTGGGCGTGCGCGGCAACGCGGAGCACTTGGCCGCTGCCGCCTGCACCAGCGGCGTCGCCTCGCTGTTCCTTCCCGACGCGGAGGCCGCTGGCCGCTGGCTCGTCGAGAATCTTCGCGAAGGCGACGTGGTGCTGGTCAAAGGCTCGCGCGGAGTGCACCTGGAACGCGCCATCGAGATCGCGGTGGGTGCGCTTGGCGCCGAACCGGATCAGGAGCCGCATTGATGCGCTTCTTCTTCATGGCCGAGTATCAGCGGCACTTTGAAGCAGCACTTGCGAAACAGACCAGCGGGCCGGCCGCGTGAAGCAAGCACCCGTTACACTGGGTCTGTGACGTCCTCCGAACGAACCGCACAACCCAGCCGCCAGGAGTTTCTGAAGCTGGCGCGCGAGCACACGCTGGTGCCAGTCTGCCGCACGCTGACCGCCGATCTGGAGACGCCCGTCTCCGCGTTTCTGCGCGCGGCCTGGTCAGCGCCGGAGTGTTTTCTGCTGGAGTCGGTGGAAGGCGGCGAACAGGTGGGCCGTTACACGTTCATCGGGCTGGCGCCGTACAAGCGGATTGTGGCGCGCGGCCGCTCGCTCACCATCACGGAGGGCAACCGCACCACGCATCTTGAAGGCGATGTTTTTGCCGCGCTGCGCGACGCGCTCGGCGGCCACAAGCCTGCCCGCCTGCCGGGTCTGCCGCCTTTCACCGCGGGCGCCGTCGGATTCTTTGCCTATGATGCCGTGCGCCAGATCGAGCGGCTGCCCGACAAGGCCGCTGACGAGCTCGGCGTCCCCGATGCATGCCTGCTGTTTTTCGACGAGGTGCTGGCCTTCGACCATGTCCGCAAACAGATATGGATGGTGGTTACCGCCGATGTAACGCTTGACTCGCCCACCGATGCTTACGACCGCGCCATCCGCCGGCTTGTGCGCCTGGAGAAGCGCCTGATGCAGCCGCTGCCGCGCATCCGCGCGCCGAAGTCCGGCGGCAAGTTCAAGGTGGAGCATCGCACCCGCAAGCGCGACTACCTCGCCGCCGTCCAGCGCACCCGCGAGTACATCGCCGCCGGAGATGTTTTCCAGGCCGTAATCTCGCAGCGATTCGATGTGCTTCCCGGTGTCGATACTTTCCAGGTCTATCGCGCGCTGCGGACCGTCAATCCAAGTCCCTATATGTACTTTTTGCGCTTCGCTCCTGACGGGCCGCTGGGCGGTTCGCGAAAAAAGCCGGTGCGGAAACGAACGGGACGCAAGGGAGAGCTGCCGTTAAAGATCGAGCTGGCCGGTTCGTCGCCTGAGCTGCTGGTGCGGGTCCATGGGCGCAAGATCGAGTATCGTCCCATCGCCGGCACGCGCCCGCGCGGCGCAACAGAAAAGGAAGACCTCGCCCTCGCCGAAGAAATGCTGCACGACGAGAAGGAGCGCGCCGAGCACGTCATGCTGGTCGATCTAGGCCGCAACGATGTGGGCCGCGTGAGCGAGTTCGGCTCGGTGAAGGTCGATCGCCTGATGTTTGTCGAGCGCTACAGTCACGTGATGCACATCGTGAGCACCATCGAGGGCCGTCTGCGCCCTGAGCTGACCGCCGTCGACGCTCTGCGCGCCTGCTTTCCCGCGGGCACGCTCTCCGGCGCGCCCAAGGTGCGCGCGATGGAGATCATCGAGGAGCTGGAGCCCGCGCGCCGCGGCACCTATGGCGGCGCCGTCCTCTACGCCGATTTCTCCGGCAATCTCGATTCCTGCATCGCCATCCGCTCGCTTACGGTGAGGGACGGGAAGGGAAGCGTGCAGGCCGGCGCGGGCATCGTCGCCGATTCCGTCCCCGAACTGGAGTATCGGGAGTCGATGAACAAGGCGCGCGCGGTGCTGCGTGCCATTGAGCAGGCGCGCGAGCTTTAGCCGGCCTCAGCCTTCGCCCGTAAACGGATTCGTCTCCTGCGGCTTGATCGTCGTCGGATCCGGCCTGGCCGGTTCCTGGGCTTCGTGCTGGGCCGGCGCGGCGGCCGCCTCCGCACGCTGCTGCCCGCCGAACGCGTTGAACACCCTCATTGGATCGCCCGGCAGAAGATGATTCTCCTCGAGCGCCAACCGTACCCGCCGCTGGAATTCCCGCACCGGCCCGTACTGCTTCTGCGCCCGCGTTTTGAACACCACCGGGAAGATCAACTGCGAGCCCTTCACCGAGTCCACGCCCAGGATCTGTGGTTCAGCCATGAACAAGTCCTTCAACTCCGGCAGGTTCCTCACGTCGTTCGCAATGCTGCCCAGGATCTCCATCATCTTGTTGGGATCGGCGGAGAAATCCACGCTCACGTTCACCGTGGCCACGCTGAAATCCGCGCTCTGGTTGGCCACCGTCGTAATTTGTGAGTTCGGGATCACGTACAGTGTTCCATCGCCGCCGCGCACGCTAGTCTTGCGCAGGCTCATTGCCTCCACGGTCCCGGTGAGGCCTGCCAGCGTCACCACATCGCCCACGTTGAACTGATCCTCCACCAGGATCATGGTTCCGTTCAGCATGTCTTTCACGATGTTCTGCGCCGCCAGGCCGATGGCCACGCCGGCCACGCCCGCCGACGCCAGCAACGGCGCCAGGTTGACCCCCACGGCCGCCAGGAACTGCATGCCCACGATGGCGCCGATGATCGCCAGGCCGGTTGCCCGCACCACGCCGGCCAGCGTCCTTACCTGCGCCAGACGCGCCTGTCCGGCGGCGTGCCTCTCCGCAATCCGGATCATCCGCGACGTGATCAGCCGCAACAGCCGCGCCAGCACCACCGCGATAATGGCCACCAGGACCAGGTGCGGCAACTTTGTCCGCATGAATTCCTGGGCATCCTGAACCCATTCATCCAGCACTTTGCCCATGAAACGGCCCTCGGCAAAAATGCCGCTTCGTATGGCAAACACGGCCAGTCGATACATCCCGGTTCTCCTTTCCCCAATCTATATTGTGTACGGGCGGCCGGGCCGGATGTCATCTTCAGGCAGTCCCTTCTGCTTGCATGCGGAGCCTGTTTGTGCTCCGGCCAACTGAACCCAAGGCCAATCCTCGGCCATGCGCCATAAAATCAACCTCGTACGGGCTCAGGCTCCTTCTAAAAAATTCCTTCGCATCAATCTCGCTTTTCCCCACCCTCCGTGGGAGAATGTCCTTGAACGTCCTCCAGATCTCTGCATGCCTCCGGTTTTTCTCCGCCTTCATTAAGGAGCGTTCCCCATGCAGTCCCGCACACCCCAATTCCTCCGATCCAGTCGCGGCCGGCTGAAGATTGTTCGCCGCGGCGCGGTTGGCCTCTTCGCAACGGTTGCGCTCTTTGCTTTCGCGCAACAGCAGCAAACGCAAGAGCCATCGCAGCAGAGGCCGGCCCATCCTGAGAAGCCAGTCCTGCTTCCGATAACCAATCGCCTGCCTGATGCCAACGACCAGATGGAGATGCATCAGCAGCAGAGCAAGAAAGAAAAGGTCGAAGTCGCCAACTCCATGCGCCTCAAGCAGATCTCCGACGACGCGGCCAGGTTGCTCGAGCTGGCCACGGAGCTGAAGACCGCGGTAGACAAAACCAACAAGGATACGTTGTCGGTCGATGTCATTCGCAAGGCCGACACCATCGAGAGGCTGGCCAAGGGAGTCAAGGAGAAGATGAAGTTGACCGTCGGTGCAGGCTGATCACGGAGAGAAGGAGGATCGTCATGGTGTCATCGCCGCATTCCGCTGTCCAGCGAGAGTATGCACGTCCCAAGCGACTCCGCGTCGTCGCCGGCGTTGCCGCAGTGGCCACGATGGCCGCGACCCTGGCATTGACCCAGCAACCACAAACGCAGGACAACTCTTCCGCGAGCCAGCCGCGGGCAGCCAGTCAGCCCGCTGCCAATGCTCAGATGGAAATGCATGAGCAACCATCGAAGAAGAACAAATTCGAGATTGCCAACGCAGAGCGGAGAAAACAGATCTCCGACGATGCCGCAAAGCTCCTGGAACTGGCGACCGAGCTTAAAACCGAAGTGGACAAGACCGATAAGGACACTCTCTCGCTGCAGGTCATCCGCAAGGCCGAGACCATTGAGAAGCTGGCCAAGGGAGTAAAAGAGAAGATGAAGCAGACGCCGGGCGCAAGCTGACGCGCAATTTTAAGCTACGACCGAGAGGTAACGGAGGTTTTCCATGGTGCACCACTCAATCCGCTCCGCCCCGAAGTCGCATCGTACGCACGGTTCTGCGGCGGCTTGCCTCTGCGCCTGTGCCGGGTTTTTCCTTGCTGCGGCCCTTGCTTCGGCATCTGCCGGGGCCCAGCAGGGAGGCTCGCAGGGATCTCCGGCTCTGGCCAATCCGCAGCCCCACCCCACGTCCGTGATCCTGCCGGTCGCCAATCGTGTGCCGGACGCCAACGACCGGATGGAGATGCAGGATCAGAAACTGAAGCGCGCCAGCTTCGACGCCGCCAACATGGAACGTAAGCGCCAGCTCGATTCCGACAGCGCCATGCTGCTCAAGCTCGCTTCGGAGCTGAAGGCCGAAATCGACAAGACCCCCCCTAACACCCTGTCGCTGAGTATCGTTCGCAAGGCCGAAGAGATCGAACACCTTGCCCACAGCGTTCAGATCAAGATGAAGCTCACGGTGGGCGGCGACTGAGCGGCTGCGCCCGGTTCGGCCCAAGGACTCGCGATGCCTTTGATGTTCCCAAGTTCGAATCGAATGTCCGCCGCGGGTGGCACATTTCGCCGGTTTCTGGCCATCGCCTTGCTCCTCGGCGCCCCGGTGGCCGCGCAATCGCCCGGTACACAGGGGCCACCCGCAACTTCACACCCACAGGTGCTCGATCCATTCGTGGGCTTCAATGACGCCAACATTGCCGGGCACCAGGCAAAAATGCTCAACATCCAGCGCCAGAAAGCCATCGTCTCCGATACCGACAAGATTCTCAAACTCGCCCGCGAACTGAATGCCGATGCGACTTCCGGCTATTCCAATCTCTCCCCAGCCGAGCGCCTGCGCAAAGCGGACGAAATCGAGAAACTGGCCAAAAATATCCGCGAGAAAATGACTTACGCCGTCGGCATGCCCGCGCCGGTCAATCCATATGCCCCCGTCTGGCCGCAGCGCTGAGCCCCGACGGCGTCCCGGCTTACCCCCAGGTTTTCCAGTGTGCCTGCCCGCCTGCCGGGTTGGTACAATCTCCCTTGGCATTCCGGGTTAAACAACCGGACCGCGGCTTCCCGCAGCCCTGGACAATTCCGGCGCGACCGAGCAGTCATCCCGGTCATCCAAGTAACGGGGGGCGGAGGAAATTCGCCGCGGGGCTGTGGGGCAGCGAATTCCAACGGAGTGACGGCAAATGAACCTGGCTGTTTCCAGTCTGCGCGAATCCGAGATCATCGCCACGGACGGCCCGCTTAGCCCGCGCACCATGATCGACATCTACCGGCTGATGTACACCTCCCGCCGGATCGATGACCGCGAGATCATGCTCAAGCGCCAGCAGAAGATCTTCTTCCAGGTAAGCGGCGCCGGCCATGAGGCCCTGCAGGTGGGAGCCGCCCTGGCCCTCCGTCCCGGATACGACTGGTTCTTCCCGTACTACCGCGATCGCGCCCTGGCTTTAGCCCTCGGCCTCTCGGCCACCGACATGTTCCTGCAGGCCGTCGGCGCCGCCACTGACCCCTCCAGCGGCGGCCGCCAGATGCCTAATCACTGGAGCTCGCGCGCGCTGCACCTCGTCAGCACCTCCTCCTCCACGGCCACCCAGATGCTCCACGCCGTGGGCTGCGCTGAAGCGGGCCGCTACTTCAGCCGCCATCCTGAGGCTGCTTCAAAGCCCGACTCGCCCCAGGACTACCGCGCCTTCCACAACACCGAATTTCATGGCGATGAGGTGGTCCTCGCCTGCATCGGCGAGGGGTCCACGTCAGAAGGCGAGTTCTGGGAGGCCCTCAACACCGCCTCCAACCAGAAGCTGCCCGTTATCTTCATGATTGAAGACAACGGCTACGCCATCAGCGTCCCAGTTGAGGTGAATACTCCTGGCGGCAATATCTCGCGCCTGGTGGCCAACTTCCCCAATTTTCATTTCCAGGAGATCGACGGCACCGACGCCGAGGCCTGCCTGCGCGCGTTCCAGGCCGCGGCGGCGCACTGCCGTGCCGGCAACGGTCCGGCCTTCGTTCACGGCCACTGCATCCGGCCCTACTCCCATTCGCTCTCTGACGACGACAAACTCTACCGCTCCGCCGGGGAGCGCGAGGCTGACGCTCTCCGCGACCCCATCAGCCGGATGCAGATGCGCCTTCTGCGCGAGAACATCCTCACGGCGGAGCAGATTACGGAGCTCGAGCAGCAAATCGACCGCGATGTTGCCGAGGCTGCCGAAACCGCCCTGGCCGCGCCGCTGCCAACGCTCGACAGCATTACCAACTACGTTTACTCGCCCGATCTGGACCCCAGCAGCAGTTCCTTCGCGACCGAACAAGCCGCCGAAGCCGGCGCCGGGCCGGGTAAATCGAAGAGTTCCCAGGGCGCTGCTCCCAAAACCATGGCCGACCTGATCAACGCCTGCCTTCACGACGAGATGCGCCGCGATCCCCGCATCATCGTCTACGGCGAGGATGTGGCCGATGCCAGCCGTGAATCCGCGCTGTCTGAAGTGAAGGGCAAGGGCGGTGTCTTCAAGCTCACTGCCGGCCTGCAATCCGAGTTCGGCGCCGAGCGCGTGTTCAACTCGCCGCTGGCCGAGGCCAATATTGTCGGCCGCGCCGTGGGGTACGCCGTCCGCGGCATGAAGCCCATCCCCGAAATCCAGTTCTTCGACTACATCTGGCCGGCCATGCACCAGATCCGCAATGAGCTGGCCCTGATGCGCTGGCGCTCCAACGGCACGTGGGCCTGTCCCGCGGTCATCCGCGTCCCCATCGGCGGCTATCTCACCGGCGGCGCAATCTATCATTCGCAATCCGGCGAAAGCATCTTCACGCACATTCCTGGCCTGCGCGTCGTCATGCCCTCCAATGCCCTCGACGCCAACGGCCTGCTGCGTACCGCCATCCGCTGCGACGACCCGGTGATGTTCTTCGAGCACAAGCGGCTCTATCGCGAAACCTATGGCCGCGCACCCTACCCCGGCCCCGACTTCGCCATCCCCTTCGGCAAGGCGCGCATCGTGCGCCCCGGAACCGACCTGACGCTGATCACCTACGGCGCCGTGGTTCCGCGCGCGCTCCAGGCCGCGCAGACTGCCGAGCGCAAGCACAATATTTCGGTTGAGATTCTAGATCTGCGGACTCTGAATCCATACGACTGGGAAGCCATCGCCGAGTCCGTCCGCAAGACCAGCCGCGTTTTAGTCGCGCATGAGGACATGCTGAGCTGGGGATACGGCGCCGAGCTGGCAGCGCGTATCGCCGATGAACTCTTCGAGGACCTGGACGCGCCCGTCAAGCGCGTCGCCGGCATGGACACATTCGTGGCGTACCAGCCGGTGCTGGAAGATGAGATCCTGCCTCAGCCGGAAAAGATCCTGAAAGCGATTATCGATCTGAAGGCGTACTAGCAGATAAAAAGGCGTACTAGCAGATAAACTGGCAGAGAAGGAACACTTCGCGCTTTTGCTTCAAACCACCGAAAACTGACCACTGACAAGTAGCTCTTAAAACATCTTCAGCCGAATCACGAAATACTTCTTCGGATTCTCCCGAATCGCCTTCAGCAGGTCCCGCGACTGTTCCATCGTCTGATCCAGGTGCGTGTAGAGCGACTTGTCCTGCATCAACTGGCCCATCGTTCCCTTGCCTTCGTTCAGGCCCTTCACAATGGCGTCCAGGCTGGTTAGCGTACTGTCCAGCTTGCGCGCAAATTCGGGATCCGCGGCAAACTTGCCCAGCGCGCCCTTGCCCTCGTTGATCCCTTTCACCAGCTTGTCAGTGTTCTCTACCGCCGAATTCAGGTTGTTGTAGAGCGTCTCGTCGTGCAGCAGCTTGCCCACTGACCCGTGGCCTTCGGCAATCGACTCCGAGATGGTGTTCAGCCGGTCCACTGTGGCGTTCAGCTTGGTGTACATGCTGTCGTCGGTCATCAGCTTGCCCAGCGTCCCCGACCCCTGCGCCAGCCGGCCGGTCACAATGTCCAGGTTGCTGGCCACCTTGGACAAGTGGTCGTAGAGCTGCGGGTCGTTGATCAGTTCCCCCGCCGAGCCGCGCTTCGAGTTCAGCGTATCCATCATGATGTTCAGTTTCTTCATCATGACTGTGGCTTCCACCAGCGCGTCCTGGCTCGTATCCACCACCTGCGAGATGCTCGGCACCTCGTGGGACCTCAGTTCGGCATGGTTCTGCGGCGCCGGCCCCGTCGCCTTCACTGAAGAAATGTCCACGAAGCTGTCGCCCAGCACTCCGGCCTGCGCAATGGAAGTCGCCGAGTCGATGTGCAGATCCTTCAAAGAGCCCGAGCCTACCTCCATCGTCACTTCCACCGGGGTTGGGTTCCGCGAGGGCACAAGGCGGATCCGCCGCACGTTCCCGATCGTGACGCCTTCCAGCGTCACCGGCGCGCCGTTCTTCAGTCCGGACGCATTCTCGAAGTAAGTACGAAGGTATACTTTGCTCGCAAACAGACCCCCGGTCGATCCCGACATCAGAAAGATAAGCACAATTAAGATAGCGACGCCCAACAACACCAGGGCGCCGACTTTAAGCTGTGACCACCTAATCTCTTTGCGGCTCGGCACTTAAGCCCCCTCTTTTGGACTGCTTAACCCCGCCTTGACCTGAGCATAGCATCCCCCACACGGGGCTGAACGCCGATCTCTCCAAGCTCTTCAACCTCTACGTCACACTGCCTTCTTGTTCCCTTGTTCTCTCGTTCCCTTGTTCCCCGTCTTCAAGCACCGCGCTCGCCATCGCCAGGTTTTTCGAGTGAGTCAACGACAGCGCCGCATTCCGGACCCCCAGCCGCCTCGCAATCTCCGCCGCCCGCCCGTGAAACTTCAGCTTAGGCCTGCCGCCAGGCTCCCGCACCACCTCGATCTCCGTCCACGTCACCCCGCGGCTGATGCCGGTGCCGAGCGCCTTCGCACCTGCCTCTTTGGCCGCAAACCGCGCCGCAAAGCTCTCCGCGGAGGACCGCCGCTTGCGCAGACAATACTCCTGTTCGCCCGCCGTGTATATCCGGTCCAGAAAGCGCGCTCCGAAACGATCGATTGAGCGTTGAATGCGTT
Organism: Occallatibacter sp.; assembly: GCA_035552475.1. Taxonomy (GTDB): domain Bacteria; phylum Acidobacteriota; class Terriglobia; order Terriglobales; family Acidobacteriaceae; genus Telmatobacter. The sequence continues at coordinate 96,627 of DASZLE010000080.1, forward strand.
CGATCTCCACCAGATCGATTCCCGTTCCCACGATCATGATGATTAGCTTACAGTTCTCAGTTCGCAGTTCACAGCCCGATCCCCGCTCCCTCGCTCCCTCGCTGCCTGCTCCTCTCAAATTACCCGCGCCATCTTGTCACGGCCCATCCGCCCATTGCCCTGTTCCAAACGCAGGCACCCACCGTTCGACTCCGCAACACCCATCATGCCCGCCTCCCCGCATCCGATAAAGCGGACAGTGAGGTTCCAGGTGCCTTATCTTTCCGCCATGCCACCGACCGCCTTCCCGTGGGCGATGGAGATGAAGGCCGTCTCCCGGATCGAGCCGTCCCGCCTCGTATGCACCCTCACCGGCGCCATCCTCGGCTGTGGGGGATGGGTTCTGAGCCGCGGCGCAAGCGATACCGGCACCATCAACATGCTCTTCGAGTTCGAACGCCAGGCCTGCGTCGATATCTACAGCGTCCTCATTGCCGCCGGCGTCGAGCTAAGCCAGGCAGGCCACATCCGCTTTACAGAACTCTGCCAGTGCACCCGGCAGCAGAAGCGCGAATGCGGCTCGGAGATCGCCAGCGTCGACATTGAGATCCAGACCTTTCCCAACAATCTCACCAGCCCCACCCCACCCACTCTGCGCGCCTGATCTGCCCCACCGCGGTGAAGCAACTCGCTTGCCAAAGCCGGCATCCAGATTAGTTCACCGCATTCCTGCGCCTCTTCGCATATCGATATAACTCTTTTATTATCAACAATACGTATCGTCATGCCCCTCAAAACCTTTCCCCGCCACAACTTTATTGAAGTCGCATCGCATCTCACTTGGCTGTGCGACGGATCGTAACCAATCCGGCTCTTCTGGCAATCGCGGCGTTCCTGCTCGCAGCTCCCGCACTCGCCCAGGCTCCCGCTTTGGATCAACTGAATGCCTCCGCTGCGGCGCAGCCTGTCGTAGCCTCCGCCCAGCCGATCTCGCAGCCGCTTTCCCAACCGCTCTCCCAACCTGGCGCCCGTGGCCAGCTCCATTCCGACATCGTGCCTCCGGTTCCCGTGCCGCCCGGACCGGTGGCCGCCAGCCAGATTAAGCCGGCGCCCCCCACGCCCATCGCCGTCAAGAAGGTGGAACTCAACCAGGACGATCCCTGGAGCTCGGACTGGGATGTGCTGATCGAAGAAAACCTGCCTCCGGAATTCCTGTCGAGCCAGGTGGATCGCGATGTCAAGCCCTTCTGCCCGCGTTTCAACCTTCTCCCTGAAGCCGACAAGCGCGCCTTCTGGGCCTATTTCTTCCAGGCGCTTGCCGGCGCTGAAGCGGGCCTGACGCCCACCACCGACGTGCGCCACACTGACCCTTCGGTTGCCGTCATTGACCCGGTGACGCACCACATCACTCGCCAGGAGGGTCTCCTCCAGCTCACCTACCAGGACTCCGAGCGCTACGGGTGCGACTTCGACTGGCCGGGCGATAAGAACCGTCCCGTCCACGATCCGGACAAGTCAATCCTGAACCCGGGCAATAACCTGCTTTGCGGCATCCGCATCCTCAAGAACCAGTTGCTTGATCTGCATGAGCCGCTCCTGACCCGGAAAAGCTACTGGGCCACGCTCCGCCCCGGAACCATCAGCTACAACGTCTTCGCCAGGCAAATGGCCAACGTCCCTGAAGCCTGCGGCCAGCGCACCGTCCATCATCAGCCGCGCACGGAGCAGCCGCTCAACGAAGCCTTCTCCGGTAGCCATACACCAGCCAACCAGGCGCCCCCAGCCAGCACCTTTCAGTCCCAGCACTGATTGACAGTTGTCAGTCGTCAGTTTTCAGTCTCTCGGTCCCGAGTCCCTCAGTCCCCGCTCCCTGCCTTAAAGTATTCGTAATGGCCATCCACCACTACGACCAGGTCCACGAGGCCGCGGCCTTCCTGCGCGGCCGTCTCGCCGGGCTTGCCCCGCGCATCGGCATCGTCCTTGGCTCCGGCCTCGGCGCCGTCGCCACCTCCGTCGCCGATCCGGTCATCGTCCCCTACGCTGAGATCCCCAACTTCCCCGAGTCCACTGTCGAAGGCCACTCCGGCCGCATCGTCGCCGGCAGCCTCGGCGGCACTCCCGTCATCGTCATGCAGGGCCGCGTCCACTTTTACGAGGGCTACACGCCCGCCCAGGTCACTTTCCCCATGCGCGTACTGGGTGCGCTCGGCGTCCGCGCCGTCGTCCTCACCAACGCTGCCGGCGGCATCCAGCAGGGGCTCCGCATCGGCCAGCTCGTCGCCCTCGCCGACCACATCAACTTCATGGGCTGGAACCCGCTCACGGGTCCAAACGAGCCTCGCTTCGCCTCCATCCCCACCGCAGGCCTGCGCTTCTTTGACATGACCGAGGCCTACTCGAAGCGCCTCCGCAAGCTCGCCCGCCAGGCCGCCGGTGAAGTGGGACTTGCAGACTTCGCCGAAGGCGTTTACCTCGCCACGCCCGGCCCCAGCTTTGAAACCCCCGCCGAGATCCACGCCTTCCGCACCCTCGGCGCCACACTCGTCGGCATGTCCACGGTCCCTGAGACCATCGTCGCGCGGCACATGGGAATTGAGGTCCTCGGCATCTCCTGCGTTACCAACCTCGCTGCCGGCCTGAGCGCGACGCCGCTCAGCCACCAGGAGGTCTTCGAGGCCGGCCGCAAAGTCGAGCACCACCTCGCCGCGCTCCTCACGCGCCTCGCACCGCGTATCCTCGACGAGGCGCCGTGACCGCGACTCAGCATCCGGTCATCCTCGCCATCGCCGGCTGCTCCGGCTCCGGCAAGACCACACTTGCCGTGGAGCTGGCGCGCACGCTCGACGGCCTGCACTTTCCGCTCGACCACTACTATCGCGACCTCTCCCACCTGCCGCCGGCCGAGCGCGCCCTGCAGAACTTCGATGACCCGGCCCTGATTGAAAGCCCGCTCCTCGCGGCGCATATGGCGGCGCTGGCCCGCGGAGAAGCCATCGAACGCCCGCTCTACGACTTCTCCACCCACTCTCGCGTCCCCGCCCGCACTGAGACCGTCACTCCCGGCGCGTACATCCTGGTCGAAGGCATCTTCGCCCTCGCCTACCCAGAGATCCTGCCCCACTACCGCCTGCGCATCTATGTTGAAGCGCCCAACGATCTCTGTTTTGAGCGCCGCCTCAAGCGTGACGTAGTGGACCGGGGCCGCACGCCCGAGTCAGTTCGCCAGCAGTACGCCGCGACAGTCCATCCCTCCAGCCTCACCTGGGTCCGCCCCACCAAACAGCACGCCGACCTGGTAGTGGACGGCACCGGCGCCCTCGACTGGAAGGTGGAGCGCGTGATGACGGAGCTCCGCCACCGCGGCCTGTTGCACGCAAGCAGGGGGTAGAGAATTGCGAACTACTTCGAACTGTGCGGAGTAGCCGGGGGATTCGATCGCGTTACCTTCCCGCTGACTCCGGGCGTAAAGCTGCATGACGCATCGACGAGCTTGGTGGGCGCGACTTTGAGTTCCTCTAACTGGTTCTTGCCCAGCAGCGCGTTGAAGTCGGTGATCTGTTTCTGCATGTCCTTCCATGCGGCGGTTGTGCGCTTCAGGTTGCTGCAGTCGCTCTCCCAGGCGGCAATTTGGGCCGGCGTGGGCGCAATATCCAGGCCCACCTGCATCATGCTGACCATGGTGCTGTAGTCGTCGTTCAGGGCAAGGAAGGATTGCATCGCCTTGGGATCTGGAGGGGGACGGCGGCCGCCGGTTGCGCCCCTGGGCGGCAGCACGCCGCCAATCTTGGTCAGGCCGGCATCCAGCGTCTTGGCCTGCGCCGCAACATCGGCGGGCAGGGTGCCTTTTGTCAGTGACGAAAGCTGGCCCTTCACAGCATCCACTTCGTCATGGCCTTTGTAGCTCTGCTCCATACCTTCGACGCCTAACAGCGTGAGCTTGTTCTGGCTGTGCAGCGCGGCCATCATCTCCGGGCTCTGCCCCACCCGCGGATCGTTCACCACGGTTATGTTGCGGGTGTACACCTGTCCGTCCACGGTCAGCTTCAGCGTATAAACCCCCGGAATCACCTGCGGGCCATGCGGACCTTCGGTGGTTTCGCCCTCCACGCTGTTCATCTCGTCTTCCAGGTCGTGCCGCAAAGCCGGCGGGTCGTCATATTGCAGGTTCCAGTTGACTCGGTTCATCCCGGCATGCGCGCTGAGCGCGCGCGACTCGGGCGACGCCAGCCAGTAGCGCGGAAAAGCCTCCCCCTCGATGGGCGGCGGCAACGTGCTGGACAGCGTGCGCACCAGGCTGCCGTGCACGTCGAAGACCTGCAGCTGAATGGGCTCCTTGGGCTGTTGGCTGAGGTAATAATCCACAATCGCGCCATAAGGCGGATTGTGCACGTGCGGTACTTCGAGGGAGAAAGGCTGATCCCAGTTGCTGTTGATGCGCGCGCGAATAGCCTCCTCGGGCGCGAACAGATACGCAGCCGACGAGCCGATCGTCTGCGCGTTCGCGGCGATCTGGCGCAGCGGCGTAATGTCGTCCAGAACCCAGAAGCCCCGGCCGTATGTCCCGATGACCAGGTCGTTCTGGTGGTGATCGGTATGCACGTCGAGATCGCGGATGGAAGTGCTGGGCAGGTTCTGCCGCAGCGACACCCAGTGATCGCCGTTGTCAAAGCTGGCGTAGACAGTGGTCTCAGTGCCGGCGAACAGCAGCCCGGGCTGCCCGGGATCGGCGCGCAGGCTGTTCACCCAGCTTCCGGTGCGCTCGTCATGGGGCAGGCCGTTCACAATGCTGGTCCATGTCTTGCCGCCGTCCACGGTGCGCCAGATCAGCGGCACATCGACGTTTTCATCGGGCGGTATCACAACTCCGCGCTGGCCGCCGATGCGCCCGGTCACGTAAGCGGTATTCGCATTGTCGCCTGCCTCGATGGTGTTCAGGGTGGTATGCGGCGGCGCGTCCGCGATGTTGCTCACGTTGTTCCATGTCTTGCCATGGTCCATCGTGTTGTAAATCTGGCCGTTGCTGCTCACGGTCCACACCACGCCCCGCTTCACCTGCGAGATGGAGAAGTCGTTGATCGACGGCGGCGGCGCCGGCGGGCCTCCGCTCGGCGGCGTCGGCGATGTCGGCGTTGGCGGTGGCGTAGGCGGGGTCGGCGGCGTCGGCGGTGGTGTCGGCAAGGGTGTCCCGCATGCCACTGCGGGCTTGTCCTTGGCCGTGGTCACGTCCGGGCTGAAAGGCTTCCAAGACCGCGCACCGTCGGTCGTCACCAGCAGGCACTGGTAGCCACGTAAAGCGCGCCCGGATCGAACGCCGTGTCGAACTTCTTCCCGAAGTCGCGGCCGGCGCGATATTTGGGCGCATCGGCGCCGAAGTTGGGCGCCACGTTCTCCCACTGCCCGGTCGTCATATCGATTTTTATAAGCCCATTGCCGCCGCCGCCCGGGCCATAGCCCACGCCATACAGAATGTGCGGGTTCTTGGGATCGGGCGTGATCACGCCGAACTCCGAAGAGGGCAGCGGGCTCCAATCCGTAAAGTCGACCTGGCCCCACGTCCCGCGGCTCTTGATCATCACCCCGCCCGTATCCTGCTGCGCCGCCATGATCCAGTAGGGGTACTGGCTGTCGGTGGCCACGTGGTACACCTGCGAGATGGTCTGCGTGTACCACAGGCTCCAGTTCTTGCCGTTATCCAGCGTTACGCTCGCGCCCTGGTCGGTGCCCACAATCATCCGCTTGCCGTTGGTCGGATCGATCCATTGCTTGTGATAGTCCTCGCCGCCGGGCGCGCCCTTGAACGCCTCAAACGTCACCCCGCCGTCGGTCGAGCGGTACATCGCCGTGCTCACCGTGTACAGCACATCCGGGTTCTGCGTGTCCACAAAAACGCCGCTGCTGTACGAGCCCTGCCCGTTGCTGATCCGCGTGTCCTTGCCCGCCATGTGCTTCCACGTCGCGCCGCCGTCGTCGGAACGGTAAAGCCCCGAGCCGTGTTCGATGTTGTTGCCGACGATGTACATGCGCTGGCCTTCGGTATGCATCGCAACCGCCACCGCAACCCGCCCCGGAAACGGCGGAATCTTGACCGGGCTCCACGTCTTGCCCTCGTCGGTCGATTTGAAAGCCAGCGCCGGCTTGGCCTTCCCCTGCGCCCCGCCGGGAGCCCCGCCAAATCCGCCGGCCGTTCCCTGCGTCACAGCCAGCATCACGCTCGGGTCGTCGTACGAGGATTGGAGGTCGCGCAAACCGTCGTAGTCCGCGGCCTTCAGCACGCTGGTCCAGTTCTGCCCGCCATCGGTCGACCGGTACACGCCGCCGCCCTTGCGCGTGGCATCGCCCAGCGCGGACACCAGCACCAGGTTCGCATCGGCGGGATCCACCACAATGCTGGAGATCTTCACCGTGTCCTCGAGCCCAATGTGCTGCCAGCTTTTGCCCGCGTCGATCGACTTCCACATGCCGTCTCCCAGGCTGCCCTGAATGGGGTCGCCGGCGCCGGCATACACAATCTCCGGATTCGACGGAGCCACCTGGATGGCGCCGATGCTATCCACGCTCGTCTCCTCATCGAAGACCGGAAACCACGTCACGCCTCCGCTGGTGGTCTTCCAGATCCCGCCCAGCGGCGTGCCCATGTAGAACGTGCCCGGATCGCCGATCACCCCGCTCACAGCGGAAATGCGTCCGCCATGGAAAGGCCCCACGTTGCGCCACGTCAGTCCCGCATACAGATCGGGATTCACCTGCGCCCACGCACCCAGGGCCGACGCCGCGATGCCCGCAAAGACAAAACTCCTGCAAACTGCCCACAACATTCTCTTCACGCTGGGATGACCTCACACAAGACTGTTAGGCGCGTAGTATACAAGACCCCCGCAGCCGGATATTCGAGGCCGCTTCAAGATGGCAGTGAGTTCAATCTGATGTTGCCTTCGCTTTTGTCTTCGCCTTTGCCTTTGCTTTTTTTCCGTCATTCCCGTTAGGGAATCTGCGATTGCCTTTGCCTTTGCTTTTCTTTCCGTCATTCCCGTAATGGAATCTTCTGTTTGGGTCGCGCAGCGTGGCGCGCTCACCTTCGCCCGGCCTTCCGTCCTTGGCTTTTCAGGCGACAACGAACTCCGCTCCATGGTATTCTCGCCCCAATTTCCAGGGAATCTCTTTCTGTCTTGTAGCTAGGTTGAGCTTTGGCAGCGCATAACTCCGGGCCCGTCTGTCTGCATTCTCCTGAAACTGAGTCCCATGGTCTTTCCCGGAGGAGTTTGTTGCCAATGCGTTGCCGCTCTGCTGTTGCCCGTTCCGCCCGCATTCTCGCCGCCGCCGTCACTCTCGCTATCGCCGGCACCGCACCGGCCCAGTCCGCCGCAGGCAGCCAACCACCCTCTGTTGCTGTCCGCCTCATGAATCTCGGCGGCCGCACGCCGGTTTCCACCATGCTCGGCGCTCCAGCCCGAGCCCACGCGGCTGCACGCGCCGACGGTTCTCCGCAGCCCCAGGTCGCTCCGCCTCAATTCTCCGTCGCTCCCGGCGCTTATTCCAGCGCCCAGTCCGTCACCATCACCTGCTCTACGCAAGGCGCCATCATCTATTACACGACCAACGGAAACAGCGCCTATACCGCGTATTCCGGCACTCCCGTGGCGATCTCGAGGTCGATGACCCTGCTTGCGTACGCCACTGCCTCCAGCGGTTCCGACAGTCCCTTGACTTTCGGCAATTACTACATCACTTCCGTCCCCGACAGCTTCGTCTACGACGTGGCCGGCACTAACTTCTTTGGCCTGGCAGGCGACGGCGGCCTGGCCACGGAAGCTGACATCAATACTCCGGTTGGCGTCACTCTCGACAAATCGGGAAATATCTTCTTCGCCGATTCAGGAAACAACGACGTCCGCGAGATCAGCGCCTCCACTGGCGTCATCACTACTGTTGCAGGCACCGGGATCTCCGGCTACAGCGGAGACAATGGTTCGGCCACCAGCGCTCAACTTTCGCATCCGTCATCCGTTGCGTTCGATGGCTCTGGAAATCTCTATGTGGCGGACCTGGGCAACGGTGTGATCCGCAAAATTGATTTATCGGCGGGCACCATCTCCACCTATGCAGGCAATCCGACCGCCATGTCCCTCGGGGATAACGGCCCTGCAATTGACGCAGAAACTTTCAGTCCCTACGCCATCGCGTTCGATGCGGCCGGCAATCTTTACATCGAAGCCTCTGGCCGGATTCGAGAAGTGAATGCCAATACCCAGATCATCACTACCGTAGCAGGCGGCGGCAATCCGCCCAACGAGTATGGCGATGGCGGGTTGGCTATCAACGCTTACCTGTCGGCTGCGCAGGGTCTCGCTCTCGACATTTCGGGCAATATCTACATCGCTGACACCTACAACAACGCGGTTCGCAAGGTCACACGCAGCACTGGAATCATCAACACGATTGCCGGCACTATCGGCATCGTGAACGCCGGCTTCTCCGGCGACGGCGGTCCAGCCGCCAGTGCAAAATTAAGTGCGCCTACCGCGATAACTCTGGACGGCTCCGGCAACTTGTACATCAGCGACAGTTACAACGATCGCATCCGAAGAGTCGATGCGACCACCGGCATTATCAGCACTGTGGAAGGGCACGGGTTCTGTCTCCCATCAGTCGGAGAGAATGGGGGCGTTGCGGCAAATGCGGGGGTCTGTTTTCCCGGTGGCCTGGCCTTTGACAGTAACGGTAAACTCTACTACTCCGACACCGCCTATGGCACCGTGAAGGTCGTCACGGCAGCCGGCACTCCTCCCAACGCGCCCACCGCCACGCCAGTCTTCAGCGTGGCCGCCGGAACCTATGCGACCCCCCAAACGCTCACCCTTACCGATCCAACTCCCGGCGCAACCATTTACCTGCAAGTCGATCCTGCGCCGCAGGCTGAAATCCCGAATGAATCCACCCAGTTCACCAGTGGACGAGCCTACAACGGCCCCATCGACGTCGCCGGAAACGTCACCGTCAGAGCAACCGCCGTCGCCCCGGGACACATGCCAAGCCCAACCGTCTCCTCCACCTACACCATCACCGCTCCGCCCACTTCAGTCATTACCACGGTCGCGGGGAACGGCAATTACGGTTCCTCCGGTATCGGCGGCCCTGCCACGGAGGCACAATTGGGCATTCTTTCCGCGATCGCCTTCGATTCCAATGGCGATCTCTACATGGCCGATTGCAACAACGAAGTCGTCTGGGGAGTCGCATCCGGCAGCGGGATTCTTTCCATATTTGCAGGCACCGGAACCTACAACAGGTTTTGGAATCCCGGTCCCGCTACCAGCGCACCGCTCGCCTGCCCCAGCGGCGTCGCGGTGGATCAATCCGGCAACGTCTTCATCTCCGATAACAACGCGAACGAGGTGCTTGAGGTTCTTGCCAGCAATGGCAACATTTCCCTGTATGCCGGCGGCGGAGAGCCTTCCGCAATCGGCAGCGGCGACGGCGGCCCCGCAACCTCGGCATCCGTTCCTTCACCGGGCGCGCTGGCGGTCGACAATAAGGGCGACCTGTACATCATTGAGGGGGATTACACGGTCCGGGAAGTCACTGCTGCGACCGGAATCATCAACACCGTGGCCGGTGGCAACATCGACGTTCTCGGCGACGGCGGTCCCGCAACCTCCGCTTCGCTCTATGTTCCCGATGGGGTTGCTCTCGACTCCTCCGGCAATCTGTACATAGCCGACTCGGGCCATGGCCGGGTGCGCATGGTCAACGCGCAAACCGGAATCATCACGACAGTTGCCGGCGATGGCGACCAGGGTGAGAGCGGCGACGGACTGCTCGCCACCGAGGCCGAGGTTTCGCCCCAGAACATTGCCGTCGATTCCCACGGCAACCTCTACTTCGTCAACTTTAGCGACCACATCCGAAAGGTGGATGCCACGACCGGAATCATCTCTTCTGTCGCTGGCTCGGGCTCCTTCGGCTACAGCGGGGACGGCGGTTCGCCTCTCGTGGCGACGATTTGCCCGGGAAGCGGATTGACCCTGGATCCAAGCGGCAATCTCTACTTCACGGATTCCTGCGGGTATGCGGTCCGCAAGGTTACTCTGCCTTCCGGACTCCTAACCACCCCCACCATCACCTGGACAGCTCCCGCACAAATCAGCTATGGCACAGCTCTCAGCGCGGCGCAGTTGAACGCCACCGCGAGCGTCTCCGGTGCCTTTGCCTACTCTCCAGCCGCCGGAACCGTCCTCGGCGCCGGGTCGCAGTCGCTCAAAGCCACCTTCACTCCCACTGACGCCGCCAGCTACGCCACGGCCACCGCATCAGTCACCCTCATCGTCAATACCGCCGCTCCCACCATCGCGCTCACCTCGTCTGCCAACCCGGCCGATAGTCAGCAGGCCATCACGTTCACCGCCGCGGTCGCTTCAGCGGTTGGCATGCCCACCGGCTCGGTCACCTTCTGGAACGGCAATACTCAATTGGGTTCAGCAACGCTGACAAACGGCTCTGCTACCTTCACCAATGCGTTTATTGCCGGCGGTTACCTCATAACGGCCCAGTATTCCGGAGACGCCGACTTCGCTTCCGTTGTCAGCAGTTCTTTGACCCAGAACGTCAATCCGTTCCTGTTGGTGCCTGCTTCGGGCGGCTCCACTTCTTCCACCGTCTCGCCCGGCGGCACTGCAACTTACAAGCTTTCCGTCACCCCTCCCGGCAACAATCCCGTTCAATTCTCGGTAACTGGCCTGCCCGCCGGAGCCACGTCCACTTTCAGCCCGGGAAGCGTGCCCGCAGGTGCTGCGGCCACAACTGTCACGCTTTCTGTCGTCGTTTCGTCCCAGTCCGCAGCCGTTGCCCCTGCATCGCCCGCACGCCCATCGCGCATGCCTCTGGCCCTCGGATTCGCTCTGCTCCCGCTGCTTGCCCTGCGCCGCTTGAGGAAGGGGTATCCCTTCCTGCTCATCTTCGTATTGGCGATCGCGGGTGTGGCCGGTCTCGCTACCTTCAGCGGCTGCGGTGGAGGCGGCAGCAACAGCGGCGGAGGCGGCGGACCGCAGGCCCAAACCTACAACCTCACCGTAACCGCCAACGCCGGCTCCCAGACCGTATCAATCCCCCTCACCCTTACCGTGCAGTAGGCGGGTGGCCAGGGTGTCCGTTTCGTCGGTCCAAACACTACATCGGGGTGCCCCGGAGCCTGCCCTGAGCGAAGCCGAAGGATCCCGCGGACCTGGGGACCCGGGAGGGACGCCCGCTGGCAATAATCCTCAATTGTCGCTGCCGGCGCTTTTGCTTTCGGCTTTTCGGCCCTTCAAACGCCGGCGCGCGCCCCCACGCCGTCACCCCGCCATCATCCGCCGCGGCTCTTCAAAGTAGACATGTAAACCTCAATATAACAATCAGATAGAAGAAAATGTGGCTATTCTAGCCATATTCCCCTTAAAATGCACTGATTTCCGTGCAGATCGCCGAACCAGGCATTCCCCCACTCGCTTCTTTCGCTCCGTCCTTCCGGTACGAGATAAGCAGTTATCATCTATCTAGATGAATGATACGGGGCTAAAATCCGGCAATTCCTGGAATTGCCGCCGCTGCAGTCCTGAGTCCGCCACCAAATTCATCGCCCTTGCACCTGTGTTATAATCAATTCGTGAGTTGAATGAGCGCCCGCCACTTCGGCGGGCGTAGTCGTTTATGCCCCCGGGAAAGGCCGGTAATGCCGCTGCAGCCCAGCCCAGGGAACCCCGGAAACCCCGGCAGCCAAGGTGCGCAATTCACTGCACTTTTAGGGCATAACCCCATCATTCCAATGGACATCCTCGTTTTTTATTTCGCGCTTTTCCCGCTCCTCACATCTTGTCCATGTGCCGGAAGCCGCCGCTGACCACGAATAACGTCGCGAAGAGCAGGAGATTGTAGCTGGCGTGGACCAGCGCGCTGGCGGCCAGCGACCGCGTACTGAGCCGCACCCAGCACAGCACCAGGCTGACGCACACCAGCAGAACGAACGGCCCAAAAGAGTAGCCGGTCTGCTCGCCATGCATGAGGGCAAAGGGGATAGAGGTGATGATTGAGCCCGCAATCATCGCCGGCACGGACCAGCGGGTCTTGCCCTCGGCATCGGGTTCGCGCGGCGGCAGGTGGCGGATGTGCTCGACGCACCAGTCCCAGGCGGTGCAGAGCGCCGGCAGCAGGAAGCCGCGAAAGCCCAGCTCCTCAAAGAACGGCGCCAGCGTGACGCCGAAGAGGACCAGCAGCCAGGCGGCGCCGGGCAGCTTGAACACCTCGTCGATGGGGGCTTCCTTCGGGCCGGGCATCAGGACGCCGTCGATGAGGGCGAGAATGAAACAGGCAAAAGCGGCACTGAGAAGCTTCCAGCGCAGGCGAAACGCAGCCCGGGGACGCCACTCCACGCCCTCAAGAAAGCTGGTGTGCCAGATGAGGGGAAAGAACATGAGGCAGCCGGCGAAGGTGAAGAAGTACCAGGCCACCTGGCTGCCCAGGGTGTAGTGGATATCGGTGAGGGCCTGCTTGACCGTGGTGACGCCGAAGAGATGGAAGTGGAGGGCAAGGGTGGTAAGGGCGCCGGCGCAGAAGAAACCCAGGAGGAGCATCAGTCCGACGAGGAGGAGGTCAAGCAGATTGGGGAAACGCGTGGGCGGGAGCGGACGCGGAGTGTAGGTGAATAAGGGCGGCGGCTGGGAAGCGAGCGGTGGTTCGAACGATTCCAGCTCCGGCGACATGGGAGCGTCCCATCCCACCTTGGGCGACGATAACGCCGTCGGCGAAGGTGGGGCACCCGCGTCGTCTTCTAACGAATGAAGGGACTCATCCCCCGGATCGAGATCGACGTCGGGCTCGCCAGGTTGCGGATCGGGGAAAGTGCTCATGCGCGCGCCGGCTTTCTGCGGGTCCTGGCCGGAGTTGGCTTTTCCGTCGCCCCTACGGGGCTCCTCGATCCATTGGGGGCGGCGACAGCCCCAGGACTAAAGTCCTGGGCTAACTTCCCTGGCTCCCTACGGGAGCGGGTGGGCTCTTCCACCTTGCGCGTGGACTCCTCCATCTTGCGCGTGGACTCCTCCATCTTGCGAGTGGGTACGGGTACGCCTGTTTTTTTGATTCGGGCGGCCCTCGGTTTCGCGGCTGAGCCGGCTGGCTTAGAAGCAGCCGCAGATCCTTCGTCGCTGCGCTCCTCAGGATGACAACTGTCGCGAGGGGAGTCAGGATGACGGCTGTCGCGAGGGGAGTCCTCAGGATGACGGCTGTCGTGAGGGGAGTCAGGATGACAACTGTCGTGAGGGGAGTCAGGATGACGGCTGTCGCGAGGGGAGTCAGGATGACAGCTTGCGGTGATGTCTTCATCGCCGGAGATCAGCGCCAGGCGCTCGGCTTCTTCGCCGGGTTCGGGATCGGTGTGGAGGGGCTGCTGCTTGCCGTTGGCGCTCTTGTAATAGCGCTTGAGGAATTGGCCGGTGAAGGAGCCCTCGGTCTGGGCCACGCGCGCCGGGCGGCCTTCGGCAACCAGGCGTCCGCCGTTCTCCCCGCCTTCGGGGCCAAGGTCAATGATCCAGTCGGCGTTGCGGATCACGTCGAGGTTGTGCTCGATGATGATGACGGAGTTTCCGAGGTCGGTGAGCCGGTGCAGCACCTCGAGCAGCTTGCGCACGTCGTCGAAATGGAGGCCGGTGGTGGGCTCGTCAAGGAGATAGAGGGTGCGGCCCGTCTGGCGCTTGGAAAGCTCGCGGGCCAGCTTCATGCGCTGGGCCTCGCCGCCGGAGAGCGTGGTTGCCGACTGGCCCAGATGCACGTAGCCGAGGCCGACGTCGACCAGCGTCTGGAGCTTTTGCTTGATGGTGGGCACGTCGGCGAGCACGGTGAGGGCGTCCTCGATGGTGAGCTCGAGGATGTCGGCGATGGAGTAGCCGTGGAACTTGACCGCCAGCGTTTCCTGGTTGTAGCGGCGCCCGTTGCACACCTCGCACTGCACGTAGACATCGGGCATGAAATTCATCTCGATGCGCTTCTGCCCATCGCCCTCGCAGGCCTCGCAGCGGCCGCCGGCAACGTTGAAGCTGAAACGGCCGGGCTTGTAGCCGCGCTCGCGCGCCTCGGGAAGCTGCGCGAAGAGGTCGCGGATGGGGGAGAAGACCTGCGTATAAGTGGCCGGATTGGAGCGCGGGGTGCGGCCGATGGGGCTCTGGTCAATGCGAATGACCTTGTCAAGCTGGGCCGCGCCCTCGAGCGCTTCATGCGCGCCGGGTTCCTCGCGCGAGCCATAGATGGACCGGGCCAGGGACTTGTAAAGGATGTCGTTGATGAGGGTGCTCTTGCCGCTTCCGGAGACGCCCGTGACCACGGTCATGACGCCGAGCGGAACGCGGATGTCGATGTCCTGCAGGTTGTGCTCGCGCGCGCCGGATACCTTGATCCACTTGCCGGTAAGCTTGCGCGGTTCGGGGCGATGCACCATGCCGATGGCCCCCGACAGGTACTTACCGGTGAGCGACTGCGCGCACTGCATGATCTGGTCGGGAGTGCCCTCGGCGACGACCTTGCCGCCGAGCCGTCCGGCGCCGGGGCCGAGATCGACAACGTAGTCGGCGTGGCGGATGGTGTCTTCATCGTGCTCGACTACGAGAACGGTGTTGCCCAGGTCGCGCAGCTTTTCGAGCGCCTCGATGAGGCGATGATTGTCGCGCTGATGGAGTCCGATGGAAGGCTCGTCGAGCACGTAGAGCACGCCGCGGAGGCGCGAGCCGATCTGCGTGGCGAGGCGGATGCGTTGGCCTTCGCCGCCGGAGAGTGTAGCGGCGCTGCGGTTGAGCGAGAGGTAGTTGAGTCCGACGGCGCAGAGGAATTCGAGGCGCTCGATGATTTCGCGGCGGATGCGGTCGGCCAGCAGGGCCTCGCGCGCGGTGAAGTGGAACTCGTACGCGGCCTGGAGCGCGCGGTGCAGCGAGAGTTCAGTGAAGTCCGCGATGGACATGCCATTGATTTTGACTGCGAGCGATTCCGGGCGGAGGCGCTTGCCGCGGCAGGCGGGGCAGGGAGTGGCCGACATGAAATTCATCATGTACTCGCGGTAGCCGTCGCTGCGGGCTTCTTCAATGGTGTCGCGCAGGTAAGCCAGGATGCCGTGGAAGCCGGTGCGGGTCATCTCGTTTTTCGGCGGCCCGTAAACCAGGATGCGCTGGTGCGCGTTGGGCAGATCTTCGAAGGGCATCTTAAGGTCGATGGAGTAGCGCTGCGCGGCCAGGTGGATGAGCTTGAGCAGGTATTGCGAGGCGGAGCCGGGGCCGAGGCCGCCATCGAGCAGGGGTTTGGACCAGTCGGTAATGACCTTGGTGGGGTCGAGATCGTACAAGGAACCCAGGCCGTGGCACTCCGGGCAGGCGCCAAAAGCGGAGTTGAAGCTGAAGCTGCGCGGCTCCAGCCTGGGGACGTCGAGGCCGCAATCGGGGCAAGCCATGGACGACGAGAAGAGCTGTTCCTGGCCGCCGGTGAAAGCGATAAGGACAAGGCCGTTGGCCATCTGAAGGGCGCGCGAGACGGCGGATTCGAGACGTTTTTCGAGGGAGGGTTTGGTGGAGGTTGTCCCTTTGGGTCCTTCCAGAGGCTTAGATCCCTCCCCGGTCCCCAAGTCGGTGGAAGGCTCGGCCGCCGTTGGTTTGAGCAGGATGCGGTCGACGACGGCTTCGATGGCGTGATTCTTGCGGCGGTCCAGCGGGACAGGCTCGGAGAGATCGTGCATCTCGCCATCGATGCGAGCGCGAAAGCCCTGCGCACCAAGCTGATCGAGAAGATCTTTGAACTCGCCCTTGCGGCCGCGGACTACAGGAGCCATGACGGTAACGCGCTCGCCACGGCCGACCTCGAGGATGCGCTGCACGATCTGCTCCGCGGACTGGCGGGCGATGGGCCGGCCGCAATTGGGACAGTGCGGCGTGCCGACTGACGCGAAGAGCAGGCGGAGGTAGTCGTAGATCTCCGTAATGGTGCCGACGGTGGAGCGAGGGCTGCGGCTGGTGGTTTTCTGCTCGATTGAGATGGCCGGCGAAAGGCCCTCGATGGAGTCGACGTCGGGGCGTTCGATCTGGTCAAGAAACTGGCGGGCGTAGGCGGAGAGGGTTTCAACGTAACGGCGCTGGCCCTCGGCGTAAATGGTGTCAAAGGCGAGCGAACTTTTGCCCGAACCGGACAGTCCGGTGACGACGGTGAGGGTGTTGCGAGGGATGCGGACGCTGATGTCCTGGAGGTTGTGCTGGCGCGCACCGCGTACCGAAATGTGACTGATCGACATGCTGGGGGCAATTTTGGGAAGGCCGAGTGTCGTCGAGCACTCAAGTTCGACGAAGAGGTGCCGATATGCAGGCTTCAGAGGTATTCTAGTGGTTAACAGAAACAAGGGTCAACGAAACGGAAACTCTGCGTAGAATGGCCGCAGAGGTCGCCTCGCTCCGCGCACGCCAGGAAGCCGGGCTGGAACGCTGTTTTGCTCGGCACTGGGTCTGAGGCGGTTTAGATTTATGTCGAATGGTTTGGATTTATTGATGCTGGTATGCGCGTCGGTGGGCTCGATGGCCTTCGGGGTGCTGATGGCGTATTGGATTTTCCGCGCGGGGTTTGCGCTGTTGAAGCCGCGGCGGCGGGTGGCTGCGGTGAAGGCACAGACGGAGCTGGCGGTTTAGAGGCAGTTTTCAGTTTTCAGTTCACACAGAAGCTTGTCATCCTGACCCTGAGCAGAGCGAAGGGGAAGGATCTGCGGTTGCCGTTGGGACAACCGCTACGCGTTCATTCTGTCGAGTGCGCGGCAATAATCCGCTGGTTCCACGTCGTACCAGTCTCTGCTCAGATCGGTCCATGTTGGATTGGACTCTTCGATGAGGGCGATCTTCTTTTTACGCAGCCATCCCTTCAATTGCTTCTCGCGCGCTATCGCTTGCGATACTTCCTGGAAGCGCTCGAACCAAACCAGGCGGTCGCAGTTGTAGCGGGCGGTAAAGCCGTCGTGTTCCTTCCATTTGTGTTCGAAGGCGCGCTTTTGCAGGTTGCCGGTTACGCCGATGTAGAGCGTATGGCTGCGGCTGGCCATGATGTAGGCGAAGTAGCTGCCTTCGTGCATGGGGTGCATGGTAGTCGATTCACGTGGCGCGGCGATGTGATGCGGCGAAGGAAGAGCAACCGCGGATCCTTCGTCGCTGCGTTCCTCAGGATGACAGCTTGTGGTGGTGCGAGCGGTGTTTGGCTCTGGACCTGGGAAGAGCAACCGCGGATCCTTCGTCGCTGCGCTCCTCAGGATGACAGCTTTGGGTGGCGGGAACGGGCGGTGGTGGGCGCGAGCGGTGGTGGACGCGTGCGGCTATTTGCCGAGGGCCGCTTCGACTAGTTTGCCGATGCGGCCTTTCGGGCCTGCTACGAACGGGAGTGAAAGGGCGTTCCAGTTGCGGTCGGCGTCGGGGGGCTCGTGGAGGGCGGCGCTGGGATGGATGGCGCGCCAGTTGCGGCCGTCGTCGGTGGAGACGTCAGTGCCGTTGGGGCCTACGGTGATCCAGAGCTTCAGGGTTGGGTCGTAGGCTACGCTGCTGCGGTAGCCGTGGGGCGGGGTTTGGGCGGCGGTCCAGGTTTTGCCGCCGTCCTTAGAGTACGCCGCAGTTGCTGTCGAGTCATCGGGCTTGGCGTAGTCGCCGCCGACTGCAGCAATGATCCAATTGTCCTCATTATTCCCGGGCAAATACTGTTTCTGAGCGACGGAAAAAACGCCCGAAGATTCTGTGTCATTACCGATTGGAACGCGTTCATGAGTCCAAGAATTCTTCTTTCCAGCCTTGTACTCTTCTGATTCCTCCGCACTGCAATCGAGGCACGTATTATGGACCATCCACGATACATAGAAGTTCGCGCCGCCAATCCCTCCCGACACGAATTTAGCGGCGACATACTGCCCGATGAGCGTTGTATTGCTGGCCGCAAATGCACCTTGGGTGCGTGGATCAGCTTTGAGTCCATCGTTGATTTGGCGAATCCACGTCTTTGCACTGTCGTCCGTCGCGAACAATGCGAACATTCCGTGTACCGGATCGCCAAGGAGCCATCCCCATTTGCCTCTATCGAAATAGAGTGCGTCAAAGAAGCCGTCTTTGTCGGGGTTGGTGAAGATCAGTTTCCACGTGTGGCAGCCGTCGGTGGTTTTGTAGAGGCGCGACAGATCGCCTTTGCCGCTGGACATGACTATTGCGGTGTTCGAGTCGAAGGCCTGGATGCCGCGGAAGTCCAGCTTTTCCGCGCCGGGCGGGATGGCGCAGGTTTGCCAGACGTAGCCGCCGTCCTCGGTGCGCAGGACCGTGCCGTTGGTCCCCGAGGCCCAGGCTACGCCGTTGCCGACGCTGTGGATGCCGCGCAGATCGGCGGTGGTGTTGGAGGTTTGAATCTGCCATTGGGCTTGGGCCGAGGGCGCGGCGAGAACGACGAGCAGGACGAGGCGGTGCATTTGAGAATCAGTCTAAACTTCTCGATTTTTATACCATTATGCGGTAAAGTTCAATATGTGGCACGATTTGCGACCTTGATCCGTGCATAACATCTTTATTTTCTTTGCATGTATCCGAAAAATACCACTATATGAACCATAGTGGGGGGGTAGGGGGGTATGCCCTGCCCGAAAAACCCAAGGGTCGGATTTCCGTTATGGAAATCTGGCCCTCAAGCTGGATGATAGCACTTTGCGCGGCTGGAATGACAGCAGGAAAAGCAAAAACAAAGGCAACAACGAAGGCACTTGGAAGAGAGCGAGTGGCGGCGAGTCACGTCTAGAATTGAAGCGATGGCAGATGCGCTTTATCTGAGTCTTTGGTACCCGAATCTGCGGCTTGCGGGGCTTGCGGACAAGCTGGTTGCGGTGCTGGGGGAGTTTGCCCTGCATGGCGGCGAGGCACGCGTGTATGCGGTTACGGTATGGCCGGTGAGCTGGAGTGAGGCTCCGGTGTTCCAGCGGGTGTGGGGGCGGGCGGTTGCTCCTGCGGCGCCGGGCGAGATGCCGGTGGTGGGCGCGGAGCCGCGCGCGGCCGTGGCGGAAACGGTGGAGCTGCTGCACGAGGACTACGCTTACGAGTTCCAGATTGGGTGGAGTTTGTGGGAAATTGCAGGGGACAGGGAACGAGGGAACGAGGACGCCGACGCATCCGGAAGGCAACCGCAGATCCTTCGCGCCGCTCAGGATGACAACTTTCTTTCAAGGGGAAGCGACGGCGAGGAACGAGATATTTCAAGGGGAAGTGACGGGAAGGGACGGGATCTTTCAGAGGGAAGTTTTGAGCAGCGAGAAGTAGGTGCGCGATGGGCGCGGGTTTCGCGGCTGGTGCGGGTGACGGGGCTGGGGCCGCTGTTTGACGAGGGCGCGTACGAGCAGGATGGGCACATCCGCATCGACTTCGGTTCCGATGCGCCGTTTCTGGAAGAAGAGGCGGAGCTGGATGCGGCGGCGGTGCGGCACGTGGCGGAGAACATTCGCCAGCTTGTAGACCTGACGGCGGCGGTGGAGAAGGCGTCAGGAGCGACGGCGCGTTTGCTGTGGAGTGAGCTGGGAGAGAGCCTTGCGCAACGACTGGCGCAGAGGCTTTCAGAGAGGCTGGGGCAGGGGAATTGAGCAAGTGCGCCTGACCATTGAACGGCTGCGGACGCTGGTGCTGGTGACGGGGGGCCTGCTGGTGGTGGCGCTGGCGGCATTCCTGGCGCTGGGCCATTGGAAGAACCGTTTGAGCCTGCGCGATATTCCCAAGCGTCTGGGCGCGAACATTGAGCGGCAGCAGGACGGGGTGGTGTATACGCAGTCGAGCCACGGGCACATGGTGTTCAAGCTGAAGGCGTCGAAGGTGGTGCAACTGAAGAAAGATGGGCGTGCGCTGCTGAACGACGTGGAGATTGAGCTGTACGGCAAGGACGGCGAGACGGTGGACCGGATCCGGGGCCGGCAGTTCGAGTGGGACACAGCGGCGAAGAAGGCGACGGCAGCGGGTCCGGTGGAGATCCTGATTATGCAGCCGATGGCGACGCCGGCGGTGGCCGAGGGTGTGCGCGGGGCGAAGCCGGCGAAGCCGAAGACGGCGCCCGCACCGCTGAGCAATCCGGCAAAAGCGGCGGCGCAGTCGGTGGCAAAGGGACAGATTGACGTCAAGACGAGCGGGCTGACCTTCGATTCCGACTCTGGGGCAGCGGCGACAGCGGCGCGGGTGGAATTCTCCACGGCGCAGGGAAGCGGGAGCTCGGAGGGCGCGACGTTCGACTCCGGCAACGGCACGCTGGTGCTGGATCACGCGGTGGAACTGAATGTCCGGCGCGGGGAAGAGAACGTGCTGATCCACGCGCAGCACGCGGAGTTCGACCGCGACCAGCGTATCTGCACGATGAGCGGGGCGGATGCACAGTATCGCGGCGGGGAAGCCAAAGCGGGGCAGGCCCAGGTTCTGTTCCGGGAAGACGGCTCAGCAGTGCGGCTGGATGCGCACGACGGGATCGCGTTGACGACGGCGACGGGCACGCGGATTGCGTCGCCGGTGGGATCGCTCCTTTTCAACGAGCGGAACCAGCCGCAGCAGGGGCGGCTGGAGGGCGGCGTCACGCTGGCTTCGTCAGGCGGGGGCAGGGAAGCGAGCGGCAGCGCGCCGCAGGCGGTGCTGAGTTTCTCGTCCAGGGGCGAGTTGAGGCACGCGCACCTGGAGCGCGGCGTGATCCTGCACAGCGCGCAGGACGGGTCGGACGGAGTACGTGTGACGCGCGACTGGCGTTCTCCTGTGGCGGATGTGGAATTCCGTACGACGGCGCAGAGGCACACGGAGATTGCGCAGGCGCATGGGACAGGCGGGGTGGTCATTACCGGATTGACGCAGCGCGCGGGTTCCGCGGCGGCGCCATCGCGCATGACGGCTGACGATGTGACCGGAGTTTTCGGCCCGGGCCAGCAACTGGCGGAGCTTGTCGGCGTGGGGCATGCAAGCCTGGAGCAGACGTCCGCCGCGCCCGGCAAGTCCCAGGCGCAGCAAACGACTTCAGGCGATCGCATTGATGCGCGGTTTGCGCAGGCGGGCACGGTGCGGCTGCAGGGATCGCAGCAGATTCAATCGGCGCTGATTGACGGGAATGTGGTGATGACCGATCAGGAGCCGGCCAAGCCGGGAGAGGCTGCTCCGGCGCTCATGCGCGTCACCGCCGGGCATGCGGTGTATGAGGGCGCGGGTCAGTGGCTGCATTTGACGGCGAGTCCGCGGGTTGAAGAAGGCGGGCTGGGATTGACGGCGGACAAGGTGGATGTGTCGCAGGCGAGTGGAGACGCGTTTGCGCATGGCAACGTGAAGGCGACGTGGGCGGAAAGCGGCAAGGGGAGCGGTGGGCAGGCTGGCGGGATGGGACTGGGCGGGGACGGGCCGGCGCACGTGATTGCGGCGGAGGCCGAGATGCACCGGGCGGCGGACGAGGCGACGTTCAAGGGCAAGGCGCGGTTGTGGCAGGGCGCCAACTCGGTTTCCGCGCCGGTGATTGTGCTGAACCGGACGCGGCAGACGCTGGAGGCGCACGGGAACGGAAAGGCGCAGCCTGTGAACCTGGTGCTGCTGACCGCGGGCGGTCCGGCGGACAAGGAGGCGAGTTCGCGCAAGCAGGCGGGTCCGCAGGTGGTAAGTGTGCGCGCGGGAGATCTCAGGTATTCCGCGGCGGAGCGGCGGGCGGTGCTTGAGGCCGACGGCTGGGGAAACGTGGTGGCGCAGAACGAGAGCGCGACGGTGACCGCGCACGAGGCCGAGCTGACGCTGCTTCCGCCGGGCAATCATGCGGGTTCGGATGGCCACGCAGGGCAGGTGGACCGGATGACTGCGCGCGGTCACGTGGTGATTGAGTCCAGTGACCGTCACGGAACGGGCGAAATGCTCGTCTATACCAGTGACACCGGGCACTACGTGCTGACGGGTACCGCGGAAGCTCCTCCGCGGTTGACGGATCCGATGCATGGAACAGTGACCGGTAACGCTTTGATTTTCAATACGCGCGATGATAGCGTCAGTATCGAAGGCCGCGGTCAGAAGACATCGACAGAGACGGCGGCGCCGAAATAGCGGGGTAGGCGGTGTTAGCGAGCTTGTTTCATAGGAGCAATTCGGACCTGCCGTGAGTCCCGCAGGGGCTAAAGCCCGCCTTCTTTGGGCTGCATTCGGCACGACTGAAGTCGTGCCCTTACACGAGGCCGGTTGACGGAACAGGCTCGACGAAGCCGCATGACGGAACAGGCTCCACGAAGCCGCATGACGGAACAGGCTCGACGAAGGCGCATGACGGAACAGGCTCCAGATTGAGAACGAATGGAAACTCTAATCGCCGAGGGAATCGGCAAGTCGTACAAAGGCCGGCAGGTGGTGCGCGGGGTAGATCTGCGGATCTCTCGCGGCGAGGTTGTTGGGTTGCTGGGCCCCAACGGCGCGGGCAAGACGACCAGTTTTTACATGATTGTGGGACTGGTGGTTCCGGAGTCGGGCCGCGTGAAGGTGGACGACGCGGATATTACCCGGGTGCCGATGTATCTGCGGGCGCGGAATTACGGCATCAGCTATCTACCGCAGGAGCCGTCGGTCTTCCGCAAGCTGACGGTGGAGGAGAACATCCTGGCGGTGCTGGAGGGCCAGCCGCTGAGCTATCGTGAGCGGCGCCGCCGGGCAGAGCGGCTGATCAACCAGCTCAACCTGAGTCACATCCGGACCACGCGCGGGTATGCGCTTTCCGGCGGCGAGCGGCGGAGAGTCGAGATCGCGCGGTCTCTCTGCATCCAGCCGAAGTTTATTCTGCTGGACGAGCCGTTCAGCGGTATCGATCCGATTGCAGTGCTGGAGCTGCAGAAGATCATCTTCGACCTGAAAGCGGGCGGGATCGGGATTCTGATCACCGATCACAACGTGCGCGAAACGCTGAGCGTAACCGATCGAGCCTACATCATCACGGAGGGGCGGATCTTCATGTCGGGTACTCCGCACGAGCTGGGGAATAACCCCGAGGTGCGGCGGATCTACCTGGGCGAAGGATTCTCGTTGAATTGAGACGGGATCGCGGCGGCCATTGCCAGCCGCCGCGCGGAAGTCTATTTTCAGGCAGGGTTTTATCGCGGAATATTCCTCCGCATCCCACGCACGAAGGCTCGGGATTGGACTAGAGTTATCCGATCCGGAACCTGGGGATGGTTTGAGGGTGTTTTCCGCGCGGAGCAGAATCGGCTCCGGTTACACTTGAAGCGAGTCCACGCGGGAATCTCCTCATGCCGTTGTTGCAGCCCAAATTGAATCTGAGAGTGGCGCAACGCCAGGTCCTCACACCGGGCCTGATGCAGATGGTGAGCGTACTTGCGCTCAACAAACTGGAACTGAAGGAGATGATCGATGCCGAGATGGTGGAGAATCCCGTCCTGGAGGAGATTGACGAATCGGTTCCGATGCTGGATGAAGTCGCCGGGAAAGAGGAACTTCTGGACCGGCGGCTGGAGCGGGGGGCTGACGGCGCGCTGGAGCACAGGGTGGAAACGGAGCCGCAGGCGCCGGCCAAAGATTCATTCAACGAGGTGGATTTCGGCTCCTATTTCCAGGAGTATCTCGATCCCGGCTTCCGTACGCAGCAGGAATACGAGGAAAACGAGAAGCCCTCGTTCGAGAACTTTCTTTCGCAGCCCACGACACTGTCCGATCACCTGGCGTGGCAGCTGGGATCTCTGAAGCTGGAACCGGAGCTGGATACGGGGGCCGAGTTCGTGATCGGCAACCTGGATGAGGACGGCTACCTGGTGGCGACGGAGGACGAGCTGGTGGCATCGTTCTACGAGATCTCCAGTGGTACCGCGGCAGCGGAGGCGGCCGCCGGAAATGGAACGGGAACTGCGGAGAGTGACGCAGAGCTGAATCAAACCCACGACCTGGTGCGCCGCGCCATTGACCTGGTGCAGCATATGGATCCCGCGGGAGTGGCCGCGCGCGACCTGCGCGAGTGCCTGCTGATCCAGATCGGGGCGCAACAGCATGAATTCAGCCAGCTTTACGCACGACGGCACGTAGCAGAGACGGCAACCGAAACCGAAACCGAAATCGCAGTCGAAGCGGAAGAGGAAGCGGACGCTCACGGCAGCATTCGCGCCGAGGCTGAAGCGCAACTGGAACAGCGGCGCCGGGCGATGGAAGTGGCGGCCCAGATTGTGGACAGCCACCTGCAACTTCTTCAGAAGCGCGACATCAAGGACCTCGCCAAGGCGGTCC
Organism: Occallatibacter sp.; assembly: GCA_035552475.1. Lineage (GTDB taxonomy): Bacteria > Acidobacteriota > Terriglobia > Terriglobales > Acidobacteriaceae > Telmatobacter. Next base: position 120,866 of record DASZLE010000080.1, read on the forward strand.
GTGCGAGCCCCGATGAGGTCCATGCCGCAGTGGAATTCATCCGTACGCTGGATCCGCGCCCGGGGCGCCTGTACAACCGCGAGCAGACGCGGTTGATCGAGCCGGATGTGGTGTTCGTCAAGCGCGGCGGCGAATGGGTAGTCAGCATGAACGAGGAAGATTTGCCCAGCCTGCGCCTGAGCCGGCGTTACCGCCAGATGCTGATGAACCAGAACACCGAGCGCGAAGTAAAAGAGTACGTCAAGGAACGGTTCCGGTCGGCCATGCAACTGATGCGCAATATCGCCCAGCGGAAGAGCACCATCCTGCGCACGTGCGAGGTGATTGTGCGGCGGCAGCAGGACTTCCTGGACCAGGGAATCGAGGCGTTGCGGCCCATGATGATCAAGGAAGTGGCGGAGGAGATCGGCGTGCATCCTTCAACGATCAGCCGCGCCGTGGCCAACAAGTATGCGCACACGCCGCAGGGGGTCATCGAGCTGCGGTTTTTCTTCTCAGAGGGCGCCAATGGTCCCGAGGGCGCGGACACGCCGCTCCTGGTGCTCAAGCGCAAGGTGCGGAAGTTCATCGAGGACGAGGATTCTAAGCATCCGCTCACCGACGACCAACTCGCGGCGATGCTGCAGGCGCAGGGGATCCAGCTTACCCGACGCACGGTGGCCAAGTACCGCGAGGACATGAACATTCCGTCGACGCACCAGCGGCGGAAGCGGGATTGAAGCGCGACTTGAGGATGAATTGCGCAGGGAACGCGGTTCGATCCAGTGCGAAAAGCCTCGGGGGCTAAAGCTCAAGTTCTTTATTTGGGCGCCTACGGCGGTACTGAAGTACCGTCCTTACGAGTTTTTTGCCGGTTCCGTAGAGTTTCCGCAAGCTGTGAAGCCCTACGCCGCTGCTCTGGTTTCCATCGACCGAACCTGAAAGCATCCTCCCTGCCGGCCGGGCGTCTAAACAGGAACCAAGGAAATGCTATAGAATCCGAATTCTCAGACCGGAAGGTTCGGCCCGGGAAAACCACAAGAGCGGAGGCTGACCATGGAAGTGGAGTTGACCGCCAGGCAAGTCAGGATCCCCAAAGCTCTGCGCGAGCAGGCCGAGGAGGGCATGAACCGCATCGCCCGCATTCTGGGCAAAACCACAAGCGCCGCAATCACGTTCCGCACCCAGAGACATTTACAGATCGCCGAACTCACGGTGAAAGCGCGGATGCACACGATCGCGGCACGGGGGGAGGCTGACTCGCAGGAATCCGCCCTGCGGGCTGCCCTGGTGCACGCCGAGCACCAGGCCGTGCGCTATCGCGATCGCCACCTGACGCGAAAGCGGCTTCCCAAAGAGGAGAAGGCGCCGGCATCGCCGCCGGTAACGCGGTCCAAAGTGCGCCCGTCGGGGGTTGAGGAAGAACCGGCGGCCCCGCGGCAGGGCGCGTCCATTCCGGTGCACTCATTTCCGGCGCGCCGCACCGTGGTGGAACCCCACGTGGTCAAGAGCGGCGAGGCGATTGCCATGCGCCCTATGACCCTGGAGGAGGCTGTGAAGGAGGCCGAGTTCCGCGATCGCGACCTGCTGGTGTTCCGCAATCCCGCCGGCGATTTATTCGTGCTGCATCGCCGCCGCGACGGGCAGATGGAGCTTGTAGAGATTCCCTGAATCCGAATGGGAGGGACGCGCCGGGCAGGCAGCGAGTCCCTCCTGCTGTCCAGATCCTCTGGTCATTTCTTCTCTCTCGGGTTCCCCCTCGAGATTGCCTTCTCGCGGGTGAAAGTGAAAGATAAGACAGGACCTTGGTAGGACGTACTACCTAGTTCGAGGGATAGATCGAGCTTCCTCCCGGCCGTACCATTCAAATCACCGACGGCGTCATGATGCGATGGCGGTGCACGCGGCCCGCCGGGCTGCGGCAAGCCAATAACCAGGCCGGGATTGCTGTGGAGGCGCCGCATCTCCCGGCCGGCAACGATGCAAGGCCGCGACAGACCGAAGTGCAGCGAAGCAGGAGAAGGCATGGCGGCGGCGCTTGCGTGGGGTGATTGCGGATTGAATCTGCCTGAAAACTCGAAATCCGGGCAACAGCGCGCCGTCCTGGATGCGCTCCCCGTGCTCGTGTTTCTGGAGCGGGCCGGAACGATTGTGTTTGCCAACGCCGAGGCCCGGAGTCTGCTGGGAACGGAAGGCGATTGGGTGCAGCGGCCGGTGGAAGATGTGCTCTGGGGACTGTCTCCCGGCACCGCGGAGCCGCGCACTCCGCTGATGGGCAGCCAGCGCGGCAGCCCATTTCATGCCATGCTGGCGGGCAAGGGCGGCCGCATGATCGCCGTCGAAGGCACCTACAGCATCCTTGATCTCGATTCGCGGGATGGCGTGATTGTGGCGCAGGCCTACGGCCGCGAGCGCACGCCCAGGCCGCACCTGATGGAAGATGTGCTGGCCAGCATCCCTGAAGGCGTGGCCATCCTGCACGGCGCGCACGTGCTTTACACCAATCCGGCATTCAGCACCATGTTCGGCTTCAGCGCCGAAGAAGTGAGCGGCGGGGACCTGGCGGACTTTATCGTGCCTGAGACGCGCCAGAGCGAAAACGCCGGGCTGCGCAAGCTGGTGGATGAACAGGGCCGGGTCGCGCTGGAAACGGTGTGCATGAACAAGGCGGGCGAGCTGATGGACGTTTCCATGCACGCTGCGCCGCTGATGGTGAGCGGTGACCGCGCCGGCTACGTGCTCACCTTTCGCGACATCGGCGAGCGCAAGGAAGTGGAGATCAAGCTGCAGCACGACGCCATGCACGACGTGCTGACCGGTCTGCCGAATCGCGCGCTGTTTATGGACCGGCTGAAGCTTGCCTTGAGCCGCCGTGAGCGCCGGCACGAGCGCGGATGCGCAGTCATGTTTCTCGATCTGGATCAATTCAAGGCGCTGAACGATTCGCTGGGCCACGCTGCCGGAGACCTCCTGCTGGCGGCCCTGGCAGAGCGGTTGAGCGCAGTGCTGCGCCCGGAAGACACCGCCGCGCGGCTCGGCGGCGACGAGTTCGCCATCGTGGTGGAGAATGTGTCCTCGGCAAAGGATCTGGAAACCGTGGCCGAGCGCGTTCTTGGGGAGATGAACCGGCCCTTCGACATTCTTGGCCATGGCGTACTGATGCGAGTCAGCATCGGAGCGGCGCTGGCGGATGACCGCCATGAGATTCCCGATCATCTGGTTCGCGACGCCGACCTGGCCATGTACCGCGCAAAGCAGGACGGTGGCCACCGCTACGCCATCTTCGACCGGCCCCTGGAGGCACACATTGCCAGCAAGCAGGAGCGCGAGCTGGAGGTGCGCCGCGTGGTCTCCGGCCGCGAGTACGAATTCCGCTATCAGCCCATCTTCCGGCTGGCCACCGGCTACGTGGTGGGATTTGAAGCGCTGCTGCGATTGCGGCGGCAGGACGGAACCCTGGAAAGCTTCCGCGAATTGCTGCCCGTGGCCGACGACACCGGGCTGTCCATCAGCCTCAGCCGTGAGACCATCGAGGCCGCATGCCGGCAGCTCCTGGCGTGGGACCTGGCCATTCCCGGAAACGGACTTGGTTTGAACATTAACCTTACCGCGCGCCAGTTCTACAACGACGAGCTGGTGGAGCAGTTCAAGAGACTGACAGCGATCAGCGGCATTCCTCCCTCGCGGATCATGTTTGAGGTGCCGGAGAACGTACTGAACCACGACGCGGATCGCGCGCTTGCCATCGTGCAGCGCGTGGTGGAGTGCGGCGCCCGCGTGGCACTGGATAACTTCGGCGCCAACCTGGCTCCGCTCAATCATCTGCTGCACATGCCTATCTCGCTGGTCAAGCTGGACACCAAGTTGACTGCGGGCGCGACCGGCGGAGTCGGCCAGGTGGCCCTGCTGGAATCCCTGGTCCATCTTTGCCGCGTGGTGGGTATGGACGTGCTTGCCCAGGGCATCGAGACTCGCGAGCAGGCCATGGCATTGCATGAGCTGGGGTTCGAGTTAGGCCAGGGCTACCTGCTTGGCGGCGCGCTGGACACCGTCCAGGCGCAACAGATCGTGATCCGCAGCCGCGCCCGTAGCGGAGAGAGCGCATAAGCAGAATTTCCTGGATGGTTCGGATCGTTTCTCTCTGAATCGCAGCGGATTCGTTGTACGATGGGCGCATGCCACCACGTCCTGAAATGGACCCGCCTTTGGCCGCCGCCCGGGATAGAGATAAACCTCCTAAAGAGCTTGTGATCGTGACTGGGATTTCCGGGGCGGGAAAGGCCTCTGCGCTCAAGGCTTTTGAAGACCTTGGCTACCACGCGGTGGACAACCTGCCGCTGGAGTTGCTGCAGGATTTTTCCCACCTGGTGGAGAAGTCGCCGGAGATTCAGAGTGCGGTGATCGTCGTGGACATCCGCGAAGGCCAGACGCTGGACCAGCTGCCCGAGATCCTGAAGAGCGTCAAGATGGTTCTCCCCACCCGGGTGGTCTTTCTGGATGCTCAGGACGCCGTGCTGGTGCGGCGCTATTCCGAGACCCGACGCCCGCATCCGCTGCGAAAGTTGGAGACCGTCTCGCGCTCCATCGTCGAAGAGCGCCAGTTGCTTGATCCGATCCGCAACGTGGCGGATACGCTGATCGACACTTCGAACTTCAATGTGCACGAGCTGCGCGAGCACATCCAGGCTCGATTCGGCCAGGAAGAGCCAGCCAACCGACTGCTGGTCTCGTGTCTCAGCTTTGGCTTCAAAAACGGCGTTCCCCTGGATGCGGACCTTGTCTTCGATGTGCGCTTCCTGCCCAATCCGCACTTCGTGGCCGAGTTCCGCAAAAAGACCGGCAAGGATCCCAAGGTGGCTGCGTATGTGGCCAGCTTTCCTCAGACAATCGAGTTCCTTGACCGCCTGACCGACCTGCTGCTCTACCTTCTGCCGCACTACGTCAAGGAGGGCAAGAGCTATCTGACCATCGCATTCGGCTGCACCGGGGGCCAGCACCGCAGCGTGATGATGGCCGAGGAAATGGGCCGGCGCCTGCTCGATGCCGGATACGAGGTGAAGGCCATTCACCGCGATGTGCCACGCGAGATCTGAGCGCCCCAGCCGGACCGCAAGTTCAATAAGTCTTCTTGATCAGCGTATCGACGGCGAATCCCCCGTTGGGATCGCGCGTGGCGCTCAACGACACCTTGGGCGAGATTCGGTACTGCCCCTGGATCACCTCGCTCTGCGTGTTGGCCGTGTTGGTGGAGAAGGTCACGAACAGATTGCCGGTGACGCGCTGCTGCACGGTGATGTTGGCGCCCGCGCCCTGGGTTGCCGTGTTGCCCAGCACCGGGCTGATGGAGAGTTGCGAGATTCCGGCGGCCTTGGCGATGCGCCCCGTGATCTTGCTGGACACCTCCGAGGCGACCGCCCCCTCTGCCTGCTGGGTGGCGGGCGTCCCGGGCGCTTCGGTCGTCGACCCGAACGCCAGGAGGTGAATGATGTCGGCCTGAGGCAACGACGGGTCCGACGTATATTGAGTGTTGAGCTGGTCGGTTGGTCCCTGAAAGCGCATGGAGATGTTGTATTGCTGAATCGACGTGGTGATGGTCACGTTGACCACCGGCTGCGTCACGGACGGGTTGACGAACTGGATGGTGCCGCCCGTGAGTACATATCGGTTGCCGCTCAGGATCATGTCGCCACCGGTCAGGTCCACGCGGCCCAGGATGACCGGGTCTGCTGCCGTGCCACGCACCTGCAGGTTGGCTGTTCCGTCCACGCTCAGCGTCCGGCTCACCAGGTTCACGTTGTTGGTGGAGTGAACGTTGAGGTTCAGCCGGATGTTCTGCATGATGCCCATGGATGGCGGAGCCTGCACGCCGCTGGAGAACTGTCCCACGAAACTGGCGAGATCGAACGCCGGGGTAAACGAAAGGTCGGTCAGGTCCACCGTCCCGCCGAGCACGGCGGAATCAGGACTGCCGCCCAGGCGGATGTTGGCGTTGACGCTCTCCCGCATGCCGGCGGGATAGAGCATGCGGACGTCCTTCGCCTCCACCCCCAGGTTGAAGCGCATGGCGGGCCGGAACGCGACGCCGCCCGAGGCGATCACCTGCCCCCCGCCAACCTTACCCTGGAAGGACTTGATATCGAGCCGGTCCGTGCTCAGCGTCAGCACCCCGTTGCCGTTCGTCAGGCCGACGGGCAGGTTTCCGGCAGCATAGCTCGCGTTGACAATGTCGATCTCGCCGGCCAGGTTCTTGCCGGGCTCAGTGCCGCTGGAGTTGACGTTGAACCGCACCTCGCCCGACGTGCGCGCCGTTGGATCGAAGAGCTGGATCAGGGCCAGGTTCACATTGCCGTGCAACAGCAGCGACATGGGCGCCTGCACGCCAACCGGGATCGAGCCCTGGAACTCGATATCCGTGTCGGTCCCGCGAATGGCCCCGTGCTGCAGCGTCAGCATCCGGTTCCGGTAGTCCGCCTGAATTGGCGCGGCCGAAGCAAGCTGGATGGTGTTGTTGTAATCCACTTTCAGGTAAGGAATGGTGACGTGGGCCTCGAGAGCGGCCATGTTCTTGAGCGGCCCATGCACCGTGGCATGCACCTCGGTCTGGCCGGTCAGCGACTCAGCTTGTGCCGGCGAGAACATCTCCACCACCGGCTGCAGGGGAATTCCCTGCGTGTTCAACGTAGCGTCGGCCGGGTAGTCGCCGGTGAGCTGCACGTGCGCCTTGGCCTGGATGGACGTATGCAGCGCCGCCGATTCGAGCGTGGCGTCGGCCGCGTGGTTGGCCACAGTGGCATTCAGCGCGATGTTGGTTACCGTCTGCCCCTGCACGGTGAGCGACGGTATACGCGCGCTGGCCGTGAGCTGCGGATTGTCAAAGCTGCCGTGGCCGCTCGCATTCAGCTCCACCACGCCGGTGGCATTCATGTTCCTTGATTGCACCGTATTCAGCTTGTCGATCGCGATTCCCGTCGAGCTAAGTTGGGCCGTATAGGTCTTCTCTCTTGGCCGCACAGTCACATTGCTCTTCACGCTGCCCGCGGGCAGCCGCAGGTCCACGTCCGCGTGCGCCTCGTCGCCGGTGCCGCCAAACGTTACCCGCAGCGACGGTATCGGCTCGTTGTATGCGCTCGCGTTGGTCACCGTAAGGTTTCCGGTGCCCACTGGGTTCATCACCGACCCATGCGCCGTCACGTGCGTGTTCAGCGTGCCGGTCACGGGCAAAGTCTGTCCCGCCATCTTCGCCAGGCTGGCGATATCCATCTGCGACGCGTTCAGTTCGAGGCTCAGGGAGCTGGTTTTGCTGAATGCCCACTTGTCGAGCGCCGCGCTCGCATTCAACGTGATGTGCCCCTTCGGCTCCGGATCGAGCTCTGCATTCTTGAGCGCCGCCTCTGATGGACTTGCATCCACACCCGCGCGAAACACCTTCCATGACGTCCCGTTCACTTCGAGATGCGACGCGGAGAGCTGCCCTGTCAGGTGAGGCGCCGATGTCGATCCCTGCACATTCCCGTCGAAAGTCGCCGAGCCCGCGAGCACAAGCGGCTGCTGTCCATTCGCCGGAGGGCTGAACATGCCGGCGATCGTCGCTACCTCGCGCAGATCCTTTGCCTCAAGGCGGATGGCGAGGCTGCTGTGCCGGCTCACCGTGCCATTCATCGTCAGCGATGTTTGAGGCGTGCGAAGGTAGCTCTGCGTCAGCGCGATCTCATTGCGCGCGCCGGCATACGTCGCATGAATCTCGCTGTCGACGGGCACGCTGGATGGCGCTCCCGCGCTTGCCTGCGCCGCACCGGCGGTTTTGGGCGCGGCACTTCCGTGGATGTTCGCGTCCACCTTCGCGGCAATATCGGCAATCGCTCTTCCCCACGTCGCCGTCGCGTCGGCGTTCAGCTCGCCTGCAAGCGCCACCGGCGCCGCCCTTTGATTGCCAGCCAGGCGCTCAGCCTGCGCCAGCGAGATGCGCCGCACCGATGCCGTGAACGCCGAGTGCGGATTCTCTCCGCCGAGTTGCGTCATCGTGCCTTGTGCGGTGACCTCGCCGCCCAGCAAGCCCGCGCGCAGGTCGATTAGCCTGGCGTCGCCATGCGCCATCGAGTAGTGTGCAGCGAGGTTCGCAACCGCCGTCTGCATCGTGGGTGTCTTGACTACGAGCCGTGGGCTGATCAGATCGCCGCTCAGTGTCACCGTCTGCAGGGCAGGCTGGTTCGCCATTTCGTGGTAATTCGCCGATCCGCGCAAATGCATCATCCCTTCCGGAATCGATGGGTTGCCAATCAGCCGCGCCATCTGCGCGCCGTCGATGGTCATGTCGTACTTTGCCTGCACCACCGGAGCGCTCAAGTTGGTCGCCGTGGCCGCCAGAAAAATATTCGTCGATCCGCTCGAGATCTCCGCCTGGGGAAGCTGGAACGTAGTCGGGCTCAGGCCGAACCGCGCGGCGAAGTTGTGCACAAACGGCCGGTATGTGCCGTAGATCACTCGCCCGTTCGTGTACTGGAGCGTGCCTGAATACACCGAGTAAACCGGCGTGAATCCGGCGCGGAAGTCCACGTCGTGCAGGTCCGCGGAGAGCGCCTGCGCTTCGGCGTTCAAATATACCTCGCCATGGTCCAGCACCGCGTGTCGAATTCCAAGATCGAAAATCGTCGTGTTGCTCTTCGAGTTGCTCGGCGCCGGCCTGGGGATATTGGACACGCCGTTCTTGTCCACAAGGAGCTGCACCACCGGATGATCCAGCCGCACGGTGGACAGATACCATTTGCCGTGCAGCACGCTCACGATGCGCACTCCGACTTCCGCGTGCTGGAGCTGCAGAATGGGCGGGTTCTGATACGGGCCGGCGCCATGCACCGTCAACCCGTACACCTCCAGGCTGAGCGTGGAGAAATGCACGGCAAAGTTTTCCAGCGTCACCTGCGTATTCAGATTCTGGCTGGCCACGTTCTCGACCTTCGCCAGCACGTACTGGTGAAAGCGCGCACTGTTCAGCAGCGCCGCCACGGTTGCGGCCACCATAAAAAGCAGTAACGCCAGCGCCCCGGCAATCCAGGCGAAGATGCGGCCCCAGCGGCGACGCGGACGATGCGGAGGCGTGGGCTCCGGCGATGATTCGTGGAATAATGTATGAGCCGCACTCATAGGGTTCCTCTTCTAGAAAGCCTGGCCAATCGAGATGAAATACTGTGTCGAATTCACGCCGCTCACCGGGTTCAGATTCTGCCCCAGGTCGAACCGGATCGGGCCTACCGGCGTGTCATAGCGTAGACCAACTCCGACATTATTAGCGTAAAGGGACGTGAAATCGTGGAAGCCGACCAATGGGAACACGTTGCCGCCGTCGTAAAACGGCACAATGCGCAGCCCCTTCTTAATTGGCAGCGGGATGCGCGCCTCGGCGTTCAGGATCAGCATCTCATTGCCGCCGGCAGGCACCTGGATGAAGGTGCACGCCGAGCTCGATCCGCTGCTGCACACCTGCACCTGCCGCTGCGGACCCGCGCCATCCAGCGGAAATCCGCGCAGCGAGTTGCCGCCACCGGTGAAGAACGATTCGCTGAGCGGCACAAAGCTGTTGGCGAACGGTTGCGCCAGGCCGATGCGGATGCTGTTGGCCCACACAATGTCGTGCCATTTTGTTTTGTAAGACGCCGCCTGGCCGGTGAACTTCGCGAAGTCAACATTGGAGCCGAGTTTCGTGGTGTTGAAGTCCAGTTCCGCGGAACCCAGCATGCCGCGGTGTTCGTCCAGGGGATTGTCTCGCGTGTCGCGGGTCAGGTTCGCGGTCAAGGTGGAAAGCCGGATATGCAGGTCGCGATCCGGCACCAGGGCCGGGATCAAAACGTGCGTCAGGTCCGTCTGCGTAAACCCGTATTGAAGGAAGAGAATGTTCTGCTTGTCGCCCAGCACGGCCCGCTGAATCTGTTCCGACCCGAGTTCCTGCTGGTAGCTGAAGATCGGATTCTCCTCGTTCTTTTCATACGAAATTGCCGAGGTTGTCTTCCACGGCGACCAGAAGAACGTCGGATCAATGTAGTACGCTTTCGCGCTCTGGTCCAGCCGCCCGGCAAAACCCGTGAATGACAACGACTCATCTTTGCCGCGCACATTGTTACGCGTGTACTCGATGGTGCCGCGCGGCCCCCAGAACGTCTTCTGGCTGGTCGTGAAATTCGAGGGCAGCCCCACCGGAGGCAGTTTGGGCAGCGCCACCGTCCCGCTGGGAATGCTGCCGCCGCGGTTGATCACCTCAAACCCAATGCCGTAGGTAATGCTGTTGCGCGGCGCCTCGTGCACCTTCACCAGCACGTCTTCCGTGTTTTGCGTCGTGATCCCCCGCTTGGGATCCACTTCGGCCCAGTCAAACACGCCGGTGTGGTCGTACAGTTTCGCTCCCGACGCAAGCAGGCTCGTCTCCGTCAGTGGCTGCTCGGGCTTGATCCCGGTCACATCCCGGTCGATGAGCTTCTGCTGCGTGTGCGCGCGCCCCAGCGTCAGCACATCCCCCGCGATCACCCGCGGCCCTTCAGAAATGTGGTACACCACGTTGACGTGGTGCGGATCGTTCTTCGATGCCTGCGCAGCCGTTTCGCGGAAGCTCGCCTTCAGGTATCCCGCGCGAAGGTAGTTCGCCACGATCATCGTGCGGTCCGCCGCCACATTGGCCGCCGAGTACGGGCTGCCCGCTCTCAGCTTCATCCCGTGTGGCGCATACCGCGACGGCGGAAACGTGCCCGCGCCTTCCACCTGGAGGCTCGCCACCGTGTCGCGCGGCCCCTCCGTCACCGCAAACGCCACATCGAATTCCTTCTCGTGCCGCGTAACCTTGGAGGTCACTTTCACGCTGCTGAATCCCTCTGATTTGTACACCCCGGTCAGGTTGTTCTCGCTGGTCTCCACAAGCTCGTTGCTGAACTTGCCCGCGGAAAGAAAATGCTTCGGTTCTACCGCAATGACCGGTGTCAGTTCAGAAGACTTCAATTGCTCATTGCCCTTCAGGTCCACGGCCGCAACTTTTTCCTTGCTCGCGCGCGAGATCTGGTAAAGCACGGTGTCGCCGTTCGTCCCGTGGCTAAGCTTCGCGTCCACTTTCACGTCGAAGTAGCCTTTGCCCTGGTAATACGAAGTCAGTGCCTGTCGGCCCTCCTCAACGGTTTCCTCGTCCACGCCCACGCCCTGGTACATAGGCAGAAGCGACTTGCGGTCCCAGCTCCACAGGTGCGCGCCGGCAATGTCCACGTGCACCTTCGGCCCCGGGTCCACCGCAAAGTGAATATCGGCGCGATTCGTGTCGGGCCGGTATTCGGCGCCGGCCAGCTTCACCTTCGCCCCCAGCAGACCGCGCTTCTCCAGCTCGCTTTGCAGGTATTTGTTGGCCCGCAGCAGCGTCGAGTGGTGGTACGCCTTGCCTGGCCGCACCGCCGCTTCACGGAACCGAGCCAGCAGTGTCTTCAGGCTGTTCTCCATCTCGTGCTGGTCATTGTCCGGCAATCCCGCGATGCTCACATCGCCGAACTTCGCCTTGCGCCCCAGTTTGGTCACAAACGAGATGCTCGCGATCGCGTGCTGCTCGTCCGCCACCACCTGCGAACGCACCTGCGCCTCGAAATAGCCCTCCTGCTGAAAGAATTGGACCAGAGCCCGCCGGTCGCGCTCCACCTCGTCCGCATCGTACGGCGTCTGCACCGGATAATTCGAAACCTGGATCAGCCGCGAATAGGGGAACACCGATGCACCCGGAAACGCGAACACCCCAAAGTAGTATGCGGGCTCCAGGATGAATTGCACGCGCACGCCTTGTGCTTCCGCCGTCACGTGGATGCGAACGTCGGTGAACTTTCCCTGGCCCGCGGCCTTCAGCGCTGCCGCGGTCTGGTTCACCAGGTCTTTTGAAAACGGCTGGCCGGTTTTCTGCTTGAACTCCGCCGCGAACTGCGACGTCAGCAATGCCGGCTGCCCGGCGATCTCCACCGAGTCCACATTCTGACCTTCGTAGGTCGAGAACATCTCTTCGGCTGCCTGCGCGGTGCCGGGAACAGGCTGCGTAGACGCATCAGTCATCCCCGGAGGAATGGGTGCTGTCGTCGGTTTCTCCTGCGCCGGCGCCTGCGCCATTACTGCCGCGCCCAGCGCCAGCCAGAACGCGATCAGGCTCAAGCCCGCGCCCCGCCCGTTGCGGGGCAAGCCTTCGAACCATGCCACAAGGAGAGAGTACGCCTGCCGCATTCCCACTTCCCGTCAGATGCGCGCCGGAATTGGTTGGTTTGACTCGGTTGACACCTACAGAATCCGCCTTTGCGCAAGCCAGAATTGCTTATCCGTGCGGCAGTATGCCACGGTGAAAGGTCAGCCATCACCGCAATCGATCCGCGGGACCACCACCCGCTCGACCGGCGGCATCCATCCAGGCATAGAGATCACGAGGTGCTCCATGCCTACCCCAACTCCCATCGTCGATCGGCGCCTCAATCAGCACGATCGGCGCATCTGGGAGTTGGTCGCCCGTTCGCCGCTCCAAAGTCTCTGGACCCGCGACGGCCTGACCTTCGGCAAGATCGCAAAATGCATCTGGCAGTCCATCATGGAGGATCGCATCTTCGGGCACTCCGCGGAGCTCGGCTTCTATTTCCTCTTTTCGCTCTTTCCCACACTGCTCTGCGCCAGCGCCATCCTCGGCTTGGTGGCGCGCTCGGCCGCCACCATCTACGATCGCCTCCTTTCCTACCTCGCCTTCGTCGTTCCCACCTCCGCCTTCCACGCCGTTCTCAGTACTTTCAACCAGACCGCCGCCTCGGCCAGCTCGGGCAAGATCACCTTCGGCCTCATCGCCGCCGTCTGGTCCGCCTCCGTCGGTGTCTCCGCTGTCCAGGAAACCCTCGACGTCGTCTACAAGATCAATGATCGCCGCTCCTATATCAAGGCCAGGATTCAGGCCATCGGCCTCACCATTATCCTCATCGGGACCATCTCCCTGTGCCTTTCCTCCCTCTTCCTAGGCGATTTCGCGGCGCGATGGGCGCACCAGGATCTGCGTGGCCCCTTCCTGGCGGAAACCGTGGCCATAGCCTCCCGCATCTGCGGCTGGATCCTCGCCACCGCGTTTCTGGCGCTCACTTTCTCGCTCACCTATTACTGGGCGCCTGATCTCCGCGCTCGCCGCTGGCGCTGGCTCACTCCCGGCGCCGCCATCGGCATGGCCGCATGGCTCATCGCCTCGCTGGGCTTGCGCATCTATTTACATTTCTTTAACACCTACACCGTCACCTACGGCTCCCTCGGCGCGGTCATTATCCTGCTCATGTGGTTCTACATCACCGGCCTCATGCTCCTGGTTGGAGCGGAGATTAACAGCGAGATCGAAGCCTCCGCTGTGGAGGCGCGCATCACTCCCCTCCTCCCATCCCGCGATACGGTTGCGCCGGCCGCCTGAGAGGGTTTGCGCGCGCACCAATCCTGCAACTTAACCTCCCTTTTGCACGTCAACAAATTCGATACAGATCGGACGGGATTCCGGCTTTGCAGCTCTACCCGCAGGCCCGCGGCAAATCCCGTACTTCAAAGCCATCCTGTGTTCATGGCAAACGTTTTGTCGCGATGGTAAACTGGCCGATCCGGAGGCCTTTGGCTGCTTTCGCCGCACCGGCTTCGGATCGCTACAGATCATCACTCTTGAAGAACGAGACCAGAAGAAAAAAATGGACCCTCACACATCCGCTTCGCATGATAGTCTGGCGAGCAACTCTGCCGGAGATTCGCCTGAACCCGCCCGCAAGCGCCGCCACCGCTGGATATGGGTGGTGGTCCTGCTCGCATTTGGCTTTCTGTTCTACTGGGCATGGAATCACCAACAGAAGTCCCAGGCCGCTACAGCCGGCGGTGGCGGCCGTCGAGGCATGACGGGCGGCGTCGTTCCCGTTACCATCGCGACGGCGCAGAGCGGCGACATCGGCATCTACCTCGATGCCATCGGCACCGTCACGCCCGTCTATTTTGACTCCATCACCTCCCAGGTCACCGGCGTCGTCACCGCTGTCCACTATCGCGAGGGCCAGGTGGTCCAAAAGGGCGACCCGCTCGTCGACATCGACCCGCGGCCCTACCAGGCCACGCTCCATCAGGCCCAGGGCGCCCTTGAGCGCGACCAGAATCTGCTGGCTGAAGCCCAGATGGACCTCGACCGCTACAAAGTCGCATGGTCCAAGAACGCCATCCCGCGGCAGACTCTCGAAGACCAGGAGAAACTCGTGCTCCAGGATCAGGGCACGGTCAAAAACGACGAGGGCACCGTCCAGTACGACGAGGTTCAGGTCAGCTATTGCCACATCACCTCGCCCATTGAAGGCCGCGTCGGCCTGCGTCTCGTCGATCCCGGCAACCTGGTCACTGCCAACTCCACCACCACGCTCGTCTCAGTCGCTCAGATTCAGCCCATTACGGTCGTCTTCACCCTGGCCGAAGACAGCCTGCCCGAGGTGATGAAGGAGCTCCGCGGCGGCAAAACCCTCAAGGTCGACACGTTCGACCGCAGCCAGTCAGGCCACCTCGCCGCCGGCAAGCTCACCTCGGTCGACAACCAGATCGACACCGTCACCGGCACCGTGAAACTCCGCGCCCAGTTCGACAATCGTGACAGCGCGCTCTTTCCCAACCAGTTCGTGAACACCCGCCTGCTGGTCCGCACTCTCGAAAACCAGACCCTCATTCCGTCCTCGGCCATCCAGCACAACGGCTCCCAGGACTTCGTCTACCTCATCGTCGATGCCAAATCCAATCAGCCCGTCGCCGATGCCGCCAAGGAGTGCACCACGCCGCAGAGCTGCAAGGCGATGCAGCACACCGTCAAGTCTGCCGACTCCGACAATGGTCAAACCGCGGTCACCGGTATCGCGGCCGGCAATGTCGTCGCCGACTCCAGCTTCGAAAAACTGCAGAGCGGCTCGCAGATCACCCTCTCCAAAATCAAACTCCCCAGCACGACTGAATCCTCTGCGAGCACTGCCCCATGAATCTGTCCCGGCCATTCATCTTGCGGCCCGTCGCCACTGCGCTGCTGATGGCTGCCATCATGCTGTGCGGCATCGTCGCCTACAAACAGTTGCCGGTCTCGGCACTGCCTGAAGTCGATTACCCGACCATCCAGGTGCTCACTTTTTATCCCGGCGCCAGCCCTGACGTCATGGCCACCACGGTCACCGCTCCGCTTGAACGCCAGTTCGGCGAAATGCAGGGCCTCAGCCAGATGACCTCCACCAGCGCCGGCGGTGTCTCCGTCATCGTCCTCCAGTTCTCGCTCACTCTCGGCCTCGACGTGGCTGAAGAGGAAGTCCAGTCTTCGATGAACGCATCGCAGACCTTCCTGCCCTCCGACCTGCCCACCCCGCCGGTCTACAACAAGACCAACCCCGCCGACGCCCCCATCCTCACCTTTGCCGTCTCCTCTGACTCCATGCCCCTGTCGCAGGTCGAGGACCTCGTCGACACGCGCCTGGCCCCGCGCATCTCTCAGCTCGCCGGCGTCGGCCTGGTCTCCATCAGCGGCGGCCAGAAACCCGCCGTCCGCATCCAGGTCAATCCCACCCAGCTCTCCTCCTACGGCCTCAACATGGAGGACGTACGCACCGCCCTCGTCCAGTCCAGCGTCAACTCCGCCAAGGGCAACTTCGACGGTCCCCGCCAGGACTACCAGATCGACGCCAACGACCAGATCACCACCGCAGAAGGCTACAAGGACATCGTCGTTTCCTATTCCAACGGCGCGCCCGTCCTCCTCAAGAACGTGGCCAACGTGGTCAACGGCGTGGAGAACACACGCCAGGCCGCCTGGATGAACCAGACTCCCGCGGTCATCGTCAACGTCCAGCGCCAGCCCGGCCAAAACACTATCCTGGTCGTCCGCCGCATCCAGCAGATCCTGCCTCAGCTCGAAGCCAATCTGCCCGCCTCCATCCACGTCACCACCATGACTGACATGACCACCAGCATCCAGTCCTCCGTCAACGACGTCGAATTCGAGCTGATGTTGACCATCGGGCTGGTCATCATGGTCATCTTCCTCTTCCTGCGCTCGCTCTCCGCCACCATCATTCCCGCCGTCGCTGTGCCGCTCTCGCTGGTCGGCACCCTCGGCGTGATGTACATCCTCGGCTTTTCGCTCGACAACCTCTCCCTGATGGCGCTCACCATCTCCACCGGCTTCGTCGTCGACGACGCCATCGTGATGATCGAGAACATCTCGCGCTACATCGAAGAGGGCATGCCCCCGATGCAGGCCGCCCTCACCGGCTCCGGCCAAATCGGCTTCACCATCCTCTCCCTCACCGTCTCGCTCATCGCCGTCCTCATCCCCCTGCTCTTCATGGGCGACGTCGTCGGCCGCCTCTTCCGCGAGTTCGCAGTCACTCTCGCCGTCACCATCATCATCTCCGCCGTCGTCTCCCTGACCCTCACGCCCATGATGTGCGCGCGCATCCTGCGCCACGATGCCGCCCAGCAGCAGACTCGCTTCTACCGCTGGTCTGAGGACGTCTTCAACCGCATGATCGCCTTCTACGGCCGCACTCTGAAGGTCGTCCTCCGCTTCCAGACCATCACTCTCCTCATCGCCGTCGCCACCCTCGTCCTCACGGTTGTCCTCTACATCGTCATCCCCAAGGGCTTCTTTCCCGTGCAGGACACCGGCGTGATCCAGGGCATTTCCCAGGCCAACCAGTCCATCTCGTTCCCTGAGATGTCCAACCGGCAGCAGGATATCGCCCGCATCATCCTTGAGGACCCGGCCGTCGAAAGCCTCTCCTCGTTCATCGGCGCCGACGGCATCAATACCACCCTGAACAGCGGCCGCTTCTCCATCAACCTCAAGCCTCTGAACGAACGCAGCCACACCAGCGCTTCCGACGTGATCCGCCGCCTGCAGAACAATCTGGCCCAGGTCCAGGGCATGCACCTCTACATGCAGCCCGTCCAGGACATCACCGTCGACGACCGCATCAGCCGCACCCAGTATCAGTACACCCTCGAAGATCCGGACTCCGACGAGCTTAACGAGTGGAGCGACAAGTTCGTCGCCCAGCTCAAGAAAATGCCGGAGCTTGAAGACGTAGCCACCGACCAGCAGACCGGCGCCCGCGCCGTCCAGCTCGTCATCGATCGCGTCACCGCCTCGCGCCTCGGAATCGCTCCCACCACCATTGACAACACCCTCTACGACGCATACGGCCAGCGCGAGATCAACACGCTCTATACCCAGACCAACCAGTACCACGTGATCCTTGAGACCGCACCCGCGTGGCAGCAGAATCCCGCTAACCTCGGCTCTCTCTACATCCAGGGCAATGCTTCTTCCGGAGCCACCGGCGCCGGCGCCGCCACATCCTTCGCTTCGTCTGCTTCAGCCGCAGCGGGCAGCAACGCCCTCACCGCGTCCATCAAATACACGCCTTCAGCCGCGGTTCTCGCCAGTGCCGGCACTGTGCTTGCCGGCGGCACTTCCACCTCCAGCTCCGCCGGCCTCACCTCCGGCACCACTCCCAACACCGCGGTCTCGAACGTCGGCGCCAACGCCATTCCACTCGGCGCCTTCACCCAGATGCAGCGAACCACTGAAGCGCTCTCCATCAATCACCAGGGGCAGTTCCCGTCCGTCACCGTCTCCTTTAACCTGGCGCCCAACGCCTCCCTCGGCACCGCCATCTCCAAGATCGATGACGCAGCGAAGAAGATGAACTTCCCCGCCTCGCTCCAGGCCGACTTTCAGGGCACCGCTGCTTCGTTCCGCAACTCGCTCTCCAATGAAGCGCTCCTCATCCTCGCCGCTCTCGTCACCGTCTACATTGTCCTTGGCGTCCTCTATGAGAGCTTCATCCACCCCATCACCATCCTCTCCACGCTGCCCTCGGCCGGCGTCGGCGCGCTCCTCTTCCTCATGCTCTTCCATCAGGACCTCAGCGTCGTCGCCATCATCGGCATCATCCTCCTCATCGGCATCGTCAAAAAGAACGGCATCCTGATCGTCGACTTCGCTCTCGAGGCCGAGCGCGAGCGCGGCAAGAACTCCACCGACGCCATTTACGAGGCCAGCCTGCTCCGCTTCCGCCCCATCATGATGACCACCATGGCAGCCCTGCTCGGCGGCATCCCCCTGGCTCTCGGTACCGGCCTCGGCTCTGAGCTTCGCCGTCCCCTCGGCATCTGCATGGTCGGCGGTCTCCTGCTCTCGCAGATGCTCACCCTCTATACCACCCCGGTCATCTACATCTTCTTTGACAACCTCGGCCAGCGCATTACCGGCCGCAGCCTCTCCCACACCGCCCCGCGCAATGAGCCCCCGCCTGCCGGAGCCGAACCTGCATGAGCCTGTCGACTCCATTCATCCGCCGCCCCGTGGCCACCACGCTCCTCACCATTGCTGTGGCTATCGCCGGCGCTGTCGCCTTCACCGTGCTGCCCGTCTCGCCCCTGCCCCAGGTGGACTTCCCCACCATCAGCGTTCAGGCCGGCCTGCCCGGCGCCAGCGCTGAGATCATGGCTGCCTCGGTCGCGACGCCCCTTGAGCGTCAATTCAGCCACATCGCAGGCGTCACGGAGATGACCTCCTCCAGCCAGCTCGGCAGCTCCAACGTCACCCTCCAGTTCGACCTCAGCCGCAACATCGACGGCGCCGCCCGCGACGTGGAATCTGCCATCAACGCCGCCCGTACCTACCTCCCCATCAACCTCCCCTCCAACCCCTCCTATCGCAAGGTCAACCCGGCGGACGCGCCGATCATGATCCTGTCTCTCAACTCGACAAAATACGATGTGCCCAAGGTCTACGACCTCGCGTCCACCATCCTCGAGCAGAAGCTTTCCCAGATTCAGGGCGTGGGCCAGGTCGGCGTCGGCGGCGGCGCCACTCCTTCGGTCCGCGTCGAAGTCGATCCCAAAAAACTCGAGTCCTTCGGCCTCACCCTGGGCAGCGTTCAGGGCATCCTCAGCCTGCAGAACTCCCACTCGCCCCGCGGCCAGCTCTCTGACGGAAACCGCCAGTACGACATCCTCACCAACGACCAGATCTCCCGGGCCGCCGATTACCGCCCCCTCATCATCGGCTACCACAACGGCGCTGCCGTGCGCCTCCAGGACGTTGCCGACGTCGTCGACTCCAGCCAGAGCCTGCGCACCGCCGGCTACTCCGATGGCATCAAATCCGTCTCCGTCATCATCTTCCGCCAACCCGGCGCCAACATCATTGACACCGTCGACCGCATCCGCACCCAGCTCCCCTTCCTTGAAGCGGCCATGCCCCAGGGCATCCACACCGTCGTCGTCATGGACCGCACCACCACCATCCGCGCCTCCGTCTTCAACGTCGAGCGGACCCTCATTGGCTCCATCATTCTCGTGGTGCTCGTGGTCTTCCTGTTCCTGCGCTCCCCGCGCGCCACCCTCATCCCCGCGGTCGCCGTTCCCGTCTCCCTTGTCGGAACCTTCGCCGTCATGTACCTCTTCGGCTTCTCGCTCGACAACCTCTCCCTCATGGCCCTCACCGTCGCCACCGGATTCGTCGTCGACGACGCCATCGTGGTCATGGAGAACATCACTCGCCATCTCGAAGCAGGAATGGAACCGTTCGCCGCCGCTTTCCTTGGCGCCAGAGAAATCGGCTTCACCATCTTTTCCATCAGCATGTCGCTCGTCGCCGTCTTCATCCCCATCCTTCTCATGGGCGGCATCGTCGGCCGCCTCTTCCGCGAGTTCGCAGTCGTCCTTTCCACCTCCATCGTCATCTCGATGATCGTCTCCCTCACGACCACTCCCACCATGTGCGCCAACCTTCTCAGGGCCCGCCGCGAGGACGACCGTCCCAACCTCTTCGCCCGCATCCACGAAAAAATCTTCGACACCATCATGGGCTTCTACCGCGGTTCGCTCCGCTGGGCCCTCGACAACTCCCTCCTGGTCGGCATTGTCTTTCTGCTCACCATCGCCCTCAACATCCTCATCATCGTCCGCATCCCCACCGGCTTCTTCCCCCAGCAGGACACCGGCGCCATCGTCGGCGGAATCCAGGGACCCCAGGACGCTTCCTTCCCCTTCATGGATTTCAGCGCCCGCCAGATCGTCAACATCGTCAAGGCCGACCCCGCCATTGCACACGTCAACGCGTATCTCGGTAACGGCAACGGCGGCTTTGTTTACACCGCGCTCAAGCCGCTGCCCGGCCCGTTCGACAAGTCCTGCAAAGAAGGCCCCGACTGCGACTTCCGCCAGACCGCCGCTCCCGATGTCATCAACCGCCTTCGCCCCAAGCTCAATCGCCTGCCCGTCGCCAGCGTCTTCCTCCAGGCCGCGCAGGACCTCCGCATCGGCGGCCGCGGTTCCAGTGCCCTCTACCAGTACACGATCCAGACCGAGAGCGTCGAAGACCTCGCCAAATGGGGACCCATCCTGCTCGCCAACATGAAGCGCATCCCCATCCTCCAGGATGTGAATACCGACCAGCAGAACGGCGGCCTTCAGGAGCTGATCAATTACGACCGCCTCACCGCGGCCCGCCTCGGCCAGACCCCCCAGTCCCTCGATCAGTCCCTCTACAGCGCTTTCGGCCAGTCCGAAGTCTCCGTCATCTACACCCAGCTCAACCAGTACTACGTCGTCATGGAAGTCGCACCAAAGTACTGGCAGGATCCCTCCGGCCTCAACAACATCTATATCAAGACCTCAAAGTCCTCCGGCCCCGGCGTCAATACCGTTGCGCCGCTCTTCACTTCCATGACGGCCAGGACCTCCACCACGCCCTTGCAGGTCAACCACACGGGCCTCTTCCCGTCCGTCACCGTCTCCTTCAACATCGCCAATGGCTTCGCGCTCTCTGACGCCACCCGTGAGATTCAGGAGATGGAGGCCAACCTCGGTATGCCCGCCACCGTCCATGGCTTCTTCGCCGGCACTGCCCAGGCCTACCAGCAGTCCATCTCCACCCTGTGGTACCTCGCCGTCACCGCGCTGCTCGCCGTCTACATCGTCCTCGGCATCCTCTATGAAAGCCTCATTCATCCCCTCACCATCATTTCCACCCTGCCTTCGGCCTCGGTCGGCGCCATGCTCGCGCTCATGCTGTTCAAAATCGACCTCAACATGATCTCCATGATCGGCATCATCCTCCTTATCGGAATCGTCAAGAAGAACGGCATCATGATGGTCGACTTTGCGCTCATGGCCGAGCGCAACGAAGGCAAATCCACCTACGACTCCATCTTCCAGGCCTGCATGCTCCGCTTCCGCCCCATCGTCATGACCACTTCCTGCGCCATCATGGGCGCCCTGCCCCTTGCCTTCGGCACCGGCACCGGCTCCGAGCTCCGCCGCCCCCTCGGCATCACCATCGTCGGCGGCCTCATCCTCTCCCAGCTCCTCACCCTCTACACCACCCCTGTGATCTACCTGACCATGGACCGCCTGCGCCTCCGCGTGACGGGCAAGTCGCACGATTCCCTGGCTCGCCAGCAAGTGGAGGCCGCCTCCTGAACACGAGAATCACCATGAAGATCTCTGATCCAACTCGCAACACCGCATCCAGTGCGGCCACTTCCGCCGCTGCAGCATCGAGCACCGCGACTTCCGGCCCCGCCGCATCCGGCACCCCGACATCCAGCCGCGCCACTGATCGGGCCGCATCCGGCACCCCGACATCCAGCCGCGCCGTTAACCGCGCCGTAGGCGCAGCGTTTGTTAGCCCCGCGCTTCAGCGTGGGGAAGCCGGATTGCAGAAACTCACCCCGGAGTCCCGTAGGGACGGCGCCAATGCAGCATCGTCTGCTTGGAAGGGGCGCGACTTCAGTCGTGCCGCAGCTGACCAACCAAAGCCCCGGGCTTTAGCCCCTGAGGGGCGTCTTTCGCGCCTCCTCGTGCTGGCGGCCGCCTCGGCGGTCCTCGCCGGCTGCAACGTCGGCCCCCACTACCACGCCCCCGCGCCGCCTGCGGTCACCGCCCCCAATTACAAGGAATCCACTGTCAACTTCCAGGACCAGCCCGGCTGGAAGGTCGCCAGCCCCCAGGACGCCATGATCCGCGGCAACTGGTGGGAGATATTCCACGAGCCCGAGCTCAACACCCTTGAGGACCAGCTCAACATCGACAACCAGAACATCAAGATCTCGTTTGAGAACTTCATGGCCGCCCGCGCCGTCATCTCCGAGGCCCGCTCCCAGTACTGGCCCACCATCGGTGTCGGTCCCTCCTGGAACCGCTCCCGTTCGTCCACCAACCTGCGCGCCTCGTCGGTTGCCAACACCGGCTCCACCTCCACCCTCTGGTCCGCGCCCGTCAGCGTCTCCTGGACGCCTGACTTCTTCGGCAAGATCCGCAACCAGGTCCGCTCCGCCGAGTACGCCGCCCAGGTCAGCGCCGGCGACCTCGAGCTTGAAAAGCTGACGGAACAGGCAGCCCTCGCCCAGGCCTACTTCGAGATCCGCGGCCAGGACATGCTCCAGACCATCCTTGACCAGACCGTCAAAGCCGACCAGGCCGCGCTCGACGCCGCCCAGGGCGCTTACGACGCCGGCGTCGGCGACTACATCTCGGTGGTCGAAGCCCGCACCACGCTTCAGTCCGCGCAGACCTCGGCCATCAACGTCGGCCTGCTGCGCGCCCAGTACCAGCACGCCATCGCCATGCTCACCGGCAAGGTGGCCACGGACTTCTCCATTCCCGTGAAGCCCATGATCTACGCCCCGCCGCAGGTTCCCACCGGCGTGCCCTCGCAGCTCTTCGAGCGCCGCCCTGACATCGCCGCCGCCGAGCGCACCCTGGCCGAAGCCAACGCCACCATCGGCGTCGGCTACGGCGCCTTCTTCCCCAATGTGACCTTGAGCGCCAGCGGCGGTTTTGAAAGCTCGACCCTCGGGCACCTCTTCGACTGGCCCAGCCGCTTCTGGTCGGTCGGGCCGAGCATCAGCGAGACCATCTTCAATGGCTGGCTCTACCGCGCGCAGTTGCACCAGTACGAGGCCATCTACAACGCCGACGTGGCTACTTACCGCCAGACCTGCCTCACCGCCTTCCAGCAGGTGGAGGACGCGCTGGTGGCTACGCGCAACTACTCGCAGCAGATTCTTCAGCAGCAGGAGGCGGTCAAGTCTGCCCAGCAATACCTTGACCTGGAGATGGAACGCTACCGCTCCGGCGTGGACCCGTATGTGGACGTGACCATTGCCCAGAACTCCCTGCTCAGCGCGCAGACCGCGCTGAACGCGCTGCAGGTGGAAGAGATGCTGGCCTCCGTCACGCTGGTGGAGGACCTGGGCGGCGGCTGGGACCGCACCCAACTACCGACTCCCGAGCAGGTGAAGGCCAAGGTCCCCGACTCCACCTACACCATGCAGAAGTAATGCAAATAAAAAAACGGCGATGTCTTGCATATTCATGGACTTAAGCCATGAATATGCAGTAAATCTGCACCCCGGGCCCGCGGTACTGCCGGCTGCACCTGCGCCAAATAAAAAACGGCGATGTCTTGCAGATTCATGACTTTATGCCCTGAAACTGCAGTAAATCAGCATCCCGGGCCGGGCGATCTGGAAAGCTGGGAGTGAAACCCGGGGCAGGCCGCCATTTCCAAGCCATGCCCGCTGTGGGGAATCTCCTCTACCTGGCAGATATCTAATGATAGGTTGGAATGATCGGATATTACAAGAAACTATTTCTCACGCATAATCAGTAGGTTATAACGTTTTCAACAGACAGTGCAATTTCTACCTACCGGGGCCGACGGGGGGTCATTCATCGCGCTTGGCGAGATCTGCCGCCAGCGGGCAGCCTGCGCAATTGGCCACCCGGCGGCAATGCGCCTTGCCTACGGCCACGGTCAACGCGTGGAACTCATTGAAGAGCTGCGCCTTGTCCGGATCGGGATCGGACGCGAAGGCGTGGGCGGTGAGCTCGACCAGCGCCTCGTAGCCGCGGCGGTTGCGCCCGGGCGGGGCGACGAGCAACCGATGCCGCTCGGCAATGCGCCGCAGGTATTCGTCCGCAACCGGGACCGGGTGGCCGAGCGCGTAGAGCAGTATGGCATCGGCGGTCTCCGGCCCGACCCCCGGCAGCGCCAGCAGCCGCGTGCGCAGTTCCGGCGTGGGAACCGCGGCAAGCCGCTCGAGCGAGCCGGCAAATTCCTGATCGAGCATGGCGACGAACGCCTTGAGTGCGGGCGCCTTGCGCGTGAGAAAGCCGGAAGGGCGGATGAGTTGCTGGAGGCGCGCGAGCGGCAGCGCGCGGAGACCATCCAGGGTGAGGGCTCCGGCGGCGCGCAGGTTGGCGAGAGACAGCTCGACGGCTTTCCATGCGGTGTTCTGGGTGAGATAGGCGCCGAGGATCACCTCGAACGGGGTCTGGGCCGGCCACCAGGACTGCGGTCCGTAGGCGGCCAGGAGCCGGCCGTGCATGCGGCGGAGGCGGCTTTCCGGACTGGGCTGTTTCCGGCTGCGCTTCATGCCAGGTCCCGGCCGGACGGTGGCGGGGAATTGAGCTGCTGTTTCCACTCGAGGATACGGGCGCGTGCGGCGGCTGCTTCGGCCTCGGGGACGTGGCCGGCTGTCTGCAGTGAGATGGAGAGCGCGGTGTGGGCCAGCGGGTCGTTTGGGGTCAGTGCCGTGAGGGCGAGCGCGGCGGCGATGGATTGCTCCAGGCGGCCGGCGTCGCGGAGGGCACGGACGAGGCCATGGTGGGCCTCGTAGAAGCGCTCGTCGGCGGCGATGGCGGCGCGGAAGGCGCGGCTCGCTTCATCGGGCTGGCCGGCGGCGAGGAGGTCGAGGCCTTGCTGGGAGAGTTGCTCGGCGGTGGGGGCGGAGGGAGGCACTGCTTCAAGCATAACGACAGGGAGCAGGGGAGCAGGGGAGCGAGGAAATACGGGCGAGCTTTCTTCACGGGCCGGAAAATTGACGCATCTCGACTTCCCACTTTATTCTCGGTGCAAGCCTTACAACCTGATTTCAGCGCGTTGAGTTATTCACTCAGAGGAAGAGCCCTGTGTACGAACGCGACCTGCAAACGTACCTGTTTGAACACCCTGAGACCTTATTCCCTGCAGAAACAATCCTCGAAAAAGCTCGCGAGTTTGGCGTTCATGGGAAACGGATCGACCTTTTGTTCCGCACGAAAGATGTGCGGTACATCATCGAGCTCAAAGCCGTTCCCCTTTCACGTGAACATGTCGGGCAGGTGGTCGAGTATTACGGAATGATGCGTGACATCTTGAAAGAGGAGAAATTCAAGATGGTATTAGTTGCGCCATCGATTCCTGACTTCAGGCAGAAATTCCTTGAGGAACTTGGAATCAGATGCGTTGTCATTCCCAGCATTCCTGCCGAGGAACTGGAGCTCAAGCGCATTCAGCACGAATCGGTTGTGCAGAGTAAACGGGAATGCATTGAGTCTGAAGTGATCGGATGGCTTCCATCGGATCTTCCGACCGTCCGCTACGAACAACTTGTTTCAGGTGTGACGAAAGAGTCGCTCGCGATCTCCCACCGTTTGCTGAAAGATTCACTGCCCGGAATGAGAAACGCTTTTACGGGTTTCGAGATTTTGCCCATCAAGATGCTGCGTGCCGATTCACCGGATGTTATTTGTGATTCGATTCCTGCGGACCTGAGTTCAGCGGAGAAGTTCAGTAGGGGAGGGGTGTGGTGGGCGTATGGGTTTGGCAAGACTGAACAGATGCCGAAGAATAATGTGCCAAACATATCAGCAGTCGCGATGCCTTGGTGCTTTGACTTGGCCATCAACGCGGAACTGCGCCCATCGCAGGCAGTCATGCGGAAGAGGATAGCTGCCGAGCCTTCGCGGTTTGATCGAATCGTTTCTGAACATGGGATGCTCCAGTTTCAGGCGATACTTAAGCTTGAGCACCAGCCGAGGTTCTATCATTGGTTTCCATTAGTACGGCAGACGGCCGGAACCTGGTGCGCCAAGTCTTTCCTGGCCACAATTGATGGGATTTCCTCACAGCAGAGAAGTTTAAACGACTCTTGGATGTCATTTGTCGAAACGCACCGGCCGGAGATGAGTTCGGCGCAAAAGATCCATATGCGCCGTCGGAACCAAGGGATGAATCTCGCTCTCCGAATCGTTCGCCCCTTTCAGGAGAGCGATGTGTTCTGGTCGCTACCGTACTCGGAGCAGTGTTCATTTTTTGTCTCTGAATGTGACAGGCTTAAGCCGCTTATCGATTTCCTTCGCTGACTCAGACTGTCTGCGACGTTGATGCTGGCCACTCTCGCTATAGCCGGTCTCGACGGTCCGCGGAAGAATCGCCAGAGGGTGGTCAGCTCCAAGCAAAAGACTTCAGGGGCTAAAGCCCAAGTTCTTTGTTTGGCGGTCGGCGGCGGGACTGAAGTCCCGCCCTTACGCGGTTTTGGGCGTGGCATCGAGTAATTCCGGTGTCGGTTGAGACCGCTGCGGACGACGGTTCAACCGGCAGCATACGCGGGCAACAGTGACGTACAGCTTTGTGTGCGGAGGATTGTGCGGCAATGGAGGAACGATAGTGATGGCAAAACAACCGGACGGTAAATGGAAGCGGGTCAAATCGTGCGGTGGATGGGTTTCCTGAGATGGATCGGATCGGAGAGGGAGCAAGAAGACAGGGAGCGAGGAAGGCCGGACGCCCGCTCATCGCGATGAACAATGAAGCCGCGATGAACGGGGCACAGCGGGGTGCACAGCCGGCGTGCGGTTACTGCAGCGTGACTGCCTTGCTTAGGGGCAGGTCGCGGGAGCTGCTGCCTGCCATTACGGTGTAGTTGCCGGGGACCAGCTTCCATGAGTCGGAGGCTTCGTCGTAGACGGTGATGTGGTCCTGTTTGACGGGAACGGTGACGGTTTTAGCTTCGCCGGGACCGAGGTCGATGCGGGTCCAGCCGATGAGGCGCTTGGGCGGCTCGCCGGCGGCATCAGGGAACGAGGCGTAGACCTGGGCGATCTCCGTTCCGGCGCGCTTGCCCGTGTTCTTGACGGTGAAGGAGACGGAGAGACCGTCAGCGGTTTTGTTCACGGTGAGGCCGGCGTAGGCGTAGGTGGTGTACGACAGGCCGAAGCCGAACGGGAACAGCGGGTCTTTCTTCTGAGCGTCGTACCACTTGTAGCCAACCTCAAGCTTCTCGTCGTAAGTGGTCTGGAATGCGGGCAGGCCTTTCTGCATCTGGGCCATGAATTCGGAGATGTTCTGCCCCGGTGCAGGGCGGTGGGGTTGCGACTCGGGCGGCGGCATCACGATGGTGGGGTGGGGCAGGTCGGCATCGCTCTTGGGGAACGTGATGGCGAGCTTGCCGGAGGGGTTCACGTCGCCGGAGACGATCCTGGCCAGCGCCTCAGAGCCGCGAATGCCGGGATACCACGCCTCGATGACGCCGGAGACCTTGTCGATCCAGGGCATGGTGGCCGGGCTGCCGGTTTCAAGCACGACGATGACTTTGGGATTGGCGGAGGCGACGGCGTCGATGAGGTTGTTCTGGTCGTCAGAGAGAGCGAGGGTTTTGAGGTCCATGCCTTCGGATTCCCACTGATAGGCGAAGACGATGGCAACGTCAGCATTTTTCGCGGCCGTTGCGGCTGCAGCCGGATCGTCGCCGGAGACGTAGCTAACTTTGCTTTCTCCGAAGCGGGCCTGGAATGCGGCGAGGGGCGCGTCAGGGAGCCACTCCTCGCGCTGGAAGGACATTTGGCCGGGCGCGGGCGCGGGCGGCGTGATGGCGTTGCCGCCGGGCGCGCTGACCTGCGCGGAGCCGCCGCCGGTGAGGACACCCTTATCGGCATGGCCGCCGATGAGGACGATGGAGCGGGCCGATGCCGCGACCGGAAGGACGTGGTTGGAGTTCTTGAGCAGGACGATGCTCTTCTCGGCGATCTTTTCGGCGATGGCCGCGCCGCCGGCGACGTCAGGCACCTGGCGAACCACGGGGTGGTCAAAGAGGCCGGTGGCGAAGATGGTGCGCAGGATGCGATGGACGTGCTGGTCGAGCTCGGCCGGGGAGACTTCGCCGCTGGCGGCAGCCTGCTTGAGCGCATCGCCAAAGAAGGCTTCGCCGGGCTGCTCCATGTCGAGGCCGCTATGCGAGGCCTTGGCGGTGGAGTGGGTTCCGCCCCAGTCGGAGATGACGAAGCCCCGGAAGTGCCAGTCCTTCTTGAGGACCTGGTTCAGGGTGTAGTCGTTCTCGCAGCCGAAGTCGCCGTTGATGCGGTTGTAAGAGCACATGACGGCGCCGGCGTCGCTGATGCCGAGGGCGATCTCAAAGGCGCGGAGGTCGGTTTCGCGCATGGAGCGCGGATCGATGTTGGCGTTGACGGCGTTGCGGCCGGACTCCTGGTCGTTGAGGGCGTAGTGCTTCAGGTCGCCGATGACGAACTGGGACTGGACGCCTTTTTCAACGTTGCCGTCGAGGGTGCCGGCGAGGAGCGGGTCGTCGCCCATGTACTCAAAGGTGCGGCCGTTGCGCGGCTCGCGGGGCAGGTTGACGCCGCCGCCGAGGGTCATGGAGTAGCCCTGATTGCGGAGCTCGCGGCCAATGAGCTGGCCGTACTGGAAGGCGGCTTCAGGATCCCAACTGGAGGCGGCGGCCAGGTTGTTGGGCAGGGCGGTGGAGTAGCGGCCCATGAACGCGCCGCGGGTGACGCCGTAGGCGGAGTCGGCCATCTGGATGGCGGGAATGCCGAGGCGCGGGATGGAGGGCGTGAAGCCGGCGCCGCCGTTCGACTCTGTGGGCTTGCCGCCGCGGCCGGAAAAGCCCTGGCCGTGCAGCAGCGTAATTTTCTCGTCGATGGTCATCTCTTTGAGGACCATGTCGGCGCGCTGGTCGGGCGAGAGGGTGGAGTCAGACCAGGCGTAATGCGGCGGCGGGGCCTGGCCGGGAAACTGGGCGGAAGCCGTGGCTGCGGCGGCAATGAAGGCCGCGGCGAAGGCGCACGGAAGGATTCGGGAGAAGGTGGATTTCATTTTCACTTGGTTTCACCTCGTCAGTGGCATCATAGTCCGGGCGCGCGGAGTGGCTTCGAGTGTGCGCGAAGGACTGATGGAGCGTATGTCTTGGGGACGAGGGTTGGGGTGGGAAAAGACGCAAGGGGGAGCGGTGCGCTTTGGAATCAAGTTTGTGCTGACCCTCCAATCGATCGATATGATCCAAGCGAGGGACCTGACATGCTGTCACCGTGGAAGCGCCTAGCTCTTAGCCTTCTCAGCGTCCTGCTTGTGGGAGGAATAGTAGGTGTGGCCGGGGCGACGGCGCTGGTAGAAGAAATCGAACTTGTTACGCACGACAGGCTGATCCGGAAATCAGGTTTGATTCCAGTCATCTGGTGATCCATTTTGGGTTGTGGAGATTGGCGGGACGCGCCGCAATAGTTGGCGTTTCCCACCCATGCGCGATAAAGCTGCGCATGGATGGGGCACACGGCCGTCTTGTTTCCCACCCATGCGCGATGAAGCTGCGCATGGATGGGGCACACGGAACCGACGATTGATTTCTTCCGGCTCGGTTGCGGTCAACTGCGTTCGCCGAGGCGGAAGGGATTGCCGGCATAGGCTGCGATTAAGTACCAGCCGGTGGCGCCGATGTGTTTCGATGGGCCGTAGGTGTAGTAGAAGCCGGTGTCCATGACGCTGGTGGCGGCGACGAGGCCCTGGCCGGTGGGGATGGTTACGCCGGCTACCGTCTGGCCCGCGCCTAGTTCGCTTTGCGCGCTTTCGCAGGTGGTGACGAAGCTTGCGGCGGTCTGCAGATTCTGCAGGCGCTGCTGGAAGGACTCGTGGCCTGCGGCTGCGCGTGCGATGAGCGCGGCAATGGTGTGCGCCGTGCCTTCGAGCCAGACGGCGTTAGGATCGCAGCCGGCGAGGATGGGATGCTGGCTGGCCGTATCGAAGTCCATGCCGGTGAAGGACTCGGTGCCGGTGAGGCTGCTGTTGGTGGCCGCTGCGGTGTCAGTGACTTTGAGATTGGCGAGCGCCCAGTCGATGGACTGCTGGTACTGGCTGTTGAGCATGGCGAGGTAGGACCACGTCTGGCAGTCCTCGGGGATGGGGTAGTAGTTGATGGAGACCTGGTCGCCGAGAGTGCCGGTCCAGAAGAACGGGCCGCTGGCGTTGTACATGGCGATGACGAAGTTGAGCGCGTGGGTGGCGAGGGCGCTCCACGACATGCCGTTCGCGGCCGAGCCGTGGTGGGTCAGCTGGTCGAGCATGGTGAAGAACGCGAAGGTGTCGATGTTGTGCTCAGTGGATTTGCCGTTGGGCGAGGGGACGGACTGGTTGTACTGATTGATGTTGGTGCCGAAGCGGTAACCGCCGGCGCCCTGGGTGTCGTAGGTGTTGTTGACGATCCAGTTGGCGACGCTGAGGGCCGCGGTGAGGTAGGCCGAGTTGCGGGTGCGGGCGTAAAGCTGGGCGAGCGCCATGCCGGCCCAGGCCTGGTCGCCGACAGCGCTGGTGTAGAAGTAGAAGGGATATGCGGCCGGCGTAATGTAAGCGCCGCTGCTGGATGCGGTGTTGACGAAGTAGGCCTGGGCGAAGCGGCCGTCGTTGAACGGGAAGTTGTTGGCCTGGGCGTAGACGAGTCCCTGGCCGAGGACGTTGGCGCGGGCGAGGGAATTGGCGCTGCCTTCGAGCAGGTAGGCGTGGATGGAGACGGCGTTGTCGTAGGTGAAGGCGGTGGATTCGAGGCCGGACTGATCGGCGTAGCTCTGGACGAGGCGCACGGTGTTGCCGGTGGCGTATGCGTCCATCATGCGGTTCTGGAAGCTGACGGCGTTGGTGACGGACTGGAAAAATGCCTCGGCATCCTGGGCCGATGTGGCGGCGAGGGCAGCTTTTGTAGTGGCGAGGGGCATGGCTCCGGCGACGGCTGCGCCGAGGCTGAAGCCAAAGAATTTCCTTCTGGAAATGGGGTTCATTTCAGTTCCTCCGGGGGATGAGGTTCTGCTACGGAGGGAAAATACGCCGGGAGGCTCGAGCCGGTCAACACTCGACTGTACGGTGGCCCGGCGGATTTGCGCGGGGCGAGGGGCGGGTCGCTGTTGAGTGACGAAACGCACTCTAGTTGAGGTGGGGGCGGCGCGGTGTGGTTGCCGGCCTTTAGAATCCAGGGTGTATGGAGATCAATAAGGACACGATCGCCGGTGAGGAAACGATCCTCAGCGGCACCCGTTTTGTGCGCGCCTGCCTGCGCAAGCCGGTGGACCGGACGCCGGTATGGTTTTTGCGCCAGGCCGGCCGTTACATGCAGGAGTACCGCGAGGTTCGCAAGCACCACACGCTGGTGGAGATTTGCAAGCAGCCGGAGCTGGCGGCCGAGGTGACAATTACGGCCGCGGAAAAGCTGGGCGTGGATGCGGCGATCATCTTTGCCGACCTGCTGCTGCCGCTGGAGCCGATGGGTTTGGATTTCGAGTTTCAGGCGGGCGAGGGGCCGGTGGTGCATCACCCGGTGCGCACGGCCGAGGACGTTAAGGCGCTCCGGATCGACCGCGCAGATCAGCTGGAATACGTGGCGCTGGCCATCCAGAAGGTGGCGGCGCACTTCAAGGACCGGCTGGGGATCATTGGATTTTGCGGTGCGCCGTACACGCTGGCGTCGTACATGATCGAGGGCGGCGGGTCGCGGAATTACATCGAGACCAAGAAGCTGATGTATCAGGATCCGTTGAGCTGGCGGCTGCTGCTGGACAAGATTGTGACGGTGCTGACGGCGTATTGCCGGCAGCAGGTGCAGGCGGGCGCGGACGTGATCCAGATATTCGATAGCTGGGTGGGATCGCTGGGGCTGGCGGATTACCGCGACTACGCATTTGAGGCTTCAAAGCGGCTGGTGCGGGCGGTGCAGGCGATGGGCGTACCGGTGATCTACTTTGGCGTGGAGACGGCAGGGCTGCTGGGCGAGATGGCGCAGACCGGCGCCGATGTGATTGGCCTGGACTGGCGCGAGCCGCTGGATGAGGGATGGCGGTCCGTGGGATTCGGCCACGCCGTACAGGGAAACCTGGACCCGATAACGCTGTTTGCGCCGGTGGAGATCCTGGAGGTGCGCGTGAAGGAGATACTGCGCGCGGCGGGCGGAAGGCCGGGGCATATTTTCAACCTGGGGCATGGGATTGTGCCGGGAACGCCGGTGGAGAATGTGCAGGCGGTGGTGAAGATGGTTAGGGAGTTCCGGCTGGAAGGACGAGCTTCTAGCTGCTAGCTTCCAGCTCCTAGCTTGGGGATTTGGTTGTCATTGGTGGTTGGTTGACGTGCAGCCGCGTTTCAGAGAGGCCGGAGATGATGAGGAAACAGGCTGTTCTTCTCCTCGCACATGGGACGCCGGAGACGGTGGAGCAGATTCCCGAATACCTGCGCAACGTGGTGAGCGGGCGGCCGATGCCGCAGCACGTTGTGGAGGAGATTCAGCATCGTTATTCGCTGATCGGGCGCAGCCCGCTGACTGAGCTGACCATGGAGCAGGCGCGGCTTACAGAAGCCGAGCTGGCGGCTAATGGGCGCCCGGTGCGCGTGTATGTGGGCATGCGGAACTGGCGGCCGTACATTCCCGACGTGGTGAAGCAGATGCGCGCCGACGGAGTGGAGGAGGCGGCGGTGATTTGCCTGGCGCCGCAGAACTCACGCACCAGCGTGGGGCTTTACCGGCGGACGGCGATGGCAGAGGCCGGCTCGTTGCGCGTCGATTTCACCGACGCGTGGGCGCGGCATCCGCTGCTGATCGAGGCGTTTGCGGAACGGCTGCGGCCGGCGCTGAAGAAGCTGGCGGACGAGGTGGGTCACCCTGTGCCCGTGCTTTTCACGGCGCACAGCGTGCCCACTCGGACCGTGGAACCGCCCGCAGAAGGGCAAGGAGGGCCGAAGCTGTGGCCTG
Source organism: Occallatibacter sp. (assembly GCA_035552475.1). Taxonomy (GTDB): domain Bacteria; phylum Acidobacteriota; class Terriglobia; order Terriglobales; family Acidobacteriaceae; genus Telmatobacter. The sequence continues at coordinate 153,712 of DASZLE010000080.1, forward strand.
GGGAAGGGCGCGACCCCTATGCCGAGGAGGCGCGGCACACCGCCGAGCTGGTGGCTGCCAGCGTGCCGGAGATTCCCGAATGGCATTTTGCGTTTCAGAGCCAGGGGGCCAGCGGGGGGCCGTGGATTGGGCCGACCGTGGAGGAGACGCTGGACGCGCTGGCGGAGCGAGGGGTGAAGGCTCTCATGCTGCAGCCGGTCGGGTTCCTCTGCGATCACGTGGAGATCCTCTACGACGTGGATATCGCATTCCACCGGTATGCGCGGGACAAGGGGATCCGGCTGGAGCGTCCGGAGTCGCTGAATGCGTCTGGAACGCTGGCGCGGGCTCTGGCCAACCTGGCCGGAAGCGGTTTGGCCAGGCTGCAAGCTCCGTAGTAAGTAATCCGGTGATGGATGTCACCATGCCCGGTGACGTATTTTTCCAGTGACGCCAGGGCCGCGGGTGTGTGGTATATGTTGCACCATGCATCGCAATTATGCCGCAATGATCGGCAGTCTGGCTGTCCTGATTTTTGGGTCCTTCTCCGCGTCCGAATCGAGCAAGTTGGCTCCCACGCCGCCGATGGGATGGAATAGCTGGGACGCATACGGGTTCACCATCGACGAGGCGCAGTTTCGCGACAACGTGAAGGTGCTCTCCCAGATGCAGGAATACGGCTGGCAATACGCCGTGATTGACGAGGGGTGGTATATGCAAAACCCCCTGGGCGCAAACACGGCGGAGCAGAAGTACCTTTATGACAAGAACGGCCTGCTGGAGCCGGTGGAAAGCCGGTACCCTTCCGCGGCGAAGGGAGTGGGATTCAAGCCGCTGGCGGACTGGGTGCATGCGCAGGGAATGAAGATCGGGATCCACATACTGCGCGGGATTCCCAGGCAGGTAGTGGACGAGAACCTGCCCATCGAGGGCACGAGCTTTCACGCCGTGGACGCTGCGGACAAGCAGGCCACCTGCCCATGGGAAGACGCCAACTACGGCATTGCGGACAACGCCGCGGGACAGGCCTATTACGACTCCATGCTGAAGCGGTTTGCGCAGTGGGGGCTGGACTTCCTCAAGGTGGACTGCATCAGCGACCGTCCTTATCGCGCAACGGAGATACGGCAGATTGCCGAGGCGATCAGGAAAACCAAGCGGCCGATTCTGCTGAGTCTTTCGCCGGGTCCGACGAACCTGGACCACGCGGACGAGATAGCAAAGTATGCCGAGATGTGGCGGATTACGGACGACCACTGGGACGTGTGGAAGCCACAGAGGACGCAAGGCGAGTTTCCGTTCGGGCTGAGCGAGGAGTTTGACCGGATCGCGGAATGGAACAAGTACGTGAAGCCGGGAAGCTGGCCGGATCCTGACATGCTGCCGGAGGGCACGCTGGGCCCGCATCCGGGGTGGGGCGATCCCAGGCAGTCGCGGTACACGCAGGATGAGCAGCGGACGGAGTTCACGCTGTGGGCCGTCTCGCGTTCGCCGCTGATTTTCGGGGGGAACCTGACGAAGCTGGACGAATTCACGCGCGGGCTGATGACCAACCATGAGGCGACGCAAATGGATCAGGACAGCTCAGAGAGCGGGCCTGCGCTGATGCCGCTGGACGACGGCAGACCGCTGCCGTGGCGCGCCTGGTACGCGAAAGTGGGGAGCAAGACGTACGCGGCGGTATTCAACCTGGGCGACGAATCGCGATCGGTGGATGTGCCGTGGTTGAGCTTTCACGCGGCGGACAGGCCGCACGCGGCGTATGACGTGTGGAACAAGCGAAAGGTGGAGACGGCGAAAGTTCTGCATGTGGTGCTGGCGCCGCACGCGTGCGCGCTGTGGCGGATTGAGTGAACGCTGCTCTGGACAACGCTCCAATATGCGAGAATCATCTTTCTGCCCGGAGAACAGTTCCCCTGAGTTCCGGCCAGTAGAGCACGGTTTATGGCCCTTTTGCGTTCCGCTTTTATTGCCCTTTCCCGCAGTCGCAGTGTGCGCCGCTTTTCTGAGCGGTCTTCCGTCGGCGTCAAGCTGAGCTCCCGCTTCATCGCGGGCATGGAGATTGAAGACGCGCTGCGCGTCTGCGAGGCCGTGAACCAGCAGGGCATGGCGGTCACGCTCGATTCGCTGGGCGAGAGCGTGACGGAAGAAACGGCGGCGCACCGGGCCGCCGATGTTTACCACAAGCTGCTGGACGCGATTGGCGCGCGGAAGCTGAATGCCAACATCAGCGTGAAGTTGACGCAGATGGGCCTGGAGCTCTCGCATCCGCTGGCGGAGGGCATTGCCAGGGACCTGACCCAGCACGCCGCCTCGCTGGGCAACTTTGTCCGCATCGACATGGAAGATTCGCCGCTGACGCAGATCACGCTGGATATCGTCCGGCGGATCCATGCACAGCCGGAGCTGCGCGGCGCCATCGGAGTCGTGATCCAGGCGTACCTGTACCGTTCGCAGTCCGATATCGAGCAACTGCTGGCCGACGGAATTCGGGTGCGGCTGTGCAAGGGCGCGTACAAGGAACCGCCGGAGGTGGCGTTCCCGCGCAAGGCCGACGTGGATCGCAATTATGTGCTGCTCGAGAAGATGCTGCTGGACTCGCCGGTGTATCACGGGCTGGCGACGCACGACGAGAACATGATTGCGGCAGCGAAAGCGTTTGCGCGCGAGAAGGGAATTGCGCCCAGCCGGTTCGAGTTCCAGATGCTCTACGGAGTACGCCGCGATCTGCAGCGCGCGCTGGTGCGCGACGGCTACAACATGCGGGTGTACATTCCGTTCGGGCGCGAGTGGTATCCCTACTTCATGCGGCGGCTGGCGGAGCGGCCGGCCAACGTGTTCTTTATCGCGAAGAACATGATGAGGAAGTAAGAGGACAGTCGTCCGTTGTCAGTTTTCGGTTGTCAGGAGATCCGGCGTTTCATCGCGGCCTTGGACTGACATCTGAAAACTGACAACTGACTACTACTGCACCGGCCGTGCTTTGTCGTTTTTTATGCTTTCGTCGATAATGGTCAGGACCTTGCCGTCCATCTCGCGGGCAATGCGGCCCTGCTGCGCGCCGAGCCGGCCCTGCTGGGCTCCGAGCTTGCCTTGCTGAGCGCCCAGCTCACCTTGCTGGCGGTCGAACTCGCCTTGCCTGGCGCCCATCTCTCCCTCGAGCGAACCTAGTTTGCCCTCGAGTTCAGCAATCTTGCCTTGCAGCTCGCCGAGGTCCTGCTGGGAGACGGTGCCGCCTTTTTTTGCGTCCAGCTTCGCGATGGCCGCATTGAGGTCGGCCATTTCTTTCGACACGTCAGGAGTGGGCACTCGCGCCTCTTCCTGCTTCTTTCCGAGCGCTTCCTGCTGCTTCCCCAACTCCTCCTGCTGCCTGCCGAGTTCCTCCTGCTGCTTGCCCAGCACTTCCATTTGGTCCTGCATGGGCTTGAGGGATGCGAGTAACGCCGGGTCGTCGATCACGTAGGATTTTCCGTCGCGTTCGAACCAGAGGAAATCACCGTGCGCCACCTTGCGCGCCTTGTCGATCTGATCGCGCGAGCTCTCATACCAGTTGCCGGAGAAGTGGACGTTCTTTTCGCCTTCGCCGGTCACGTAGGCGTAGGAGTTGCCGTCGTTAAACCAGCCGTTGCCGACTGTGCCGAAGAAAGAGGCCATATCACCGCGGGCCTTGCCGGCCTGGGTGAGGGCGAGCAGGTTGGCGCGCTGGGCGTCAAGCTCGGCTTTCCTTGCCGCCCACAGGCGGCCGCTCGGCCCAAATCCGGGGCCGAAGACGAGCATGTCGCTGCCAGGCGGCGCGGGTGCGATGAGCGCTCCGTCGGGGGCCGGACCCGCCAGCGGACCGGGGGCGATGTCCGGGGCAGCGGGAGCCAGGGGTGCAGCCGGCGATTGTACCGGCGCGGACGCGGCGGGCCCTTCGGCAGCAGGCGGAGTCATGTTGTTGGGTTGAGGCGCGGGGGTGACGTTGTTATCCCCGGCCTGGGGAGGGGGGACGGTTGCCGGCGGAACTTGCTGACCGGCGGCCTGCACGCGCACCATGGCGGTGGCGGCAAACAGCGCGACGGGAACCAGCAGCACGGCGGCGGCAAGGCGCAGGCGTCCTCCGCTGAAGGCCTGGCGGAAGCTGCTTTCATTGAGGAGATGTTCGATGCGGGATCTGATGTGACCACGATGTGCCATGGCAACTCCTATGGAGATGGGGCGCGGCAGGGCCGCGAATTCAAGAAGGACCTGGGCGTAGGAAGCGTGGCTGGCTGCCTGATGAACCGCAGCGCCGTCGCTGATGGTTTCAGCCAGGCAAGAGAGTCTGCGCTTGAGCCACCAGCCCAGCGGGTTGAACCAGAAGAGCGCGATATAGAACGATGCGGCAAGCTGGAGGACGAAGTCGCGCTGGCGGACGTGGGAGATCTCATGGGCCAGAACAATGCGGAGCTTCTCCGCGTCCCAGGCTGTGTGATCGGCGGGAAGAATGACGCCCGCGCCGACCGTGACCGGCGATGCAACCGCGCGGCTGCTGCGCAGTGGAATGCCGGGGGTGGGCGATTCGAGGGAAACAGGCTTAGCGAGCCGCCACAGGCGAACCGCAACCCATGCGCCGCAGGCCAGGCGGAGGAGCATCGCGGCGCAGACCGCGATGTAGAGCAACAGAAGCGCGCGGGCCGGGCTCAGCCACGCCAGGGGTGATGGCGCATGCGCGGCAACGGGAGTCGCGGGCGTGCTGGGGCTGGTTGCATACGAGATGGCCGGTGCAGGGAACCGGCTGGGGCTGGGCTCGAACGCCGGCGCCGGGACGGCTGCCACTGTCTCAGGCTGGCGGTCGACAAAGGCGTTTGCGGCGATCGCGACGGGCGGCGCATCCTTGCGCACGGTCCGGCTGGACCAGGAGCGGGCCGTCACCACAAAGGTGTCCCTGTCCGGTAGCCAGGAGACATGCGCGGCCCAGCGCGCGACCAGCGGCATGGCGAAGCTCGCAGCCAGTACGAGGATCCACGCGGCCTTCTGCGACACTACGTTGCGGACGCGGAGAATCCACAACCCGGCTCCGACCGCGGCGGCCAGCAGGAGTGAGCGCGCGGCGGCATCGGCCATCGACATCAGAAAAGAAGAAGCCGGGATCATTGAGCCTCCTTTTTTGGCGCGACCTTCTGCGCCGTCGCGATGTGCTCGGCCAGGCGGCGCAGCTCGTCGCGGCCCAGCACCTTGGAGTCGACCATGCCCACCAGCAGCGCCTCTACGGAACCGTCGCAGAACCAGTCCACGATGCGTTTGACGGCGCGGCCGGCGACGCGCTGCCGGGATTCCGCTGGGCTGTAAATGAAGGTGCGGTTGTCGATTTCGTGCGCCAGGTAGCCCTTTTCTTCAAGGCGGCGGAGCACGGTGCGGATGGTCGAATCTTTGAGCGGCCGGTCGAGCTCTTCGCGGACCTGCTCGGCGGAGACGTTGCCAACCCGCCAGACGATGGAGAGGATGTCGCGTTCGAGCTGGCCTAGCTCAACGGGATCGTGGCCGTATTCAGTGTTACCCGCCATAATGTTACTGACGGTAACACACGGGCAGGGTGAGCCGTCAAGCGGATTTTTTTTGAGCCAGGGTCAGGACGCGTCTTCAGGCGGCGGTCTGATTGTTCACTTCGGAGGGCGAAGCCTCGCTGTGCGCGGCCGCGGGAACGCCGGCCATCTCGCGCACATCGGCCACGGCGTCTTCCACGCGCGTGTAGACGCGGACATCCTCGCTACCGCCGATCTTCTGCGCAGCTTCAGCGGGATTCTCTGAGTAATTCCAGATGCCGGCCGCAATGCGAAGCCGGGGCAGGCGGGCGCGCAGGCCGCGGTAGATGCGGTGGCCGCGCCCAAATGCGAATGGCGGCAGCCCGGTGAGAAAGATGAGATCGGGCTTTTCCCGTGACGCGGATTCCACGATTTCATCCAGGCGCCGAATCGGCATTGCGAAGGCATGAACGGATCCGTTGTCGAGAGCCTTAGCCAGCATCAGCCCACTCAGTTCGTCGGTCTCATCGCGCACGGGAATGCACAAAACCCTCAGCGAAGGCGTTTCCGCCCTGGGCTGCGGCGCCACCGGCTCGTGGATTCCGTTGTTGGTACCGTGATTCTCGCGATAGCCGAGTTCCTCGATCATCTCGCGCACGTTCTCCTGGATGAAGTGCACGGTGGACTCGTCGAGGTCGCGATGCAGGCGGTCTTCCTCAGACATGACAAGGGCGGGAACCAGCACCGAATCGAACACGTTGGGGAGGGGCATGTTGGTGGCGCAGGATTCCAGGATCTCTCCGGCCTCGCGCTCGTCGCCCGCCAGAAGGCGCTGGTAGAAACACGTCCATGCCGGCATGGGCGGCTGATCGCCGAGCATCACGGTGAGGAAATTGAGCGCGGGAACGTGGCGGCTCATCACCACCAGGCAGACGGTGAGGGGCACGGAAAGCAGGAGGCCGACGGGACCCCAGATGAGGGTCCAGAAGGAGGCCGCAACCAATATGGCCAGGGAAGAGAGCCCGGTGTGCTTGCCGTAGATATGCGGCTCGAGGTAATTGGCGGTGACGATTTCAAGGAAAGTGAAGATGGCGACGATCGCGAGCGATCTTTCCCAACCGTGGAAGACGGCGAGGGAAAGCAGGGTGGGGAGAGCCCCGGCGCATGGAGCCCCGATGTATGGAACAAAACGAAACAGGCCGGCGAGCGTGCCGAACAAGAGGGCATGCGGCAGCCCGAGCAAGAATAGTGCGCCGAAGATGATCGCTCCGTAGACCAGGTTCACCGAGAGCAGGAGGCGGAAATAGCGGCTCATGCGTTTACTGGCGTCGTCCATGGCCTCGGTAACAAGGCTGAGATTGCGATAGCCGCCGAGACGAATGAGCCGGTTGCGCAGGTCTTCGCGCTGCACCAGAACAAAGAAGGTGAAAACAATGCTGAGCAGCGCGATGGCCAGGGGCTCGAAGACGCCGCCCAACTGGTCCAGCCGGCCGTTGGAACGAGAGACCTCTCGAACCTGCACGGGGCGGTCGGGAGTTGATCCGAGTGGTTTGGACGTGTCGGGCTTACCGGGCGCCAGTCCCGGGGGAAGGGAATTGGCCAGGCCCAACTGGGCGCTGAGGTGCTCCACCTCGCCCCGCGCGCGGCTGAAGGCCGAGTTGCTGGGACTCTTGATCGCCGCCAGTTTCTGGTCGATGTTGGCGCTGTAAGTAGGCAAGTCGTTGGTGATGCCCACAAGCTGTGTAAAGAGAAACCAGGTGCCCCCGCACAGCAGGGTAGCGAAGCCGATAATGACGGCAAGCGCGGCCAGTGCCCGCGGTAGGTGGAGATGCTCAAGCCACGCCACCAGTGGAGCCAGAAGGAACGCGAACAGGATGGCGAAGGCAAGCGGCAGGAACAGGATCTTGGCCAGGTAGAGGACAGAAATCGCCACCACCGCAACGATCACGAACAACAGCCGGAAGAGTATTCGGGTCGCGCCGGGGCCGTCCATTCATTATTCCTCAGAGAATATTTGATCTGCTCATATTTATGGACCGCCGCAGACCCGCTTCCGCTGCCGCGCCACGATGCCGGCCGCTGCTCCGCGACACGCACAAGAGTCTTAGATGCGGGCATTGCCGGGCTGTCTGTCCTCAGGAACTATCTCCTGCGGCTGCCGATCTCCTGTGCGATAAGCTGATGCGGGGGTATGTCGATGCTGATCCGAATCTTCCGGCAAGCGGCGCTGGCCCTGGCGGCGCTGAGCCTGATGCCCGCCTCCTGGTCGCAGCCAGGAGTGAATCCCGCGCTGCCGCTGGTTCACGTGGATAACGGACCCAACTCCCCAGCCGCGCAACAGGCTCATACCGTGGTGCTGGTTTCGCTGGACGGCTTCCGCTGGGACTATGCGAAGCGCGATGGCGCGCGGCATCTGCTGGCGCTCGGCAGGAAAGGCGTTTCGGCGCCGGACGGCATGCTGCCCAGCTTCCCTTCCGTAACCTATCCGAATCATCTGAGCATCGTTACCGGTCTCTATCCCGAGCATCACGGCATTGTGGCCAACACGTTTTATGACCCGGAGCGGAAGGCACGGTATTCGCCGCGGGATCCCGAGACCATTGCCGATGGAACCTGGTATTCCGGCGTGCCATTGTGGAGCCTTGCCGAGAACCAGGGCATGCGGACCGCGTGCCTGTTCTGGCCGGGGTCGGAAGCTGAGATTGCCGGCCACCGGCCCACCTGGTACTTACGCTACGCCGAAGCGGAATTTACCGATGCCGCCGAGCAGGCGCGCATCCACGAAGCCGTCGAGCTGCTGAAACTCCCTGCGGCCGAGCGCCCGCACTTTATCGCCATCTACCTGAATGACACGGACGAAGTGGGACATCGCTTCGGCCCTGATTCACCGCAAACCAAAGCGGCCGTTCTCAAGATGGACTCCATGGTGGAAAAGCTCAAGGCCGCGCTCGACAAGACCGGCCTGCCCATCGACCTCGTCGTCGTCAGCGATCACGGCATGGCGAAGATCGATGCGCCGTGGGTGACGCTGGACGAGTTCACTTCTCTGGCGAACTTCGAAACCGAGGGCCAGCTCCTCTACGGCAAAACCGAAGAGGATCGCCTGAAAGCATACAACGAGCTGAAGCATGCTGCGCCGGAGTTTGTGGTCTACCGCCGCAACATGGTGCCGGCTAACCTGCATTACGACGCAAATCCGCGCGAGGGCGATCCGGTGATCATCGCCACCGGTCCCTATGTCATCCGCGCGCACAAGCCTCCTGCGAGCAAGCCGGACGAGCCGCCATCCAAGGGCGCCCACGGCTTCGATCCCCACTCCATGCCCGAGATGAAAGCCATCTTCTTTGCCGAAGGGCCCGACATTGCGCCCGGGAAGACGGTGAAGCCGTTTGAGAACGTGAACCTGTACCCATGGATGGCGCACATGCTGGGCCTGACCCCGCCCAAGAACGACGGCAACCTGAATATCCTGGCGGGAACGCTGCGGGACAACGGCGGCACGGCGCCGGAAGACGGGGCAGGAAGTAAGCCGTAGCGTGCAGGGAGCACGCGAGACGCGAATACGAGCTATGCAACGGAGATAAAGAACGCAAATGAGTGCGGTAGTTCTGGGGATTGACGGCGGGGGCACGCGGACCCGCGCCTCCATTGTCGAAGGTGACGAAGTCCTGGCCTTCGCCGAGGCTGGTTCCATTAAGCGCCTGCGCGTAGGAGCGGCCGTTGCCGAAGAGAACCTGCGCTCGCTGCTGGCGGAGGTCTATAAGCTTGCCGGCGTGAAGAGCGTGCGCGCCGCATCCATTGGCGTGGCCAGCTCCCTAATGCCCGGCGTGGCGGATTGGATCGGAGCCGTCTGCGCCGACTTTGCCGTGGATCGCCACGAGGTGGTGGGCGACGAGATCATCGCTCTCGATGCGGCTTTTCGCGGCGGGCCGGGAATCCTGCAGATTGCAGGCACCGGAACCAACACCATCGGCCGCGCGCCCGATGGCGGACGCGAGACCGCCGGGGGCTGGAGCTCGCGCCTGGGCGACAATGGCTCCGGCTACTGGATCGGACTGCACGCCATCCGCCGTGCCCTGAACGCGCGCGACCGGGAGCAGCCGACCCGGATTCTCGATGTGGTGGGCGGGATCTGGGGCGCCGCGAACATCGACGAGCTGGTGAACATCGGCGACGGCACTCCGGCGCCCGATTTCGCCGCGCTTGCTCCTGCCATCGACAAGTTGGCCGAAGAAGGCGACGCCGTGGCATTGGGAGTCGTCACCCAGGCCGCCGCAGACCTGGTCGGCTTCGTCCTGCTGGTCCGGGAAAAGCTTCGCCGCAAGCACAATTTGAGCCAGGAGATCCCTGTGGCCTGGATTGGCAGCGTCATCGGCAAGTCGCGACTGGTGCGTGAGCGCTTCTTTACCGGTCTGCGCGAAGCCGCGCCGGAAATGCCGGTTGGCGGCGAGGAAGTGAAGGGGATCGAAGGGGCCATCTGGCGCGCGCAGCGGCTGGCGGATCGGCTGCCTTCGGCTGCACACTCGGAGTGATCTGCGTCACTCCATCCACCTCTGGATGGAGACCGGATCATCACCCTCGACGTACACTGGAAACGTCCCCGAGCCACGTCATCATTGGTCTACGGACCGGACACGGAATCACACATGAAAAAGATCCTTCTCGCGCTCTATGCCGCTGTTGTGCTTGTGCTTCTGGCCTGGGGCTATTACCAGGCTATTTACGTGGCGCCTAACGACGCCATGCAGGGCGAGATCTTCCGCATCATCTACTATCACGTCCCCTCCTTCGCTACTGCTTTCTTTGCTTTTGCGGTCAGCCTGGCCGGGTCCATCGGCTTTCTCGCCTACCGGCGCAGCCATCTCAGGCGTGCGCAAATGGCGGACGCCTGGGCTGTCGCCGGCGCGGAAATCGGCGTCGTGTTCTGCACCATAGGTCTAACCACGGGACCGCTCTGGGCGCGCCGCGCTTGGAGCATCTGGTGGACCTGGGATGCCCGCCTGACAACGACCCTGGTGTTGTGGCTGATTTACGTCAGTTACCTGCTGCTGCGCCGGTTTGCAGCGGGCTCCCAGATGCAGACCCTGGCTGCCGTGCTCGGCATCTTCGGCGCCATCGATGTTCCCATTGTTTACATGGCCAACCGCTGGTGGCGCACACAGCACCCTGCGCCTGTCTTCGGCGGCAGCGAGGGCTCCGGAATGGACCCGTCCATGACCGGCGCTCTCATGTGGAACATGCTTGCCTGGTTCGCCTGGGGAATGCTCATCCTGGTGCTGCGGTACTACCTTGAGCGGCAGAATCAAATTGCGGCCGACCGCGAAGCGCAGAATGCGTTGCAGGGCAAGGCGAGAGGACCGCAGGAAACTGCAAGCGCCTCAAGAAAGCTGATCTTCGGTCTGGTTGCCGCCGTTGCCGCCGGCTTGTTTATCCGCGTGATCTACCTGGTGGCTTCGGGCCCGCAGGACCCGGCGCTCTCTGACCCGAATCATGACGCCATCGTCGGCCAGCTCAACCACGCTTTCCGGCAGGCGGGCTACGCCATTACCTGGGCTATCCAACTCGGATACCTGGCCTTTCTCGGCCTGAAGTGGCGCACGGAGAAGGGCATCGCCCGGTAGAGCGGCTCCCGGCAGGCTTTTTTCCGACGGGTATACCACTTTTGGGGACGCCGTTCCCACTTCGTTCCTATTGGTTCTATTCGTTTGTGGGATTTAAAGAAATCGTTGCAGGGGCGATGATCCTGAATGAGGGCAGGGCAGATCAGGTTCTGCCGGTCTGGCGAAGCCGAGGAAGCGGCCAACGCCACGGAGACTCGATCGATGCATGACCTTCTGATTGCCCTTGCGTTTGTGGGAATGGTGATTGCGCCGGCTATTGTCGCCGCCCGATCCGCCGCCCATCCCATGGACGACGGCGAATAAGTATCAGTCCCTTTACCCGGAGTTGTTTCCCCAGTTCTGCGTTTTAGTTGGGGCGTAGCCAGGCACCCACCGAGGTGTCTGGCCGCCCGCAACTCGTTGCCGTTCAGCCCTTCAACCGGTACACTCAAGGTTTGAGGGCCTCCCATGCTCGTAGTCATGAAGGCGCACGCGACGCCTGAACAAGTTCAGGCCGTCTGCGACGCTATTGAACAATTGGGCTACCGCGCGCATCCCATGCCCGGCGCCCAGCGCACCGCCATCGGCATCACCGGCAACCAGGGTGAAGTCGAGCGCGGCAACATCGAGGAACTCTCGGGCGTTGCCGAAGTCATCCGCGTTTCCAAGCCTTATAAACTGGCCAGCCGCGACGTCAAGGAAGACGATACCGTCATCCACTTCGAGGGCACCGATGCTACCATCGGCGGCCAGAATCTCGCCATAGTTGCCGGTCCCTGCTCCATTGAGAGTCGTGAACAGGCATTTGCCATCGCGGAACAGGTGGCGGCGGCCGGCGCACAGTTTTTCCGCGGAGGCGCCTACAAGCCCCGCACATCGCCCTATGCCTTCCAGGGGCTCGGGCTTGAGGGCCTCAAGATCATGGCCGAAGTCCGCGACCGCTTCGGCCTGCGCATCGTTACGGAAGCCATCGACAACGAGACCCTCGAGCTGGTGGCTGAGTGGGCCGACGTGATCCAGATCGGCGCGCGCAATATGCAGAACTTCTCCCTCCTCAAGCATGCCGGCCGCATCAAGAAGCCTGTGCTGCTGAAGCGCGGCATGAGCGCAACCCTGGACGAGTTCTTGATGGCCGCCGAATACATCATGAGCGAGGGAAACTACGAAGTGATCCTGTGCGAGCGCGGCGTGCGCACCTTTGCCGATCACACCCGCAACACGCTCGACCTCAGCATTGTTCCCGCGGTACAGCGGCTCAGCCATCTGCCTATCCTGGTGGACCCAAGCCACGGCACGGGCAAGCGCAACAAGGTGCTGCCCATGGCGCGCGCGGCCATCGCCGTCGGCGCTGACGGCGTGCTCGTCGAAGTGCATCATCAGCCGGAAAAGGCCCTCTCCGACGGGCCGCAGTCCATCTACCCTGAGCAATTTGTCACCATGATGAACGAGATCGAGCAGATTGCGCCGGTGGTGCACCGTGTCCTGCCCCGCGGCATTCATATCGCCAGCACGACCGCAGTCCATGACGGAAAAAGGTAAGGCGTTCCGAGCCGGCGTGGAGGGCGGCCGATTCGGCCGCCTTTTCGCCGTCTGCGCGAGCACTGTGAGCGCGCGATTTTTGCGCAACGGTTCATTGGCGCTGCCGATCATCGCGATCCTCTTGGCTGGCTGCCGCCCGCACGACTTTCCTCAGTACCCGCCCAACTATCGTGAATATGCCTACGTGACCAACGGCGAAAGCGGCACCGTGACCGTGCTCGACGTGGTCAACGTCCGCCTGGACCGCGAGATCCAGGTAGGCGCCGATCCGGTTGCCGTCGCTCCCAGCCCGACACGCAACGAGGTTTACGTTGTCGTCGCCGGGAGTCCTGGCGGGCAGGGTACGCTTGCCGTCATTAATGCGGAGAGCAACCAGATTGCCGCGGCCATCCCGCTGCACCGCCAGCCCGTCTCGGTCAGCGTGGACGCGGAGGGCAAGCTCGCCTATGTTGCCAACTCAGGCTCCAACTCGGTTTCCGTGGTGGACCTCGTCGCGCGCCGGGAGGTTGCGCTGATCGGCACCGGCGAGCAGCCGGCAGAAGCGAACTTATCGCCCGATGGCAGGACTCTTGTGGTGCCCAATCGCGGCGGCAACTCTGTCACCATCGTCGGTATCGCCGCGCGTCCCTTGGACGACAGAGTGCGCGCCATCTTCACCGGTTGCCCGGGCGCCGCCGACGCCGTCATCCTGCCCGACTCGTCGAAGACGTTTGTGGCGTGCTCCGCCGGCCGCCAGATCATGGCCATCGCGCTGGCGGATTCGAAGTTCCACACTGGCGCTCCGGACCACCTGGAGGCGCTCATGGACGTGGGCAGCGCGCCGGTCGATCTCGCCCTGAAGCCAGACGGCGGCGAACTCTTCGTCTCCAACTCGCTTTCGGACACCATCAGCGAAGTCGTAACCACCACCGACGACGTGGGCGGCGCGTACCTGATGGGCGACACGCCCGTGAATGGCATCGTCTCCGCCGATAACTCGCTGCTTTATGTGGCCAACGTGCGCTCGCAGGCAGTGACGGTCTACGGGATCGATGACGGCAGGCGGATCGCCGGGCCGGGAATTCACGTCGGCGACGGACCATCTGCGATGGCATTCTCCGCCGAGGGCCATCTGCTGTTTGTGGTTGATTCGCGTTCCGGCGACGTGGCCGTAGTCCGCACTTCGACCCAATCGCCGTTCACCATGCTCCCCACCGGACGCGGCCCGAATGCGATCGCCGTGAAGGCGTTCAAGGTGCAGTAAACAGGGCGAAGATTCGAAAGTCGCCTACTCCCTTTTCGCCCCCATCGTCGCCACGCTGACCTGCGCCCCCGCAAACAGAATCAGCCCCGAGATATAACCCCAGAACAGCAGTCCCACCGATACGGAAAACGGCCCATACAGAGCTTTCAGGTCGAGGTGCGGCAGTAAGTCGACGAAGATAATCCGCACGCCGAGCCACACCAGCCCCGTCACAATCGATGACCGCATCACCGATTTTGCCGGCACCTTGCAGTTGGGCAGCAGCCAATAGATGGAGAAAAAGAACAGGATGCACGCCACGCCCGTGCACAGCGCCAGCCACACGTAGCCCACCGCGCTGAACAGCCATCCCATAAAGCCGCCGTCGGTGTGATGAAAGAACAGGAATGCCAGGATCTGGCGCTGCCCCGCGCTCAACACCATGGCGGCCATGCCCAGGATCACCATCCATGTCGCCAGCCCGAATGCGAGCGCCTGGTTGAACAGGTAATTGCGGCTCTTGCGTACGCCCCAGGCCTGGTTCAGCGCCACTTCCAGCGGAAGAAAGATCCCCGTGCACGACACCAGAATCATCAGCAGAGAAAGAATCTGCACGCCGTGCCGCGACGACATGGTTGCCGCAAACTCCAGGTTGCTCGCCAGCCAGTTTGGCTGCTTGGTCACCGAAGGGAGAAAGTAGTTCACCATGTCGTTGACCACGCCAGCCATGGCCTGCGAATGGAACACCGAGAGGGCCAGCGTGTACAGCAGCACGGTCAGCGGGATGAACGACAATAAGGCGTTCGCGGCCACGCTGAAAGCAAAGGTATGCACTTCGCTGTCAAGCAGATAGCGCGCCATCGCCGTGCCGTTCTGGCGCAGCCGGTACCACTTGGTCATGGGCGCCGGCGCCTGCACGGCGGGCGGTTTTCCCGGTGCATCCGTCGCCGGAGCCCCCACAGCGGCTGCTGCTTCCGTACCGCGATCTGAGACGATTTCCACCTCATATCCTCTTTGAATCACTGGGTTGCGCTTCACCAACAGCGCGCTCCAGGAATCGCTTCCATTAGCAGGGCGTCTGCATTCAAGGATACGTCTTTTGGAGCTTCTTTGTTGCCTGCGCAGCGCTCCTTGCAAACAGCGACAGGCCATTTTTCTCCTTGCATCCCGTTTGAATTCCTGTCATAACTGAGGCACGGTGCGGGGTGGTAACACCTCTAACCCGTTCGGTCTTTCCCCCTTGCATGCCTTCGCACAGGAAAAAATGAAAATGCCATGTGCTTGCCGGCATTAAAGCTGTGCCTTAGCCATAGAGGAGAACCTGCATGAAAGAACAGGGTGTTGTGAAGTGGTTCAACGGGGCCAAGGGTTATGGATTCATCCAGCGCTCCACCGGTGAAGACGTCTTCGTCCATTTCTCCGCCATTCAGGAGAAGGGATACAAGACGCTCAACGAAGGTGAGAGCGTTGAATTCGAGTGCCAGCAAGGCCCCAAGGGCCTCAGCGCGGCCAACGTCCTCCGGGTTGTGTAGGGGGGTAAGTTTTTCGCAGTTCGTCTGATCGTGTTCATCAGCGGTTTCCTGCGGTACTTCCCCGATCTTCCAGCTTCCCGAGCGCCCATGCCGCGGCGGCGCGCAGTCCATGGTCTGCCGCCTGGGCCCACGTGCGCAGTTGCGCTTGAAAGCGCTGATCGCCGCTGTTCGCCATGGCGATCGCGATATTGCGCCGCAGCCCGTCGAACCGCGCCCGCCGCACCGGCGAGCCATTGAATTGCTGTTCGAAAGCAGCTTCATCCAACGACGCCAGCCACTCCAGCGCCGGGTTCACCAGCTCCGCTCGAGCCGCGAACTCCTCATCCGCTGCAATGGGCGCTTTGCGATTCCATGGGCACACATCCTGGCAGATATCGCAACCGAATACCTGCCGCCCCATCTTCTCCATCAGCTCCGGCGCGATCGCTCCCTTGTGCTCGATGGTCAGATACGAGATGCAGCGCGTCGCATCCATCTGGTACGGCACATCCAGCGCATCCGTCGGGCACGCCTCGATGCATCGCGTACACGAGCCGCAGCGATCCGGAATCGTAAGCGCGTTCTCGCGCGGCTCCACGTCGAGCGATGTGATCAGCACCGCAAGAAACACGTACGACCCCAGCTTCGGATGAATCAGGCAGGTGTTCTTCGCCGTCCATCCCAGGCCTGCCGCTGTGGCCAGGGAGCGCTCCACCACCGGCCCCGTGTCTACGTAAGCGCGCGATTCAAACGCTCCGTACTCCTGGTGAAGCCGCGCCTCCAGATTCTTCAACCGCTTCAGCAACACTTTGTGATAGTCGCTGGGCACGCGGCGCCCGCGCTCGTCCGTGCGGCTTGTCCACGCGTAGCGCGCAACCCATCCCGCATCTTCTGCGGCAGGCTCTGTTGACCTGGGCTGCGCGCTGTGGTAACTCGCCATGCATACAATTGCCGAGCGCGCCCATGGAAATGGAATGGCCACACGCGCGCGCACAAGTTGACCTTCTTCATTCGTGCGTTTGAGATATTGCATCTCTCCCGCGCGCCCCGCGTCTATCCATATAGAGAACCGCTTCGCATCTCGCCTTTCCTGCGCGTGCGGCAGCGGCACAACGCCCGCGTCTGAAAATCCTGCGTTAACCGCCAGGTCACGCACAGCGTTATAGAGCAAGAGGTCCGCGGCATCGTTGTTACGCAAATTCATGGAACGTCGGACCTCCCTTCTGCGTATTTCCGGTTGAATGTCCGAATGCGGACACCGGGCACGCAAACGGACACTCAATCAACCTGGGGCCTGGCGGGCCATACTCGCCTATCCCCTCTTGTTTCAGCATATTTCCCCGGGACGCCAGTTTGGCCTCCCGAATGCAAATCAGTCAGGCAGCCCTCTCTGCGGCCGCTCAAGATCTGGGATGCGGGGAAGGAACGGAGGTTCTCAATGAACTCGAATACCTGCCAGCCCGAAGAGATGTTCGTAGTCGAGCCGGCCGGCATCACCGAGCTGGTGCGCGGCAACGATCAGCGCCTCATCGCGGTCTTCGCTCCACTGGTGCAGCGCCAGAGCATTGCGCTCGATCTCGGCAAGGTCGAACGCATCGATGCCGCCGGCATCGCCGCGCTCATCACGCTTTATTCTGACGCAACTCACGCGGGCCACGCGTTTAACGTCTGCAACCTCTCCGCGCACGTTGCGGAGATCCTTTCCATCGTCGGACTGGCGCCCATCCTTATCTCGAAGGAGACGGCGCCGGCCCACATCCGCGTGGATCGCCGCGCCTGCGCCGCCGCGTAAACGCCGACCCTCTTCGTTCGCTGGACTCCCGCAGCTTGTCACGCTTCCGCAACTTGTCATCCTGAGGAGCAGCGCGACGAAGGATCCGCGGTTGCTTTTTCGCTGCTGCCGCGACTCGAATCCGGATTTCCCATTTTGCATGCTTTCATCCTCATCCCGATCGCAACACAGTGGCAGTGTCCGCGGTAGTCCTTGGGCAAATTCCCATACAGAAAGCAAGTCCAGCCGCAAACTTCTGAGCGGCGCTTGACATCTCCTCTGCCGGCCTTCCATGCGTTTGCCTGACACCTTGAGATCGAACTTCCCTGTTGGGCCCTCTTCTCCTGCTGGAGCGGTCACCGAAAATGTGAGGCGGTCTCCCTCAAGCCTGGCATCGTTGATCGGTTGGCCGGATCCCTCCGTTTGACCCGCCTTTCCGGTGATCTGACCGTCAGCTTGGCTGCCCCCACGCCTGTGATGCCCAACACATTCAATCGTCCCCCCCGAGGACTATTCCTGTTCCCGACTTTGCAGTACCCGCGAAGCGGTTCCCAACGACGGTCGACCCGCACGCGCTCAGTCGGAATCCTGCTCCTCCCGCCCACCGCCTGAGCCAACGTCCTCTCCGCCCTCGTTGCTGTGTAACGTTTTCACGGCATCTCATAAGCGGAGGCTTCATTCCATGACGCAAGGCGTAGTGGATCAGCCGTTTGCCCGCCCGGCAAGCGAAATCGCAACTGCAGCAGAAATCAAGTACGTCTACTTCTTCGGCGGCGGCGCTGCCGACGGTAACGGCCGCATGAAAGATACCCTCGGCGGCAAGGGCGCCGGCCTCGCGGAAATGACCAACGCCGGCCTGCCCGTTCCTCCCGGATTCACCATCCAGACCGAGGCCTGCCGCGAGTACATGCGCGGCGAAGTCAGCCCGCAGATGGATACCGAGATGCACGCCGCTCTTGAGCGTCTGGAACGCCTCCAGGGCCAGAAGCTCGGCGTGGGCGAAAACCCGCTCCTCGTCTCCGTCCGCTCCGGCGCCAAGTTTTCCATGCCCGGCATGATGGACACCATCCTCAACCTCGGCCTCAATGACCAGGCCGTCGAAGCGCTCGCTCACCGCAGCAGCAACCCGCGCTTCGCCTTCGATTCCTATCGCCGCCTCATCCAGATGTTCGGCGACGTCGTCCTCGACATTCCCAAGAAAAAGTTCGAGCACATCTTCGACGCCATCAAGGAGCGCGAGAAGGTCCACTACGACTACGAGCTCCAGCCCGAGGCCCTCAAAGACATCATCGTCGAATACAAAAAGCTGGTGAAGAAAGAGACCGGCAAGGACTTCCCGCAGAACCCGCTCGATCAGCTGGTGCAGGCGCGCGACGCCGTATTCCGCTCTTGGCAGAATGATCGCGCCAAGACCTATCGCCGCATCAACCACATCGACGACATGCTGGGCACCGCCGTCAACGTGCAGGCCATGGTCTTCGGCAACCTGGGCGAAAACTCCGGCACCGGCGTCGGCTTCACGCGTAACCCCGCCAACGGCGAGCGCCAGTTCTTCGGCGAGTACCTGATGAACGCGCAGGGCGAAGACGTGGTTTCCGGCGTCCGTACCCCCATGCCCATCAGCGAGCTTGAGAAGGCCATGCCCAAGGTCTACGACCAGCTCCGCACCATCACCTGGAAGATGGAAAAGCACTATCGCGACATGCAGGACTTCGAGTTCACCATCCAGGATGGCAAGCTCTATATGCTGCAGACCCGCAATGGCAAGCGCACCGGCCTCGCTGCCGTTCGCGTCGCCATTGACATGGTGCGCGAAGGCCTCATCACGCAGGAAGAAGCTATCTTCCGCGTCGAGCCCAACCAGCTTTACGACTTCCTTGTCCCGCGTCTCGATGAAAAGGGAGCCAAGATCGAAGTGCTCGCCACCGGACTGCCGGCTTCGCCCGGCGCAGCCGTCGGCCAGATCGTCTTCACCGCCGAGGACGCTGTCAAGCATCATCAGAAGGGCGACTACACCTCCATCATCCTCGTCCGCGGCGAAACCACTCCCGAGGACATCGGCGGCATGGAAGTAGCCTCCGGCATCCTCACTTCGCGCGGCGGCATGACCTCGCACGCCGCTGTCGTCACCCGCGGCATGGGCAAGTGCTGCGTGGCCGGCGCCGGCGACTGCGTGGTTGACGAGAACCGCAAGGAACTCCGCGTCAAGGGCAAAACCTTCCGCGCGGGCGACTGGCTCTCTCTCGACGGCACCACCGGCCGCGTCATAGCGGGCAAGCTGAACACTATCCCGGCCAGCCCCGACGATCAGGATCTGGTCCGCTTCATGAGCTGGGTAGATCCGGTCCGCAAGCTCCGCGTCCGCGCTAACGCCGACGTGCCTCGCGACGCCAAACAAGCGCGCACCTTCGGCGCCGAAGGCATCGGCCTCTGCCGCACCGAGCACATGTTCTTTGCGGAAGGCCGCATCGAGCATGTACGCGCCATGATCCTCGCCACCGACGAAAAGGAGCGCCGCGAGGCTCTCAAGCACCTGCTGCCCCTCCAGCGCCAGGACTTCATCGGCCTCTTCAAGGCCATGGAGTCGCTGCCCGTCACCATCCGCCTGCTTGACCCGCCGCTGCATGAGTTCCTGCCCCAGCGCGAAGAGCTGCTCGTCGAAATCCAGCACCTCGAAGACACTAAGCCCCGCTCGCCCAAGCTGAAGGATCTCCGCATCCTTCTCGCCCGCGTTGAGGAGCTGCACGAGGTCAACCCCATGCTCGGATTGCGCGGCTGCCGCCTCGGCATCGCGTTCCCTGAGATCACTGAAATGCAGGCCCGCGCCATCTTTGAGGCGGCCGTCAACGTGCAGAACCACGGCGGCGAGCCCCACCTCGAAATCATGATCCCGCTCGTTGCCACCATCGAGGAGATGCGCCACCAGTCCGCTATCATCCGCCGCATCGCCGAGCAGGTCTTCAAGGAGAAGCACGCCAAGGTCGATTACATGGTGGGCACCATGATCGAGCTGCCGCGCGCCGCCCTCACCGCCGACCAGATCGCCGAGGAAGCCGAGTTCTTCTCGTTCGGCACCAACGACCTGACCCAGACCACCTACGGCATCTCGCGCGACGACATCAACCACTTCCTGCCCGCGTACCTCAAGGCCGGCATCTTCAAGCAGGATCCCTTCGCCACCCTCGACCAGGCTGGCGTTGGAGCCCTGGTCAAGATGGCCACCTCCAAGGGACGCAACACCCGGCCCACACTCAAGGTCGGCATCTGCGGCGAGCATGGCGGCGATCCGGAGTCCGTCAAGTTCTGCCACAAGATCGGCCTCAACTACGTGTCGTGTTCGCCCTTCCGGTTGTTGACGGCAAGGCTCGCTGCGGCGCAGGCGGCACTCCAGGAGAAGCAAACGGGGCCAGACCTGCACAACTCCACTTGCTGATCAGGTCAACCGGACCAACAGCAGGGGCGCGGCCATCAAGCTCATGGCTGCGCCCTCGCTGCGTCTGGGACGATCTCTAGTCCCAACAGCGGGACCTGGGCACCCCTCTCCAGCACCGAGAATCTGAATCTCGGCCGCCCATGTTTTTGTTTGAAACCACAGTCCGTCAAACGAGGTTACTGTGTTCGAGAAAGATGGTAGACTCGCGCACTATGGCGGATGAGCAACATACTACGTTTGAAAAGAGCGCGGTGGCGGAGCCGGAGATTGAACCTGGCGAGGGCTCCGAGGAAGAACCCGAGAGGGAGCCCGACGAGAACACTGAATGGGAAGGTGAATACGGCGAATCGGGCTGCCCGGTCGGGATGGTCGAATACCCCGAGGTCAGATGTGGGCGCAAACTCCACGTCACGCCAGAAGGAATGGATGAATATCCCGTATGCCTAATGCACTCGAAAGATCCAAATAAACGGTCGGGGCCGCTCTTCGAGGCCTTCAGGCGCGAGTTCGAGAGGATTCTGATAAAAGCTGGAGGGAGCGAGGCTCACTTCGAGAAATTTGTCTTTCCCCCTCTCGATTTCAGTCGGAGAGAATTCCAAGCGATCTGCCTCTTTTCTGGAGCGACTTTCACGCAGAGCGCATCCTTCTTTGATGCGACATTCATGCAGAAGGTAGACTTCGACTTTGTGACCTTCATTCAAGACGCAGACTTCGCCTTTGCGACCCTTACGCAGAACGCAGACTTCTCCGGCGCGACCTTCACGCAGGCGACGAATTATTCATGTGCAAAATTCCATGGAACGGTCGATTGGAGCAGTTGTCGGTTTCTTGCTCAAACTGAATTTGTGAATACGACGTTTGATCCTCAAATTGTGGGAAAGCCCAGCGCCGTGTTTGATGGTGCAAACTTTTTCAAGCCGAGCGAGATCGTCTTCGACGACGTCGATCTGAGCCGCGCTCTTTTCCACAACTGCGATGTGAGTCAGGTCTCGTTTACCTCATCCGTGCGGTGGGGAATTCGTGGAAACAACCGCGGTCTCGCGGTCTTCGAAGAAACAATTCCCCTTGAACAATTGCATACAGTAACACTGAAGAGAGACGGTCGCCGCGATTATCGGGCTGTCGCGCAGATCTATCAGCAGTTGAAGAAAAACTACGATGTGCGCCTGGATTACTGGACGGCCAATGAGTTTCATTTTGGCGAGATGGAGATGAAGCGGCTGGCTGTGCCGACGGTCGGGCCACTTCTTTGGCTGCGGAAGTGGTTTCATCGCAAGCTCAGTTTGGTGGCTTTATACAAACACGCGAGCGACTACGGGAACAGCTATGGGAAGCCGATGCTGTGGTTACTTGGAATCCTGGCCTTGTTTGCCGCTTTGTTGCCTCTTCCCGGAGTTGGATTGAAGCGGCAAGGGGCTGGGCAAGCTGAGACCTACGCCACGGTCTGGCGGGCCGGGGACGGATGGATGGCGAATCTACGGGCGGAGGCGCGTCTGGGGGGCAAGGGCGCGATCACTTCCGTGGACGCGGCGACCTTTCAGAAGAGCGCCGAGTACGCGCCAGTCTATCCGTGGGGACGAGTTCTGGCGATCTTCGAAACCTTGCTGACTTCTACGCTGTTTGCGCTGTTTCTGCTGGCGATCCGGCGGCAGTTCAGGCGATAGGGGGGCAGGTGGCCCACTCATCCATTCGGAAGCTGTGCCCCTGTTCATCGCGGCCTTTCCGCGGTGAGCGGGCGCGCGGATCACGCCGCTTGCCCACCTGATTCATGCCGCCGTCTTGAGCGCATAGGTGTAACCGCCCTCGGCATGGTCCAGTTGAACCCGTACAGCGTTCGTCTCCGGCTCAATCGCGCTGAGACGTTCAAGAATGGCTTCGTATCGCCCCAACCGATTGAGCTTATCCAATAACGACGGGTCGCGAACCAGGGCGATCGTCCGTACCAGCCGATCCGTCTGTTTGCTGATTGCCATCGCTCCGTTTTCCACGCGGGAAAGATGGGAACGGTCAATGCCCAACATCTGTGCAAATGCACCGCTGCCTTCACCCAGGTATTTCCGGAGGAATCGCACCTCATCGCCGGCTAACTCAAACGGCTTATCAATCAGGGCCACGGCAATCGTTCTCATCAGGTCATCGTGGTTCGGAATCCTCGGCGACTCGCTCTTGCACTCGGCACAGACTTGAACTTCAATACCTTTAAGAAAGACATTGCCCAATCCGCTTTCCGTAAACCGATAACCCTTCCGCACAATCCTCGCGTTCCCACCGCATTCCCGGCAAACTCGCTGCTTTCCCTTCATCGCTTTCCCCTCTTCACCGGCGTTACCGCTTGTCGAGCATGACTGTAATCACCAATACTTCGTCTCTTTCCAGGAACGTGATCACCACTTTCAATTTCTCCTTTCCATCCGGAGGCTTGCCTTCGACCTTGTAGCGCCATTCCTGGAAGCGAAGATCCAACTCCGGTTCGTCGTAGATGATGCCCTTGCGGAGAACATATTGTGCGTCCTGCGGGTCAACGCCGCGCTCCTGGCATCGCTGCGCAAAGTGCGGATGGTATTCCACGATGCCGGTCCTGAGGCACTCGCGCAGGAGTTTGAGTGCGTCCGATCTGCCGAGCCGTGGAATCATTCCTATGTGATAATATATCACATCTGGTTCGGATGGTCCGCGGTGAGCGGGCGGCAGGTGGCCCACTCATCCGTTCGGAAACTGTGCCCTGCTCCGCCGCATCCGCCGCCATCCTGCTCATCGCTCCGGCAATGGACGCCAGCTACCGCGTCATCCTCCCCGCTGCAACCGGCGTGCCCAGGCCATGACGATCAGAACCGCGTCGCGGCCCGGCCCGCGCCGGTTATCTCTTTTCGTAGCAAAGGTTTAACTGCCAATTTGGCTATACTAGCCATATTTCCCCTCGATTGCACCAATTGCGGTGCACATGACCGATCGGTGATTCCGCCCAAAAACCGGCCTTGAATCTGCACCATTCTTAGTGCAAAACCACCACCGTACCCCTACTCGTCAAGAGGCTCTGTCTGTGAATATCTCTGTATGCGACAGATTATAAAAGAGAAAAAGTTTCCTACCAAATATGCAGTCTTAATATTCAAAGGGAGTAAGCTTTAGACATGGGGCAAATCCAGCAATCCTGGCACAGCGGGACGTTCCCTTGGGATCGCTCTATCCCGATGAGCGCGTCGAAGCGGCCCTCGGGGAAAGGGTGTAATTCACTGCATTTTCAGTGCGTAATTCCATGAATCCATTCGACATCGCCGTTTTTATTTTTCGCGCATTTCCCGCCTACGCGGCCTCAGCGTGCCTTATTTCCACCGTCTTCGACTCCGTCAGCTCATCGAACAGCGCGCGATAGAGGATCATCGCCGTGCGCAGCTCCTCGGTCGTCGCTTCGTTCTTGCCCGCCCGCGCCATGATGTCGTAAGCGCGCCGGTAGGGATCCACAAATCGCGGATGGGTTACGGAGAGATCGTCGGCGCGCTGTTCGAACCGCGTGCCCGGATAGCCGCGCGCTTGCAGCAGGTTGTTGATCAGCTCGTCGGCCTCGGTGACCGCGCCGCGTGGATGCTCCACGAAGCGCGCCTGGATGCCGTCCCACTCGGAGAGGAACCGGTTATCCTCGGCTGACGTCAGCGGCCGCACCGTGTGCTGCTCCATGCGCCTCAGCCGCGCCCCCAGCGCCGCCTCCGCCCGCCCGCGGGAACGGTAACGGCGGAGCGCGTAGTCATATTCCGCGCCGAACCGGCGCCGCAGCTCCTCGGTCCGCCGGCGCTGCCGCTGTCGCGCAATGCCCCAGGCGATCACCACCACTGCGAAGAGGACAACGACGCACCCGCCAATGATGACTTGGGGACTGTACGCATCGATGTTCATCGAAGCTCCTTCCCACGGCGAACCGCCGGGCGCTCACGCGGCTCCGGGGCGCACCGGCCCTCGAAAACCTTACCTGCTTGCATGGGATGGAAAGGCGCGCAAAATGTTTGCTTTGACAGGAGGGAGCAGGGGGTAGCGAGTAAAAAGACAAAACCCGCCGGCAATCGCCGGCGGGCCGCTCCTTACTCCCTATTTCCTACTTCCTGTCTCTGTCACTTCTCGGCGCCGTAGTAGCCTTCGCGCGTCGACACCGAATAGTCCTTGTTGCTCGGAGTAACCGCGACCTTGTGGAACTCACCCTCGGTGTCCGGCTTGTCCGGCGTGTAGGTCAGCAGGTACTGGCCGCGCAGTTCCTCGTCGATGAGCTTGTAGATCGGGTCTAGGTCGCTGGTGTGTTTTGCCTCAAAGGCATGGCCGCCGGTCCGCCGTGCGACCTCTTGCATGATCTTCTTGCCGTCCGCGCCGGTGGCGCTGGTCGGCTCGGGCTGCCGCCGCCCGCCTCCACCACCCGGGTAGCCACCACCCCCGCCGGGGTAACCGCCACCCCCGCCGGGGTAGCCGCCTCCGATGCCGCCGCGCCGGTTGTTTCCCGGCATCTCCGAACCTGGCGTCTTCTCCGCTTCGCCTTTCATGAAGATGGTGAACACCTCCACGCCGGTACGGTCCGCCGCGTCCACCGCATCGTTCATGGTTTCCTTGCTGCCGCGGTCCGCGCCGTTTGAAAACACTACCAGCACTTTGCGTCCGGTTTTGCCCTTCATCAGCTCGTCGTTGGCCAGGAAGACGGCGTCATAGAGCTGGGTCCCGTTGTGGCGGCCGCGGTTCAGGCTGGGCGTGTCGTTGGTCTCCGGCCCCTCGTCGTCGGAGCGCTGCTGCTTCGTCGACCCCATCTCGTCCAGATCCTGATCCAGCTTGCTTTTGTCGCTGGTAAAGTCATCGAGCAGCTCCACTTCCCGGTCAAAGTGGATCAGGAACGCCTGGTTCTTTGTTCCATCAGGAAGCACCTGAACCAGGAAAGCTTCGGCGGCTTTCCGCTCCGCCTCCAGCGTGTTGCTCATGGCGCGGCTCGTGTCCACCAGCAAGCCGATCCGGTAGGGCTCATCGCCGGCGCGGGTCAGGGTGGCGATGGTCTGCGGCCGGCCGTCCTGGGTCAGGCTCAGGTCCGCCGTCTGCAGGCTGGTGACGAGCTGGCCCTTCTTATCCCGCACCGTTATGGGCAGCACCACCTGCGAGGCCGCGGTGGAAACCCCACCGGCCCCGCCCGCTGCGACAGCCGGCTGCTGCGCCGCCGCGGCCAGGCCGCCTGCCAGCACCAATCCGCTTACACAACTGGCAATTACTCTCCACATATTCATTCTGGATGCCATTCTGCCATTGTTTAGACGTCTCGAACGAATTGGGGTTGTGGTGAGACAGGGAACAAGGGAACGAAGGAACGAGGAAGCAGGGGACTGAAGGTGGGGCAGGGCTGGCGATAAGCGCGAAAATAAAAACGAGGATGTCTTGTGGAATGATGGGTATACGCCCTCAAACTGCAGTGAATGCAGGGAGTAGGGAATAGGGAGTGGGGAATAGAAAGACGCCTGCCAGGATCGTGGATTTGCGGAGAAAACGCGCGAAAAAATAAAACGGCGATGTGCCCTGGAATGTAGCGGTTAACCCCTCAAACTGCAGTGAATTGCGCACGGTTCCCCGGGGGCTGCCGGGGAGGCGGCCGCTGGGGCGGGTTAGCGTGGCGTCGGATTGCATGAGGGTTCGATCCCTTTCCCGCGGCCAGAGACGGCAACGCCCGCCAAGTAGGCGGGCGCAGTTCCAGCAACGAATCTAGTATAGCACAGGTCTTGAACGCGGGTGAAGGTTAAGTCTCTTCCAACACAAGATGAGCCTGAAGGAGGGGATGGATTCCAACACAAGATGAGCCTGAAGGGGTGAGGCGGGTGGCATGGTGAAGGCCTCCTCCCTCTGTAATCTCTCTTTATCATTCATCTAGATGGATGATAACGGTTGCGCCCCTCGACCCGAGTCCCCGAGTGCGAGGGGCCCTGGGTCGGGGTTTGCGGGTGCGATCGTCGCGGCCCTACGGGACGCGGGGACGATTGAGGGCGCGGTTTCCCCAGGATTTCATCCTGGGCTACTTTCTGGGCTACTTTCGCGTCGTCCCTCCGGGACGAAGGGGCGGGGCCAGGCGGCATCGCAATCGAGTTTCGGCTTTGCGAATGCCCGCCCGCTCATCGCGAAAAACTGCGATGAACGGACTCAAGGGTACAGGGGCACAGCCCCCAGGGTGAATCGAATTTACGAGCGGGCCACCTGCCTATGCCAGTCTTTTTCGACCCATGCGTCCCCATACCAGGTAGTACAGCGTCACATGCCCTTGCTTGCTGCTGACGGATAGCCGGCCCCGCCGAAATAACACTCAAGGGCCTCCACCTTCCCATCTCTGAGCCGGAGATATTCCACGTTCCGGAATGATTTACCGTTCGACGTGTGGCAAAGGTACTTCACAAATGCCTCGTCGCCACTGGTCATCACGCGCTCCAGATCGGATCGCTCGATAAGCTTAGCCTGAGTATCCCAGCATTGCGTTTTAAAAGTGCTCCGGCTGATGTGATCGTCGCCGGCCGCACTGGTGAAGGTAAAGTTGTCGGTCATCAGGGCCTCGAACTGACCCTCGTCCTTTTCCACCCACGCCTTATACCACTTCCGGATGATTTTTTCGGTTGCCGTGCTCGGCCCCGCTTCTGCGCGGGCCCTTGCCGTCACCAGGAGTCCCGCCGCTCCAGCCAGCGCGCAAACTCCGGCTTCGAGCGCCTTCCGCCGTGATACTCCGATACTTGTCATGTCCATTCTCCTTTTCCGGTTTCCCGGGTTAGTGGCCTCCGGGCCGTCCTGAGTGTTGAGAAGAACGCGCACCTGGCGTCCTTGGTCGTCCGCGCCCCGATGAGTACAGACCGGTTGGTATTCCAGAACATCGGCCCATCTTTACGCCATCCGTTCAGCCCTGCTTGCGATTGCCCCGCGGCGGGCGCAAAGACCGCAGCCACTCCACGATGTTTTTGATTCCCGCTTCCATCACTTTCGCATCCTGGGCATTCTTGGCAAGCGAGCCGTAACCTTCGACCATGGCAATCAACATTCCAGCTGCTTGACCGGGTTCCAGGTCGCGTCGCACCTTCCCGTGCTTCTGACCATCCTGCAAAGCAGCGGCAACGCCGTCCTGCCAGCTCCGAAATATCGATGCGAGCCGTTGGCGGAATCCCGAGTCAAGAGGAGACATTTCCTGCGCAAGATTCATCAGGGGACAGCCGCCGCGCACAGCCTCGGGCTGAACCGATAGCTCTTGAACAGCGCCAATCAAAGCATCGATTGGGTCCTTGCAGTTCTCAAGAGGATGCAACCACTGGCCGCGGTTGTCGGGGGCGACGATCTCTTCGACGATGGCGTATCCCAGGGCTTCTTTGCTGCTGAAGTGGTGGTACAACGCCCCCTTGGTGACCCCTGCCGCAGCCAGAATGGCATCGAGGCCGGCGCTCTGAAAGCCCGATCTGTACACTTCGCGGAAAGCCGCCTGCAGCAAGCGCTCCCGGGTGCGCACCGGATCGCGCGGTGCAGGCCCGCTGCGTCTCGGCCTGTTTCTACCCACCAGCAGTTCAATTGTTCCCGGCAACATACCAATCAGTATGCGGCCTTGCGACTCAGTTTGTCGAGGCAGATGTTGCGAGAGCCGCGGAACTCGGTCTTTCCGGCTGTTTCTCCAACTTTTCATACAATCGGGGCGAGAGATCACGAAATTCGACGGCGTCAACAGCCAAAAGCCAGGCGCGCATGAATTCTGCTTGACTTTCAACCGATCACCATACAGACTGGTCGGTATGTTAGAAGGCTCGCACGCTTTCCCGGTTGTGGCTCGACAAGGAATTGCCGGGCTGTGAGCCAATTCTGCTCCCCATTCCACGCAAACTCTCAAAACGCCGAGTCGGAACCTGACCTGGTCGCCGGCTATCTCGGCGCCACGACTTTACTGGAGGAAAACTAGATATGAGCACACTTCGACAGATCCGGAATTACTGGCTACCGTGGGTGACGACCATTCTTACGGCTTGCGCCAGCAATGCAGCCGCACAAACCAGCTACAAGGTTACCGATTTGGGCACGCTGGACGGTGACAATATGAGTTGTGCCATGACCCTCAACGATCGAGGCTGGACGGCGATCCAGGATGGGAATGCGCCGCCGGGGCAGCAGGACGCGATTACGAAACTTCTAAACGGACGCGATGCGATCGTCATCGACGGAGTCCAGGTGGACCTCGGCACGCTCGGGGGAGAGAACAGTTTCATGAACTGGGGTGAGATCAACGACCTGGGGCAGATCGTAGGTTATTCCGAAACGGATGCCCTGGACCCGAACGGCGAAGATGTTTGTGGCTTCGGCACAGGCCATATCTGTCTTCCGTTTCTGTGGCAAGGCTTCCACATGAACGCCCTCCCTACGCTCGGCGGAAATAACGGGCAGGCGAGCGCGGTCAACAGCCGCGGACAAATCGCAGGAACTGCGGAAACGAGCGTCACGGACCCCGGATGCCCACCTCACCTTATTTCATCGCCGGTGTTGTGGAAGAATGGCAAAGCCCAGCCTCTTCCCACGGTGGATAACGATACAGACGGGGACGCTTTTTGGATCAACGATCTGGGCCACGCCGTAGGGCAAACGGCAAACTGCAGCCAGACGATTTCTCACGCCGTCTCCTGGACAAACGGCACTGCCTCCGCGCTACCTGACTACGGAAATGGCGCCGTGGCGTTCGGCAATAACGACCTGGACCAAATTGTTGGGGGAGTGGGGAGCGCTGACGGCACAACCGAGTCTGGCGCGCTTTGGCGGAAGGGCACACTCACAACCCTCGGCCTTCTGCCGGGAGATTTTGGCGGCATAGCCAGCGGCATCAACAACCGGGGCCAGGTGGTGGGAAGCAACTGGGACTCCACCTTCAACTGGGCGCATGCCTTTATCTGGCAGGACGGCGTGATGACCGACCTCAACACGCTGATTCCTGCAAGTTCCAACCTGTTCGCAACCATGGCCAACAAGATCAACGAGCGCGGACAAATCGGGGCCATGGCAATCGTGCTGAGCGGACCGGATACGGGCAACATCCACGCCATTCTGTTGACCCCCGTAAGCGAAAGCATCGGCAGGTCGGTTGCAGAGGACGTGCCCACACACCCGAAATCCAATGCGCCCGTAAATACCAATCTGATTTTGCAGAGATTGAGACTCGGCCGCTCCGGGCAATAAAGGCATTCGTTCCCCAGGGTATCTGCCTGGTCTCGGCTCGATTGAATTCCCCAGACGCGACCGCCCGTACGTTGATAAACGCCAACCCGTGAGGCGTGGCAAATGGCACGCCACACGGGTTGGCAACGATCGCCCCGCGATGCAATGAGCAGGGATGGCCGGAGGGCTGCGGCGCTCAGCACCAGCCGCGACTGGATCGATGCAGGCGAAGAACTGGCGGGCTGCGACGTGAGCTCATGGGGTGCCGGAATCGGAAGAAACCGGGAGTTTTGCCGGCTTTGAAAGATTGGCTTTCTGCTTCATGAGTGCCTGAAACCGCGGGTCGCCGACCAGTTTAGAGGCAGGGTCGCGCACATCGTGTGGGGAACCGGAAGTGAACGCGGCCCTGAAGTTCTCAAATTCCTTTTCCTGATGCGCGCTGGCTTCTTCGAGAAGTTGCAGCGCCTCGGATTTTCTGTCTTTCTCCAAACATCCAAAGGCATTCAAGGTTCTGGAAAACCCGTATCCTCCCACATAGACGGGCGGACTGCAACTCTCCTGGACTGTAAACTCGGCATTCAAAAGACCGCGTTCCCCATCTCGCGCGTACGCGGCGGACAGCTTTCCAGTAACATCCTTGAGCCACGAATCTTTTCGAATCTCCGCGGTCTCTTTGGATTCCCTCAAATACGTGGGATAGTCTCGCCGCTCGTATGCGATCGCCGCCAGATACCAGTGCGCGATTCCGAGCCTGGGTTCGGAACGCACCGCCTCATTCAGCAGCGCCATCCCTTCTTCCTTCATTCCCATCCAATAAATCCTGTCTCCCTTAACCGCCAGGATTGAAGCGGAGGCAGGATCAAGTTCCTGGGCCTTGTTGATCTCCGCAAGGCAGGCATCCACTTGACTCTGACTGGCGAGCACATTGGAAAGCCACAAATGGGCCAGAGGATCTTTGGGGTCGAGCTGGATCGCCAGGTGAAGTTCGTTTTCCGCCTGGCCAAAGTTGCCGCTTCTCCACACGGCATATCCCAGGGCACGATGCGCCTCGGACAAGGAGCCGTCGAGTTCTATCGCTTTTCTGGCTGCAGCCATGGCTCTATCGCGAGCGTCATCGTCCTGCCGGCTCCCATAGATGAAGAGCATTTCGTAGGTGTCGGCCAGTCCGGCATAGGCATGGGCATCGTTCGGGTTGTGAACAATTGCCTGGGTAAAATCGTCGAGCGCGCGATTCAAGGTGTCGGGGGTTCTCTGGTTCCACTCAAATCGGCCCTTAAGGTAGAGGTCGTGAGCCGCGGCCTTCTCGGCGTCTGAGACCGGAGTCCCCTCGTGCCGAATTGAGGCTGGCAGCCCGATCCCGGCCATGGCGGGGAAGCGGCGCTGAGTCCAATCCCGAATGGGACGAGCAAAGCTTGCGTAGAATCCGGCTCCGGCAAGCGCGGCCGCCAACCCAACTACCGCAAGCCGCACCCGGCGCGTGTTTCCCGAGGCAACCAGGCCGACACTCTCACCGGGCGGTGGGTCAACCTTGTCCTGATCTGAAGTTTCAGAGTCAGCGCCGGCAACCGTCTCGGGAACGCTGGCCGCCAAGTCGTCGGCTTCCAATTCGCTCGATTTGCCCCTGAGCCAATCTGCCAGTTCGCTTGGATAGGCATAGACGCCGCCTCTTTCGCCGCCGGGCACGCGATGCACGGGCAAGCCTCGATCGCGTTCCCACCGCCTGACGGTGCGCTCGGCGCGGTCAAGGAACGAAGCGATCTCCTTCCACGAGACGAGGATCTTGTCTTGCTCCGGATTTTCAGCCCGAAGGGGAAGCACGGCCAAATCCTTCCAGGGCCCAGAACTGATGGAATACCGAGATGGTACCCTTTGTCCTTTTCCGCTGTCCAGCGAGGGACGTGTGAGCTGTTGTCCTGAAATGGCCGCTATTGGCCTATCCCGTCTGTTGCTTGCCAACGCAAACAAATGAGATGGGTAAGAGCACAAGGGAGCAACTCTTCAGACAATTTCCTGCACCGGCGCCGGCGTTGAGTCGGTGCTCCGGACGGGTGATGCTGCGCCTTGCTCACCTTGGCCTTTCCCATGTCCCAGCGACGTTGCGCAGTTTGTTGAATTTTTAACCCCAGGAGGCCTATCTCGATGTCTGACATGACCCACACTGCACCTCATGTAAGGACCACCCTCAACACTTTCAGCCGGGAAAGGCTTTTTTCAATCTGGACTCGGACCGCTGAAGCCGTCGGTCTGAGAGGCTCGGTGCGGCGCTGTGGCTGGGTCCGGAGGCTGGGAGCCGGGCTGGCCGCGATGCTTGTGGCGGCCTTTGCCTGCTGGCCGGCCCAAGGGCAGAGCATTGTTGCTACGGTGGCGGTGGGGACGACACCCAGTGCTGTTGCGGTGAACTCAGTCACCAACAAGATCTACGTGGTTAATGTGGGCAGCAACAATATGTCGGTCATCGACGGCACAACGAATACTGTGACGGCTACCGTGACGGCAGGAACGCATCCCAGCGACGTGCTGGTGAATCCTGTAACGAACAAGATCTACGTGGCGAATGCGCTCGATTGGACAGTACAGGTGATTGACGGCAGCACGAACGCGACGATCGCGACCCTGGCAACCGGCGATGAACCGCTTCGCCTGGGGCTGAACCCTACGACAAACACAATTTACTCGGTGGACTTCAACGGGGGCGATGTAACGGTTATCGATGGGACAAAGGACACGGTGATTACCTACATCGAGACCGGGAACAATCCCTTCGGAATTGCGATCGATCCGGTAACGAATCTGATTTACGTGGCATGCGAACAGACGAGCCTTGAGAACAATCAGGGTCTGGTAACCGTGATTGACGGCACAAAGAATGCTTACGTCACCGATATTATTGACCCGAATAACCTGCTCCCTGTCGGCGCGGCTATGAACGCGACAACGAACAAGATCTACGTCACCAACGAAGGCAGCAATAATGTGACCGTGATCAACGGAGCCGACAACAGCTTTAAGACGGTCAATGTTGGAGCAGCGCCTCAAGGCGTGGCCGTGGATGCCACGACGAACAGGATTTACGTGGCCAATTGGAAGGGAGGCACCGTATCTGTGCTCGATGGGTCAACGGATACTGTGATCGCTACGATTACAGCCGCAGCGGCGCCCAATATCGATCCGGTCGTGAACAGCGCGACGAACACGATCTACGTGGCTAGCCGCGACACCAACGATGTGGAAGCGATCGACGGCGCGACGAATACAGTCACGGCCCTATCGAATTCCAGCACGACAGGGCCGGTGGCGGCGGCGTTGAACGCCACGACGAACACTTTGTATGTGGCCGATGCGTTCAGCAACAGCGTAACGGTGATCAGCGGTCCCCAGACCGGGCCATTGTTCTCAGCCTCGCCAAGCCCGTTGGCTTTTGGAAATCAGACCGAGGACAGCACGAGCAGTGCAAAGACGCTGACGGTGACCAACACAGGCACGACCGACCTCACCATCACGACCGTGACGGCGGGCGGCACCAACAAGGCAGACTTCATCATCGGGACAGAAACCTGCGCCGGCGCGACCGTTTCGGCCGGAAAGACATGCACAGTAAGTGTCGAGTTTGCCCCCAGCACGACAGCCGCCGAATCAGCGACCCTATCTTTTGCCGACAATGCCGCCGGCAGTCCGCACGCCGTGAATCTTACTGGTACGGGCGTCGCTCCGGTTCCAACAGCGTCGACGACTTCGCTGTCGGCCTCGGCTATCTCGGTCGCCGTGGGCACGAGCGTCACCTTCACGGCCACGGTGGGTGCAGCATCGGGCACGCCGACACCCACGGGCACGGTCACCTTCAAAGACGGAACCACCACGCTTGGCACCGGCACTCTGAACAGCTCGGGCGTGGCCACTTACGCAGCTTCTGGTCTGGCTGAAGGCGCGCACACCATCACTGCCAGCTATGGCGGCGATTCCCGCAACCTGGCTTCCGCTTCAACTTCCGTAGCTGTGACTGTGACTACTGCATCGAGCACAATCACGCTGACCTCTTCGGCGGGCTCTGCCGTGGTTGGCACGAGCGTCACG
The DNA here is from genome assembly GCA_035552475.1 of Occallatibacter sp. Classification (GTDB taxonomy): domain Bacteria; phylum Acidobacteriota; class Terriglobia; order Terriglobales; family Acidobacteriaceae; genus Telmatobacter. Next base: position 187,489 of record DASZLE010000080.1, read on the forward strand.
TTCACGGCAACGGTGAAGGGTCGCTCGGGAGTGGCGGCGCCTACCGGAGCGGCAACGTTCAAGGACGGCACCACCACCCTGGGCACCGGAAGCCTGAACGCATCAGGAGTGGCGACGTATTCCACGTCCGCCTTGGCAGCCGGGTCGCACAACATTACCGCAAGCTATGCGGGCGATGCCAACAATGCTGCCTCTGTCTCCAGCAGTGTTGCGTTTGCAGTCTGGGCAGGTCCACCGGACTTCACAATGGCGCTCTCGTCCGGCAACGGCTCCTTCAAGGCAGGCTCGCCCGCGACTGTCACCATCACAGTGACCTCTGTTAATGGCTTCAACGCCGCTACGACCCTGGCATGCAGCGGTCTTCCAAAGAACGCCACCTGCACCTTCTCTTCATCGAGCATCACGCCATCCGTCTCAGGGACGGGAACATCGACGCTCACCATTGCAACAAACGTGACGGCAAGCTCCGCCAGTGTTGGATCGGAGACATCACGATCGGCACCTGACCGGACGCCATTACAACGTCCGATTGCATTTGCGGGCGCCCTGGCGGCGTTCCTTTTGCTTCCGCTTCTCGGCGCGACGAATCGGAAGCTCCGGAGACTTCTGTTGACGCTCAGCAGCGCGATCCTGATGGCTACGCTGGCGTCCATGGGAATGACCGGTTGCGGCGGCGGAGGTCCAACAACACCAAGCGGCACCTATGCAATCCAGGTGACTGGAACCGCGGGGTCGGTCACGCAAAGCGCGACATATTCGCTGACTGTTCAGTAGTTGGTTCGAAGTATGGAACGCCGTGAAGGCCGGGCAGGTTCTCCTGTCCGGCCTTCACATGAATTCGCGTTGATCAAGTATTCCCGGCATTGCGGAGATTGCGCGATAGCCGGGCCGACGTCGACTGAAGACTTGGTTCCCGGCTATTCGATGCGGAGTGCGGTCATGGGATCGACTCTTGTGGCTCGGATGGCGGGGGCCCAGATGGAGAAGAGAGCTACGGCGCTCAGGACCAGCGGCGTTAAGAGGAACGATATGGGGTCGACGGGTTTTACTCCGAAGAGGAAGCCGGCTAGAAAGTGCGTTAGCCAGAAGGCGCCGCCAGCACCGATGACGACGCCAATCAACGTCAGCGTCATTCCCTGGCGGATCACCATATTGCGAAGGTTGGATGCCTGTGCGCCTAGCGCCATGCGGACGCCCAGTTCCTGTGTGCGCTGTTGCACGGAGTAAGACATAACTCCGTAGACGCCGATGGCCGCCATGAGCAGGCCGGCGAAGCCGAAGACGGACAGCAGCAGCATATTCAACCGCTGACGCGCAATATTCACGGCTTCGAGCTCCTCCATGGTGCGGATATGCGCAACGGGAAGGCCTCCGCTGGCCTGGCGCAAAGCTGTGGAGATGGGAGCGACCAGTGTGTGGGGATCGACCTGGCTCTGAACGAACCACCAAAGTGGCGCTACGCGTGAATTGAGCGCTGTCTCGAGGTCCGGCATCTGGGCCAGGGGGATGTACATCATGGGAGTGGGGTCGCTGTCAGGACCGCGGTCGTGGGTGTCACCAACAATGCCGACGACTCGCCGAGGGCCTTCAGCAAAGGCCGGGCCTGCGCCGGCGCCGATCAGGATCTGGTCTTTGAGGGGGTCGCCCTGGGGCCAGTAGTGACGGGCCATGGCCTGGTTGATAATCGCCACTCCCGGTTCCGCGGCATCGTCCTGCCTGGTGAAGGTGCGGCCGCGAAGGACGGGGATCTTGAGAGTGTTGAAGTAGCCGTAGGAGATGGAGCAGAAGCCGGCTCCGCCCGCAGACGTTTCTTCACCTTTGGGTCGGCCAACGACGTCGAAGCTCATGCCGAAGCCGCCAGCCATGGGGAGGCAATTGCTGACGCCGGCGTCAATGACTCCGGGAACTGCGTGGAGGCGATCGGTCCCTTCTTGAATGACCTGGGCGACAGGGGCTGTCTTCTGAAAGCGGTCGCCGCTGATCGACATGGACATGCTGAGGACGTTGTGCATGGTGAATCCGGGATCGACCGCCTCGAGGTCCATGAAAGTGCGGATGAGCAATGCCGCGCCGACAACGAGTACTACGGTGAGCGCCATCTCAGCGATGACAAGGGCGGAACGAAGCTTGCCGCTGCGGACGCCCATGCTGGCGTGACTGCCGTTCTCATTCAGGGCGGCTGCGAGGTTGGCCCTGGATGCGCTGATGGCGGGGACGAGGCCGAAGACGAGTCCGGTAAGGATGGAAATTCCGAGGGTAAAAAGCAGGATGTTGAGATCGAGCGTAATGGCTGCGCCATCTTCGCCGATGCGAGGAATATCGCCGGGGTTGATTCTGAGCAGGAGGCGGACTCCGGCAAAGCCCAGGCCAAGGCCGATGAGGCCGCCTGTAAGCGACAAGGTCAGGCTTTCAACGAGGAGCTGGCGAATGATCTGGCCGCGGCCGGCTCCGAGAGCGGCGCGCGTGGCGAACTCGCGCTTGCGTGCGGCGGCCCTGGCGAGCATAAGATTTGCCACGTTGGCGCAGGCGATCAACAGCACAAAAGCGACGGCGCCCAGAAGGACAAGAAGGCGAGAGCCGGTATCGCCAATCATTGACTGCTCGAGGGATAGGACTCCGAATCCGGCACGGGGTGGGAGCGCGTTGTCGCCGTACAGTCTGCGGAACTGGTCGGCAACCAGGCGCAGTTGGGCGTTGGCCTGGGGAATGGTGACGCCGGGCTTGAGCCGCGCTGCCACGGTGAAGAACACCACCATGTCTTTGGAGTTGAGATCGAATTGGAAGGGCACCCAGAGATCGGCGGGCGCGTCGGTGTAGAATTCGCGGCCAACGACGCCGATGACAAGGTAAGGCTGGCCATCGAGCTGAATGGTTGTTCCGACGATCTTGGGATTCGCACCGTAGCGGCTCTTCCAGAGCCCATAGCTCAACACGACGACGTGACCGCCGTTGGGGCTATCTTCGGCAGCGGTAAAGGTGCGCCCGGCGATGAGAGGCGCGCCGAACATGGCGAAGTAGTCTGCCGAGACGTGCACACCCTGCACCTGCTGCGGGTGATCGCCGCCGGTGATGTTGAGTCCGGCTCCGCCGAAGTCGTAAGCCGCGACCTGCTGGAAGATGCTGGTTTGCTGACGCCACAGATTGAACTGGGGCACGCCAGCGCCGGGGAAGGGCCCTTGCGGGGTTGTCAGGTTCAGGGTGACGAGCTGCTGGGGGTCGGGGTATGTGAGCGGCTTCAGCAGGACGGCGTCGATGACGGAAAAGACCGCTGTGTTGACTCCTATGCCAACCGCAATGACTACGACGGCAATGAGGGTGAATCCAGGTGTCTTGGCAAGCGCGCGCACGCCGAAGGAAAAATCCCGTGCGAGATCTTCAATCCAGGGAAAGGAACGATAGCGCCACTCGCGCTCGCGCACTGTTCGCGGATTGCCGAAGCGGAGCTGGGCCTGGCGGCGGGCCTCGTCCGGGGAGAGCCCCCGCGCGGTATTCGCGTCCTGTTGATGGGCGAGGTGGGATGCAACTTCTTCGGCGAAGTCCTCATCCCTCTTGTTTCGATTGCGAAACCGGCGCAGGTTCATTTCCGTTGCCTCCTGCTTAATCGAACGATTCCCCAAGAATGAGGCCGATAGCGCGGGTCATCTTTCGCCAGCGTCCGGCCGCGGCATTGAGTTCCTTTCGGCCTTTGGCAGTGAGCCGGTAGAACTTGGCTTTGCGGTTGTTGTCGCTGACGCCCCACTCGGAGGAGACCCATTCCCGGTCCTCAAGACGATGGAGCGCGGGATAGAGCGAGCCCTGCTCGACTTCAAGCGCGTTCTCCGAGGTTTGTTCGATGGCCTGGGCAATGGTGTGCCCGTGGGCCGGACCCAGGACGAGGGTGCGCAGGATCAGCATGTCCAGGGTTCCCTGGAGAATTTCTCCGGCTTCAGGCGGGCGTTTCATGACCATGAGTGTTCACTCCACTCGAATGCCTATGCAAGAGCAGCATACTCCACTCGAATGGCTATGGGAAGTGGGTGATCGACTTTTTTGAAGGGGAGCGTTGCCACAGACATTTAGGTGGGCACACTAATTCAGCCGGCGCGAAGTACCTCAGGGGCTAAAGCCCACGTTCTTTGGTTGCGAGCTGGCGGCGGAACTGAAGTCCCGCCCTTACGCGCGTTTCGATTGCGGCAGCGACGGTTCATTGCATAGCTATCCTTGGCAAAGCGAAACGCCCCGGGTGGTCACCCCGGGGCGCTTCATAAGGACTTGCGTCTTGAATGGACGCCGCCTGACACACTACAAAGGTACGGCGATTGCGAGTCCATGTCAATGAAAGCCCTGTTTGAACAGGAGCCAGTTCCCAATTTAGTCCGGTCGCCGGCAGCGGAGGGCAGGAGAGTCGAACTCCCAGGGCTGACTAGGCCCTTCGACCGCGTGTCAGGCGACGTCCAGTACCCACTGAAGATGCCCTCCAGACGCCAATTGCCTGACCTCGCAGCATGTCAAATGACCGGCGCATCGCGTTGTGATGCTCAACACGTGAAGCTGCGGCGCATGAGCGTTGTGGTTACTCGGCGTGGAAGACTACGTCGAAGAGAAGCCAGCTTGTGGTGGTGAAGATGATGTCGTAGCCAATTAAGAGCTTGATCCAGAGGCTGGGATCGGCGTCGCCGGTGAGGATGGATTTGGTGGCGAGGACCATGGCGAGCAGCGCGGGAATGAAGATGGGGAAAAGGATGATGGAGAGGAGCAGTTCGCGGTTGCGGCTGGCCATGGAGAGGGCGGCGAAGAAGACTCCATTGCAGACGAGTGCCCAGGTGCCGAGCGGGAGCACGGCCACGAGCAGCCATCCCTGGCCGGCTACGTGGAGGTTGTAAAAGATGAAGAAGAACGGGGCGAGGACAGCCTGGACGATGGAGACGAAGAGGAAGTTGACGAGGACCTTGGCGAGATAGAGCTCGGAGCCGGGCGAGGGGGCCATGCGCTGGGCATCCATGACGTTGTGGCGGATTTCGCGGGCCCATGCCTGGTTGAGGGCGCTGACCGAGGCGAACATGGTGGCGATGCAGAGGACGCCGCCGGCGATGTCCTGGGAGAAGGCGCCGCGGGGGTCGAAAGCGATGGAGAAGAGCACGACCACGAGGCCGGAGAAGAAGAGCATGGAGATGAGCGCGTCCAGGGTGCGCCACTCGATGCGGAGGTCTTTGACGAGATGGGACCAGAGGGCGGGCATCAGGGATGGGCCTCGCTGAAATGCAGGGCCTTCGACTCCGGACGCCGCGGCGACCTCCGCTCAGGATGACGGCGGTCTGTTTTTGGGCTCTGGCTCATGGGCGTTCCCCCGAACCCACTTCTTTGGTGAGGTCGACGGTGTTGACGGGCTGGCCGAGGGCCTGGGCGGCGCGGAGGTAGTCGTCGGGCGCGAGGATGAGTTGGGTGCCGCGGGTTCCGGCGGAGACGCTGATCTTGTCGAAGAGGATTGCGGTCTCATCGATGAAGACGGGGTAGGCTTTCTTTGCGCCGAAGATGGTGACGCCGCCGCGGATGTAGCCGGTTAGCGGCTGGACGTCTTTGAGCGGAGCCATTTCGAGCTTGCGGAGATCCGCGGCCTTGGCGAGTTTTTTGAAGTCGAGTTCGGCGTCGCCCGGGACTACGGCGAAGAGGTAATTGCCGTGGCCGTCGGTGGTGATGAGGGTCTTGAAAACCTGCTCGGCGGGCATGGCGATTTTCTTCGCCACGGCGATGGCGGAAAGATCTTCAGGATCGACTTCGTATTCACGCAGCTCGAAGGGGATGCCGAGGGTTTCGAGGAAACGGGCGCCGTTGGTCTTCATAGCGAAGGGCTCCCGGGCTCGAACGACGCTACGAGGCCGGCTTTGAGGGCCAGTACGTAGTCGGCGATGGGGGCGGCGAGCTCGCGCTGGTGGGTGGTGATGACGATGGTGCGGTTCTGGTGGCGGAAGCCGGAGAGGAGCTCGACCATCTGGCGTGCGGACTCGACGTCCATGTTGGAGAAGGGCTCGTCAAGCAGGAGCAGCTCGGGGCCGGGCAGGAGCACACGGGCGAGCGAGGTGCGCTGGCGCATGCCTTGGGAATACTGGCCCAGCGGGCGGTTGAGGTTGGGATCGAGGCCGACCTGCCGGAGGGCTTCGGCGGGGTCCTGGCACTTGCGGCCGGCGTAAAGGCTGGCGAAGTAACGGAGGTTTTCCTGGCCGGTGAGCTCGTCGTAGAGCATGGGAGCGTGGCTCATGTAGCCGATGCGATCGCGGGCCTGCTGGGGCTCCAGACCACCGAAGAGTTTTACAGTGCCGAAGCTGGGACGGAGAAGGCCGGCGAGGATGCGCAGGAGCGTGGATTTGCCGGCGCCGTTTTCACCGATGAGGACATAGCACTTGCCGGTTTCGAGATTGGCCGAGACCTGGCGCAGGGCGGCGAAGGCGCCGAAGAGGCGCGAGACGTTCTCGAGACGGGCGCAGAGGGCCGCGCTTGCTGGGCCGCTCATGGGGGGCTAGTTGGCAGCGGCCGGTGAACTGGCGGCGGGAGCGGTGGCGTCAGCGCGGGGATTGCCAGAGGCCGCGGGCGCGGCTGGAGTGCTGCCGGGCTGGGTAGATCCGGGGGCGACGGGCGCGTATTTGCTGGCGCACTTGGCCTGAAGCACGTTGGCGTGGAAGACGCCGTCGCGGCCGTAGGTGCCTTCGGCCAGAGCCTGGGAATCATCTTTGAAAGTGTCCGGAGGCGGCTCGGTGCCTTTGTAGGAGACCTTCAGAAGGTGTCCGGAGGCGGCCTTGGGAGAGTGGCTTTCAAACTCGTTGAGCACGAAGGTGACGTGGGTGCCACTCTGCTCGATGGAACCGGGCTGGACGAAGCCTTCGACGCGCAGGTTGTTCTTGTAAGCCTTGTCGCCCATGTGGCCGAGCTCGGCGATGGTGACGTAATAGCTTTTGGCAGAGCCGTATCCGGACCAGGCAAGCCAGCCGATGGTGCCGAGGATGATGGCGACCGCAATGCCGATCCGAATGCTGTTCGAGGAAGTTTTCATCTCTCTTAAGGATAGGAGCCGCGGGGGAGAGGGTCAACCGGCAAGGTGGTGATGCTGGTCACACATGTTGGGTTCGGGAAGGTTGGGGGAGGGAAAGATCAAAGCGGGGCGACGCCGGAATCATTGCCGGTGTTGTCTGGATTCAGGTGGTTTGGATGGAAGGAGATGCGTGCCTGCCGGCATGGTGCTGATGAGCGGGTCAGCGACGGCGGGCGCGCCCGCGTGCGCGGGAGTGCGATAACGGGACGGCTGCCGGAGCAGCGAAGGCGCGGCGGAGCCACGACATTACAGCCATAAGGGATGCTGCGGTAAGGAGCCAGGTGAGGACTGTCGCGGGGTGGGTCATTCTGCGCACGCTCCAAGGCAAGAATCAGGGAAACCGAGGAACCAAGGCAACTAAGGAAAGATGGATCAGAGGACCGCAGGCTTATCGCCGGTCTGCATGGAACCGAAGAGTGTGTACGGCCGGCGGGGGATATTTTGTGTTCAATCTCGGAACACTCTATCGACGCGAAGCGGGAATGCCAATACCACATCTGTGGAATATGCCGGTACTTGGGTGGCGACACCGAAAAAGCTAAAAGCTAAGAGCTAAGAGCTAAAAGCCAAAGGGCTGTCGGGGCCTGTAAATATCCCAGGTCAGGCGCGATGAAATTGCGCCGAACCTGGGGCACCCGTCGGAACTGGGAGTTTATTGCGCCGAGGCGAGGGTCTGGGCGGCGCGATCCAGGGCGGAGCTGAGGACATTGAGCTGCTGGGCGGCGCGTGAGGTGTCTTTGGCTTGGATCGCCTCGTTGACTCCCGGGATCACAACGGCGGCGTAACCTGTGTACTCGCCGGGTGCGTAGATGAGGTGCTTGTACCAGGGACGGTTGGGCAGGCCCGCCTCCGAGACGAGATCGGCTTCAACCGCGCGAAGCATATCGTTGAGGCGGTTGACATCGCCGGAGGGGTGGTCCTGGAGGCTGCGGAGGTGCTCGGCGGCGGTGGTGAAGCGGCCGGCGGCAGCAAGGGCAGGCGCGAAGTCGAGGGAGAGTTTTGCATCGTCGGCCTTGTGCTTTGCAGCGTCGAGATAAGAAGCGATTTCGCGCGCATAGGCGGCGTAATCGTAGGGAAGGACGTCTGCGCCGGCCATGCGGACGGCTTCGAGGCCGAGAACCTGCGCCATCTCCTGGAGGTAGTCGAAGTGGGGATCGGCGTTCATGACGTACCAGGCGTAGTTGTCGAAGACGGAGTGGTAGACGCCGTAAGGGCCGCCGGAACCGATATCGGTGGAGGGCACGCCGATGTGCTGGAGGAAGGGCGTGAAGTCGGAGCCGGAGCCCAGGTCGCCGACGCGGACATCGTCGCCGGCGGGCGCGTTGGAGGGGCGATGCTCGCTGGTTTCGTTGTGGGTGCGCCAGACATCGTAGACGGAGCCGCCGGCAGGGCTTTGGACAGATTGCGAGATCTGGCGGACAAATTCTTTCAGCGAAGGAACGGCGGCGGCGGAGAAGTTGGGGCCGGAGACGGCGACGTCGACGTTGAAGTAGGCCACAGCTTTTTCGAGAGGCTGGGCCTGCTGCTCCACCCACTCGGTTGAGCCGATGAGGCCTTCTTCTTCGGCGTCCCAACTGCAGAACACGATGGTTCGCCTGGGGCGCCAGCCGGATGTGAGCAGCGATCCGACGCCGTGGACGGCTTCAAGCATAGCGGCGGTGCCACTGTTGGGGTCGACAGCGCCGTAGACCCAGGCATCGCGATGATTGCCGACGACGACCCAGTCATCGGGGAGGCTGGAGCCGCGGACGGTTCCGATGACGTCCCAGATGGTGCGGCGCTGGTAGTCCTGCTGGGAGACGAGATGGACGCGGACGCCGCCGGGGCCAGTGTGGTAGTGGAAGGGCAGTGCGCCCTGCCAGCTCTGCGCGACCGCCGATCCCTTGAGCGCCTGGAGGATGGGCGTGGCGTCCTGATAGCTGATGGGGATGGAGATGATGTGGGGCTGATTGCCCTCGGGGTTGACGCGGGCCGAATCGGGAAGGTCGGGAGTGGAGGCGACGCCGGGAGTCTCCGGATCGCCGGGGTATTTGAAGAGGTACTGGACGGACCCGCGCTGGACGCCGCTGGCGGGGCGCCAGGGGCCGTCAGGATAGGTGTCGCCGCGGTAGTAGCCGTCGTCCTGGGGATCGGAATAGATGAGAACGCCGGCGGCGCCGCGCTGCTCGGCGATGTAGACTTTGACGCCGCGGAAGTTGGCGCCATAACGGCAGATGACGATCTTGCCATGCAGATCGACGTGGTCAGCGGCGAGCTTATCGAAGTCCTCGAGGCGGCCGTAGTTGGCGTAGACCACTTCGCCGGTGACGTCGCCGGAGCCGGAAGAACCGTTGAAAGGCATGACGACGCGAGGATCGTTTTCGTAGGGATCGCCCGGGACCTCTTCGCGATGCGGGCCGCTCATGAGGAGCTTGCCGTCGGCGCCATATGCTTCAACCTTTACCGCAATGGGATAGTTCATCAACACGCGATAGGGAACGATCTGGGTATCCAGGCCCGCGGCGCGGAACTTCTGGGCCACGAATTCCGCGGTCTTATGATCCTCGGGCGTGCCGGCCAGGTGCGGCTCGGCGGTGAGGGTCTTGAGCTCCTCGCCGGCGAGCTTGGCGTTAGGGACGGCGAGAAAGGCGGATTCCGTTTTCGATTCAGCGGAGAAGTCGGAGTAGCCGAAGACGGTGGCGGGCGCCGTGGACTGCGCCATAGCGAAGCATGGGAGGAGAGAGAGACCGAGAAGCGAGACGATCGCCTTGTGCGAAGTCATGGAACGGATTCCTTTGCGCAACGAATTGAGGGAAGGATTCACAAGGAACAAGTGTAATGCGCGAAAGCGAAGGGGCTACACTTGTACCTGCTTCCCCGCGAAACCGAGCACGCCGAGGTGTAGCGATGAAGAGTACGCGTTGGACGGCGATTGCGCTGCTGGCTTTTCTGGCAATGAGCGGGTTTGCAGGCAGTCTGCCGATGATTGCCCATGCGGATGGCAACCCCCTGGGGATGGCGCAGAGCCTTCTCCAATACTCCCCATTCCATTCTTTCCTGATCCCAGGTATTTTGCTGCTGGCATCGAGCGGCGTGTTGACGGTATGGGTGCTGTGGCAAGCCGCGTGGGAGCGGCGCGACTACGGCTGGTGGACGGCTTTCCAGGGAAGCGTGCTGCTGGTGTGGCTGGTGACGGAGTGCTTTATGCTGCGGCTGGTGATCTGGGCGCACTATCTTTACGGGGCGGTGGCGGTGGGCTTGATTCTTGCCGGACTGGCGCTGCGGAGGGAGCCGAATCTTTGCGGCCAGGAAGACGGCAAACGATCCCCCAGAGGCTAAAGCCCGCCTGATTCTTGGCCTCAGCGGCACGACTTAAGTCGTGACCTTTCAAACCGCGCCGAGCGGAGTTATTCCGCGGCCTGCCGGGCCTCAAATCTCCCCATGAGCGTGATCGATTCCCGCAGGACCATTCACTATTTGTTGAGCAGCGCCGGGCGGTCGAGGGGGGTCCCATCGAGGATGACCGTGTTGATCCGGCGTGCGTTCCAGATGTTGGAAGTGGGGTCGGCATCGAGCACCACAATATCGGCGCGTCGGCCGGGGGCGACCTGGCCCAGCTCGGTCCAGTTGAACTGGAGCGCGTAATTGTTGGTGGCGGCGGCCAGCGCTTCGCGAGGCGTGAGTCCCAGCCTGACCAGCATCTCCAATTCAACCTGGAGGGAAATGCCGGGAAAGGACCCGGACACGGGAGCCCCGGAGGCGGTCAGGTAGTGGGGGTACGCCGAGAAGAGCGCCTGGTTGAGATGCCACAGGCGCATGGCCGACTGGTCAGCCTTCTTGCCCATGTTCTCCTCCATGTACCGCTGCGCGATGCCGGGCAGATGGCGCGTCCAGGCAGGAAGCGGGTAGACCATCTCGCCGGTTTTGCGGTCGGGAGGGTCAAACATGCGCCCCGGGTTCAGCAGCGCGGCCGCCGGCTCGTTCCACAGATTGCGGTGGTCAGGCAGGCGCTGATAGAACATGGCGAAGGTGGGCATGAGGGCGGCGTGATGCGCGGCGATGAACCGCGCGTATCGGGCGACGTGGGTATCTGTAACTGGGAGGCGCTCGGAGTAGTCGTAGGCAGTGGTCGCGGCAGGCCCTTCCGGGTCGTCCACCAGCGGCTGCTGGAGTTCGTCCGGCGCCAGGCCGAGCTCATAACGGCTCATGTGCAAGAGCGCGTCCACGCCCGCCTCAATCCCGACGCGATAGGGGGTAGCGACAAACTCACCGTAGGTGACGAGGCCCATCTGGTGAGCGCGCGCGATGATCCACTGGGTGTTGGCGGCGGTGATGTTGTGGTCGAGGAAGATCACTCGAGTACCCAGCTTGGCGGTATCTTCAAGCTGGCGCTGGGTATCCTCCGGGCTGAGCTCGGCGGGATGGCCAAGGACACGCAAGGTCGAGGTCCAGCCGCTGTGGCCGATCAGCAGGCTCCAGTCGTCGGTGGTTCCGACGGAGTCCAGCAGGTAGAGATGGGGCGCTGGGTTAACGGAGAAATCGATGTGGCCGCGGCGGTCATCGGAGCTGACCACGGCGGTGGTTACGCCCATGTAGAGACTGGCGTTGGCCTCACCCTGGCTGTTCATGCCCATAAAGCCGTCGACAAGGCCGGGGATGATGTACTTGCCGGTGCAGTCGATGACGCGGGCGCCCTTGGGAATCTGGACAGCGGAGGCGGGGCCGACATCGGTGATCTTGTCGCCTTGGACGATCACGACGGAGTTTACAAGGTCATTGGCGGAGCGGCCCCATTTTGTCACGTCGACGACGGTGCCACCGGTCAGGACCAAGGGCGTGGGTGGGGTAGGCGGTACTTGCGACCCGATCGCACGGGCACACAGAAGCGCTCCGGCAACCACAAGCAGGAAGATTCGGTCAGGTCGCATGCAATACAAAGTTCTGAGTGCATTGTCGCATGCGGAGGTCGGGAAGGTAGTTCACAGTTCACAGTTCACAGCCGTCAGCCCTCAGCCGCCAGTTCGACCATGTCGTAGCTGATAGCTGATGGCTGGGGTCAGCTTGCGACAAGCGTGCGTCGCTGGCGCCGGGAGAGCAGCGGGATCACCTGCTTGTACGCTTCGGCGGCGGTGACTCCGTACTTCTGGCGCAGAGCGTCCACCTTGCCGTGCTCGATGAATTTGTCAGGCCAGCCGATGCGGATCACGGGCACGCTGGAACCCATCTCTTCCAGCGCTTCCAGCACGGTGGATCCGAAGCCGGCCATGCGCACATGGTCCTCAAAGGTGACAAAGGCGGCCACGCGGCGGGCGTAGTGGCCGAGCATTTCCTCGTCCAACGGCTTGATGAAGCGCGGGTTGATGACGGCGGCGGAATAGCCCTGAGACTCGAGGCGCGCGGCGAGTTCGAGGGCGAGCGGCATCATGTGGCCGAGGCCGAGGATGGCCACATCAGAACCGTCGGCGATGACGCGTGCCTTGCCCACGGGCAGGACTTCGGCGGCCTGTTTGCGGGCCACGCCGGGTACCGGACCGCGAGGATAGCGGATGGTGCTGGGTCCAGGCAGGGAAAGCGCCGTCTGCATCATGTCGGCCAGTTCGTCTTCGTCGGTGGGCGCCATCAGCACCATGTCGGGAATGCCGCGCAGATAGGCGATGTCGAACAGGCCGTGATGCGTGGGGCCATCGTCGCCGGAGAGGCCGGCGCGGTCCATGCAGAACAGGACCGGCAGCTTCTGCAGCGCTACATCGTGGATGATGGGATCGAAGGCGCGTTGCAGGAAGGTGGAGTAGATGGCGCAGACGGGCCGAAAGCCGCGCGTGGCCATGCCGGCGGCGAAGATGACGGCGTGCTCCTCGGCGATGCCTACATCGAAGTAACGCTTGGGGTGGTGTGGACGGAAGAGGTCCAGGCCCGTGCCGTTGGGCATGGCGGCGGTGATGGCTACGACGCGCGAATCCTGATTGGCCATGTCGGACAGGGTGGTGGCGAAAGCCTCAGACCACGTGGGCTGGCCGGCGGGGAAGGTTTTGCCGGTCTCGGGATCGTAGGGACCGAGGCCGTGGAACTTCTTTTGCAGGTCAAGCGCGGGCTGGAAGCCGCGGCCCTTCTGCGTGAGGACGTGAAGCAGCACGGGGTGGTCCAGGTTCTTGAGGAACTTGAATGTCTCCACCAGCAGAGGCAGGTTGTGGCCATCGATGGGGCCGTAGTACTCCAGGCCAAACTCCTCAAAGAGCATGGAGGGCCAGAGCATGCCCTTGGCGGCTTCCTCGGCGCGGCGAATGACTTTAACCGCAGTCTGGCCGCCGATCTTCTGGACGATTCTGCGCGCGGAGTCGTGCAGGTGCTGGTAGTGCGGGTTGGTGACGACGCGGTGGAAGTAGCGGGCAATGGCGCCCACGTTGCGATCGATGGACCACTCGTTGTCGTTGAGGACGATGATGAGGCGTTTGGTCTGCTCAGAGATGTTGTTGAGGGCCTCGAACGAGATGCCGTTGGTGAAGGCCGCGTCGCCGGCCACCGCGATAACGTTCTCCGTGCCTCCGGCCATGTCGCGGGCCACGGCCATGCCCAGGGCGGCGGATAGAGCCGTGCCTGCGTGGCCGGCGCCATAGCAGTCGTGCTCGCACTCTGAGCGCAGCATGAAGCCGTTGAGGCCGCCGGGCTGGCGGATGGTGTCAAAGCGCTCGCGGCGGCCGGTGAGGAGCTTGTGGGTATAGGCCTGGTGGCTGACGTCGAAGATGAACTTGTCGATGGGGGTATTGAAGACATAATGCAAGGCGAGCGTGAGCTCGACCACGCCGAGATTCGGGCCCAGGTGGCCGCCGGTTTTGGAAAGCGTCTGAATGAGGAAGGCGCGGATTTCTTCGGCGAGGTCCGCCATCTGCGCGTAGTTCAGGCGCCTGAGGTCGGCGGGGGATTGGATCGCTTCGAGCAGTGCTCCCATGTAATTCCTTCCCCCCGGTGTTCCGGGAAGGGAAAAAACCAAGAAAAAAGCCCCGGTCAGCCGGGGGCGTTTTCACCGGTTAGGCAATGTACAGTATACCAATTTATGGAACTTAGCGTTGTCAGGCATTCGCCGTCAGCCGTCAGCCCTCAGCTGCCCGCTTGGATGCAAGGGCTGGCGGCGCGGGAATCATGGGACGGGGCCGGATTCGAGAAGGACCAGGTCGCGGAGGCCGGAGGGGATGGGGTGAATGCGGTCCTGGTCCTGGGGCTCAAATCGGGTGCCGTATTTGGCGCGGAGGGCTGTCAGGTCGCGCGGAGGCTGGCCGGCTAACTCGTTGATGGCAGTGTTGTAGACGCGGACCTCAAGCTTGTTTTCGCCGGGATGGATGCAGGCGGTGATGTCGAGACGATAGGGCGGATGCCAGAGGGCGCCAGCGCGTTTGCCGTTGACGAAGACGATGGCGGCCTCGCGGATGGGCGGATCGAGGAGGGCGTGCATGCCGTTGGCGTCGGCAGGGCGGTCGTCGGGAATGGGTATGCCGGGGCCGAAGTCGAGGTAATACGCGGTTTTGGGGGCGATTCGAGCGAGGGTGAATGCGCGTGTGTAGGTGGCTTCGCCGGAGTAGAACTTGTGGTCGGGCACGCGGGTCCAGGAGATAAAGGAGTCGAGGTGGCCTTTAGAGGCGTGGCCCGAGGTGAAGGTGATATCCCAGTCGCGGCTGAGATTGGCGATCTCCTTTGTCGGAGTGAATCCAATGAAGGGATTCTGAACAGAATCGGGATCCGACTCGTCGGCCAGGACAAAAATGCGCGATTCATATGGAGCTAGCCTCACGTCCACCCTATTACGATGTTCTAGACTCCCATACAACGTGATACGTCCACCGTCAGCGTTCCATTCTTCGACCGTTCGATGAGCGGACCGGAACCCGACCAGGCCGATAAATGGGACATTGCCGGTGTTAGCGACGAAGTAGATGTCGCGATCGGGAAGTCTGCGATGGATGAAACCAAGTGGAGAATGCGGCCCATTGGGCGCGATTTCGATGACGTTGAGATCCGACAGATTCATCTGCTCCAAAAGGGACCTAAGCGGCGGGAAGTTTCCTTCAATGCGAAGGTTGGGTATGAATCCGGGATGATTTGGCCCCTTGAATAGGCGACGCGAGATCGCGGCGATTTCAACCGAATCACCTTGGTCCGTCAGTCCCGGAGCGAGCGTGGGCTGCTTTCCTGCCGCGATGACCTTTCCGGTTTTGGAGAATTCTTCGATGCGCTTGTAGGTGTTGAGCGGGATGCGATCGGTGGGCGGAATGATGAGGATGGAATACGGGATCGTGCCGAGCTTATCGATGGTGGCCGCGTCGATGAAGTCCACGTTGTAGCCGGCATCGAGAATCGCGGCCATCAGCTCGGGCGTAATGCGGCGGCTCATCTCGTCGGTTACGGAGACGTGGCCTGGAGTGAACGCTGCCTGCGCATCGTCTTCGGGGAGCAGGATGGCGACATCGTTGGCGGGCTCGCCCTGGCGCAGCAGCCAGCTCACGCGCGTCAGGTATTTCGTAATCTCCGGCATGACCGGGAACCAGGGATTGTGCTCGTTGAAGACGGCGGCGGCGTAGAAGGCATAGCCGGGTTCGTCCGCGGAGGTCGGCGAGTAGGGCCAGCCGTGGCCGACGAACTGGTTCACGCCGAGCAGGAACATGCGGTCGGCTTCGGCCTTCACATCGAGGGGCGTGGCGCGGAAGGCGGGCGAGTGCAGCCAGGTCCAGGTTTCCGCGGAGACCACGTTGCGGCCGTAGAGATGCGCGGCAGAGGTAGCCCAGCGGCAGTACGAGAACTGGCGCCATTGCATGCCCTCGCCTTCGATGAGGTTGGGTGTGGCTTCATCGGCGAGGGTGACGGCCGGGTCGCCGTAGGTCTGCGACCGGAAGAGCGTGTGATGCGCCTCGGCGAATTGTGTGAGGGGCGCGAGATAGTTTTCGCGGATCAGCTCGGAGAGGGTTTTGCCCCAGTCGTGGCGGACGGCATCGGCCTCCGGCGTGCCGCCGGCGAGCAGCTCCGGAAGATGCGGGACGAGATCGTAGCCGCGGCGCTTGAGAAATTCCTCGGGCAGGTTCGAAGTCCAGTCGGAGCCTTCCACTTCGAGCGAATCCGAGAAGACGGAGGTTGGCGGCTGGCTCCCGAAGGCCGCGACAAGCGGCTCGGCGATGTCGCGCAGGTGCTCGTCGATGGCGGCGCGGGAGAAATGGTCGAGGACATTGCCCTCGGCGCCAAAGGCTGCGCGCTTGACCTGCATGCCGGTGTGGCTGGCGATGAAGAAGAGCGCGGTGCGGTTAGGCGCGCCGGACGGGACGGCCAGTGTGGCGAGATCGATGCGCTGCGCGGACGCGGCGTCGTAGTTGACGGCGAACGCGGCGACGAAGCTTTCGCCCGGCTCGAGCGACGGCGGTGAAACCGTGCTTCCATTGATGGGCTGCGATACGACGCGTAAGCTGCCTGCGGCAAGATCGAGAGTCGTCCCCGGGCCGCCGTAAGGCCAGCCGCTGCCCAGCGTGATATCCACGCGCATGCCCAGCGAGCGCGCGGTGCGATTGGCATAGCCGACCGTGTCAAGGAATTCGGGAGAAAGATAACGCAGATTGCGGATGCCCTGGGCGGGATCGTCCAGCGCCATCGGGTAAACGGGTTGGATCTCCACGCCGCCGATGCCCGCCTGTTGCATGGTTTGGAGCTCGCGGGCAAGTTCCGGCCTGGTGATCGCCGGGCCGAACCACCACCAGCGCATCATTGGGCGCGCATCTGGCGGTGGATTCAGAAAGCCCTGGCGCAGTGGGTCAAGGTTCGGTTTGGGGGATTGGCCGCCTGCAACGCCTGTAAGGACAATCGCGATCAATCCGAAAGCCAGGAACCGGGCGTGGGTCATCGTGAGAAAGTGTAGCCGAGAAGGGAGCCCTCAGCCTTCAGCCATCAGCCATCAGCTTCGGATTTGAGGAGCTGAAAGCTGACGGCTGCTTTCCGCGGTCTAACATGAAGGGGAAGACACAAGCGAGGAATCTGAAGTGAGATCCGCACGCAAGCCTGTTCTTTTGAGCGCATGTCTGGCAATTGTGATTGGGGCGATCCCGCTGCGGGCGCAGATGCTGGAGCCAACGGCGCCGGCCGCCACGCCGAACCCGCTCGCCGATCCAACCATGAACTCCGGCAAGACGGTGTTGTTCGATCTGGAAGGACGGTTTGCCAGGGACGTGGCCGCCAAGGGTGGCGCGGGTTTTGCCGAGTGGTTTGCCGGGGATGGCGTGGCGCTGGGCAACGGCGTGGCGCCGCTGGTGGGCAAGGTGGCTATTGAGAAGTCGGCGACCTGGCTACCCAGGGATTATCAGCTTACGTGGACACCGACCGACGCCATGATGGGTCCTTCGGGCGACATGGGCTATACCTGGGGCCACTTCGAGGGGCACAGCAAGGATGCCAACGGGAACCCGGTGACGACGTCAGGGCGTTACATGACCATCTGGCGCAGGGAGAAGGACGGCACGTGGAAAGTGGTGCTGGACGCGGGCGCGAACGAGCCAGCCGATTCGGGCGCATGTTGCCGCGTGCCAACCGGGGAGTGAGCGGAACCCGGCAAGGGTAACGGTGCGCCCGAGTCTCCCGCTGGAGTCGGTTTCCGGCTTGAAACAAGCGTTGCCGGGTAACTCCATTAGTTGCACTAAGGGAACCTAAAAAAGTTACCTGGGTTGTAGTTCCCGTCGGGCTGCGCGTACGCCTTTTGTGCCACAGTCAAGCTCTCCTTTCTCCTCGATACTGATAGGAGTCAGGTACGCGGCAACTCATGGGAAAAATTGAGGCTTATCAGCAGACGGAGCATCACGCCGGCCCAATCTCGCGGCCAGAGCTCGATGTCTTCGATCGCAATCCAGATCCCGCGTTGGACGAACTGACTGAGCTTGCGGCGGTGTTGGGTCTTGCCGACTACGCGTATATCGGCTGGATGGATTTCAACCGCCTGTGGTTCAAGTCGCGATTCGGATTCGCCGCGGCGGACCAGCCGTATACGGCCACGGCGTGCCAGTGGGTCATCAAGAGCGGCAGACCGATGCTGGTGCCCGACGCCGCCAAAGATGGCCGGTTTTCGCCCGAAGGAATTGAGGTTCCGGGCGGCCAGCATTGCCGTTCGTATGCCGGCGTGCCGCTTATCTCGGAGCGCCAGCAGGTGGTGGGATCGTTGGCGATCCTTTCGCCCAATCCCGATCAGTTCCGGCCGGAGCACGTGACGCTGCTGGAAGTGCTGAGCCGCCAGGTGATGACTCGCCTGGAGCTGTACGGCCGCATCCATACGCAGGAACAAGCGCAGCGGTCACGGCAGCGCATGGAGCGCGCGCTGGCCGTGGAGCGCTGCTTTGTAGCGGCCACGTTGGATTCCATTCCCGCGCTGGTTGCCGTGCTGGATACGGCAGGCCGCGTGGTGCGCTTCAACCAGAGCTGCGCGCAGCTCACCGGACTGAGCCTGACGGAAGCTACCGGACGTTCGTTTGTGGAAGAGGTGCTGGAGCCGGCAGATCACGAGTGGGCGGCCACCACTCTTCGCTCCGCGGCTTCAGGGCATGTTTCCGGTCCGCACGAGACGGCGTGGCGCATTCGCGAGGACGCATCGCGGCGCGTGAGCTGGACGATTCGCCCGTTGGAAGGGCCGAACGGCGAAATCCAGTACCTGATCATCAGCGGCCAGGATGTGACCGAACAGCGCCAAGTCGAGCTTGCGCTGCTTTCCAGCGAATCGCGTTACCGCGAAGTGGTTGAGGGGTCGCTGGGGTTCGTGTTCACCTGCACCATGGAGGGCCGCCTCACCTCGCTGAACGCGTTCACCGCGGAGACGCTGGGCTATCGCATCGACGACCTGATGGGCCACTCCGTGACTGAACTGTTGGATATGGCAGGTGTGGGCACATACCAGGAGTGCCTGCGCACCCTCACCGAACGGGAAGAGTGGCTGGGCTCCATCCCGGTCCGGCGCAGCGACGGTGTTTACCGGCGTATCACGTTTCGGTGCCGCCGCGTCGATCTGAGCGGCGAGCGCCCTTTTGTGCTGAACCACGGCGTAGACGTGACCGAGCAGCACGAAGCCGAAGAGGCGCTGCACATCGCCATGCACCAGCGCGAGCTGATCCTCGAGTCGGTGGGCGACGGCATCTACGGCATCGATCTCGAAGGCCGGGTCACGTTCATCAATGAGGCCGGCGCGCGCGCCCTGGGCTATCGCGCGGAGCAGCTCACCAACCGCGATGTGCACGAGATTATCCACCACAGCCACGCGGACGGTACGCCGTACTCGCGCATCACCAGCCCCATCCTGCATGGCATGCGCCGGCAGGAGACTGTACGCATGCGCGACGAGGTCTTCTGGCGCGCCGACGGCAGCTCGATTCCCGTGGAGTACACGGCCAGCCCGCTCATCGAGGATGGGCGCGTCACCGGTATGGTGGTTGCATTCCAGGACATCAGCGAGCGCCGGCGACTGGAAAAGATGAAGGACGAGTTCATCTCCACGGTGAGCCACGAGCTGAGGACGCCGCTCACGTCGCTCCGCGCATCGCTGGGGCTTATATCGTCCGGCGCGCTGGAGAAGCGCCCGGACAAGCATCAGCAGATGGTGGAGATGGCCATCGTCAACTGCGACCGGCTGGTCCGCCTGGTGAACGACATCGTCGACTTCGACAGGGTGGAGAAGGGAAGGCTGCCGCTGCGGCGTGTTGCGGCAGAGGCCGCGGACCTGCTGCGGCGCGCGGCGGACATCGCGCACGTCGCAGCCAGCCAGTCGCGCGTGAGCTTCAAAATTGAATCCGTGCCCGCGCTGGTGATGGCCGACGAAGACCGCGTCCTCCAGGTGCTGAACGAATTGGTCTCGAACGCCATCAAGTTCTCCTCGCCGGAGACGATGATCCGGCTGAGTGCGCAGCCTGCCGGCGAGCGCGAAGTGTGTTTCGCTGTCGAAGACCAGGGCCAGGGGATTTCGCCGGAGAAGCTGGAGCATATCTTCAACCGCTTCCAGCAGGGCGACTCCTCCGATACGCGCGCCATGGGCGGAACAGGCCTGGGCCTGGCGCTCTGCCGCAGCATCGTGGAGCAGCACGGCGGGCAGATCTGGGCAGAGAGCGCGCTGGGACACGGCAGCCGTTTCCTGTTCACGCTGCCGGCTGCCCTCGCGTAACAGAGCTGAAGAAATCTCCTGCGCAATTCAGCACTCAGAAGCGAGCGCGCCCGTCACTGCGTCTTCTGTCCAACGTTGAATCCAGTCACGATCATCTCCGGCTGTTCTCCGCGCGTGTCAGCAACGTTCACCTCAACGTGGATCGTCCGGCTCTCGCCCGGCATCAGCGCGATGTAGTTATCGTCGTACATCGCGGGCAGGATTGGCTCGTTCGACTTCGCCCTCACCACCTTTGCCCTCACCATCAGCGCCGGAATCTTCGAGCGATTCTTCAGCACCGTCTCGATCTGCCACGTGTCTCCCGAGCGCGTCATGCTGGTGTGCCCGGATACCGTCGCGGCGCCCAGAGAACGAATTCCCGTGAAGTCATCTTCCGATGTGCCATGCAGGTAGAAGTTCCTGCTCAGCACCGTGCCGCCGCGCATCAGTGTCAGCCGGATGAAGTGCGTGCGCGCCAGTCCCGCAGGATACTCCATCTGGATCGGCGAAACCGTGCTGTCCTCGTGGCTCTCAAGTGTCGCGCTCTTCTCCCACTTCACCTTGCCGTCGAGATCGATCACCTCTGCCCGCGCAGTCAGGCCGGTCTGGTCGCCGGCGCTATAGTTCACCACTTCCACAGTATCGGCTGCCGCATTCCACTGGATATGCAGTGGCTCGCACGCATGCTTGGCGGCAAAGTATGCGGCGTCCGTGTCGAAGAAGTAATCGTAGGTCTGCCAGAGCAGCGACGGCCACGCCGGGTGGCTCATCCAGATCAGCACGCCGGGACGGCCCTTGCTCTGCCCTTCGAACATGCCGCGATACGAGTTGTAATCCACGAACTGCGCCAGGCTCACAAACTCGTCCACGCTTTTGGCGCCGCCGAAGCTCTCATCTACCTCATCCACAAACGGGTTCTTTCCGTTGTTGTCGCCGAAATCGTGCACGCGCCATTGCGGACCCCTGGGCCACAGTCCCTGTTCGTTCAGGGTGCGCCGCATGATATCCATCTCGGGAATGTTCGGCGATCCAATTTCGCTGTGGAACTTCGGCGGGGTGTGTTCGAAGTAGAACCGCATCGGCTCCGCGCGGTATGGGCCATGGCCCTCCACCGGCCCATCGGCTGAACTCGAAATATAGTGCAGCTCCGGCTCGAGCTCCGCCGTCATCGCCCGCAGCCCATCGTCAATCGGCTTGGGCGGAAAGCCTTCATTGCGCCCGCACAACAGCCCCAGCGATGCGTGATTGCGGATTCGCAGCAGGTAGTCGCGCGCATTGGTCAGGAACAGATCGTTGTTGTCCGGGTTGGGCCCATCCCAGGGATTGGCCAGCCAGAAATCCTGCCACACCACGATGCCGTAGCGGTCCGCCGCATCGTAGAATGCTTCGTCACCGGTCTGGCCAACCCAGTCGCGTGCCATGTTGAAATTCTGGTCGCGGTGATAGCGCATCGCAATGTCGTACTCGCGCTGCCGGTAGCGCAACATCGACTCCGAAAATCCCCAGTTACCGCCCTTGGCAATGAAGCGCCGTCCATTGATCCAGATCTTCAGCGCCTCGCCGTCTTCGGAATATGTGAACTGCCGAATGCCTGCGGCGAACGACTTTCTGTCGCTCACTTTTCCGTTCACGATAAACGTCAACATCACCGGGTAAAGATTCGGATCGCCATAGCCGTTCGGCCACCACAGCTTCGGATGTGCAATATGCAGAGCCGGGTATGCGGCCGGAGCGAATGTGATTGTCTTGCTCGCGGACGCGTCGAGCATCACCGGCGCTTCCACCGCAATCTCGCCGAACGTCGCCCTTAGCGTCCCTGAAACCGCATGTGCCTCCACATTGCGTACCGTAGCCGCAATCGTCACCTCTGCGCGCGACGTGTCCGGCAGCGAAAGTGTGCTCGTCACCGCCGGATTCTCAATCGTCGCCGCGCCCGTCTGCGTCAGCGTCACATTGTTCCAGATGCCTTCATCGCGCCCGCGAATCGTGGGCATCCAATCCCATCCAACCGACGCGTGATACGTGGGATTGTCACGACCCAGCGCGCCGCCGTTCGGACTCGCATCGGCCTTGTCCTTCGTCGCACCCGGATAGTCGTTGGTAATCACCAGCACAGCCAGCGCATTCTTCGCATCCGGATGCACCAGTGCGGTCACGTCGAAACGCCCGCGCATGAATCCGCCGTCGATCCGCCCCACGTACTCTCCGTTCAGGTAGACCTCGGCCTTCCAGTTGATGCCGTCGAAATTCAGCCATGTGTGCTGTCCCGGCCCCGCCGCGGGCGCCACAAATTCATCGCGATACCAGAAGTCCGCGCAGAAGAATGAATCCGAGATCGCATACTGGTTATCGCCAAAGTTCGGATCGGCAACCGCACCGTCATTCAGGTAGCTGGTCAGCACTGTGCCCGGAACCGTTGCCACCATCCAGTCCTTATCTCCGAAGCCTGCCTGCGAAAGCTGCTCGCCGCCTGCATTCACCACGGATGCGCGTTGCACACGCCAGCTTCCGCGCGTCAAGGCAAGCGATCCATCCGCCTGCGCACCGGGCGCTGCCTGCGGCGCAGGCACTGGCCCGCCGCGTCCCCACACTTCCAGTTCGCTCAGGATGGCGTGCTCGTTACCCTCCGCCGGCTTGGTCACATGCACGCGTACCCACCGCGCCCGCGCCGGATGCTCAAGGTGAAGATCATCTTCGCGCGATCCGCTCGCCGCCAGCGTGTCCATCGTCTTCCACTGCCTGCCGTCATCGGAGATCTGGACCTCGCCTTCTGCCGCACGCCGGATCCAATCGAGCACCACGCGATCGAACGTGCACTCCGCGCCCAGGTCCACTGAAACCCAGTCATCCGTTCCCGCCGGCATCCACGCGCTCGTAAACACCTGCGGTCCCGATACGTGAACTTCATGTCCGTGATCTGAAAAGACAAGATCCCCCACATCCCATTTCGTCACGTTGGCCGCGGTGAAAGTGGCGCGATAGTTCCTGTACCGCACCGGCGCCGGAAAATGCACCGACTCCTCAAAGCCCGGCCCCGAGTCGCTCTGGCCAGGGAAATCAACGCCGATAAACCGCCCCACTTCCTTCCACGACGCACCGTCGTCCGAACCCGTGACCACGATCGTCCACCCACCCTGCGGCGGTGGCGCGTAAATCTTCCGCAGCCACACATCCATGTGATCAATCTCCGGCGGCTCGGGGCCTTTGATGTCCACCTCAACCCACGGCGATTTTCCGGCCACACTCACCGCCGAGACCGGGTTGTCGTCGAGGATCATCTCGCGATCGGTCTTCCCCAACACGCCGTTATCGCTCGTAGAGGTAACAACCCATCGGGGCAGCGCCGTGTCCTTGATTCCATCTGTCACCAGTTGTGCAGTCAGGTTATAGTCATACGCGCTTGACTGATACGCCGGCCGGTGCAGTGCCAGGTTGCGGTACGTGTCCCCATCCACCGCTAACGACGGGCCGTCATACTGCTTCGGATCGCCGGGATATACCCCGATACCACGTGTGTATTGTTGGGCTGAGGCTGAAAGCGGTGCAAGAATTGCGAGGACTAAAAAAGGGTACTTCACCAGGGCTCCCATCGGTTTCGCGCGATACTCAGCTCCGCGATGCATTGAGGATGCACCGGCCACGCTCAAGTAGCTCGCGCATGAACGCCCCAAGTCTATCGCGGTCTTCTCGCTCGCTCCAAACGCGGAGTGCATGTGCCTGCAACACCACAGCATGAGTCTCGCTGCATGAGACAATGCGTTCGTGGAGCTCTGCTGTTTCCCCTGAGCGCCACGCCCGATCGCACATGGCATTCCTCGCCAAAACCCTCAACCTGCTCTTCGGCCGGCCGCTGGCCACCAGCGAAGAACGCGCCGAGCACATCGGCCCCATCGCGGGCATTCCCATCTTCGGCCTCGATGCGTTGAGCTCGGCTGCATACGGCCCTGAAGCCGCTCTCACCCTGCTCATTCCTCTGGGCCTGGTCGGCGTGCACTACATCGTTCCGGTCAGCGCGGCCATCATCATTTTGCTCGTCATTGTCTACTTCAGCTACTGCCAGACCATTGAGGCGTATCCGCACGGTGGCGGGTCGTACACGGTGGCCAGCGAGAACCTGGGCGCCAACGCCGGCCTGCTGGCTGCCGCCGCGCTCATGATCGATTACATCCTCACCGCCGCCGTGGGAATTTCCGCCGGCGTGGGCGCGCTCATCTCCGCTGTGCCCTCGCTGCAGCCGCACACACTTTCCTTGTGCCTCGGTGTACTTGTCCTCCTCACCATCGTCAACATGCGCGGCGTGCATGACACCGGCGTGGCATTCATGATTCCCACGTATTTGTTCACTGTTACGCTGCTCATCGTCATTGCCGTGGGAACGGTGAAGGCTTTTGCGGCCGGCGGTCATCCGCTGCCGGTTACACCGCTGCCGCACTTCCCGCCCGCTGCAATGGCGGCGGCAGGCTGGTGGCTGCTGCTCAAGGTCTTCTCCTCCGGATGCACCGCCATGACCGGCGTGGAAGCCGTCAGCAACGGCGTGATGGCCTTCCGCGAGCCCAAGAACGCAAAAACCACGCTCACCATCATCATCGCTCTGCTTGCCATTCTCCTCGCCGGCATCGCCCTGCTCTGCCGCGCTTACGGCGTCGCCGCCATTGATCCCAACGGTCCCGGCTATGAGAGCGTGCTTTCCATTCTTACCCGCGCCGTGATGGGTCACCGATGGTTCTATTACGTCACCATCGCTTCCGTGCTGCTGGTCCTCGCGCTTTCGGCAAATACCGCTTTTGCCGATTTCCCCCGCCTCACCCGCGCCATCGCCCTCCACAACTATATGCCGCACATCTTCCTCCTCCGCGGCCGGCGTCTGCTTTACTCATGGGGCATTTACGTGCTGGTGGCGCTCACCGCCACGCTGCTCATCATCTTTGGCGGCGTCACAGACCGGCTGATCCCCCTTTACGCCATCGGCGCGTTCATGGCATTCACGCTCTCGCAGGCGGGCATGGTGGTGCATTGGAAACAACGCGGCGACCATGGCCGCATGCTGGTGAACGGCCTCGGCGCCGTGGCCACGGGAATCACCACCGTGGTGGTGCTGGTGGCCAAGTTTGTGGAAGGTGCGTGGATCACCGCGCTGCTCGTTGTCCTCATGATTACGCTGATGCGCCTGGTCAACCGCCACTACCGCCGTGTCGCCCGCGAGATCGACCTGGACCGCCCCATCGCGGTTGCCGAGATCACGCGGCCGATCGTTGTGCTGCCGGTGGACCGCTGGAGCCGTGTCTCAGAGAAAGCGCTCTGCTTCGCGCTCTCCATCTCCGACGACATCCGCTGCGTGCACGTGCAACTGAGCGACCAGCCCGACACCTTCAGCCAGGAGTGGGACGAGCGAGTGGCCGCGCCGCTCAAAGCCGCAGGCGATCCGGTGCCGAAGCTTGTGCTTCTCAAGTCGCCCTACCGCCATGTGCTGCAGCCGCTGGTGGATTACGTCCTCGGCGCGGAACACGAGACCGAGTATCGCAAAGTCTGCGTGTTGGTCCCGGAACTGGTGGTACGGCATTGGTGGGAGAACCTGCTCCACAACCGCCGCGCCGATCTGCTGAAGGTGATCCTCCTGGTCAAGGGCAACCGCCGCATCGTCGTCATTAACATCCCCTGGTATATGGACCGTTGATTTTCATCTGCGGGCGGGATTCCATTCCTGCGCCCCAGCCGTCACAATAAAAAGTGGTTCCTGGGACCCAACCTGGCAGTGCCGAACTTCCCCCGCGCGCGCGAAGTGTTGCGCGGCCGTGCGTGGCGGCGGGCTTGCTGTTCCTTGCGCTGGTTGTTTCGGCCGGAATGCGTGCGCAGTCGCCCGGGCCTGACGCGAGCGAGGGCTCCGCTCCGCCAACGCAGCTGGTGACGGTCCATGGCGTGGTCAAGAATGCAACCACGGACGAGCCGCTCGCGCGCGTGCTGGTCACCGTGGAGAGCCGTTTTGGCATGGGAGCCCTGACGGACGGCGATGGGCGATTCGAGATCTCCGGCGTGCCCGCCGGTAGCATCGCCATCGAGCTGGCCAAACCTGGTTTCGAAGATGCGTCGGATCCGGAGCGGTCAATGGTGTTGGCGAATAGTCGCGGGGCGCCCCACGCAGTTACAGCGGCTGCCAACCTGCCCGATCTTCAGTTCGCCATGCGGCCATTGAACGCCATTCGCGGGCAGATCCAGCTCTCCACAGGGGACCCGGCGGAAAAGTTCCGGCTTGAATTAATGGCACAGTCGATCATGGATGGCCGCGTCGTATGGCGCACCATCGCCGTCGCGCTGAGCAATGCCGACGGCGCCTACCGCCTCGGGGGCATTTCTGACGGATTGTATGCCGTGGTCACTGAGCCATCGGTGGACGGCGAAGAGGCGGGCAACTTGTTTGCTTCCGCCGGCAAATCGCCCATGGTCCGCAACGGGTATGCTCGCACGTTTTATCCGGACGCGCGCGAGTTCTCAGGGGCGGCGCACATTCGCCTCAGCGGCGGCCAGACTGCGCAGGCGAACTTCTCCTTGAAACAGGAGCCTTTCCACTTGGTACAGGCCTTGGTTTCCGGTTCGGGGTTGGATTCCATGGGATCGAACGCCGGGGGCGGTACAGTCTTCTCTCTTCATGGTCTGAACCTCTCAGTCTCAGTCGCGCTCAACGGCATGCGCGCCGAGGTATTGGACAGAAATGGGCACGAACTGCCCTACTCCGCGCAGTACGACTCCCCATCCCACATGGTGCAGGCCATGCTGCCGGACGGCGACTACACCCTGCGCATCACTGGCCTCAGCCCCAGGCCCACCCAGGGATTAGTCTCTCTGGACGAAGGCAGCCTCAACGTAGTCAGGATGCTCAGGGCGAACGAGTCCCTTGCCGGGCAGGCGGACGTCTCGGTCAACGGCCATGCCGTGGGCAACCTGCGCATCTCGCTCGGGCCTGAGAGTTCCCCTGCGCTTGAAACCATTGTGAATCGCACGAATACCCAGGCCCCGCAACCCGCCGCCGCCAGCGCCAACGGCAACAGCAGCGCCAATGGCGGTGGCGGAATCTTTATCACTGCCAGCCAGGCAGGCGACTCGACTGATGCGATGAATGCTCAATTTGCCCAGGGCAATATTCCAGGCACGCTGGAGACCCAGCCGCTGGCGCCCGGTTCGTATTGGGTGCACACCTCGGTGGCGCAGGCGGGACTGTGCGAAGCCTCCTTCACCGCCGGCGGAGCCAACCTGGCACGCGAACCGCTGGTAGTTGGCCAGAACGGATCCACCGCGCCGCTCACCCTCACGCTGCGCGATGACTGCGCTTCGCTCAAGCTGGCTGTGCCCGCAGCGGTGAATCAACTCGGCGAATCCCGGATCTACTACATCTACGTAGTTCCGGACTTCGAATCCACAACAGAGCTGCGCCCGACCCCAATGCCCGCGTCCTCTTTCAGCTCGTATACGTTCGACGGCCTGACTCCAGGGCCGTATCACGTCTACGCATTCTCCTCGGCGATGGAGCTGCCGTATCGCGACCCCGAGGCAATGGCCGCGCTGAATCTGCAGGGGCAGGCAATCACGCTCTCGCCCGGAGCCACCTCGAGCCTGGTGCTGGAGGCGCCCGCGCCATGAACCCTCGTTCTTGGTTTACCGCGCCCCCGCTGCTTGGCGCAGCCATGTTCCTCGCGCTGCTTCTCATTCCCCCGGCAGCCTGCGCCCAGTCGGCGCAGTCCTACCGCATTGCGGGGCGGGTGGTGAACGCGATCACGGGCGATCCGGTTCGCCGCGCCACCGTCAGCGTTCTCTCGCAGGAACAGAACAGCGTAGTGGCCTCGGTGTTGACGGATGCGGACGGAAACTTCGCCATCCCCGGCCTGGCTGCGGGAAAATACCCGCTGACCGCGTCCCGCCGCGGCTTCCGCACCGCGTACTACGACGAACACGGCGGATTCAATACCGCAATTGTGACCGGTCCCGGACAGGATACCGGGCATCTCGTGTTCCAGCTCGCACCCGGCGCCGTCATCTACGGCACCGTAACTGGCGATGGCGGCGATCCCGAGCAGAATGCCAGCGTTGTCCTGTTCCGCCGCGATCCGGCCGCACCAAACCGCCATCCCGTGCAAGCGGAGGGCGAAAGCACCGACGACACCGGCGCTTACGAGTTTAGCGATCTCGCCGCCGGCGACTACTACGTTACCGTGGGAGCGCAGCCGTGGTATGCCATGCATGCCATGCCGGGCGCGCCGCCACCAGGCGAAAGCAGCCTCGACGTGGCTTACCCAGTCACCTTTTTCGATTCCACCACCGACGAAGCTTCGGCGTCCCCCATTAGCGTGACCGCCGGCACGCGAGCGGAAGCCAACATCTCTTTGCATGCTGTGCCGGCCCTCCGCCTCAAGGTGCCCGGGCCGCGCCAGCAGGATGCCTCCCCGGGCATCGACCTGCGCCAGACCGTCTTCGGCGCCGGGTTTCCCGCCCAGGTCGATGTGCAGAGCTCGTCGAATGGCTCGTGGGATATCGTCGGCCTCGCGCCCGGTCACTACGAGCTGAATACCTCCAACCCTCCACGCGCCATGGAGATCGACGCCACTTCCAGCATGGACGTTGATGTCGCCTCCGGCACGCCCTCGCCCGCCGTGCAAGGCGCCGTGCGCATGGCCGACGGCTCACCGCCCGCCGATGTGAACCTGGTCCTCGGGCGACGCGACAACACGGGA
Organism: Occallatibacter sp.; assembly: GCA_035552475.1. Taxonomy (GTDB): domain Bacteria; phylum Acidobacteriota; class Terriglobia; order Terriglobales; family Acidobacteriaceae; genus Telmatobacter. Next base: position 216,389 of record DASZLE010000080.1, read on the forward strand.
TCGCAGCTGAACGCCATAGCGCATCATGGAAAATTCCAGTTTGATGCCGTTCCTCCCGGCGTGTGGATCCTCTCGGCTGCAAGTATGCAGGGAGGCATCTCCGTCTCCTCCATCACCGGCAGCGGAGGCGGCCCGGGAAACCAGGTCACCGTGCGCGATCAGCCCCTATCCATTACAGTCACGCTGAGCCGCTCCCAGACCCGTGTGGAGGGATTTGCCCGCTCCCGCGGCAAGGCCGCGCCCGGCGCCATGATCGTGCTCGTTCCGCGCGATCCGGCCGCATTTGTATCGCTCGTCCGCCTCGATCAATCCGACTCCGACGGCAGCTTTTCGCTGCGCGACGTTCCTCCCGGCCGCTACACCGTCGTCGCCATCGTGGATGGATGGAAGCTCGACCGGCAGGATCCTAACGTGATCGCTCGCTTTCTTCCGGGCGGCGAGCCCGTCACTATCGGTACGCAGGCTGGCGCCGTGGTTCAGCTTCCCCGGCCCGTGGAGGCGGTTTCGCCCTGATGCTCCCGGTCCTTCGGACTTCGTGGAACATGGGGGGAGAGGATAGTCTATGAACGTATCGGATCATCTCTGGGGTGGGCCGCTCGCCGGCGGCAAAGGACCCCTACGTGCAGTCATGAACAGGAGAGTTTGCCCTTGAAGAGGAAGTGCTTGGTTCTGTTGTTTGCGGCCTTGGCCGCGTGCGTCGCTATGACCGCTTCGGCGCAGGTGTCGCTTGAAACCAAATCGCCGTCCAACAACGCCGGATTCCAGAAATACTCCGTCTTCGCCGGCTTTGGCTACACCAGCCTCAATCAGGTCAATCAGTCGCGCTTCGGTCTCATCGGCGGCAACGTCGACCTCAGCCGCAACTGGGGCCGTTTCTTTGCCGTCACCGTCGACGGCGGCTTCTATCCCAGCTCGCTGGGGTCGGGCAATCCCGGCAGTCCCTCGGTCAGCATGGTGCTGGCCGGACCCGAACTGCATGGCGCAATCTTTGAGCACTGGAGCGTCTACGTTCGCGCCCTGCTCGGCGGCGAGCACACCGGAGGTGAAGGCGAAACCCCCAGCGTCTCCTTTGCCGGCGGCGTGGGCGCCGGCGTTCAACACGATATGGGACCGCACTGGGCCCTCCGCGCGGGCGGCGACGATATCGGCTCTTCCTTCTCGCTCACCAACAACTCGCCGCAACTCGGCAACTCGCCCCACCGCCGCTTCAATGCCCGCGCCGACATCGGCATCATGTACCGCTTCTAGCCCGGTCGGGGGCGCCAATTCAGTTCGCAGCCGGAACAGTTGAGGCGCCCAAGCGCTTCGCGCGCCTCTGCCATTGCCACAACTGAAAACTGACGACTGAAAACTGCGCGCCCGCGCGCTCGTCACTTGCCCTCCCCACCCCCGGGTCGATAAAGTTTCTCCACACGGCTGTTCCTCTCCAGCCAGTGCGTCCGCGTCCGGATGCACGAGTTTCCTTCTCAAAGGACCCATCTTATGTCTTCTTCAGTTCCCTTAGTTCCGCCTGCTGACGACCAGGATCTCGACTCAACTCTGCGCGAAGACCGCGTTTTCCCGCCGCCGCCCGAGTTCAGCCAGCTCGCTCACATTAAGAGCCTGGAAGAATATGAGACCCTCTACAAGCGCTCCATCGACGATCCGGAAGCCTTCTGGGCCGATGCCGCCAAAGAACTGCACTGGTTCAAGCCGTGGGACAAAGTTCTGGAGTGGAACCTGCCTTGGGCCAAGTGGTTCGCCGGCGGCCAGATGAACCTCTCTTACAATTGCCTTGACCGCCACGTCCAGGGCCCGCGCCGCGGCAAGGCGGCCATTATCTGGGAGGGCGAGCCCGGCGAGGTCCGCCGACTCACCTACGCCGAGCTGCACGTCGAAGTGCAGAAGTTCGCCAATGCCCTCAAGGCCCTCGGCATCCGCAAGGGCGACCGCGTGGCCATTTACATGGGCATGACCCCCGAGCTGGCCATCGCCCTGCTCGCCTGTGCCCGCATCGGCGCGGTCCACTCCGTCATCTTCGGCGGGTTCGCCGCCAACGCCATCGCCGACCGCCTCAATGACTCCGGCTGCGTGGCCATCCTCACCCAGGACTCCAGCTACAGGCGTGGTCACGAGGTTCCGCTGAAGCGCACCGTGGACGACGCCCTGCAATCGTGCCATACGGTCAAGAACGTCATCGTCTACAAGCGCTCCGGCACCCCCGTCAACATGGTGGCTGGGCGCGACTGGTGGTGGCACGACCTGGTGGCCGACGCGCCCACCGAGTGCCCCGCCGAGCACCTCGATTCCGAAGACCCGCTCTACATCCTCTATACCTCCGGCACCACCGGCAAGCCAAAAGGCCTGGTCCACACCACCGGCGGCTACGCCGTCCAGACTTATCTCACCACCAGGTACGTCTTCGATCTCCGCGAAGACGACATCTACTGGTGCACCGCCGACATCGGCTGGGTCACCGGCCACTCCTACGTCGTCTATGGCCCCATGCAGAACGGCGCCACCGTCCTCATGTATGAGGGCGCGCCAAACTATCCCGACTTCTCCCGTTTCTGGAAGATCATCGACGACCACAAGGTCACCATCTTCTACACCGCGCCCACCGCGATCCGCGCCTTCATCAAGTGGGGCGGCGAGCACGTGGAAAAGCACAAGCTCGACTCCCTCCGCCTGCTCGGCACCGTTGGAGAGCCCATCAACCCCGAAGCCTGGATGTGGTATCGCGAGAAGATCGGGCACGACCGCTGTCCCATCGTGGACACCTGGTGGCAGACTGAGACCGGCTCCATCATGATCTCGCCCATCCCCGGCGCCATTTCCGCCAAGCCCGGCTCCGCTACCCGCCCGTTCTTTGGCATCCAGCCTGAAGTGGTCACGCGTCCTGATGCCGAGGGCAACTTCCACCCGGTCCCCGCAGGCCATGGCGGCCTGCTCGTCATCCGAAAACCGTGGCCCTCCATGGCGCGCACCATCTACGGCGATCCCGAACGCTACCGCCAGACTTACTGGTCAGACGTTCCCGGCTGCTACTTCACCGGCGACGGCGCGCGCAAAGACGCCGACGGCTACTACTGGCTCATGGGACGCGTGGACGACGTCATCAACGTTTCCGGCCACCGCCTCGGCACCATGGAGGTGGAGTCGGCGCTCGTCGCCCATCCCAAGGTGGCTGAAGCCGCAGTCGTCGGCCGCCCCGACGACCTGAAAGGCCAGGCCATTGCAGCCTTCGTCACCCTCGAATCCGGCAATCAGCCCACCAACGAGCTCAAGGAAGAGCTCAGAAAATGGGTGTCCAAGGAGATCGGCTCGCTGGCCCGCCCGGATGACATCCGATTCACTGAAGCCCTGCCCAAAACCCGCAGCGGGAAAATTATGCGCCGCCTGCTCCGCGAGCTGGCCACCCACGGCGAAATCAAGGGCGACACCACCACGCTTGAAGACTTCACCGTCATTGCCAAGCTGCGCGAAGCCGAGGAAGGCTGAGCCGAGGGCCGCGGGTTCACTGGATGGGGATGTCGACTTTGGCGTAGGTGCCGGGCTTGACCGCATTCAACGCCTCGATCACGAGTTGAACGTGCGGGCGAAGTCTTGGCCATTGCTGACAGGAAAGAGTGAGGATTGCAATTCTGCGGCCTGTCAAGTTCTGCTGATGAACCATGTTTTTGTCAGTGGTCATCAGTAGATCGAAGCCTGCCTTCTCTGCTGCAGCGAGAAGATCGCCATTGCGCAACCGATCCCAGCCCTCTTGCGCTGCGGTGCGCACCAGGTGCCCTCTGAGATGAGGTCGCAGCGGCACGGGGGTCGCCTGATCAAAGAGGATCCGCATCTATGCCGCGCAACTCGGCTCTCGATCCACACTGCGCGCGGCAAACTCGATGACCGTCTTGACCTGTTCGCGATCGAGACCGTCGAACCACTCCATGAGATCGTCGATGCTGGCGCCTGCGGCGATGTTCTCAAAGATGGCGGAGACCGGCATGCGCGTGCCTCGGAGCACCCATGCACCGCTCATCTTTCCCGGAACGCTCTCGACAGCATCGCATTGAGACCAATCGAGCACCGCCATCGTTACGCCTCCTCGCCATAAGGCTACGCCAATCTAGCCGGTCGCAAAAAACGATCTCACCGGTTCCCCGGTGCCAATTGAGCGTCACCGCCGGCCACGTTTGGCCGCCATGGGGATTTCGACCTCTATGTAGCTGCCCGGCGCACAAGCATTCACAGCGGCAACGACCCTATCGAGATGCAATTGCACAATTGGCCACTGAGAGTTCCCCAGGATGACCAGAGCGATCTTGCGTCCCCTGAGATTCTGCTGATAACGAATGTTCTTATCGGTGCTCAGCAGCACTTCGAATCCGGCTTGTTCGGCCGCCAGAATAAGCTCGCCATTCTCCAACGCATGCCAGCCAATTCTGCGCGCAAAAGTCACTTCGTGCCCTGCCAGGCTGCGCGCAATTGGATTAGGGGTGCCATTGTCGAAGAGAATTTTCATCCCGCGAGTACAGGTTTTCTATCGAGGCTCTCGGTAACAAAATGAAGCACGGCTTCAATCTCCTCCGCCTTCACGTCGAAGACTTCCGTGATTTCCTTGACTGACATGCCGGCCTCCAGGTTTGCAAACACTGTCTGGACCGGCATACGAGTTCCTTTGAAAACCCATGCTCCGCTCACTTTTCCCGGAACGCTCTCGACAGCATCGCATTGAGACCAATCGAGTACCGCCATCGGCTTAACTCCTGCATCAAGGTTACGCCTTTCCGGTCCTGCCGCAAAAGCTCGATCCGTCGACCCCGGATCATCGGCTAAAATAACGAAGCTTGTCGCAAATCAGGAGATCGCTAATGTACGACATGAAGCATCTGGGGAAATTGAAGACGCTCGACGCGAACGCTTCGGCGGCGATGAAAGCCTTCTGGGCTTTTGACAAGGCCGCGATGGCCGACGGCGCCATCCCCGTCAAGTTCAAAGAGCTGATGGCCCTCGCCGTTGCGTTCACCACGCAGTGTCCCTACTGCATTGAGATTCACTCCGGCCGCGCGCGCCAGGCCGGCGCCACCGATCCGGAGATTGCCGAGGTGGTCACCATCGCCGCCGCCCTCCGCGCCGGCGCCGCCATCACCCATGGCACCCACGCCTTCTCCGGAGACTGAGCGCGGGTGGGCGCGGCAGATCCTCAGCGACTATAGATTTCGCGCCGGTGCCCGATGCGCAGCACCAGGATCAGCACCCGCTTGTCTTCAATTGAGCAGATAAGCCGGTAGTCCCCAACCCGGTACCTCCAGAACTCTCCCAGTTCGGAGCCGTGCAGCGCTTCGCCTATGCTCCGCGGATCATCCAGTTGGGCAACGCGTTCAAAGAGGAACTTCAGGATGCGGCGCGTGATTTGTTTGTCCAGCTTGTCTAGTTGACGATCGGCCGCCGAAGAGAGCTCAACCTTCCATGCCATGCTTCTTCATCGCACTTTCCAGGGGAAGGGTTTTGCCGCGGCCGGCTCGAATATCCTTCAGCGTTGTCTCAGCCTTGTGGATGTCTTCAAGGTCATCCAGGTACGCAAGAATAGCCTCGCGGGCGTAGTAGGTCTTGGTTCGCCCGGTGCGCTCGGCCAATTGATCGAGGCGCTTTTCAATGTCTCCTGGAAGCCGAATGGCAAGCATCTCGCTCTCCGCTATACGCGTATATCATACCACGGCTTCGTCGCCGTTACAGCGCGTTTCCGCGCGTTTCCTTGATCAACGACAACCCCACCAGCGTCAGCGCCGCTGAAGCCGTCAGGTAGTAGCCAACGTACTGCAGCCCGTAATTCGTCGCCAGCCACGTTGGCGAACAGAATCTGGCCCGGCGTGTTGACGCGCTCAGGGGAATCTGGGGACGTGAGCACGAGCCATTCCACCCAATCGCGGGTGCTTCGCCTCTGCCCCAATGGTTGCCCAGCCGCGTTGTCCGCCCGGGACCGTCCACTGAGCCGGTGAGCCAGACTGCGGGGTACAATCAGCTCACGAGGCTTGCATATGGCCGCCGCCACTTCCCTGATCACCGTCGATGAGTACCTGAAGACTACAGCCGATCCCGACTGCGAGTACGTAGCCGGGAAAATCGAAACGCGGCCGGCACCCTTGCTCGATCACTCCGACTGGCAAGCGGTATTGCTTCATTTCTTTGGGTCGCGCCGGTTGAATCTCAATATTCGAGCGCTTCCTTCCCTTCGAATGAGAGTCGCTCCCGATCGCTTCCGTGTTCCCGACGTAGCGGTTCTGAGCCGCCTCGCCCCGCGTGAGCAGATCGTCACTCATCCCCCGCTCGCCGTCTTCGAGATCCTCTCCCCGGAGGATTCCATGACTCGCATGCTGGAGAAACTGGCTGATTACGAGCGCATGGGGATTGGCGCCATCTGGGTCATTAAACCGAAGAAGCCTTCCTACTTCCAATACGCCGAAGGCAAGCTCGCGCCGGCTTCCGTTTTTGCGCTTCCCGGCTCGTCATTCCATGTCCCCATGGAGGAGATTGCAAAACTCATCGACTGATTGTTCCCGGGCTCCCAAGGCAACTTTCACTCTCTGAATCCGTCAAGGTTATCGATGCGCACTTCCCCACCTCTCGATTGCCCATTTCCGAACTCGTGTCAGCCGTTCCTGGCGATGCCTGCGCTTTTCCTCCTGCTGGTCTTCTTTACCGGCTGCGCCAACATTGTCCTTACCGGCGGCGACTCGACTCCAACCCCACCGCCACCGCCTCCTCCTCCGCCCACGCCCATCGCCAGCGGCACCGTCACCATCGCGCCCACCGTGGCCGCGGTCGCGCCGGGGCAGACCTTCCAGTTCTCCGCCGCTTCTTCCAACGGAGGCGCCATCCAGTGGTCCGTCACCGGCGATGGCGCGGTTGACCAGACCGGCAAGTACACCGCGCCCGGGTCCATCTCGCAAAGCGAGAACGTAACCGTGACCGCGGCGCTGGCTTCCAACGCGGCGCAGGACTACGCCACTGCCGTCGTCACCATCATCCAGCCCGGCCAGATTGCCTGCCCCGGCGCCACCGGCAATCCCCAGGTGGCACAGTACTCGGTGTATCTGCCCGCGCCCGGCCAGGCTTCCGTCGAATTTGGCGCCTCTACCAGCTACGGCCTCAATACCTGGCAGGTGCCGGCACCCACCGCCACGGGCGGGCAGGTCAAGCTGTGGGTGGCCGGAATGCTCGGCAATACCACCTACCACCTGCGCGGGGTCGTCGCGCTCCAGGATGGCGCCGTGTTCCATGACGCCGACCAAACCTGCACCACCGGCACGCCGCCCGTGACTCCGGCGATCAAGATCACGGCCAATGGCACGCCGCAGCCGGGCATCGAGCTGTGGAACACCGTCAATCCCCCGACCGGCACCCAGGCCTTTGCCACGGACTTGCAGGGCAACGTGATCTGGACCTACACCTACACGCACAGCGCCGCCGACATCGTGCAGGGCGTGCAGTTGATGCCCAACGGCGACCTGATCATGACCATCTCGTTCCTGTCGTCGCTCGACTTCCCCCAGCAGCAGTCGAACCTGATCAACGAGGTGCGCGAGATCGACCTGGCGGGCAACACGGTCCGCTCGCTGACCATGGACGCGCTGAACAAGAAGCTCCTGGCCGATCCCAGCCTGCACGACGCGCAGGGCAATCCCTACCAGTTCAAAAGCTTCCACCACGACGTGCTGGTGCTGCCCAACGGCCACTGGGTGGTGCTCACCTGCTACTCCAAGGGCTACAGCAACGTCAGCGGCCAGGCCGGCAACGTGGCGGTGCTGGGCGACGCCATTGTGGACGTGGACCCGAACGGCAATCCCGACTGGGTGTGGAACACCTTTGACCACCTGGACGTGAACCGGCATCCCATGAACTTCGCCGACTGGACCCACTCGAACGCCATGCTCTACTCCAGCGACGACCACAACCTGCTGCTCTCCATGCGCCACCAGAACTGGATCGTCAAGATCAACTTCCAGGACGGAACCGGCTCGGGCGACGTGATGTGGAAGCTGGGCTACCAGGGTGACTTCAAGCTGGTGAATGTCACGGATCCCACCGACTGGTTCTACGCGCAGCACGGAATGAGCTACGCGACGGCGAACACGACCGGCGACTTCAAGATGACGCTGATGGACAACGGCAACGACCGCACCCTCCCCAGCGGGCAGATCCTCTGCAACCCGTTCAAGCCGCCGCTGCCGCCCGCCTGCTATACAACCATGCCGGTGCTGGAGATCAATGAGAACAACATGACGGCGACCATGCTGAGCCATTACGAGCCGGGGCCGCAGGATTTCAGCTACTTTGGCGGCAATGCGGCGCTGCTGGCCAACGGAGACTATGAGATCGACTTTGCGGTGGCGGCGCAGGTGAATGGCGGGCTGGTGCAGGAACTGACGCCGGGCACGTTCCAGCCGGTTTGGCAGGCGGCCTCTCCCGGGGCCGACCAGTACCACGCGAACCGGTGGGGCAGCCTGTATCCGGGAGTGCAGTGGTAGGGGCCGGAAAAAAGGGCGAAATAAAAAACGGCGATGTCTTGTGGATTGTTGGGGTTATGCCATGAAACTGCAGTGAATCTGCAACTGCCCACTTGTGTTTTCCCCGCCCACCCATCCGCTCATAAAAGCCGAGCGGATGGATGGGGCACAGCTCGTGAAAGGTGCGAAATAAAAGACGGCGATGTCTTGTGGATTGTTGGGGATATGCCCTGAAACTGCAGTGAATCTGCAACTGCCCACCTGTGTTTTCCCCGCCCACCCATCCGCTCATGAAACCGAGCGGATGGATGGGGCACAGCTCGTGAAAGGTGCGAAATAAAAAACGGCGATGTCTTGTTGATTGTTGGGTTTATGCCCTGAAACTGCAGTGAATCTGCATCTGTCCACCTGTGTTTTCCCCGCCCACCCATCCGCTCATAAAGCCGAGCGGATGGATGGGGCACAGCTCGTGAAAGGTGCGAAATAAAAAACGGCGATGTCTTGTGGATTGTTGGGGATATGCCCTGAAACTGCAGTGATTCTGCAACTGCCCACCTGTGTTTTCCCCGCCCACCCATCCGCTCATGAAGCCGAGCGGATGGATGAGGCACAGCCTGAAGCGGCGAAAAAAAACAAGCCTGGAAGTCGAGAAAAAAACAGGCCTGGAAGTCGAGAAATGAAAACGCCCGCGAATGGATCGCGGGCGTTGTTCTTACTACTGTTTATAGGCTAACACTTTGGGAACTTAAGACTGCATAGTTGGCCAAGTATTTTTTCTTCAGTGTTCATGCGGCTGTGCATCGGTTTTCCACACACAGTGGGACTTGACAGCATGTCGCGGAAATGGTGCAAAGCCGGTTTTCGGTGACGATCTCTAGTGTTTGCCAGGCTTCTGCCGGGGTCACTTTCAGGGATGGAGTGGAAACTCGCCAATGCGCGATCTGCCAGCGAATCTGCGGAGCCTGCACGGTTTAACGCAATTGTCAGAATTTGGCATCTGTAGAAGCAGATCCTCAGGAGGATGCCGCATATCTATGAAATTGAAAGAAATCAATCAGCATGAAGCGGGTCCAAACCGGGAGTGACGATGTCTTGGCGCCGCTGTACATTTTGGACGAAGCTGACGGTGCTGGTTTAGCCTTTGATCGTCGATGCGGCTCCAGTGCAACATTCTGATCTGCTCGGAACTGCAAAGCGGGATTGCGGATACGCAAACCCTCGTGGCTTTTGATTTGAGGGTGAGAGACGGGCTGTACCATGGCTGATTCAGCTACAACTGAAGACTTGAGGCGGCCGACTGCGTCGTTCGCGCGCAGCTACGGATTGGCTTTGGCTTCGGTCGCCGGCGCTCTTTTGCTGGATATTCTATTTCACCACTTCAATCTGCCTCATCCGTTTGCCGCATTCGCATTGTCCGCGATTGCCATTACGTTTTGGTTTGTCGGCACGAAGCCCGGTATCGTAGCCGTCCTACTCTCATGCCTGATCCGCAGCTTCATCTTCGAGGGCGAAACCAGCGGCCTCTCTCGCGCTCTCTATCAGCTGGTCTTCCTGACCTTTGCAATACTCATGATCTGGATAACACGGAGAAAGGAGGCTCTGGAGGTCGCAATCGTGGGCCGAACAGCAGAGCTTACGGCGGCGAATGAGGACCTACGCGGGCGGAAAGAGCAGCTCGATGGATTGTTTGAGCTATCGCCTGACGCGGTCATCCTGACCGACGAAGATTTTCATGTGTTGCGGGTCAACAAGGAATTCACGCGGATGTTCGGGTACACAGCTGAAGAGTCGGCGGGACAGTGGCTTCCGGACTTAATAGTACCTGAAGAGTTGCGCGCTGAGGCTCACAATTACAGGGCCTTGCTCACTACGGGGAGGAGAGTTGAATTGGAGTCCATACGACGCCGCAAGGGCGGTGTCTCTTTTGACGTTTCCATCGTGGCAAAGCGCATTTCGTTAGGATTGGACCAGGTTACCTACTACCTGATTTATCGAGATATCAGCGAGCGCAGGAAAGCAGAAAGGAAACTTGAACGGAGCGAAGCGAATCTGCTTGAGAGCCAAAGATTGGTGCATATGTGCAGCTGGGCGTACGACGCGTCATCGGGAATGGTGACGTTCTCGCCGGAAATGAAACGGATATACGATATTGAGTCCGATCAGGGCATATGGGCAGCTGATTTCTTTGTTGAAAGGATTCACCCGGATGATCTACCGGCGATCGAGGAAATTTTCAGAAAGGCCCGACTCGACAAGACCGATTACGACGCCTCCTACCGTGTCGTGTTTCCGGATGGGTCGATCAAGCACATCTATTCTGTGGCCCATCCTGTGCTGAACGAGTCGGGTGAGTTGGTGGAATTTATCGGGACTTCGATGGATGTGACCGAGCGCAAGCAGGCCGAAGAAAAGATCCGGGGGCAGGAAGTAGAGCTGCGTCAGATTCTCGACGCCGCGCCCCAACATTTGTCAGTACTAAGGAGCGATGGAAGCCATCTGTATATCAACCAATCCAGCCTTGACTTTCTGGGTCTCACGCTTGAAGAGTGGCAGAAGCGCGATGTTCGCGAGCTCGTTCATCCGGACGATGCGGAGCGTGTGGTGCGCGAGAGGAAGCAAGCCCTTTCCAGCGGGTCTTCGCTCGAGATCGAAGCGCGGTTTCTTAGATATGACCGTGAATATCGCTGGTTGTTCCTCTGTTACAAGCCACTCAGAGATCAGCTGGGGCGCATTACGCGCTGGGTGGTCCCGGCGATTGACATCGACGATCGCAAACGATCGGAGGAGAGGCTGCACCACGAGAACGTTGCGCTTCGCGAAGAGATCGTCAAAGCATCGATGTTCGAGGAAATTGTGGGTGCGTCACCGGCGCTGCAAACGGTGCTGTCCAGCATTGTGAAAGTGGCGCGCACCAATTCCACGGTGCTGATCACAGGGGAAACCGGGACAGGAAAAGAACTGATTGCACGCGCCATACACAGGCACTCGCAACGTTCCGGCCAGGCGTTTATCAGCGTAAACTGCGCATCCATTCCGACGTCTTTAATCGCGTCGGAACTATTTGGCCATGAGAAGGGCGCCTTCACTGGTGCGGTGCAGCGCCGGCAGGGCCGCTTTGAGCTGGCGCATTCCGGAACGATCTTTCTGGACGAGGTGGGCGATCTTCCCGCAGAGACCCAGATCACATTGCTCCGAGTACTTCAGGAGCGACAATTCGAACGCGTTGGAGGGAATCGAATTCTTACCACTGACGTACGCGTCATAGCCGCAACGAACCGTGATTTATCGGGAGCCATTGCGGCGGGAACGTTTCGATCCGATTTGTTTTACCGGCTCAACGTTTTCCCAATTGAGGTACCTCCTCTGCGCAGGCGGAAAGAGGATATTCCGATGTTGGTTGAGTACTTTGTTCAGCGATATGCGGAGAAAGCGGGCAAGCAGATCCGCAGAATTGACGCGGATACGCTTGAACTGTGCACATCCTATTCCTGGCCGGGAAATATCCGCGAGCTGCAAAACATCATAGAGCGATCGGTGATTCTGAGTAGCGGCGATACTTTTCGCATCGAAAAGTACTGGCTTGCCACGCCGGAGCCAGTCCGAAAAGATATCTTGGGTCCTCTGCCAGACACTCTCCAGAATCAGGAAAGAGGAATTATTGAAGCCGCATTGGCTGAATGCAAAGGGAAAGTCGCCGGCCCAAGAGGTGCGGCAGCGAAACTCGGAATTCCCCGATCCACGCTGGATTCGAAGATCAGTCAGCTGAAGATCAAGAAGGACAAGTTTAGTTCTGATTAGTGATATTGCACGATGAGATCTCTTTCTAGATCACATTCCTTCGGTCGCGCCATTGCGGATCAATAATTCCGGCGATATTGAATACAGGGAGGCCAGCAGGTTTCCCGAAAATCCGGCATATGCCGAAATTTCGTCATTTGGGCGAAGCCTCCAGCCCCGTGTTTTCAAGACTTTGCATTTGGCCTCTTGATTGCGTCATCCTTTCACGTCGCCAACGGCCGGAAGGAAATGCAAAGCATCGCGACGACAACCGATGACCTTGAGAATCGAGAAATCAGCGCGTCAGAGATATACGGTGTTTACCCTCAGCGGCCGTTTGGAAGGGGAGCAGGTCGCGGAGGTGAAGGGGCTTTTTGATCACGACTACAAAAACGTCGTTTTGGATTTGGGAGACCTCAGGCTGGCGGATCGCGAAGCCGTGAGGTTTCTAAAGGGTTGCGAGGCGGATGGCATGAAGCTTGAAAACTGTCCGCGGTACCTCCGCGATTGGATGAACAGAGAAAGAGGTTGAGATGGCGAGGCTCCATTTGGACTATATTTCTTGTTTCCTCACCGTGTTAGCGACAATACTGCTCGCACGAAAATCGTGGATGGGACTCCTTATCGCAATCGTCAACAGCGTCATCGTCTCTGCAGTGGCAATGCGAACGTCACAGCTTGGCTTTATTCCGGCAAACCTGTTTTGCATCTGCATTTACGCACTCAGCATGCGGTCGTGGGTCAAGGATCAAACACGCCCAAATCGAGATCAGGCGCGTCCGCAGGATTGTGGTTCGGTTGCGGATTCTCCGATTGGCCCTCCAGTGCATGGCGCCGCTACCGATACAGCTACGGGCCCTTTGCATTAAGGGCCGCGCAGAACACTTTGAAAAGGGGTTAGTGTGCATCGCTCCCTCGCTTTCTGAAATCGCGCATTGTCTCTTCCGCGCAATCCAACAGACAGAACGCGGACGATTCTATAACTGAAGTGCAGCGAACCGCTATTTGGTTGCCGGCTTCCAAACGGGACCTATTGTCTTGACGAACAGGCCATTCGGCCGGCTGTGTTCGCCACCGCTGAATAGCTTCAACGCAACTTGCCGAGAGCAACAAGAAGAGGGTTCATAAGGAGGAAAAGTGAGAGCGCACCTCAGGAGATCGGACGCTTCAGATAGGGGCAATATCCTCCCGTTTAATAACGGCACTAGCCCGGATCTGCGCATCGAGTTACAGCGGTATGAACAAGCCCGGCTGATGGAGGCAGAGCGGATGGCAGCAATTGGCATGATGGCATGCTCGATATCTCACGATATGCGCCATTGGCTTTCAACGATCTATGCGAACGCGGAATTCCTCGAGGGCCGCAATAGGAGTGCGAGCGAGCGGGTTGATCTGCTGCTCGAAATTCAAGAAGCAGTGGTCGGAATGACAGAACGCATTGATTCACTACTGCAATTCGGGAGTGGCGGGGCGAAGGATCCGCTTATCCCCGAGTGCGTTTTCTCGGTTCTTGAGAAAGCCGTTGCGGCGGTGAAGCTGCATCGAGACGGGCGGAACGTGTCCATCTCAGTCGGCAGGGTCACGCGCGTGGAGGCTGACATCAATGCGAGGAATCTTGAAAGTGCCATATATAACTTGCTGCTGAATGCCTGCCAAGCTGCGACACGTTCGGCTCGCATGCCTGAGGTGCAGGCCCACCTCACCGAAATGGATGGACAGATCTACGTCACAATCTCGGACAATGGTCCCGGTATACCTGCCTCAGTCCGGAGCACATTATTTGATCCTTTTGTGACTGCAGGAAAGCCCAATGGGATAGGCCTTGGGCTCACTCTGGCTCGTCGGATAGCAGAAGAGCACGGTGGTAGTGTCCGCCTCGTGGAATCGAATGCAGGAAGGACCATATTCACGTTGAACCTAACGAGGAGCCAATCTTTGCTCGAGGCATAAAGAGTGTAGTGACCGTTCGGACAAGAGATTGTGCGGATGGCGACGGTCTTGTTCGTCGCGATGTTCAGGGTTTGTCGCCGCCGGATGCTGCGGCGGCTACCCCTGAATTGCTCCCCTTTTGCTAACGGCCGGACGTCCGAGGATTTTCGGACGTCCGAGGGTTGCCGGTTGCCGGAGATGCGAGGTTATGGTTCGGTGTAGGTGTAGTCGATGAACGACCAGGCTCCATTCTGATAGTAGCGGAGCCGCGCATAGATGGTGGCTCCGG
>DASZLE010000081.1:0-5377 GCA_035552475.1 Occallatibacter sp.
CGAACATTTGAATGGCGAGATTGCCAAAGCCCTGTTCGCAAGGGCCGGGGAGTTACTGGCATCGCCTCCTCAAATTGAAAAACCGGAGATCCTGGCGGCGAAGTAACTCATGTGCCGTATGTGGGCGGAGGATGTGAGTCACGCGCTGCACAATCTGGTGCTGACGTTACCTCGTTGAACGGGACCGGTTGCAATTGAACTTTCCCGGCGGTGACCCGCTACCGTTTTCTATGCCAGCCAGAACCGGGATCGATCAGCTGATTGGTTCCGGGGCGTATGGCGCCATTTGCGCGCTTACAGGCGACTCGGTATTCCTCGTCGCTAACGCGTAGCGTTTACCAATCCAGGCTGACTGGTTGTCGCCATGTCGGATGCGTGCCGCTTCCGAAACGGCGTTCGGGGAAGCGCCGCCGGACCAGCGGTCGATCCAGGTTGCGGCGTAACGCCCTACTGCCCGATGTGACTCCGACTCGAGTCCGAAGTCCGGTTCGAGGAGATGATTCGCAGTGGCGGACGCGAACGCGCCTGCCGGCCGCTTTGGACCATACGACTGGTTCCAATAGCGCACCTTTAGTTCTTGAGATGCCGGTCGAAGAACGCGATCATGAGCTTCCAGGCCGCGCCCTTGAATCCGTGATCCGCGCCTTTCGTTTCCAGTTCCGCTTCCACCCCCACAGCCAGCAGCCGGTCGATGATCCAGACCGATTGCTCATGGTTCACGTAGCTATCCTTCATCGAGACCAATAGGTTGCGGCGTTTTGTTCAGGCGGACGTGATCCCGAAGTCCGCCGCTCACCAGCGGCGTCGCCAAATCACTTCACGTCATATGAGCCGTCGGAGTTGCCGCTTCAGGGGCTCCCCTGACCTCACCCCAGTCGCGCGACGATCAGTGTCATGTCGTCATACTGCGGCGCCCCGGCCACGAACCCGTCCGCCGATCCCATGATGTAATCGAGAATCGCCCTGGCCGGGATTCCCCGCATCGCCCGCGCCGCCTCGATCAACCGCTCCTCACCCCATTCGTCATCCGCGTGATTCATCGCCTCGCTGATGCCATCCGTAAACGCCACCAGCAAGTCGCCGCCGTCAAGCTTCACCTGCCCGGCCTCCCACGACCCTGCCCGCATCAGCCCGACAACAGAGCCTCCCGCCTCCAGCCGCACAACCTCGCCGCCCGCGCGAATCACCATCGGCGCATTATGCCCGGCATTCACATACCGCAGAACGCGCGAAGCGGAATCGAACACCCCCAGAAAGAACGTCGCGTAACGATTCTGCGCCGAGCTCTCAAATACCAGCCGGTTCAGGTTCGCAATCACCGCGCCCAGGTCGGTCTCCTGGTCGATGGCCTGCCCGCGCAGAAACGCGCGCAGCGTCGCCATCAGCAAAGCCGCCGGAATCCCCTTTCCCGAAACATCCCCGATCGCAATCCCCAGCCCGCCATTCGACATCGGAATGAAATCGTAGTAATCGCCGCCCACACCCAGCGCGGGCCGGCACGCGCCCGCGTAATCGAGGCCGGGGATCGCCGGATACTCCTGCGGGAACAGCCGCTCCTGCACTTCGCGCCCCAGCTCCAGCTCGCGATTGTGTTTCTCTCTCGCCCGCGCCTCTTCCCTGATCGCCTCCGTCAGCCGTCCGTTCTCGAGCGACAGCCCGGTCTGCGCCGCCACCAGGCCCAGCAGCCGCAGATCGGTCGCCGAAAACGGCTCCTCCGATTGTTTCGGCCCAAGGCTCATCATCCCCAGCACTTTTTCCTTGAGCGACAGCGGAAGCAGCAACTCCGGTTTCAGCTCTTCGAGCGCCGCCCGTTCCTCGGCATCCGTCAACTGTACCCACGAGTCCGCGTCCTCAAACTCCACCAGTGTGTGTGGCGTCCGCCGCAGCCGCCGCAGCGTCAGGCTCTGCTCGTTGAAAGTGCCACTGGGAGGCGCTCCATAACCCACCGCATACGCGGGCCGCAACGCGCCATTCCCATCCAGAAAGATCGCGATCCGCGGCACATGCAGCGCCTCTGCCACGCGGCTCGCCACCGTCTCCAGCAGCGGCCCTGTCTCCACCATCGTCCGTACCCTCGTCGCCAGATCGGCCAGGATCGCATCCGCCTCATACGCCTCGCGAAAGAAGCGGCGGTCCAGCCAGCGGCGCAGCCGGTCCGCGAAGGCTCCGAGTCCCGCCAGCAGCGCGAACCCAACCGCGATCAGCCCCACCCGCATCGCCACGCTCGAGTTCGCGCTGATCGTCGCGGCCAGCACGATAATCCCGGCGCTGATCGCAATCTGCAGAATGCGGATTCCGCTCGTCGCCAGCAGGTACTGCAACCCCTGGCGCAGCACCACCCGCACATCCATCGCGCGATGCACCACAATTACGTAAGCCATCGTCAGGGGGAACACAAGCAGCGCCGCGATCGATACCACTGCCGGCCAGCCTTGAAACCTCGTGTGGTGAATCACCACCCACGTCAGCGTTATCAAAGACGGCAGCAGCCCAACAGCGGCGCCTGTATCCAGCAGCAGGAATCGCCGGCGCGCATCGCTTGTGGTCGCAGTCAGCGTTTTGTACCCGAGTATCACGAAGAACAGTCCAATCAGGCCCATTTCGATATCCGTGGTGGCAGGGCCCACCGCTTTCAAAATCGCCCAGAGGCGCAAAATCATGTCGCGGTGGTGCAACAGCAGGCCCAATGCAATCCCGGTCAGCCCCGCCCACACAAGCATCGGCCCTATTACAATCCATTTGACCCACGGGAATTTTCGATCGACGGCCAGCGTTTCCGGGAAGATGATCCCGAAGTAAACAAGCGCCAGAGGACCCAGATAGATAAACAGGAATGTCGTACCTGTAAGAAACGGATGCAGGGCGCCTTCGTGGCCGTACATGGTGTTGTCGTCCGTGACGAAGTTTGCCACGCTCAGCATGAGGATAAGCAGGGCCCACGCCGCGCGATCGCCCACGCGGACCGCCGCTACCCAGAATCCGAGCGCGAGACAAAACAGCGGCGTCAAAATGCGGAAAAGAATCGTGACCACGTAGGCCGCCGACCCCGGCGCGTAGCCTACGTAGGTAAACCGTCGTAGCGGAACCGGGATGTCTTCAACGGAGCCCGCGGAGCCCGGCCGCTTCACGTTGAGCAGCAGGTGATCGCCAGTCCGCGCGCGCCGTATGGGACCAAGGATGTCCGACCAGCCGTGAACCGGATGCCCATTGACGCCCACGACGATATCTCCCTTGCGAAGGCCCGCTTGTTCCGCCTCACTTTCCAGTTCGTCTACTTTGAATGTCTGAGTGTCGAGATCAAAGACCGCACGCACATACTGGTCGCCATGCAGCATCTCGTCAAGTCGGTCCCACGCGCTACGCAGGGAGTTTGTCATCGACACGACAAACAGAGCCGCCAATAGCAGGCTGGCCGGGCGATGGTTCCGGAAATCCAGCCGCGCGATGGGCATTTGGCGATTTTATCGAGATTCCAAACAGAGTGGAGACGCCATCAGTTCTTCAGATGCCGGTCGAAGAACGCGATCATCAGCTTCTCGGCCCGCTCCTCATCCGCGCCCTTGAATCCGTGATCCGCGCCGTCAATCGTTTCCAGCTCCGCTTCCACGCCCACAGACAGCAGCCGGTCAATGATCCAGACCGATTGCTCATAGTTCACGTAGCGATCCTTCGTGCCCTGGATCGCAAGAGTCGGAGCCGCGTCCGGCGTCACCCAGTTCAGCGGACTCGAACGCAGGTGAGCTTCGCGAGCATGCGCCAGATCCCCGCCCAGGAACAACGGAAGCACCTCCGCGGCATCCACGCTTCGGCCATACGATTTGGTGAAATCAGAAGGGCCATACATCGAGACCACACATTGCACGCGGCTGCTCTGCTCGCGATTCGGTCCCGTGCCTTCGAACTCGGGCACGTTGCCCGTAACCCCCAGGAACAACACAAGGTGCCCGCCTGCCGACCCGCCGGTCACGCCGATGCGCTGCGGATCGAGTCCCAGGCTCCGAGCATTCGCACGCAGGTAGCGGACTGCAGCCTTCGTGTCGTACACCGCCGCCGGAAATGGGGCCTTGGGCGCCAGCCGGTAGTCCGCCGTAGCCGTAACGTACCCCAGTTGCGCCATGCGGATGCATTGTCGCGTATATCCCTTGCGCGAACCCGCCCGGAAACCGCCGCCATGAATAAAAAGGACAGCCGGATGACTCGCCCCATCGGTGGGCTGGAAAATATCCATCACCTGCTGCGGATCGGCGTTGTCATACGCGACATTCGGCTGATACCGGATATTCTCAGGAATCTTCGGCTCTGCGGGCTGGCTCCAGGCGATCGTTGAAGAGATCGAGCCCACTGCCAGCAGGAGTACGGCATAGTCGAGTACGGCATACCGGTGCATGGCTGAGTATCATATCGCGCAACCGAGTGCAGACGGCGCCTGGCGCGAGGCGTGACGC
The DNA here is from genome assembly GCA_035552475.1 of Occallatibacter sp. Classification (GTDB taxonomy): domain Bacteria; phylum Acidobacteriota; class Terriglobia; order Terriglobales; family Acidobacteriaceae; genus Telmatobacter. The sequence continues at coordinate 4,446 of DASZLE010000081.1, forward strand.
GCCAGTTAGCCTTGTGTTGGGGGTTACTTCTTTACCGGAGCGGTGGCACTGGCGCCTACGGCGCGGACTGCCTGGTCGACGATGACATAGAGGAGCTGGTCGTGATCGGCTCGGGCTTTCTCTTTGATGATCTCGCCCATGCGTTTTCCGGCAGCGGCGTTGTCGGGCAGGCTGAGGCCGCGCTTTTCAGCGGATACCTGGGCGAGTTGTTCGACGATGTCGAAGAAGGCTTCTTCGTTCTTGCCGCTGAGCAGCCAGGCGTCATGGACACTGGCGGTAACGATCTGGTCGAGCGGATAGACCTTGTCCCCGGCGTCCACCTTGGGATGGGCCATTACTGATGGCTGTTGCTGGGGCCCCGGCAAGGGTGCGGCGAGCGAGAAGCTGGCGCCCAGAAGGGCGGCAGGGAGGAGGAGACGTGGATTCATGAAAGTTCCTTTCCTATCAGAGAGCTATGAGGGCGCTCGGCAGGCGATTAGCGCCGGTCGTGTGAGTCGCCGCGGCGATTCTGAGCGGCCTCGCCGACAACGGCGCCAATACCTGCTCCTGCTGCGCCTCCGATGAGGCTTCCTTTAAGACCTCCGCCGAGCACAGCGCCGAGGACGGCCCCACCCGCCCCTCCGATGGCCGCGCCTTTGCCGGGACCGATGCCGCCGCGGCGCTGGTTGAACCGCTCATCATAGCCATCGTGAGCATGCCTCGGATCGGAGTATTGTCCGCCGTGGCCGCCCTCCCGGACGCCGTTGTAGAAGTTCTGGCTGCCGCGAGACTGCTGATTTCCCCTGTTGGCAGAGCCACGATTACGGTCATGGCCTTGCAGTGCCATAGCAGGCACGGATGCGAGCAGGAGAGCGGCGGTGAAGAAAGCTTTTCGCCTTGGCATTCGATTCCTTTATCCTCCGCAGCCTGCGATGCAAACCGCGGTAAGGACT
>DASZLE010000082.1:0-41702 GCA_035552475.1 Occallatibacter sp.
TTGTTCATCGGCCCGCAGATTCGATCCACGCTTCCTCCCCACACTCGGTCGCCCTCATGCAGTTGCGCTTCACTTCGCTCATTGTGACCAACTCGCGACGGGACTTACACCCGTAAGAGTGCGCCCATGCTGGGCGCACAAACATAAATGCCCGGGGCGGATGCTCCGGGCATTTGCGTTGTTGTTAGATCGCTGGCTTATTCGGCTGCGGCTTCCACCGGCTTGGTCTGGGAGACGGTCCAATCCGGCGCGCCCACCTTGAAGCGCGCGAAGCGGCGAACGGTGATGTTCTCGCCCAGCTTGCCCACCTTCTGCGCGATCAGCTCCTTGATGCTGATCGACTGCTCCTTGATAAAGGGCTGCTCCAGCAGGCAGACTTCCTCGTAGAACTTGGCCATCTTGCCGTCGACGATCTTCTCGATCACCGGCGCGGGCTTGCCTGTGGCCGCAGCCTGGGCGCGGTAAATCTCCTTCTCGCGCTCCAGATCGGAGGTGGTCACGTCCTCCGGCTTGATGTAGCGCGGATCGCTGGCCGCGATGTGCATCGCGATGTCCTTCATCAGCTCCTGGAAGTCCTCAGTGCGGGCCACGAAATCGCTCTCGCAGTTGATCTCAAGCAGGACACCGATCTTGCCGCCTGCGTGAATGTAGGTTCCCACGGCGCCTTCGTTGGTGGTGCGAGCCGCCTTCTTCTGCGCGCTGGCCATGCCGCGCTTGCGCAGAATCACGAAGGCCTCCTCCATATCGCCCTTGGATTCCTGGAGGGCCTTGAGGCAGTCGCCCATGGGCGCGCCGGATTTCTCGCGGAGTTCCTTTACCAGCTTTGCATCGATCTTTTCACTCACAGTAGTCATCTCTCTCTTTTCCCGTTCTTCAGGTATTCTCATGCCTTCATGTTGCAGGCATGGAAAAAGCGTGGCACGAATTGCGCGCCACGCTTTGGTTCATGCACGCGCTTATGGCGCAAATTGTTTAGTCGCCGCCTTCGGCTGCTTCAGCCTCTTCAAGCAGGGCCGTCACGGCCGCCGGGGCCTTGCGGATGCCGCCGCCAAGGGCCGCTTCAAGGTCGACTTCTTCAGTCGACACGGCTTCGATGGGTACTTCTTCAGCCGGGGCTTCCTGCGGTTCCTCGCGGAAGGCCTTGTCGCCCACCAGGTTCGAACCCTCGGCGGCCGAGTCGGCAATCTTCGAGGTGAACAGCCGGATGGCGCGTAGCGCGTCGTCGTTGCCGGGGATCACGTAATCCACCACCGTGGGATCGCAATTGGTGTCGACCACGGCGACCACAGGGATGCCCAGCTTGCGCGCTTCCTTCACCGCGATCGTCTCGTTATTGGAGTCGACCACGAACAGCGCGTCGGGCAGGCGCTTCATGCTCTTGATGCCGGCCAGGTTGGCCTGGAGGTGCTTGCGCTCGCGCTCGAGGCGAATCACTTCCTTCTTGGTGAGCAGGTCGTAGCGGCCATCCGAGGCCATCTCATCCAGTTCCTGAAGGCGCTTCACCGACTTCTGCACCGTTACCCAGTTGGTCAAAAGGCCGCCCAGCCAACGGTTGTTGATGTAGGGCATGCCGGCCCGCGTCGCCTCTTCGGCAATCGCGTCCTGGGCCTGTCGCTTGGTGCCGACAAACAGGATCGTCTTCCCGCTTGCGCACAGCTCGGTTACAAACTTGGACGCATCCTTGAACAGCTTCAGCGTCTTCTGCAGGTCGATGATGTAAATACCGTTGCGCTCGCCGAAGATGAATTCCTTCATCTTGGGATTCCAGCGCTTGGTCTGATGCCCGAAGTGGACTCCCGCTTCAAGCAGTTCCTTCATGGTGATGGTTGCCAAGGTGCCTCCTGTTTGATTTGCATCCGGGTGGTCGATGCCGGCGTCCGGATTTAGGCCCGCCAAAGCGGGAGAGTGAATTGCAAGTTGTCAGTTTCCAGTTGTCAGTTTTCAGCAATTCCGGCACGTAGCAAATTCGACCGAAAACTGAAAACTGACGACTGACAACTGAAGCGCTTTAGCGCTTCGAGAACTGGAACCTCTTGCGAGCGCCCTTCTGCCCGTACTTCTTGCGCTCTTTCTGGCGCGCGTCGCGGGTCAGCATGCCCTCGACCTTCAACGCCTTGCGCAACTCGGGGTTGAACTCAATCAGCGCACGGGCCACACCCATCTTCACCGCGTCTGCCTGCGCCGCCACGCCACCGCTCTTGACCGTGGTCACCACGTCGAAATTCGCTGACATCTCGACAACCACCAGCGACCGCTTGGCCGATACGCGCTGCTGCTCGGTGACGAAGTACTCGTCGAAGCCCTTGCCGTTGACCTTCCACTCACCCGTTCCCGGACGCAGGAACACGCGCGCAATCGCCGATTTCCGCCGGCCCGTCCCGTAGTACTGAACCTGATCTGCCATTCAATTCCTCGTAGCTGTTAGCTGTTAGCTATTAGCTTGTCCTGCTTCCATTCCGCTGTTTGCTTAACCCCAGCCTTTCACTTCCACACAGGCAAGCTAAAAGCTAATGGCTAAAAACTGCTTCTACGCCTTGTACGCCACCGGCGCCTGTGCCTGGTGCGGGTGCTTGTCCCCGCGATAAACCTTCAGCTTGGTTCCCATCTGCCGCCCCATCTTGGTCTTTGGCAGCATGCCCTTGATGGCCTCTTCCAGCACCTTCTCCGGCTTGCGGTTCATCAGCCGCGTGAACGATTCCTCGCGCAGGCCGCCGGGAAATCCGGTGTAGCGGCGATAAAGCTTCTTCTCGCCCTTCAGACCGGTCAGCCGAACCTTCTCCGCGTTGATCACGATGACATGGTCGCCCATGTCGATGTAGGGGACGTACTGGGGATTCAGCTTGCCGCTCAATAAACTCGCAGCCTTGGTGGCCAGGCGGCCCAGGGTCTCGCCCGCGGCGTCAATCACGTACCACTTGCGGTCAATGTTCTTGCCGCTCGGAACAAAGGTCGACATCTCTCTCCTGCCTCAATCACTTTCCCGGCCATTTCGGTCCGGCTCAAATCCGCAAAGCACAAAGCACTTTCCCACGCTCTTCGCGCAGGACTGAAATTCCGCCCACTCTCCAAACAAACCTGTTCGGGTGAGGATTGCGGCGTTCGCCCTCGCTGGGCTCCTGGCTCTGCTGGGCTTGAATGCTGCCCGCCAGCAGAAGGTGGCCTGCGCCGGCGTTCCCTCGTCTGAGGTTCCTCCGGCCGGGTCCGGAACCAAGGTCACAGACCCCAGGCGTAACTCCGCACAAGGACTCCAGAATACGCGATTTATGGAGGGGAGTCAATGAATTGGGCGGTGCATTGGGCGGGACAGCGTCTCAGACTGAACGTTTTGCTCCATCCTCGAAGCTCGCTGCCCCCTTCAGGATTGACTCACTTCCGCCCTCGTGGCCTCGGCAAAGTGCCAGAGCACCCCTGCCGGATCGAAAACGGGGCCGCGCACACAGCGCTACTTCACCGTCGCCGGCGCCACCCCTGCATCCTCTGTCACCTTCGCTTCGGTCCCCACCGGGCGCACATCCCTGCTTTTGCTGCCCATCACACCAAAAGAGAGCGCTCATCCGGGCCGGAATCATCCCGCTATCTTGCACCCTCCGCATCAGGCCGAACAAGCGTCCGGTTCGGCGTAGAAGAAGGCCGAGTTTACGATCTGTGGAAAACCTTACAACCATTTCCATTTATTAGAGAAGTTAGTTCCAATAATCACGAAGTTTTGGGAAAATCTGCTATACTGGAAACCGTTAGAGAAAGAAGCGCCCGGTGATGGATTCCTCATCTGCCGGGCTTTTCATTTCGGGCTGTGTTTTGAGCCGTATTTCGGGCTGTATTTCGGGCTGTATTTCTAGCTGTCGGGCGAGCTGTGCCCCATCCATCCGCTCGGTCTTATCGAGCGGATGGGTGGGCGGGCAACCGTGCAAAATCACTGCACTTTCAGGGCGTAAAGCGATGAATCCACAAGACATCGCCGTTTTATTTTTCAGCGCTTTTGCGAGCTGTGCCCCATCCATTCGCTCGGTTTTATCGAGCGGATGGGTGGGCGGGCAACGGTGCAGATTCACTGCAGTTTCAGGGCGTAAAGCGATGAATCCACAAGACATCGCCGTTTTATTTTTCAGCACAAATGCCGAGGGCCGCCCAAAGGCGGCCCTCGGCTTGCACGGTGAAAAACGCTACTGGTTCGCCCCTGAATTGGATCCGCCGGCCGGAGAATTGCTCGCCGTCGCCTGCACTGGCTTGTCCTGGAAGTAATTGTGATCCCAGAGATTGCGGTAGAAGGCTCCTGTCAGCTCTGCGGCCCTGGGACCGAATGTCGGCCGACCGCCCTCAAGGAAGAACACGGTAACCAGGCTGCCCTGCGGCGCCTGCGAATACGACGCGAACCACCCAAAGCGGGTGCCTTCGTTGGAGCAGGTGCCGGTCTTGCCGAACACCGGGAACTCGGTAAAGCTGGTGCGCAGGCGGCGGGCAGTTCCGTATTCAACCGCGCCGGCCATCCCATCCTGAATCTCGGGCAGGTACTTCGCGATATCGAGAGTGCGCTTGACCCGCGGCTGGAAGGCGGCAATGTCTTCCGGGGTGGTGGGGTGCTGCAGGTAGTAGAGCGTGCCACCGTTGGCCAGGGCAGCCACATAGGCGCCAAGCTGGAGCGGGGTCAGGGAGACGCCCTGCCCGAAGCTGCACATTTTGCCCACACCGCCCTCGGACTCGGGGATCGGCCTGTCAGGGTAAGTACCCAGCTGCTCGCCGGGAATGTTCCAGCCGGCCAGCTCGCCAAGGCCGAACTCGTTGGCGTAGTGCTTTACACGATCGAAGCCGAGCTCGCGGCCAAGTTCCTCAAAATAAAGATTGTTGCTCTTAGCCAGCGCCTGTGTCAGGTTCATGCGGAAGCCGGGCAGCCGGACCATGGTGTCGCGGGTGACCAGGCCTTCAGAGAGAGCGGCCATGGCGACCGTGATCTTGATGGTGGAGCAGGGCTCAGCGCCAGGAGAGAGGGCGAGCTTCTGGTTCACCATGGCGAGGATGCGGCCGTTGGATGGGTCGATGACGACGGCGGTGCCATTCATGTCGCCGAGGGCGTCCATGGCTGCCTGTCGGACGACGGGGTCTTCGCCGGTGGTGACGTCGCCGGAGAGTTCATCGGCCGTAGCAAAGGAGCTGGCAGTGAAGCGCTCGTAATAGTGATGGCGGCGGGCGTGCAAGCTGACGCGGCGGATGGTAGTGGCACCGTTGCCGACCTTGGCAGAGGAGACGCTACGCCTGGCGGTACGGGTGTGCGCAGGAGCCGCTTTCGACACCGAATGAGCCGCTGTGGAGGCGGTTGCGTGATGGGCGCGGTGCGCGGCGCGATGGGTTTCGACCAGGTGCTGGGGCCGGGCGTGATGCGTTGTGCTGTGTACGGTATCCAGGACGGCTGCATGCGCCATCCCCGCGGCCACAAACGCGATGCCAGAAAGCAAGGAAAAAAGCGGTCTCATCCAGCCAGTATCCTCTCAACGTCGAAATCGCGATCTGCGACTGCCCCCTGGGCGGCGCACCTAGCGAAAACATCGGCCCATACGGCCTAAAAAGTCTCCGAAGCCAACTGCGATGCGCACCTCAAGCAAGCGGAGATACACATCGAGGCGAACCGTTGGCGAAAAATCGCCAGGAATCGCCGGGAAATACCCAGGGGCTCGGCGTTCGTACTGCCACTTTCTGGAGAGCTTGTTCGAATCATACAGCCAAAACGTACCAGCGCAAGCCGAAACCTGTGACGCCGGACACTCCAGCTTCTATGTTGGAGTGGGCCGGGGGATTTCGCGCTGCCTGATCGCGAGAAAACCTTTTGGCCACTCCCATTATCGAACGCTGCTCCCAATTCGACCAAGCCCTGGTACCACAACTCAAAACTGCATTCGCCGCATGAATGCGGGAACCTCCAGATCGCGTTCCATCTCCTCTGGCTTCTCAGAGAACAGCGCTCCCGGGGCGTGGGGCCGCTTCTCTTCCCCCGCCGTGGCGGTGCGGACGCCATTGCCCAGATCGGTGGCAAAGTCTCGCGGCAGCGGAGTGTAAACCGGATCCTCGGTCAGCTCGGCAAAGCGCGGCCGGGAAGAGCCGGAGGCCGGTTGCTGGTCCGCGAAAAGCTGCTCGAAGCGATTGACGTCGACGGAAGCCGCAACCGGTTCGACGTGAACGGAAGACGCGGCGAACACGGGCTCCTCGTCGTCCTCGCAGGTTTCGCTTGTCTCCTCATCCTCGTCCTCGCTCATAAAGCGGGGGGTGGGGGGGGTGGGGGGTTCGGCTGCCTTGGCTGGTTCCGCAACGGCCTTTTCGCGGGCCGCCGGCTCCTCAGCGGAGACGGATTCGACGGCGATGGGCTCGCGCATCCAGGCATCCGCTGCCAAAACGGGGACCGAGATGACCGGCGTCTCATCCACGGTAAGCATGCGGGCGCGGCGCTCCGGCATTTGATCGCGGAATCCGGTGGCGATCACTGTAATTTTGACCTCGTCGCCCATCTTCTCGTCCAGTACTGCGCCGAAGATGATGTTGGCGTCTTCGTGCGCGGCTTCCTGGATGAGAGACGAGGCGGCATTCACCTCGTTGAGCTTGAGGGCGCTGGAGCCGGTGATGTTGATAAGGATGCCGCGGGCGCCGTCGATGGCGCCAGCCTCAAGCAGGGGCGAGGCCATGGCAGCCTGCGCGGCTTCCACAGCGCGATTTTCGCCGGAGCGAACGGCGGTGCCCATCACCGCGTGCCCCATGCCCGCCATGGTGGTTTTCACGTCGGCAAAGTCGCGGTTGATGATGCCGGGGATAGTAATGATGTCGCTGATGCCCTGCACGCCCTGGCGGAGGACATCGTCGGCGATGCGAAACGACTCAAAGAAGCCGGCGTCCTTGGCCACGGCGAGGAGCTTCTCATTGGGGATGACGATCATGGTGTCGACCGAGTCAAGCAGTTCCTTGAGGCCGCGCTCCGCCTGCTGCATGCGGCGCTTGCCCTCAAAGCCGAACGGCTTGGTGATAACGGCGACGGTGAGGATGCCCATCTCGCTGGCGAGCGAAGCGATGACAGGGGCGGCTCCTGTGCCGGTGCCTCCGCCGAGGCCGGCGGTAACGAAGACCATGTCAGCGCCTTCGAGGGCCTCGATGATCTTTTCAGAATCCTCGAGGGCGGCGCGGCGGCCGACATCGGGGTTGGCGCCCGCGCCGAGGCCGCTGGTGAGACGGACTCCAAGTTGCAATTTAACCGGCGCCTGGCAGTTTTTGAGCGCCTGAACGTCGGTGTTGGCGGCGATGAACTCCACGCCTTCCATGCGGGCCTGGATCATGCGGTTGACGGCATTGCCGCCGCCGCCGCCCACGCCGATGACCTTGATGCGCGCACCGCGCGGAGCTTCCTCGTGATACTGAATCCGCATCTCCCCAGCTTGTTCCATGATTCTTCCCGCCTCCTGATCTTCTGTTTCTAAAAGCTTGCTGCAAAGATGGCTCGCAGCTTGGACCGTAAAGTGTTGCTTTCAGCGGCGCGCGTTACGCGCGTTCGATGCGCGTACAACAGCATGCCTATGGCCGTAGCGAAGCCGGGATGGGCGAGCTCGCCCGGCATGTTCGACAAGCGGACCGGCATGCCCGTACGCGCGGGCACCCTCAACTGACTTTCGGTAATATCGAGCATTCCGGGGAGCATGGCGCCTCCGCCGGTAAGGACGCAGCCGGCGCCGAGGGCATCAATGACGCCGCCCTGGCGCAGGCTCTCCTTGATGAAGTAAAGCAGCTCGCGAGCGCGCGGCTCTAGGATTTCGGCCACCGTTCGCAGGCTGAGCATCTGCGCCTGCGGATTGGCAATCTGGATCTCAGCATGCTGCGGCACCGCGGTGACGACGGCGTGGCCATACTGGCGCTTCAACTGCTCGGCGGCGGACACGGGCATCTGCAAACCGACGGCGAGGTCGTTTGTGAAGTGCGCACCGCCGATGGGCACCGAGCCCGTGTGCGCGACTGCGCCTTCAAAGAAGACCGCAAGATCGCTGGAGTGGGCGCCGATATCGATAAGGCAGACGCCGAGCTCGCGCTCATCCGCGGAAAGCGTGGATTCAGCGGCAGAGATGGACTCCAGCACCGCCTCAGTCACTTCAAGGCCGGCGCGGTTGGCGCAGGTAACGGTGCTCTGCAGGGCGGAGCCGGAACATGTGGCGATGTGCAGATCGACCTCGAGGCGCGCGCCAACCATGCCCACGGGGTCGAAGATGCCGGGCTGATCGTCCACGATGAACTGGCGCGGAAGCAGGTGCAGGATCTCACGGTCGGGCGGGCGCTCAACGGCACGGGCGCGCTCCACGGCATTGCGCACGTCTTCGCGGGTGATCTCGCGCATGCGGCTGCCCAGGTCGAATCCGCCATTGGTATTAAGCCCGCGGATGTGTGGACCGCCGACGCCGACGACGCACTCGTCGATGTTGGCGCGGGCCACGCGCTCAGTGTGCTCCACGGCCGACTTGACGACGCGAGCGGCGGGACCGAGGTCGGCGATCATGCCCCTGCGCGTGCCGGAAGACTCAAAGGCCGCATGGCCGCGGTAGCGCAGAGCGCCTTCGTTGAGATCGGCAGCCAGCACCCGCGTGGTTGCGCTGCCGATATCGAGCACCACGATCAGGCTGTCCTCTCTCTGGCTCATGGCGCGCTCACTGTCCCTGCCCGTTGGCGGTTGCGTGGCTGGTATGCGGGCTACGGACCTGCGTGGCGCGGCGCGCCGCAGCCTGCTTCTTTTTGTCTCGTGCGCTCTTGTGTGACGCGTGGGCGCCTGCGTGCGCCTGCATCTTGTGTTCGGCGGTTTTGGGCGTAGCGGCCCGCGGCGCCTGAGGGTTTCGCGCCAACGCCGGCGAAGGCTTTGTGGACGCCGCGCCGGGTGAAGGCTTTGTGGATGCCGCATTCGTGTCCGGTGCGGCGTTGATTGGGCTTGCGACGGGCTTGCCGTCAACCGGATTTACAGCGGTCAGCGTGCCGCCGGCGGCCGGCGCCATCTCCAGCACCACCTGGCTGTCATAGCGCAAATCGACCGCGGAAAGATGCGGATATTGCTGCCGCCACTCGGCGATATGCGCCTTATACCGCTGGTAGCGCTGGAGGAATTGTTCATCGCCGAAGTGCGCCAGGAGGTCCGCGCCCTGCTCAGGCATCAACACCCTGGCGTCTTCGGGATCGGTCAAGTCGATTTCAGAAATCTGGTCGGACAGGTGCTGGCCGGTGGAGTCGAGATCGCCGATCAAATGCTGGTAGACGGCCATGCGCGCTCTCCGCGAAGGGAGCGGATCGCGCGGGTCGATTCCGGTGACGACCGGAAAGGAATAATGGCGGGTGGTCATGGCCTCAGGCGACATGGACAGCACGACACCGTTTGCATCCACCAACTGAATATCCTGCCCCTGGCGGACAAAAGCGATAGGCGTGCGCTCTTTCACGACGACCCTGATGTGATCGGGCAGGAGGCGCATGACGGTGGCCTGCTCGATCCAGGGAATCTGCTCCAATTGTTTGCGGCGCTCACTGAGGTGAATAAAGAAGATGTTGCGACCGATATCGGCGCCGAAGACCGGGAGAATATCGGAGCGGGAGACCTGGCTGAGGCCCGTAGCCTGAATGTTTTCGACGCCGGCGATGCGGAACCGCGGGTCGCGCTCGAGAAAGTGCTCGATGAGGATATAAGACGCAGACAATCCGCCGAGGACGAGGAGAACGGCCAGGGAGAGCAGAACGCGCGCGACTTTTCCAGCGGGGAGATACCAGGGGCCGGAGGGCGCATCAAAGCGGCGTCGCCGGCGAGGCAGCTCTTCGTCGTCTTCGTCGGGCATCTCCGAAGGCATGCCGGGCAAGACGCGTCCCCCGGAAGGCGAGACGGGCTGCGGACGCCGGAAGCGGCTCTCCGCCGGCGCTTCGTCCTCCCATGGGAGGGTGCCGATTTTGGGACTGCGTTGAGTAGCCACGCCTGAGCAGGGTCGTGAAGATTCGCCAGATTTCACTATAGGGTGCGGGGATGTGGATTTCTGGACGGTAGCGACGGGGGGAACCCCATGGGTAAACCGGCTGGGGACGGCGTGATTGTGAAATTCGCCTCCCGCGGAAAGACGATGGAGCGGATAACATTGAGATCGCGGATCATCCCCCGGACGTGGGAGGGAAAATGACGATCGAGAGACCGCCTTCGGGATGGAATCTTCAAAGGGTAACGACGCATCCGGGTGAGATGCTGCGTGAGGAGTTCCTTCGTCCTCTCGGCATTTCGCAGAATGCGCTGGCGATGAAGATTCGCGTGCCCGCCACGCGGATCGGTGAGATTGTGAAGGGCAAGCGCGCAGTTACACCCGACACCGCGCTGCGGCTGGCGCGTTTCTTTGGTAACAGCGCCGAGTTCTGGATGAACCTGCAACAGACGCACGACCTGTCGAAAGCGCGGCTGGATCTGAAGAAGACCATCGAAAGCGAAGTGGAAGTGTATGGGGAACGGGTGGCATAGGCCGCTTTTTCACGCATTCGCAGCGGCCGTGGTCGCCGCTTCCCTTCCCTGCGTGGCGCAGCCGGGCCATGCTTACAAATATTTTCGCGTGGGGAATCAAGCGGACGCAGCGGCGGCGGCGCGTGCCGGCTATGCGCTGATGGGCGGCGGAACCGATCTGGACGAGGCGTTTGTGTGGCTGTGCGAGCGCGCCGGGGGCGGAGACTTCCTGGTGCTTCGCGCGACGGGAACCGATGCGTATAACCCGTATATCAAGAAGCTGTGTCCGAAGTTGAATTCGGTGGCCACGCTGGTGATTCCGAATCGCGCGGCCGCGGGCGATGCGGAGGTGGCGCGGAAGATTGCCGAAGCGAGCGGGTTGTTTATCTCCGGCGGCGACCAGGCCAACTACATCAATTTCTGGATGGGCACGCCGGTGCAGGCGGCGATGAATGAGGCTGTCGCACGCGGGATTCCGCTGGGGGGAACGAGCGCGGGGCTTGCCGTGATGGGCGAGTGGGCGTACTCGGCGCAGGGGGACAAGCCGGACGATCTCGATCTGACCGGCAAGATGGCGATGGCTGATCCGGTTGGCCCGCGGGTGACGCTGGTGCATGGATTCTTGCGGATTCCGGCGCTGAACGGCGTCATCACCGACACGCATTTCGTGAGGCGGGAGCGGATGGAGCGGCTGCTGGTGTTCCTGGCGCGGCTGGACGAGCCGGATGGAAAGCCGGTGCCGCCGGGCGCGCGCCGGTACCGAGGCATCGGCGTCGACCAGGAGGCAGCGGTGCTTCTGGATCCGGATGGAGCGGCGCGGGTTGTTGGGAAGGGCGACGTGTATTTCATCGATACGCGTGCAGCGACAGGAAAGCTGGCCAAAGGCGCGCAGGTGGCCTTCGGCCCGTTTGAGGTGCGGAGGGTTGCGCCAGGGCACGCGTTCAATATCGCGACGTGGTCCGGCGACGCGACAACCTACACGCTCTCGATCCAATCGGGAATTACCTACTCGACGCAGGCCCACGGCTCGACTTACTGATCACTGAAAACTGACAACTGTGGTTACGACCACTCCAGTGTATGCACGGAGTTGGCGGGCAGGTCGAGTTCGACGGCTTGATCGCCGAGGACGAGCTGTGCACTTCGGGCGGCGCCACGGTTTGCGACCACCACAACATGCTTGCCATCGGGATTGATGAATCCGCAATGGGTAACGGCGACATGGCGTGGGTCGGGCGCGATGCCGTTGGTGGCGAAAACTTTTGCTCCGCGCTTGATGTGACGGGAGAAATGCGCGAAGGCCCAGTACTGGCCGCTCTGGGTCACCTTGTGCGTGCTGCTGTCGATGGTGATGGTGCCGCCGCAGGAGAACGGGCCGATATTGGGCTTGCCGTGCTGGTCGAGCGCAAGGTTCCACGCGGTGATGGAGCGTGCCCAGTTGTTGAGAACGGCATTGAAGTTCTCCGCCCAGTTCGCGAAGTCGGTCTGGTAATCGGGCTGGGTGATGTCGGGGCCGCCCTCGGTCCAGTAGGCGTTTTTGTCGGGGAAGGCGTCGTGAACGCGGGTCATGGCCGTGGGCTCGCCGACGTAGCCGTGCCAGGCGATGCCATCCACGGCTTCGTAGACGGCCGGATCGCTGAGCTCGTCAATGGCGCGGCCCCAGAGGCTGTAGTTGTGGTCGAGGAGCCAGATTTTGGCGTCGAATCCGGCCTTCTTGATGGCGGGGGCGAGGAACCGGGCGGCAAACTCCATCTCGATTTCCTGAGCCCAGGTGCATGCGGGCATGCGGCCAGCTTGCTCAGCGTCGGATTCGTTCTGCACGGTAACGGCATTAATGAGCACGCCCTCGGCCTTGTAGCCCTCAAGGAACTTGACGAAATAGCGCGCATACGGGTCGAAGCTGGTGGAACGCATTGTGCCGCCCAGCATGGTGTGGTCGGGCTTCATCCATCCCGGCGGGCTCCACGGCGACGAGAAGAGGAACAGCTCGGGGTTGTGCTTGCGGGACTCGCGCAGGACGGGAAGGATGTACTCCTTGTCGTAGTCGATGGAAAACTTCTTCAGCTCCGGATCGGGAGTGTCGCTCTCGTCGTAGCTGTAGAGCTTGCGGGAATAATCGCTGGCGCCGATGGAAGTGCGGCAGACATTCATGGCCATCTGCGACGGATCAAAGATATCGTGCAGGATCTGGTCGCGCTGGGACTGCGAGAGCTGGCTGAGGACGTAGCAGGAGGCGTCGGTCATGGCGGCGCCGAAGCCGAGGATCTCCTGGCGCGTGGTGCGTGGATCCAGGATCACCGCTTCCGCGGAGACCTGGGCAGCGGGTTTCCACTCAAGCGGCGCGGCCTGGGTATGGCGCTTATCGCGGAAGGTGCTCCATAGCTGCACCGGGCCTGCAGCGGATTCAGACCAGGCGCGCTTGCGGGCAACAGACAGAACGGCGGCAGCAGCAGAGGCGGACTTAAGAAAAGTGCGGCGGGACGGCGCGATCATGACGAACTCCTTCAAAAAACGGCAAGGGATTGCCGGACGCATGATAGCAGCGCGAGGGGGTTCGGTAAAACGATTGCGCAGTTTCCAGCCCGTTACTGCCCTTCCTCGTAGACGGGGAATGGCTCAGGCCACGCGCTGGTGGGCATGCCTCGCAACGTAACCAGGTCTGCCTGAACCGTGGCCCAGCGCTGAGGATCTTTCTTGGTGCGAATGGGCAGATCCGGGTTCGCGTAGTAGTTTTCGATGGCTTCCTTGATTCCGGCGGGGATGGGAACCTGCGGCTGCCGGGTGAGCGAGTGCAGAAGGGCGGCGAAGGTCGAGTCGGTCAGCGGGTAGCCGCCGGGCCGCACCACGCGTCCCGTATCCAGGTCGCGATTGGGCAGCGGATGATGCGGGTCTTTGGATTCCACCGTCGGGATGTCGTTCGGCAAGGATGGAGCGCCGGGGGCAGTCTGCCCCGCCCGCCGCGACGCAATCGGAGTAAACCGGCGGAGCGCGCGCCGAAACTGGTTGATCGAGACAGTCACGCTGTGAACGTATTCAGCCTCGGTATCTTCGGTTGGGCCTTTGACGGCGACCAGCTTGAGCGGGCCGACTTTGGGGAGAATCACCAGCAGGCCCGCCAGCGTCCATGTTCCAATGCCGGCACGGCGCCGGTATTTGTTCCAGTCGTTCTCCTGGGCCATGGCCGCGATCTGCGCGTGAAGCTCCCGCACCTCAGGGGTGTCCGGGTCGGCGGGTTCATGACGGCGATGGATCAGGGTGACGGCATACGCAATGCGCGGGATGAAATTCCGTATCGCAAACCGGTAACCGCTCTGGTTGACCCACGCCTTTCGCGACCCGCCGAACCTGTCGGACAATCCATAAGTCTGATAGAAGGCGAGGGACAACTGCCGCATGGAAACTCCGAGTCCGATGTGACGCAGATAATGGACGGGCGCCATGCGGTGGTGCGCAATCTCGTTGATATCGAAGCCAAACTCCGTCTGGACGTGCTGATGTTTCCCTTCGGCATAGTTCACGGAATCGCCGTACTTGAGTTCGAGATTGTGAAATTCCACCGGCACAGCCACATTGGTGGCCAGGGGATGCCCGTACGAGTCGCCGATGTAATGCGATAGCGCACCGATGGCGAAGGCCAGCTCGTCCGCGCTCTGGGCATTGCGGAACAAGCTGACGACGAAATCCCCGGAGCGCACATAGTGCGTCAGGTTGCTGAACGACACTTGCCCGAATGGATAGTAGCCAAGGTCCTGGATGACGCATCCGCCGTACGCGTAGGCACGGGCCTCATCCAGTTGCGCTGCCGTCAGGTTCGGATAGCGGCTGAGGAGCAGCGGAACGATGGAGTCGTCCCAGGTGAGGTCGATCAACTGCTCGTGCGTCAGCAGAGCATAGGGAAAGATCGGGGCTGCCGGCAGGATTGCCAGCAGGCAGAGCACCCAGCGAACGAGCGTTCTTCTTACCATAAGGGAATAGATGCACGTCAGGGGTTGGGCCGAGGGATGTCGTGGCAATTCTGTACCGCTCAGAGGCACTGGAAAATGGTGGGCAGAGAGGGACTCGAACCCCCGACTTCCTGCTTGTAAGGCAGGCGCTCTAACCAACTGAGCTATCCGCCCACGCGCGGCGGGAAGGCCTCGATGGCCCTCCGTTTCATGATACCAGCGTCACAACTTCCCTTCTCTCCAATCCGGCTGTGAGACGCGACACAGCCGGCTGAGGCTCTCCCCCATTTATCCTGTGTGGGTACACAACGACGGAAAGTTGGGGTAAACCACTTCGTGCCTAAGCGTCCTATCGTCCTCACCATCCTTGACGGCTGGGGTTACCGCGCTGAAACCCGGAACAATGCCATCGCCCTGGCGCGCAAGCCCTCGTACGACAAGCTGCTGCGCGAATTCCCGAATACGCTGATCCGAGCTTCAGAACATTTCGTCGGCCTGCCGGACGGACAGATGGGCAACAGCGAAGTGGGGCACCTGAACATCGGCGCCGGCCGCATAGTGCAGATGGACATCACACGCATCGATATGCAGATCGCCACCGGCGAATTCCAGAAGAACCCAACCATCGTCCAGGCCATGAAGCGCGCGCGCGACGGCGGCCGCCAGCTTCATCTTTTCGGGCTCCTTTCCGATGGCGGCGTCCACTCGCACCAGGAGCACCTTTATGCGCTGCTGCGGATCGCCCGCGAACACAAGCTGGAACGCGTTTTTGTCCACGCCTTCATGGATGGACGCGATACGCTGCCCACCTCCGGCGCCGGTTACATCGCCGCGCTGGAACAGAAGATGCGCGAGTACGGGGTGGGCAAGCTTGCCTCCGTCAACGGCCGTTACTACGCCATGGACCGCGACAAGCGCTGGGAACGCGAGCGCAAAGCCTTTGACGCAATGGTGACCGGCAAAGCCGAAGGCGGCGCGCACCAGGATGCCGTTGCCCGCATCAAGGAGAGCTACAACAACGGCGTGACCGATGAGTTCCTGATCCCGTTCGTGGTGGCCGATGCCGCCGGCAAGCCAACCGGGGTGATCCGCAACGACGATGTGTGCCTCAATTTCAATTACCGCGCCGACCGGGCGCGGCAGATCACGCGGGTGCTGGCTCGCGAAAGCGGCCTGAACAAGAACGGCGGCCGCGATCTGGATTCATGGGAGGCGCTGGACGAAACGATTCCGCGCAGCGAGGTTCCCACCGGCCTGCACTATGTCTGCATGACCCAGTACGACAAGCTCTACGAGCTTCCGGTCGTTATTCCTCCCGAATCGCTCGATAACATCCTGGCCAACGTCCTGTCGGCGCATCAATTGCGCAACCTGCGCGTGGCCGAGACCGAAAAATTCGCCCACGTGACTTACTTCTTCAACGGCGGCATTGAGACGCCGTTCCCCGGCGAGGAGCGCAGTCTCATCCCGTCGCTGAAGGTGGCCACTTACGATCTGGCGCCTGAGATGCGCGCGGAGACGATCGGCGACACCGTCGTCAAGGCGGTGAACGACACTGCCTTCGACCTCGTGGTAGTTAACTTTGCCAACGCGGACATGGTCGGCCACTCGGGGAAGCTGGAGCCCACAATCAAAGCCTGCGAAGCTGTCGACGCCCAGCTTGGGCGGATTTACAAAGCCATCAAGGAAAGGAATGGGAGCTGGCTCATTACCGCCGATCACGGTAACGCTGAGCTGATGGTGGATCCGGTGACCGGCGGCCCGCACACGGCCCACACCACCAACCCGGTTCCGTTTATCTACGTGGCTGAAGATGCCGAACACTACCGGGTGCGCAACGACGGCAGCCTGCGCGACATCTCGCCGACATTGCTGAACCTGCTCACGCTGGGATTGCCAAAGGAGATGACCGGCGGCGATCTGCGGGTGCCCATCGCGAAGTAGCGGGATGGCCGCGGGTTCATCGACGATGCACAAAGCCTCCCGCTCGGGAGGCCTTTCAATCAGTCCTGTGGTTTCAGCGCCTATCTGGATCGAAGCGACCGGATGGCCGCGGGAAGATGCTCTTCAATGGATTTGGCTCGTTCCGCGGCAATGCCTCCCAGGTAGGCTGACGCAGGCGTAGCTGTCAGCACCAGGGCAAGCGCAATCACTGAGAAAATGAGCCCCGCAATTCCGGCCGACAGCAGCATGTGGTACATGTCGAAGATGTCGAGGCCCAGCACGTTGAAGGCGACGTGCTCCAGCGGCTTGATGTGCTTGACCACAGCCAGTGCGAAAAGAAAGAAGAGGACGGCCAGCGAGGTCAGCACGGCCAGGGTCACATCGAGGCTGCGGTGGAATTGAAGACGTGCCCGGCAATGAGGGCAATCTGCAAGGTGTTGCTCGTAATCCCGGCGCATCTCCCGCGAAATTCCCGAGATGTCATAGCGCCAACTTCCCAGAATCGCGCCAACCACCTGATCGTTGCATCGGGTTCTAGCCATTTTTTATCACTCGCTTCGCAGTTAAGAGTTATGTCTTGCGCCTGCTGTGGCGCAACGTACAAAGCGAACAAAGGACTTGAGTTTCGCCGATTTGCCACCCGTCTTGCTGGTGCGGCCCTGAGCGTTTCCCCTTGTGTCCGGGCGACCTATGCCCGGCTCCTCCGCGCCGACCCCTTGAGAGCGATGCCCGTGCTCTTACTATTGTAACCCCTCCTTCAGGAATCGGCGAGGGACGTCATGCCAACTGGATGGGTGCGAGGGGCTCGTGTTGCTGGGCCACGAGCAGGCGGTTTCCCAGGAGGCTGGCCCGGCCGTTGAGCGCGCGCTCCGCAGCCAGCCGCGCCAGCTCTGGAAGGTTGTTGCTTTCAGAGAGATGCCCGAGAATGATCCAGGTGGCCTGCCCGTCGTACGCGCTTTCGAGATACTTCGCGGTGGCATCGTTGGAAAGGTGGCCCACCCGCGACAGAACGCGCTGCTTCACCTGCCACGGATAGGGACCGTCCCGCAGCATCTCCAGGTCATGATTTGATTCCAGCAGAAGGAGATCCACGCCTTTCAGCTGCGCCTTGACGTTGGGAGCGATGTAGCCCAGGTCGGTGGCCACCGCCAGCCGGACCCCTTCCGCCTGGAACACAAATCCCACCGGATCAGTGGCGTCGTGGGGAATGGTAAATGGGCTCACCGCGATGTCCCCGACCTGGAAAGGCCGCCCGGACTGGAAGTATTCCACAGCCGGCAGCCAGGACGGATCGGGCTTAGGCGGCTTCGCTTCCTCGCTCGGTTCGGCGGCCGCTTCCGCTACCATCGATACCGCCGTTTCCTCGGTTTCGGAATCCTCAAATTCGGGGTGGGGGCCGGGAGCCTCGGCCTGGCGTTCCGCGGCCTGTTGCCGGCACTGTTCCAGCCACTGGGCGTAGGTCATGCGGCGCCGAGGAGTCATCCAGCGCATCCATTCCCGGTGCGTGGCTTCAGTGAAATACACCGGTATCCCAAGCTTTCGCGCGGTTACGGCCAGGCCGTTGACGTGGTCCTGGTGCTCATGAGTCACCAGGATCGCATTCAGCGTGCGGGGATCTTCGCCGGCCAGTTCCATGCGGCGGAACAGCTCGCGGCAGCTCAGGCCCGCATCCACCAGGATGCGCGTATTGCCTCCGGACACGACCGTGCAATTGCCCTTGGAGCCCGAAGCCAACACGGTGAAGCGGACCATGACCTGAGGATACAGCGAATGCCTGTGGACAGTGCGCCCGCGAGCAGTAACCTTTCGGGCTACCGTTTCAGAAACGAGGCAACCACCGGACCGATCCGATCCGCGCACTGAACTGGCGCCAGGTGGCCGCAACCCTCCACCACGTCGAGCTGCGATTGCGGCACGAGCTGATGCATCTTTTCGCCGTCCGGGAGCGGGGTAATGTGGTCCTGGTCGCCCCACACAATGAGGAACGGCATCTTCAACTGCGGCAGCTCGCTATCGGTGGTGTCGCGCCCGGTCAACATGGATTGCATCGCTCGCTGGATCACCCACGACCGCTGGTGCGAAACGCGCAGGATATCCCTGGCGATAAAGCCCGGCACCTGCGGGGGATGCGGCATCAGCAGCGCATCCAGCGTATTGAGCTCACCGGGGGTTGTGGGAGTAAACAGCGCGGTCTTCCATGCAGGCTTGTCGTAGACGCCGGCGCTATCGAAGACCATCAGCTTCCGGATTCGGTCAGGATGTTCGAATGCAATGCGCTGCACAATCCATCCGCCCATGGAATGGCCGCCCAGATCCACCTGCTTCAGCCCCACCGCGTCCATGAACCCAACGACTACATTGGCCTCATCGACGATGGAATAGGAGAAATCCTTTGGCTTGCCGCTGCCGCCAAAGCCGGGCAGGTCCGGTATGTAAAGCCGAAAACCATCGCGCACCAGGTAGGGCGCCAGGTTATGCCAGTCCTCGGCATGGCCGCCCAGCCCATGCACCAGCACCACGGGCGATCCGTTGTCCGGGCCTTCAACCCAGTAGTGAATGCGGATGCCATTCACCTTGGTCCAGCGGCTGTGGGCGCCCGCCAGGTGCATCTGCACATCCAGAAGGCCGTTGAAATAGCTCACCGGCCTCTCATAAAAACCGATGGCGGCGGTCACGAGGAGCAGCAGTACCAACCCAACGCCCCACACCACTCTTCGCGGCGGCTTCATCGTGTGCTTCCTTCCGTGGCAGCCCTTGCACGTTGCCAGCCTGCTTCGATCACGCGAACCGTGATCGGGTCCAGCACCAGGGCGCTGTGGCTGTTCCACTCCGAGCGCTCCACCCAGCGCACCTCGTCTGCGTCCGATGCGGCTTTGAGCGTGCCGCCGGTGATTCGGCAAAGGTAATCGGCGATCACATAGTGGTATTGCACCCGGTCCCCTTCGCGATGAATGCGGTCCAGGAGCTCCACCAGTTCCACCGGTTCGACCTCCAGTCCTGTCTCCTCGCGCACTTCCCGCACCAGGGCCTCGCTCAGCATTTCGCCCACTTCGATCAGCCCGCCGGGAATGGACCAACGCCCGCGCATCGGCTCCGTCCCCCGGCGGACCAGGAGAACGCGGCCTTCATGGACGATAACCGCGCCCACACCGACCAGCGGTGACGCGGGATACTCCCGTTGCAACATATTTCTACGATAGGCTACGGAACGGAGTGGATGCTGAGCGGCTGATAAGCGGAGGCTTCTATGCCCAGCCGAGTTCCCTCATGGCGTACCCGGCGTTCCAGATTTTTGTCATGTGCACGATCTTGTCGCCCTCGAATTGCATGACATAGACGTAATCAGTGCTAGTGGAACGGCCGGTCGGCGGCACAGGACCACCCTCGCCGGTGTGAGTCGCGTGAAAGGTGCCAAAGGCGGCCACTGAATTACGTTCGGCGTCGGTGGCGAACGCCTTCAGATCGTACCGCCCGTCCGGCATGATCGACGTAATGGCCTTCATCCAATCGGTGTATTGGGCCAAGGTCAAAAGCTCCAACAGAGGCTCGGCCTGTGCGGAAAAAGTCGCATCGGAAGCGCAATATGCGCTGCAGACTTCCCATCCCTTGCCGGCTTCGCAAGCCTGGAAAAAAGCCATTGCCTGATCGGCGATCGTGCCGGTGGCCGCTGAAATGCTGGTCATCGCGGGAACCTCCGCGGTCAGCCTAGCACAGGCGATGGAGATTGCAAGCTGAATCCCCGGAACTTCAGAGGATAGGGGGAACTCGATACCCTGCATCCGATTCACCGCCGTATCATCCTTAAGTTAGGGAGAAATAATGTCGGAATTCACGCTTCATATCGATGGCATGCATTGCGGAGCCTGCGTCCGCCGCGTGAGCCAGGCGTTGGCGCAAACTCCAGGCCTGGAAGTGAAAGAAGTCCAAGTGGGCGCCGCGCGCGTGACTTCCGCGCAGGATCCGCCGCCGGTGGACCAGGCCATCGCCGCAATCGCCGCCGCTGGGTTCAAGGCGCGCCGCGATCCCATCCATTCGGGAGACTGAAGTGGCTGAACCGGCTACTGAATCGGTCACGCTTCCCGTGGTGGGGATGACTTGCGCGGCCTGCCAGCATCACGTGGAAGAAGCGCTGCGCTCGACAGCAGGCGTGGCTGAAGCCCGGGTCGACCTGATGGCCCATCGCGCGCGCATCACCTTCGACCCGGCGATCGCGCCTCCGGAAAAGCTCATCGCTGCCATCCGCCACGCCGGTTACGACGCGGTGCTTCCCCATCCCGGAGCTGCGCCGGCCGCCCGCGAAGCTGAAACCACAGCCGCGCGAAAAGCTTCCGCCCTGATTGCCGCCGGCGCAGTGGCAATGCTGCTCGCCATGCCGCTGGAAATGCCCATGGGCAGGCTCGATCACGCGGTTATGCGCGCGCTTCCGTGGTTGTATTCCGCGCCGCCCAACCTGCTGCGCTGGCTGCTCCTGATCCTGACCGCGATCCTGGTTCCATGGGCCGGCGCCGGAATCTTTGTGAATGCCTACCGCGGCCTGCGCCACGGCGCCACAAACATGAACACGCTGGTGTCGCTTGGCTCCGGCGTGGCATTTGCCTACTCCGCATATGCAACC
This sequence comes from Occallatibacter sp., assembly GCA_035552475.1. Lineage (GTDB taxonomy): Bacteria > Acidobacteriota > Terriglobia > Terriglobales > Acidobacteriaceae > Telmatobacter. The sequence continues at coordinate 20,975 of DASZLE010000082.1, forward strand.
GTTTTGCCCGCGCCCGGCCGCCAGGTTTACTACGACGCGGTGCTGCTCATCCTCGGATTCCTGCTGCTGGGAAAGGCCCTGGAAGTCCGCGCCAAGCATCGCGCGCTGGCCGCTCTCGACTCGCTGAGCCGCATGAAACCGGTCACGGCGCGCAGAGTGATTGATGGGGTGGAAACGCTGGTGCCTCTGGACGAGATCCGCCCTGGCGACCATGTGCTGATTCTCCCGGGGGAACGCTTTCCGGTGGACGCAGTGGTGATTGAGGGCCGCACCACCGTAGACGAATCGATGCTGACCGGCGAGTCCATTCCGCTGGCGCGAGGCCCCGGCGGGCGCGTCCTTGCCGGCTCGCTGAACTACGACGGCGCCGTCACTTGCGGCGCGGAGTCGCTCGGTGAATCTACCGTGCTGGCGCAGATCACCCGCTTGGTGGAGCAGGCGCAGAGCTCGCGCGCGCCCATGGAGCGGCTGGCGGACCGCGCCAGCGCCGTTTTTGTCCCGGTCGTCCTTGCACTCGCGGCCGTCACCTTCGTGGTCTGGTTGCTTGCGGCCCATTCGCTGCAACTCGCCCTGGCCAACACCGTGGCCGTCCTGGTGATTGCGTGCCCCTGCGCCATGGGGCTGGCGGTTCCGGCGGCGCTCACCGTGGCGGTTGGCCGCGGCGCGCAAATGGGCGTGCTTTTCAAGGGCGGCGAAGCGCTCGAGCGCCTCTCCAATCTCGATGCCGTCGTGCTCGACAAGACGGGAACGCTGACGGCAGGCCATCCCGTTCTCGAATCGGTGCACCCACTGGGCTCGCACGTCGCCGATGATCTTTTGCGCATTGCCGCGGCTGCTGAAGAGCGCTCGAACCATCCGCTTGCTCACGCCATTGTCGATGACGCGCGCACCCGCGGCCTTGCATGGCTCCCCGCGGACGATGTGCAGGTGATTCCCGGCCGCGGCCTCACGGCGAATGTTGACGGACACGCGATCCTGTTGGGAAACGAGGCTCTGTTCAAGGAGATGTTTGTGCCGCTGCCCGCCGGTATCGGCGCGCCCGCTCCCGGCGTCACGCGCCTCTGGATGGCGATCGACAACCAGGCCACGGGCTACTTTGACGCACGGGATGCGTTGCGGCCGGAGGCTGCGGCCGCCGTCAGCCAGCTCCGCAGCCAGGGCTTGCGCGTGCTGATGCTGACGGGCGACTCCGCGGCGGCTGCCTCGCCGATTGCGGAGCAGGCCGGCATCCGCGAGGTGGAAGCCGGACTGGATCCGGCTGGAAAGCTCTCCCGCATTCGCACGCTTCAGCAGAGCGGCCTGCGCGTGGGCATGGTGGGTGACGGCATCAACGACGCCGGCGCCCTGGCCCAGGCGGACGCAGGCATCGCCATGGGCACCGGAGCCGACCTGGCGCAGGAGGCGGGCGACGTTCTCCTGCTTCGCGCGCAGCCGGCCACCATTCCATCCGCCCTCGCGCTCGCTCGCGCCACGTTGCGCGTCATGCGGCAAAACCTGGCCTGGGCCGTCGGCTACAACATCGTCGGTATTCCGCTGGCCGCCGGCGTTCTTTATCCCTCGTTCCACATCCTGCTCAGCCCCTGGATCGCGGCGGCGGCCATGGCCTTCAGCTCGGTCAGCGTGCTGGCCAACAGCCTGCGCCTGCGCCGGTGGAATCCTCCGTATCGCTCCAGTCCCACCGCACGATAGACTTGGGTTCAGGCCTTTCCACGTGCGCATCCTCACCCGCTACATTCTCGGCGAGATCCTCTCCCACGCGCTGATCGGGTGCGCGCTGTTCACCTTCATCCTGTTCATGCCGCGACTGCCGCAGATCCTGGAGATGGTGGTCCGCAACAGTTCTACTGCCACCAACGTCCTCGAGATCTTCCTCTTCACCATGCCCAATCTTTTCTGGGTGACGATTCCGATGTCGGTGCTGGTGGGCATTCTTCTCGGGCTCAGCCGCCTGGCGGCGGACAGCGAAATCATCGCCATGCGCGCATCGGGGCTCGGCATCGGCTACTTTGTCCGGGTCGCCTCAATCGTCGCGGTTAGCGGCGCGCTGTTTGGGCTGGTCAACTCGCTCTGGGTGGCGCCCCGCGCCAATCAGGCCATCCTCGACATGCAGCAGGCCCTCGCCGTCTCGCAGGCTTCATTCGAAATTCAGCGTGACGTCTTCTACGAAGACTTCCACAACACAGTGCTGTACGTGCAGGATGTCCGCTCCGGCACCGGCGCGGCTAACTGGCGGCAAATCTTTATGGCCAACGTGAGCGATCCCAACTCGCCCACAATTACCACTGCCGAATCCGCAACCGTGGTGAACGACAGCACGCAGGAACTTATGATGCGGCTGCGCAACGGGGAGCAGCACGAGACCAATCCCTCGCAGCCGGATCAGTACAACGTTTCCACTTTCGCCACCACCGATCTTCCTCTCACGTTAAGCCCACAGAGCGACGTCCACCTGGGCCGCATGGATACCGCTATTTACGCGATCCCCACGGCGACACTCATCGAGCGTATCCACCAATCCAACAACAAGCGCTACCTCATTGAGCTGAACAATCGCTTTTCCTATCCGGTCGCCTGCCTGGTCCTTATGCTGGTCGGCGTCCCCCTGGGAGTGGTTTCAAGGCGCGGCGGAAAGAGTTCGGGATTCGTCTTTACGTTGTTGTTGGTCGTCCTCTATTACGTTCTCTCCTATACCGGTGTCGCGCTGGCCCGGCAGGACAAGCTCCCCGTCGTGCTGGCGGTATGGCTGGCCAACATCCTGTTTGCCGCGGCAGGAATCTTTCTCCTCTGGCAAATGGCCAGCGGCGGGCGTGTGCTCAGCGCCATCGTCAGCCTCACCGCGCGCATGCCCGGGACGAGCACGGACGCTCTGTCTTCCGCTCAACGCGAGAATGGACCCCGCTTCATCCACCTTCTAGAGCGTCGCCCGCGCCCCGCACGCACCGCCTATCGCGGCGCGTTTCCCCGCATCCTCGATCAGTACGTGCTGCGCCAGTTCCTCGGGATGTTCTTTCTTGTCCTCTCCGGATTCGTGCTGCTCATGCTTGTCTTCACCTTCTTCGAGCTGGTCGGAGACATCATCCGCAACCGCATTCCCCTCTCCACCGTCGGTCTCTATCTGGTCAATCTCACCCCCAGCATGCTCTATACCATTGCGCCGCTGGCGGTGCTCATTGCCGTGCTCGTCACCTTCGGCGTGCTCAATCGCAACAGCGAGATTGTCGCCATGAAGGCTACCGGAATCAGCCTTTACCGGCTCATCGTGCCTGTCGTCGCCATCGCCGCGATCCTCGCCATCAGCCTTTTCCTGTTCGACCAGTTCTACCTGCCGCAGGCCAATCGCAAGCAGGAAGCTCTGCGCAACATCATCAAGGGCCGTCCCGCGGAGACCGTCCTTCACCCTGAGCAGACCTGGATCTTCGGTCACCCGCGTCCGGGAGAACCCGGCCGTATCTTCTACTACAAATTCTTCGATCGAGACCGCAACGAATTTGCCGACTTATCTGTTTTCGAATTTGACCCCGCCTCGTTCTCGCTCACTCGCCGGATCTTCGCCAAGCGCGTCTACTGGGATTCCGACGCAGGCGAGTGGCGATTCCAGAATGGATGGGAACGCGATTTCCAGGGCGCCAACCAGAAGGGCTTCCGCGAGTTCTCCCAAACCACCTTCAGCGAGATCCATGAGGACACTGGCTACTTCAAAACGGAAAAAGTGCAATCGCAGGAGATGAACTTCGGCCAGCTCGACCGCTACATCCGGGACCTGCGCCAGAGCGGCTTTGACACCATGCGCCTGCGGGTCGCCCTCTGGCACAAACTGGCCTACCCGCTGGTTGCCGTCATCATGGCTGCCCTGGCCATACCTTTTGCGCTCTCCATGGGCCGCCGCGGATCGCTGACCGGGATCGCCGTCGCCATCGGCATTGCGCTCGCGTATTGGGTCGCCGATGGCCTTTTCGGCGTGATGGGCAACGTCGCCTACTTACCCGCTCCGCTCGCGGCCTGGTCTTCCGACATCCTCTTCGCCCTCACAGGCGGTTATCTGCTGCTGCGCACTCCCACCTGATCCGCAGCCGCTCTGGCTCTAACCAGCGGCCCGCGCGCCCCGGTACAATAAAGACATGCTGCGCGACTTGCGCCCCCTCTTCTCCTACATGCGACGCTATCGCTGGGACTACGTCTGGGGCACGTTCGCTTGCCTGTGCACCAACGCGATCTGGGTCCAGTTCCCCCGTGTCCTCCAGAGTGCCATCAACGACCTGAAGAACGGAACCACGCGCCAGCACATCCTCTGGCTGGCCGGTCTCCTGATCGTCATCTCCATCGCCAAGGGAATCTTCCTTTACATCCAGCGCTGGGTGCTGATCGGCATCTCGCGCGACATCGAATTCGATCTCCGCAATGACCTGTTTTACGAGCTCGAACGTCAGGACACCGGCTTTTATCAGCGTTACCGCACCGGAGATCTCATGGCCCGCATGACCAACGACCTTAATGCCGTCCGCATGGTCCTTGGCCCCGGGCTCATGTACAGCATCAACACCGTCTTTCTTTCGGTGTTCGCGGTCGTCTTCATGATCCGCATCAGCCCCTGGCTGACCCTGGTCGCGCTGGCGCCCATGCCCCTCGCCAGCATCCTGGTACAGTACTTCGGCAGCCGCATTCATGCCCGTTTTGAGCGCATCCAGGCCAGCTTCTCAGATATCTCCGCACAGGCGCAGGAGAACTATTCCGGTGCGCGCCTCATTCGGGCCTTCGCCCGCGAGGAATCGGAGATCGGCCGCTTTGAAAAGCTCAACCGGCAGTACATCGTCCGCGCCCTTCGCCTGGTCCAGCTCATGGGCATGCTCTGGCCCACTCTCGAGTTCATCCTCGGCGTCTCCATGATCATTACGCTGCTGGTCGGCGGGCACCTGGTTCTTCAGGGCCGAATCAACGTGGGCCAGTTCGTCGCGTTCAACACCTACATGATCCTGCTCATCTGGCCTATCATCGCCGTGGGCTGGGTGGTCAACATCTTTCAGCGCGGCACCGCTTCGGTGCAACGCATCCACGAGCTACTCCGGCAGCATCCCGCCATCGACGACCGCGACGCTGATCCAACGATCCTTTCCCACACCGTCCTCCGCGGCGAGATTGAATTCCGCAACCTGAACTTCAGCTACAACAAAACTCCCGTCCTGCGCGATATTTCGTTGCGCATACCCGCCGGCGCCAGTCTGGCCATCGTCGGCCCCACAGGATCAGGCAAGACCACACTCGTCAGCCTCCTCTCCCGCCTCTATGAAGCTCCCGCGGGCACCCTGTTCGTCGACGGCCGGTCCGTCCGCGAGTACCCGCTCTCCGTTCTTCGCCGGAATATCGGAATGGTGCCTCAGGAAACTTTTCTCTTCAGCGAAACCCTACGCGAAAATCTTCGCTTCGGAGCGCCGGAAGCGTCTGAAGAAGACACCATGCGTGCCGCCGAAGCCGCGCACATCCGCCAGGAAATCGAGGAGTTCCCGCGCGGATTTGACACCATGGTGGGCGAACGCGGCGTCACCCTTTCCGGCGGCCAGAAACAGCGCACCGCCATTGCCCGCGCTCTTCTGCGAGCTCCCGCAATCCTCATCCTTGACGACGCCCTCGCATCCGTCGATACCTACACCGAAGAACGCATCCTGGGCGGGCTGCGCAGTTACACGGCCCATTCCACCACCATCCTCATCTCCCACCGCATCTCTACGGTGCGCGATGCGGATCAGATCGCAGTGCTGAACCAGGGCCGCATCGTGGAACTGGGGAGACACGACGACCTGCTCGCCCTCGACGGGTACTACGCCAGCCTCTACCGCAAGCAGCAGCTCGAAGAAGAGCTCTCTGTGGCCGGCTGAAATGCCTCCCAGGCGGGTAGAAGTCTCCTTGCATCAGCCTGCAGTCACGCATTCCACCGCTGCGAGCCGCCGGACATGGAAACGCCTCCTTCAAGGCGTGCTGCCTGCAACGGCGCCGGGTTCAAATCCGGATCCCGGGCCGCCTGCCGCCATGCATCGCGCACATTGCGCACGCAGGCAATCGCATGCTCCAGCTTGGCTCGCGATGCCCCCTGCGACCCCTGCAGGATCTGCGCAAAGATCGACGCGTAAAACTCCGTCAGCGCCTTCGCCGGGCTCCCCCCCACATCCATGCGCAGCCGCGCCTGGAGGTGAATGATGATGTCCAGCGCCCGCTTCACCGCAACGCGCCGCCCCGCCTCGTCGCCGCGGTCAACTGCCTCGCAGGCCGCATGCAAAAAGCGAATAATGCCGTCGTACAATGCCACCACCAGATCGATCGCCGATGCCCCATCCAGGGCGTGTTCCTGATAACCGCTCATGACCCTCTAGACTCCTTAGCCGTTCTGGCCCTGGTTGTATCCGCTTATCGCCGAATAGAGCTCGTTCATGCCCTGCAACTGCGAGGGCAGTTCCTGCATGATCTCGTTGGCCGAGTTCAATTCCGCCGTCAGGCTCTTCTGCTCGGCCGAGATCAGGCTCTCCTCTTTCGAGATTTCTGCGTTCAGCGTCGATTCCGTGCTCGAGTTCGCCTTCTGCGCCAGCGCCATTACGCCCGTCGGTGAACTTGTTCCCGCGTTCTCCAGCATCGCCGCAAAACTCTGCCCCCAACTGTTCGCGTTCTGAAAGAAACCGATCGCGCCGTTGAAGTCGGAATTAAGTACCGAATCCAGCACGCTGGCGTCGAATGTCAGAGAACCGTTGTCCTTCGGCGACACCGTAATCCCCAGGTTCGCCAGCGTCGAAACATCCGATGAATTCGTGTAATCAAGATTTGTGGTCGTCGTGTTTGTCGTGTCCAGCACGTTCGATGTCACGGTCAGGTTGCCGGCGCTGTCTGCGGTCAGCGATTTCAGCGCCAGACAGGCGGTCCCGTCCGCATTCGTCACTACCGACGCCGTCACCCCGATCCCGGAAGTGTTACTGATAGCCTCGGCCAGCGTCGCCAGTGTGTTATCCGAGGAGTCGATGGTGATGGTCTGCGCCGTCCCATTGCCCACCTGGATCGAAAGCGAGCCGGAGAGAATATCGGCGGCGCTCGGAATCGGATCGAGCACCCCGCTTGCATTCACACCGCCACCGCCGCCAATTCCCGTGAACCCCAGCGCGGTCTGTGTCGTCGCCGAAATGCTCGAATTCACCGTCAGCGCGCCCGCCGATCCAGCAGTCTGCGACATCAGAGATAGAGTCGATTGCCCATTGTTTGTAGTAACGCCCGCAGTAACTCCGATCCCGGGAATGAAGACGTTCGAAGTCACGGTCAGCGCGGAAGCATCGGCCGAAGACAGCGAAAGCGTCGAGCTTCCGTCGCCGTTGTCCACGATCGATGCCGTCACTCCAAGAGTGCTCGAATTGTTGTAGATGTAGGTCTCCAGATCTGCGAGTGTATTCGTCGAACTTCCTGTCGCCAGATCGCCCGCTGGTGCATCGGCCAATGTTCCCAGGTAGATCGTCTGAACGGCGCCACTCCCGGTCTGAATCGAAAGCGTGCCGCTCAGATTGGCGGTGCTGCTTGAAGTCAGGGAACCACCGTCGTCGCTTTCGCTTGCGTACGTCACGGGTGTATTCGCAGCAGCCGCGTTAACGGCGTCCACCAAGCTCTGCATCGTGTTGCTGCCCGTGTAAATCGTGTTTTCGCTCGACGTGCCCGCGCCCATCACGAAGGTCTGCGCGGCGCCATTCCCTGCCTGTAACGTCATTTGCCCGGTCAGCGCGGTGCTCAAGTTCACTGTAATCGGAGTCAGGTACCCATTCGGGTTCTGCTGGTTCACGCTGGTAAGCATCTGCTGCTCCAGCAGACTCAGCGTGGGCGAGCCAAACAGCGGCTGCGCGTTCCCCGAGCTGTCGTTCCCCTCCTGGGCGTTAATCGCGCGGATCAGCGAGTTATAGTCGATCACCATCTGGTTGACCGTGCTCTCTACGGCCGTGTTGTCGTTGCCGATGATCACCTGCACCTGCTCCTGACCTCCACCCGATTCCGTTGCGCTTGGCGCCAGCAGTTGAAATGTGACTCCCGGGATCAGGTTCGTGACCGTGTTCGACGCGCTCGATAGATTCACTCCGTCCACTGTCAGCGCCGCGTTCATCCCTCCCACCGTTTGTGTGTACGAGAGCGGCGTGCTCGCATCGGTCAGGCTCGGGGTCACCGACAACGCCTGGCCTCCCTGCGCGCTCAGGCTCAGGCTTTCTGTTCCATCGCTGTTGGTCACAATTGAAGCCGTTACCCCCAGGCTCGAATTGCCGTTGATGGCGTCCTTCAGCGAGGTCAGAGTGTTATCGTTGTCAGCCGAATCCACATTGATCGTCTGCGCCGCATTCGTTCCCACCTGGATCTTGATGGTCCCGCTCAGCGTGTCGCCCTCAGTTGGAATTCCGCCCAGAGTCCCGGTCGAAGTTGTAGCCGCGGCATAACTGATCGCCGCATTTGTGGCCGCGGTCAGGTTGTTGGCGCTGATCGAAATCGTTCCGTTGGCGCCCGATGTTCCTGAGACCAGGCTGAGCCGCGATCCGTTCGCATCCGTCAGTACGCTCGCGCTGATCCCCATTCCCGACGAGCTGATCGCCGACGCCAATCCGCTCAGCGTGCCGTCGGTCGAGTTCAGCGTGATCGTCTGCGCCTTCCCGTTGCCCACCTGCAGCGTGATCGACCCCGACAGCGTTGCTTTAGCGCTCGGCAGCGCCGTCAGATAACCGCTCGATGTGGTTGCCAGGTTCTTCACCACCACTGTATGCGTTCCCGCCACGGCCGACAATGTCGCGTTGGTCAGCTCCAGCACATTCGTGTCCGAGCTCGACCCCGTCTTCTGCGCCATGATCCCCGTGAAGTCCGTTAGCTGGCCCACGTCAGTCGAAAGGTTCGACAAGAGTGTCCCCAGGTTCGAAAGTACCGTGTCCTGGCTATCCAGCTTGGTCAACTGTGTCTTCCATGGCGACTCCACGTTCTTCATGTTGGCCACAATCTGCGAGACCGTCGCGCTGACATCAAATCCCGCGCCGCTCGTCGGCGATCCGAAACTCAGCCCTACCGTCCCCATCGCAATCTCCGTCGCATTGCCCTGCAGCCGCCGGACCAGCGGCAGCCTTGCAGGATTAAGAACCGCTCATCCGGCCGCCTGCCCGAAAACGAAGAGGGCGCCCGCTGGGGGCGCCCTTCCCGGTTGGTAGCCCGCCCTGGGCAGGTGTTTACTGCAACAGCTTGGTCACTTCCTGCTGCAGACTGTTGGCCTGCGCCAGGGCCGCAATGCCGGTCTGGCTCAGGATTTCGTACTTCGACATGTTCGAGCTTGCCGCGGCATAGTCCGTGGCCTGCACCGCGTTCTGTGCCGACTGCACGTTCTGCTGCTGCGTCGCCAGCACGTTGCTGACCGAGTTCAACGTGTTGATCTGGGCTCCGATGTAGCCGTCCTGTGAGGCCACGTTTGCAATCGCCGCGTTCAGCGTGGTCAGCGTGGCTTCCGCTGCTGTCTGGCCGCTCACGTCGTGCGCCGCGATATTCGTACCGGCGCCTGCCGTGTAAGTGATCTGCGCAATGCCGCCGGAGTTATCGGATGTCAGGTCCTTGCCGCCGGCGTTGACGCCGGTTGCAGTTGTGTCATAGCCGCCGGTCGTGACGGCAATCCCCTGCTGCCCGCTCACGTTCGCAGAACCAGCACCCGCGGCAACGTTCCCCGAAATCATGATGCCGGTGTCGGTAGCAGTGACAGTGGGGCTGGCGCCCGCCTGGGAGGCCGTGGTGAAGGTCGCCGTAAGGCCGCGTCCGGAGGCGTTGATTGCCGCCATCAATGCGTTCACCGTGGTGGCTGCGGTCGTCACAACGTTGCCCGTCGAACCATCGGGGTTGTCGTAACTGACGGTGAGTGTGGTCGAAGCGACAGTATCCGTGCTCTGCGCATTGCCCGCTTCGGCCACGCCGTTCGACAGATCCAGGAACACGTTCTTGCCGCCGTTGTAGCCCATGGCGCCGCCGCCATCTCCCACGCTGGTGCGCGAAAGCTGGGCAATATTCAGGTTGTCCAGAGACGCGCCCGTGGTCGAAGAGTCACCGGCATAGATGCCCACCGTACCGAAGCCAAATACCTTGTTCTGGTTGTAGGTGGTCGTAGACCCGATGTTGTCGATTTCCGACATGATCGAGTTGTATTCCTGGTTGGCCGCGGCATTCTGCGAACCGTTCAGCGTACCGTTGGAGACTTCGGTTGCCAGCGTAACCGCGCGGTCAAGCAGGTTGGTTACCTGCGAAAGAGCGCCGTCAGCCACCTGCAGAAGACCTACGCCTTCCTGCGCGTTGGTCTGCGACTGCGTCAGCGCCATCTGGTTGGCCTGAAGGCCGTCCACCATCGACAAACCGGCCGCGTCGTCCGCGCCGGAGTTGATGCGAGACCCTGAAGACAACTGTTGCAGCGTCTTCGACAGGCTGTTGTTTGTGTTAGTCAGGTTGTTTTCCGCGTACACCGCGGAGAGGTTGTTCAAGACACCCAGGGACATGGGGTACTCCTTGCGATGCGTGGAATTGCGGCCCTGCCCCTGGTGCTTGCTCCCATGTCTTTATGCTGCCCTGGGCTGCTGCTGAGGGGTGGTGCCGTCGCATCTGCCCCATTTTTCGGCGCATCCCCGCATCCCTTTATGTCCCACCCCAAACTGTCCTCACACCGGACACTTTCGTCGCGTTACTTTCTAATGTTGCTCACCCTTCCACCGCCCCCGCCGATAACTCCTCCATAAGGAGTCGTGGACATGATCGAGCTCACCCGGCTCAATGGCACCACCATGGTCCTCAACAGCGACCTCATCAAAACCGCCGAGGCCTCGCCCGACACCATGCTCACCCTCATCACCGGCGAGAAGCTCATCGTCCGCGAAGAGTGCGACCTGGTCGTTGAGCGTATCCTTGCCTGGCGCTCCCGGCTGCTGGCCGCCATCGCGCGCCGCAGCCCCGGCGCCGGCCTCGAACGTGTAGCCTCTTTCTCCAGCCTGCCCAATCCCGATGATCCGGAGTCGTTCACCCCCCCCGGAACGCGTAAACCCGGCGAGCGCTAATGCGGGCGTGGAGGAGACATCATGGATAAGTCAAGTTTCGCCGGTGTTATCCTCGCGCTTGCCGGCATCCTCGCCGGGCTGCTCATGGAAGGCGGCCACCTCAGCCAGATCCTCCAGCCCACTGCCGCTCTCATCGTCTTCGGCGGCACCATGGGAGCCGTTCTCCTTCAGTTTCCTCTGGCCACCGTCACCTCGGCATTTGGCCGCATCGGCCGCCTCTTTACCGCTCCCCGCAAGCACGACGACCAGCTCATCCGCCAGCTCATCGCCTTTGCCCAGAAGGCCCGCCGCAACGGCGTCGTCTCCCTCGATGCCGACCTACAGACCATCCAGGATCCCTTTCTCCGCCAGGCCGTCATGCTCGCCGTCGACGGCACTGAGCCCAACGACCTGCGCAGCATCATGCAGGTTTCCCTCGACACCTCCACCGAAAGCGAAGAGCGCCTTCCCGCCGTCTTCGAATCCGCCGGCGGCTTTTCTCCCACCATCGGCATCCTCGGCGCCGTCCTCGGCCTCATCCAGGTCATGCAGCACCTCGACAACATCTCTGAAGTCGGCAAGGGTATCGCCGTCGCGTTCGTGGCCACCATCTACGGGGTCGGCATTGCCAACCTCTTCTTTCTTCCCATCGCCGGAAAGATGCGCCTCCGCCTGCGCGATGAAGTCCAGCGTCGCGAGATGATGCTTGAGGCCGTCATCTCCATCCTGGAAGGCATGAACCCCCGCATGCTCGAAGTCAAGCTCGCGGGTTTCTTCCACCTCCCCGCCCCGCCCCAGCCCAGGGAGCGCGCCGCTTGAGAGCCCGCGTCCAGCGCAGCCGCGTCACCCAAGACCGCTGGCTGGTCTCCTACGCCGACTTCATCACCCTCCTCTTCGGCTTCTTCGTCGTCCTCTACGCCTTCGCCCGCGCTGACCAGAAAAAGCAGGCCCAGATTCCCCTCGCCATCGACTCCGCCTTCAAATCCCTCGGCATCTTCCCCAACTCCGCCCGCAACCCCTCCGCCGCTCAGTCCTCCGGCACTGAAACTCCAGCCATGCCCATCAATATCGTCATGGGCGAAGACGTCCTCTCCCCAGCGGAAGTCAAGAGCGACCTGAACCGCATCCAGCGCGACCTTACCCAGCGCCTCTCCAACCAGGTGGCGCAACACACCGTCGCCATCAAGATGGGCCGCGATGGCCTTGTCATCAGCCTTCGCGAAGCCGGCTTTTTTGACTCCGGCTCCGCCACGCCGCACCCCGAAGCCCTCTCCACCCTGCGCCAGATCACCGCCTCGCTTGCCGGCTCGCCGTACGACCTCCGCATTGAAGGCCACACCGACAACATCCCCATCCACACCGCACAGTTCGATTCCAACTGGGAGCTCTCCACCGCGCGCGCCATCCGCATTTCCCGCGTGCTCCTCGATCTGCACGCCATTCCTCCCGACCGCCTCTCCGCGGCCGGCTATGCCGAATTTCACCCCGTCGACACCAACGACACTCCGCAAGGCCGCGCCAACAATCGCCGCGTCGACCTCGTCGTCATGCCCCGCACCAAGATCGATCTCAGCGTGCCCGCGCGCCCGCCAACCACCGGCCAGTGGCGCAGAATCACCGACGGTGACCCGCAATAACCGCCCGAAACGTTCGTCGTCCGCTTCCACTAATGCACAAAGTTGATCGCAATCGCCGGAGTAATCGTCTCGGTCGTGTTGTGCCCGGCCGGAATCAGACGCACTCCCAGCAGCACGCCGATCGTCGGCTTCCAGCTATATTCAATAGCGGGCGACAGCCCGACTGCGTCGCTCCAGCCCGAGTTCGTCACTTCGCTTGAAGCACCTGGCCCGGAGCCAGGCCCAGACGCGTAGCCTCCCGAAACCCGCGTATTGCCCGTATTGCGATACGTCGCGTCCATCGCCAGCACCCACTTCCGCGTCGCGCTGTATTCCAGCGACGCATCTACGGAAAACGCGCTGCCCGGCTTGGCGCTGCCCCTGAATCCGTTCGCCGTCCCATACACGCTCGCGTCCTGCAGATTGACTGAGCCGGAAAACGCGTCCGACACATTTAGCCGCGCCCGCAGAATGCGGCGATTCGGCAGCCAGAAGTACATCTGCGAAAGAATCTCCGGGTTCGTGGTCCAGGCGCCGGCGCCGAGGCCGTCACTGGGCCGGCTTCCCAGCCGGTCGTATCTGCCCGTCGGCATCGTCTGCTGCACGGCCACGGAGATCGTAGGCACCCATTTGCAAGGCCTGAACTGCGCCACTCGCCGCTGGATCTGCCAGGTCAGATCGCCGGGACCGGGACCGGCGCTGCTGGCGCCATTGCTAACCGTGTTGTATCCAGCGGTCGGAATCACTCCGAGCGCCACCTTGTCCGTCACGCCGTAAATCAAATACGTCAGCGAACCGTAGGAGTTTGCGTGGGGAGCGCTGCGCCGTTTCCCATTCGCGCCATAGCTCCCCTGCGTGGTCACGTCGTAAAGGTACGTCTCAATCAGGGAGTGCCCTCTGGGCGCCGTCGCCGCCGTATTAGCCAGCATCGGTCCGGTGAACCAGGCATCGTTCATGGCGTGGCGAGTCTCGCATGGAACCGCCTGCGTCCTCCCGGACGCCGCTTCGGCGCGAGCTTGCCCGTGAAAGAAGCTCGCGACCAAAAGCCCGGCCGCCAGAATGCGACAGCGCCAGAGGATCGCCATGAGGCGCAGGCCGATGGCAGCCTTGCCGCAAATGTATTGGGAACCGCGCAGTCTCATCGAATCGTGTTGCGCCTCAAACGGTCTCGGCCCGCTCGCTGCCGTCGGGCATTTCGCCCGCGCATTCAGAGCCATTCCGAACAACCCGATCAGGCTCCGTCGTTGGTCGAGGCCTGATCAGCGTGAAACAGGAGAGCGAAAAGCTGTGCGAATCTCCGGACCACGAGTCAAGCGGTCCGAATCCGTCACTCGCAGCAATGCTCCACGGGCGCCGCACTCCATCTGAACCCGAGCCGCGCGCCCGCCTCATTGCGATTCACCCGTCTTCACGCGAGTCATCGTGTTGATCCAGTTCGTCTCCCAGGTCTGGCCGCCGTCCTCTGAGAACGCCTGGTCCGAACCCAGCGAGTCCGGCGAGTCCGCCCAGATCCTGAAGCGCACCAGGATGCTTCGCCCGTGATAAATCTCCTGGTCGTAGAACTCGCCGCGGCCATCGTGAATTTCGCCCACCGCCGGCACACTCAACACGCCCTCATCGCTGGTGGCGAAGTGGATCCTCCACTGGCGCGCCTGCGGATCGTACAAGCGCAATGAGAGCAGTTCCAGATGCCCCGCCGCTCCATCGGCCTCTACCAGCGCCAGGTTCGCGCTGCCGTTCCATATCTTTCGCGTCACCGTCGTTCCGTCCATCTCGGTCCACTCCGTCGACCCCGTCAGCGGACGCGTCAGCCGCCGCATATGGATCTTCCACGTGCCGTAATCAAAATCGAAGTCGTGCTGCGCCTCTCCGGTCGCATTTGGAGTCGGCACGTTCACCGCTTCAGCCACCGCCGCCCGCGGCACATCCCATGCCGGCGCATCGCCTGTGCGCGTCTGGTTGGTTATCCAGTTCACCTCCCAGCTCTTGCCGCCATCGGCCGAGTACGACTGCTCGAAATGCGGCGCCCCGCTGGTCAAACCCGTCCAGTCGAATCGCACCAGGATCGCCTTGCCCTCGGGCGCGTCCTGCGTGTAGAAGTCGCCATGGCCAGCCTTGAATTCCCCAATCTGCGGAGGATCGAGTCGGCCGATCCGGCTGTTGGCCCAGTACAGCCGCCATTGCCGAGACTGCGGATCGTAAAGCCGCAGCGTCAGTCCCTCAATTTGCATCGATCCGGCCGCCTCGAACGTGTCCATCTGCGCACGGCCATCCCACACACGATAGGTGGCGCCGCTGCCCGCAAGGTCCGCCCAGTTATGCGACCCCGCAAGCCGATGGTCCAGCCGTTTCAGGTGATAGGTCCACATGCCGAACAGTGAATCGAAGTCGTGTTGTCCGTCATGAGGCGAAGTCAACTGGGCCGGCGTGGTGCTGCTTTGTCCCGCTACCGGCCCAGTCGTGAGCAAATGCCCCAATACGAAGAGTGCGGCTCCCAATCGCCACGCGTGGCGCATAGTGTTCCTCCCGATGCATCGTCGTACGGGCAGCGCTCAAGGCGCGCCGTCCGCTCTATCAGATTGACGCCGGTCATGGTATTTTAAAAGAGCCACTTTTTATGCAATTGGCAATACCACTTTCCCGCGGGCGCGAGCCCCTCTTCCGCCAGGTCTACCGCGGACTGCGCCAGGCCGTCCTGTCGGGATCGCTTCGCCCCGGCGACCGCCTCCCCTCCACCCGCGACCTCGCCGAGCAGCTGCGCATCTCGCGCACCGTGGTCCTGCTTGCTTACGACCAACTCCTCGCCGAGGGCTTTGCCACCGCCAGCGCCGGCTCCGGCACGTACGTGTCTGAGGAACTGGCTCGCAACGCCGCACCCGGAAAGGGCCGGCCAGCCAGCCTCAAGCTCTCCCGTTTCGGCAACTCGGTCGCCGGCTCCATCTCCATCGTCGACACGCCGCATCTTCCGCCCGCGGCTCCCCGCATCAACTTTGTCTATGGCCGCAGCGATCTCGCGACCTTCCCCTTTGAACGCTGGCGGCGCCTGTTGATGCGCGAAGCACGCCGGGCCACTGCGCGCCAGTTCGACTACGGTTCCGTCCTCGGCAATCCCGATCTCCGCGCTGCCATCTGCGCGCACCTTCGCCGCTCCCGCGCCGTCACCTGCGATCCGTCCCAGGTCCTCATTGTCAACGGATCGCAGCAGGCTCTCGATCTCGTCATCCGCGTCCTGGTCGAGCCCGGCGACCGCGTCGCCATCGAGAACCCTCACTACGATGGCGCGCGCGAAGCCTTCCGCGCCGCCGGCGCCCGCCTGCGGCCTGTCCCTGTCGATCGCGACGGCCTCAATCCGGCTCTCCTGCCCGACGATGCCGGCCTCGCCTTTGTGACTCCGTCGCACCAGTTCCCTACCGGCGTCATTCTCACGCTCGAGCGCCGCCTCGCCCTCCTCCACTGGGCCCGCCGCCGCAACGCGGTCATCATTGAAGACGATTACGACGGCGAGTTCCGCTACGATGACCGCCCCCTCGAGTCTCTCCAGGGTCTCGATCGCGAAGGCCGCGTTGTCTACATCGGCACCTTCTCGCGCACCATCTTTCCCGCTCTGCGCATCGGCTATCTGGTCGCGCCGGAGTCCCTGCTTCCCGCCTTTACCGCCGCCAAGTGGCTCAGCGATCTGCACTCGGCCACGCTCGAGCAGCAGACTCTCGCCGAGTTCATCTCGAACGGAATGTACGAGCGCCATCTGCGCCAGTTGCGCCGCAGAAACTCAGCGCGCCGGCAGGCCCTGCTCGGCGCCATTCAGCAGTTCCTCGGCGATCGCGTTGAGGTCACTGGCGACGGAGCCGGCGCGCAGGTGGTTCTGCGATCCAGAAAGCGCGTCTCGGAGAAATCCGCAATGGACCTGGCAGCCAAACGCGGCGTCGGCATCTATGGAATCTCGCACTGCTACCTGAAGCATCCCTCGCCGCCCGGATTCCTCATCGGCTACGCCCGCCTAAACGAGCGCGAAATTCACGAAGGCATCCGCCTCCTCAGCGAAGTGTTCTAGTCTAGTCCCAGTCCCTAGTCCCTAGTCCCTAGCTCGTCCCTCGTTCCCTGCTTTACTCCACTCCCAGCACCTTCACAATCACCCGCTTCCTTCTCTGCCCGTCGAACTCCGCATAGAACACGCGCTGCCACGTCCCCAGGTCCAGTTTCCCGTTGGTCACCGGAAGCGTCGTCTCGTGATGCAGCAGCAGCGACTTCAGATGCGCATCGCCGTTGTCCTCGCCGGTCTGGTGATGCTTGTAGTCCGGCCGCGCCGGCGCCAGTTCTTCCAGCCACTTGCCAATGTCTTCAATCAGCCCGTTCTCCAGGTCGTTCACGTAAACCGCCGCCGTAATGTGCATCGGCGAAACAAAGCACAGCCCGTCCTTCACTCCGCTTCGCCTCACAATCTCTTCCACGCGATCGGTGATGTGCACCATCTCCCGCCGCTTCTTCGTCTCGAACACCAAGTACTCCGTATGGCTCTTCATCCGCTCTCTCCGCTCTCGCGCTGTGCCCCGTTCATCGCAGTTTTATCGCGATGAGCGGGCGGCAATATCCTTCGCGCGACCCTCCCGCTCCATCACATCCAGAAGAAACGCGCCCGCTCCATACCCCACCATCGGCCGCGCCCCCGTTGGATCGCCCACCGCGCCCGGAAACAGCTCGCACGGCACGGCCACGTACATTTCCGGAACAATGTCATGGTCTTCGCCTGCCTTGTCCACAATCCGTTTCATGATGGCCGCAGCCTCTGCATCCCGGCCCAGCTGCCGATCCACCTCCGCCAGTTTCATGTCCACGAACAGGAACTCCTGCCGCTCATACCAGTACTCGAAAATCTTGGGATCCGTATACGTGCTGCGAACGCGCCGATAGCCGCCCGACGCCACCTTCAGCAGATCCATCCGCTCCACCGTGTTGCGCACCAGCGCCGGATCCGTCACCACGCCCATCTGGATCACCCCCAGCAGCGCCCCGTCGATGTCGTTCTTCACGCCTTCTTCCAGCGTCCCATGCAGTTCTCCTCCGCGCACAAACGCCGCCTTGAATCCCGTCTCCAGCCGTCCCACATGCTTCAGCGCGTCCGTTCGCGCCTGCTCGTCGCCGGCCCGCCGCGCAACGCCGGCAAACTCCTTCAGCCCCACAATCGCCATCGCTGTCGAGAAGGCAAAATGCTTCTTGTCCTTTTGGTGCTCTTCCCAGATGCTCGTATCCGCCGCCACAATCTCCCCGCCGCCATACGGCTCCATGTTCGCAAGCAGCGGCTTGACGATGAACTCCTTCGCACTTTGATACAGCGGCCCGCGATAGGTTGCCGTCTTAAGCAGTGACGCATCGTCGTACAGGCGCAGGTATTCGCCCACCACCCACAGCACCTCCCCCCAGTCGTCGTACTCAATGTTGGTTGCGCCTTCCTCGGTGAAGAACGGCTCCTCCGCTCCGTCGCCCCAGTACCGCACCACCGAAACCTGGTAATCGGCGCCCGCCGTCTCCGCGCGCATCTTCCCCGTGGGCCGCGCGTTGAAGTATGCCAGCACCGCCGCCCGCGCCTCCGCGCGATGCCCCATCTCGGCCAGCGCCACCGTCGCCCACGCCATGTCCCGCACCCACGGCGTAAACCAAACCCCATCCGGCAGGCTGGCCACCATCAACCCGTTCCCGTATCGCCCATCGCGATTCGGCTCGAGGCTCTGCGCCATCCGCAGCATCGTTTCGCTCTGCCGCCAAACGTGCCGCTCCTTCTCGTCCGCAAAGTGCACCTGCGGCTTCACGCGCCACGCTTCCAGCTCCGTGATCTCGCGCTGCTCCAGCGCCCGCGGCGCAAGCCCGTTGCGCCAGCGCCCGAACTCTGCCACCGCCTGCTTCCAGTCGCTTGCGCGCTCCAACGCCACCAGAGCCCACGAGTGCGCGCCCAGCAACTCGCTGTTGGCGCCGTCGGCCGCTATCACCCAGTGCCTCTCCAGGGGAATCAGCAACAGCGGCTCTTCCATCCCGTCAAATTCCAGCACTTCTACCGGTCCGCTCGCTGTCCGCGCCATCTTCCGGGACCGCACCGGCCGGCTCCACTGCACATTAAGCCCGCCCGACTCTTCCCCGGCGCCCGCTTCCCAATCCACAATCAGCGCCGCCCGCCGAAGCCCGAACGGCATCCACACCAACCCCTCGCCGCCGCTCCCATGCACCCCGATCGTCTGCGAGTCCTGGTCGTATTCTGCCGTCAGTTTCCCGTCACCCGCGGCCCAACTCAGTTCCTTGAGAAAGTTCGCCGTCTCCACACCCTCGCTCACAGGGCTTTTAGCGTCCTCCCGCATAAAGCTGTACGGGTGCGCGTAGAACTTCGTCACCACGCCCGTGTCGGGCGATACCACGGCAAATCCAAACCCGTTCCCGGTCACCAGGTTCGTGGCGCCCGCTGGCGCCGCGGCCGCCAGGCAAATCCCCACCACCGCAACAACAAACCAGCACCTTTGCATGATCAGGCCAGTTTCCGCCCCGCCACGCCAGTCACGCAACCTGGAATCGAGTTGTGCCCCATTCCTCTCGATCAGTGAGCATCTGTTCCAGCCTTTCTTTCTGTCATCTGCCCCACAAAAGCGGGTGCCCCATCCTGGCTAGCGGCAACGTGAGGTACCTTACCCTCGCTAACTTTTATGGACCACCTCGAACGAATACCCGTCCGGGTCAAATACATCGGCGGCATAGTATCCCGGATAGTATTCCAGTCGTGCCCGCGGTGAAATATTCTTCCTGGCGCCGGCCGATATTGCCGCCTTGTAGAATTCATCCACCTTGCTATTGTTTTCGGCCATGAACCCCCAGTGAATGGACGCTGGATCAGGCTTCCCTTTCTTGATCCAGAAGAACGCCCTTTTGCCATCACCAAATCCCCACAGATCGGGATGATCGCCTTCGCCCTTGTAGGGTAGGAGGAACTTGATATCAAGAGGCTTCAAGGCCGCCTCATAGAACGCCAACGAACGTTCGACATCGCTCACGCTCAGAATAATATGGTCGAGCATTGTTCTCTCCTCATACCTCCGGCTTCGTCATTGCTCTTGCTTTTCTTTCTGTGAAGGAATCCGCAGTTGCTTTTCGCTGGCTCCGCCACCACCGTGGGTGCCCCAGGTTTAGAGTGATCACCAAGTTCAATAAGATGAATACCTGAGAATCATGCTTAGACTTTTGTGCTAGTTCTGTGCTCTCGTGTCGGCGACAATGTCGTTGGCCGCGAAGTAACCGCCGTATTAGCGACAATCTGGCAGTACCCTGTTCCTTTACCGTACACGTCAATCAAGATCGATCTTTTGACTCTTCGTACCACACCCGATTTCGCTTCGGATTGGAACACTCACGGTCCAAAGATTTAGCAGTCGGTTCCCGACCCATGCACATGCCAAGGTCAGGCATGCACCACTGAGTTGGATCGCTAAATCATCCCCTCTAAAAAGCGAATTTCCCGCTGCGACAAAGAAGATGGTTGAGTGAGTCAGGTAAAGTCCTGCGCAAAGATACGGATGAAATCGCTGCAATCTACCTCGTAGCGCGTATCTAGAGATCAACGTTGTCGCAAGATAGCCGGTCAGCGCAAACTCGATCAAGATAAATAAAGTGATCCCAACAACCTTCGACATGGTCAGATCGTTGTGCAAGGGAGGCACTTCATGGCGGAACTCTAAGAACGCCAAGCCAATGATGATGAGGCACGTGCCGACAGCTTCGGTCACGATCTCGGCAGCCCAGATCGTTAGCTTTTTGAAAAGCTGGGTCGGCGACCTGAATTGCATAGCTCGCCGACCGATTGACACGTCCACATCTTCCTGTTTGACCACGCTCTGAGTGTACTTCTCGAATGGTCCGCTTCTCGAACGTTTGCCGTGCGGTCCCTAAATTTGTGCTAGTGTACTGAGTCATTAATTCGCTAAACTAATTCCGGCAAAGGGCGTCTAACATGACAGGAGCGAGTCATGAGACGAGGTCGCCGATTGCCGCAGCTTGAACTGAGTGTGGAGCAGCGCAGTACCTTGCAGGGTTGGA
>DASZLE010000083.1:0-216120 GCA_035552475.1 Occallatibacter sp.
GACCAAGGGCGGGGGCGTAGTAACCTACGAGTTCCGACTCGGCACCACGGGCCCGGGCTCAAAGGACGTCTATAACCCCACTGGATCCGTCACCAGCGCTCTAACCACCGGAGTAGTCACTATACCCACCAATGGGGTCACGCTCTATGCGCGCCTCTATTCGTGGATCAACGGAGCCTGGCAATACACAGACTACACTTACAAGGAACAGTAGCTGACATGCATGCGGCGCGTCGGACGTGAGTCCGGCGCGCCGGTTTGCATTATGCTTCCAGCCTGCGCCGCCCAGACCCAGCTTTATTCGAATTCCAACCTGACTTATACCGAAACAGTGGCCAAGCTGAATGCCGCCGGTTCGATCCCGCTCTCCCGCGCCGATTGAGTTGCTGCGGGTTTAATCCTTTTCTTGAATCTTCACCACAAAGTAGGTCACCGTGCCGCCTTCGGGCAGGACCATCTGGTGGGGAGTGCCCGCGGGGATGTGGACCACGTCGCCGGCGGCAACATCCTGGCGCGATCCGCCGGAAACAGCCGTGCCGCGGATTTCGCCTGCAGCCGTGGTTTTGGGGTTATCCATCTGGCCGCCAGTGACGACCGTGGCGTGGCCGTCCAGGATGTAAAACAGATCCGCATAGTTCTGGTGGAGTTCGCCGCCGCCGGTGCGGTTGCGGAACGCCAGCATGGTGAAGTGGCGAGGGTATTTGTCCAGCGTCTCGCTGGCGGAGCCGTCGCCCTGTGCCGCGACTTGCTTCAGGTGCTGCGCCCGCTCCATGAGCTGGGCCGGGGTCCAGTGATCGAGTTTCATAGGCTGCGCGAAGACTCCAATAGCGCCGAGCGCGGCGGTGATGAGCAGCAAGGCAGTCGGGATGAATCGGGTGAGCTTCATTGTGGGGGCCTCAGGTTATGGCGATGCGGCTGTCGGCGGGAGCGAAAGCCCGGATCATTCTATACGGCTCCGGCCAACGCACGCGCGCGCTCAAACACCTTCAGGAACATGGTGCGGCTGAGCTTGCCGGTGTTGGTGTTCTGCAGGGATGGGTGATAACTGGCGACGACGTGGAGGCCATTGGGCAGTGTGTACTCAAGGCCGTGCCCGAATGGGTGGCGGGTCCGGGCAGAGAGATGGCCGGCGCGCCGGGCCCACGCCAGGAAGCCATCGAAAGCGATGCGGCCAAGGCAGACGACGACGCGGAGGTTGGCCAGCAGGCGCATCTCCTCGTCGAGCCAGGGAGCACAGTTGCGTAGTTCCTCGGGTGCAGGTTTGTTGTCGGGCGGGGCACAGCGAGCCACTGCAGTGATCCACAGATCGTTGAGGCGCATGCCGTCGTCGCGGGAAGTGGCGTTGGGCTGCGAGGCGAAACCTGTCTGGTGCAGGACGGGGAAGAGGAAATCGCCAGAGCCATCGCCGGTGAACGGGCGGCCCGTTCGGTTGGAGCCGTGGGCCCCGGGCGCAAGGCCGAGAATAACGATACGTGCGCGGGGATCGCCGAAGGAGGGAACGGGGCGGCCCCAGTACTCCCACTCGGCCCACGCGCGCCGGCGAACGGCGGCGACGTTACTGCAATGTTCGCGCAGCCGCGCGCATTGGTTGCACTCGACGATGCGGGCATTGAGCTCGTCGAGCGTGGATGGGGAAGACGGCATGCGGTGATTGTAGGCGAGGGGGTCCCCCCAGGATTCAAGCTGGCGCGCACTTCAGCTTGCATCGGCGAATCCATGGCGCGAAAATAGCATCCCGTACTTGTCCGCCGGAAATACACTGCGGACAGACTTCATTTTTGCGGAGAGATTGCAATGAGACAGGCGAAACTGCTTTTGCTGGCGGGCGATTTTGTTGAGGATTACGAAATCATGGTGCCGTTTCAGGCGCTGCAGATGGTTGGGCACACGGTGGATGCCGTGTGCCCGGGCAAAAAGAGGGGCGAACAGGTGCGCACGGCCATCCACGATTTCGAGGGCGACCAGACGTACAGCGAGAAGCGCGGGCACAACTTCACGTTGAACGCGACATTCGACGACGTGAAACCGGCGGATTACGACGGACTGGTGATTCCCGGCGGCCGGGCGCCGGAGTATCTGCGGCTGAATGAGGAAGTGCTTGAGATCATCCGGCACTTCGCCAAAGAGGACAAGCCGATTGCAGCGCTATGCCACGGGCCACAGTTGCTGGCGGCGGCAGGTGTGCTGAAGGGGCGGCGTCTGAACGCCTACCCGGCGTGCGCTCCGGAGGTGGAATTGGCCGGCGGAACTTTTGTGAAGCTCGACTTTACGGACGCGGTGGCCGACGGAAATCTGGTGACGGGGCCGGCGTGGACGGCACACCCCAAGTGGCTGGCGACGTTTCTTGAGGTCCTGGAGGCTCATCTCGCGGCCCGAGCGGCGTAACGCTCGTCTACAATTGTAGGTTTCCAATTTAATCCGGCCGCTCGTCGTGTGCGGTGGCGCGGGCGGACCGGAAAGACCGAGGGCTTTCATGCACGAACTTATCTTGAGGCCAGGCGTGCTTCGGCTGGTGGCGAAGTGTGCGATGGCGACGATGGCGCTGGGCTGCGCCGGGCAACTGTACGGGTTGAGCTGCACGGTGACCAAGCACAGGCCGGCGACGGATGCCGACAAGGCGATGCTGGCCGGCGACTATAGCAAGGCGGAGGATCTCTACAAGGCCGAACTGGCCAAGCAGCCTGGGGACGGGGATTCGGAGCTGGGACTGATCCATGCGCTGCTGCGGGAGCAGAGGGTGGACTCAGCGGCAGTGGAAGTGGCGAGCGCCGTGAAGGCATCGCCGAAGTCGGCCGCGCTGGCGACTGCCCGCGGAGAAGTGGAATACCGCAAGGGCGAGTTGTGGAATGTGGAACCGACGGTAGTGGCGTCGTACAAGCTGGATCCGTGCAATGGGCGGACACGGCTGCTGTTTGCCAGGGTGCTGGAGGCGAGTGCGCGATATGCGACCGCGAAACAGCAGTACACGCTGGCGCACGAATTCGATCCAGGAGATCCGGAAATCACTTTGGGATGGATCAAGACGCTGCCGGTGACGCAGCGGGCGGCAGAGCTGGAGACGTTTCTTGCCTCGCCCAACGGCACCGACGCCGGGGAGCAGGCTGCGCTCAAAGCGGAGCTGGACAGGCTGAAGCTGATTAAGGACCAGCCGGGGCATGAATGCAAACTTGCGTCGGGAGGGCCGTCGGCGGAAATACCGTTTATACGGCTGAACGTAAACGGGAACTACGGCGGTTCCGCCCGGACGCGCGGCTACGGGATTGAAGTCGCACTGAATGACACGCCCACGCGGTTACAGATCGATACGCGCGGACAGGGATTGACGGTTTACCGCGCCGCCGCGGAGCATGCCGGCCTGAAGCGGATTGGAGAAGAGGACAAGAGCGCCGCGGCCGGTCCGATGGGAAAGCCCAGTTACACGGTGCTGGCGAATTCTGTTAAGATCGGGGGCCTTGAATTCAAGGACTGCGAAGTTAATGTCATCGATGGGAGAAGCCCAAATGACGATGGACCGGGGTTTATCGGGATGGACGTGTTTTCGCAGTTCATGGTTACCGTGGATTTCCCCATGCGCAAACTCGCGGTGGGATCGCTGCCGGCCCGACCCGGCGCGCCTGCGCCGACAGCGCAACTCGTGACAATCGCGGCGGATTTCGATCCCGTCGCCGGCACGCCAGAGGACCGCACTATCGCGCCGGAGCTGAAGGACTACACGCAGTTTTATCGTGTGGGGCACGACCCGTTGTTGCCGACTGCTCTGAGCGCCACCGATATCAAGCTCTTTGTGCCCGACGACGCAACCCCGTTTACCAACATCACGGAAGATGCGGCAACCGCAGTCACCAAGGTGCACGAAGATCAGCGCCAGGAGTATGGCCCGCAGAAAGTATTCGTCGCGGACGAAGTTTCATTCAATTTTGCTCATGTGGGACAAAAGCTGAACGGTGTTTCCATCGCCGACACATCGATGGCGTCGAAAATGGATGGGACAGAAATTTCAGGATTCCTGGGCAGCAACATGCTTACGCAATTCACGCTGCACATCGATTACCGCGATGGGCTGTTGAAAGCAGACTACGTGCCCGGCCGCGGTTATAAGTTCGACGACAACTCGTCGCATCCTTAGCCGGCTGCAGCCAAGCGGCTCGCCCGCACGACTCTAAGTGGCAGCGCGCTGGCCGCGGTGAGCGACTTGTGAATTTCCGCCAGGATGGACAGGGCGACGGGAGCGGGGGCTTCCGCGCCCAGGTCCAGGCCCATGGGAGCGTTGATCTCATCGAGCCATTGTTCGACGAGCGTTGCGCTGGGAGCCAGGCCGAGCAGATGGTCCACTTTGGCGAGAAGCTCGCGGGTGCGATGTTGCGGGCCCAGGACGCCGATGTAAGCAGGGCGCAGTTCGGCCGGCTTTGCCAGCAGCATGGCCAAAATGCGCGAATCCTGCTCGAAGCTGTGCGTCATCAGCACCGCGGCGTCGGTCGGGCGAAGATCCAGCCCTTCCGGCTCGTCTTGGGGAAGATCGGCAATTCCCAGCGAGATGACCCGTTGCGCGGAGGGAAAGCGGGCTTCCGTGGCAAGATGCGCGCGGCCGTCCGCGATCACGATGAACCAGCCGAGCTCGCAGGCAAATTTAAGCAGCGGTTTCGCGTCGTCGCCGGCTCCAAAGATCCAGAGACCGGGCCGCGCTGCGCGATATTCCACGTGAACACGTGCCGGCGCGCCGTCGATCGCGATACGATCTTCGCCTGACTCGCTGCGTTCGAATGCGGAATGTGCGAGCCGGTCGAGATCGACCTGCCATGGGGCTTGTGAACGCGACGTTGCCGGGGCGTCGTGCGCGCCTTCCGCAGCTTCGCCAACTGGTGCGATCGAGCGCATCCCGATGTGCGCGCCGCTGATCATGGTAGCGACCGCGAGGGGCCGACGCGCCGCGAACGCCCCATCGAGAGCCATGAGCGAGGCGTTTGCCGTGGTGCGCCGCTCCAGCAGAATGAAGACCACTCCGCCGCAGCCGGAGCCGTAGGGCATGTCGCCGTCATCGTCCAGAGTGGAATAGCGCTCGACGGTTGGACCGTGTTCGGTGAGCCACCAGGCGCGGCGTGCAACTTCGGCTTCAAGGCAGCCGCCGCTTACCGTTCCGGCGCGGCGTCCGTCGGCGGCCAGCAACATCCGCGCACCCGGGCGGCGGTAATTGGAACCCTCCACAGCCACGATGGTGGCCAGCACAAAGTCCTCTCCCGTGCTCGAAAGCTCGTGCCAGAGGGAGAGGATCGGTTCGAGGTCGCTCATGAAGACCTGATCAAATTGTAACGACTTTCGACTGCAGCAGGTTCTCGATGCGTACAGGCAACCGCCGGACCCGCACGCCGGTAGCATGATAAACAGCGGCGGTAATGCCCGCGGCCACGCCGGCCAGGCCGATCTCCGCGATACCGCGCGCGCCATATTCACCCATGAGCGGATCGGGATAATCGAGGAACGTCACGTCAATTTCCGGCGCGTCGGCACAGGTGGCCACGAGATAGTCGGCAAAGTTTCCGTTGATCGGCTGGCCAGTCCGCGCATCGTGCACCGTCTCTTCCAGCAGCCCCATGCCCACGCCCATCACCACTGCGCCGGCGATCTGGTTCGTGGCCGCGCGCGGATTGATGATGCGGCCGCCGTCCATCACCGTGACCACGCGACTGACACGCAGGCGGGCGATCTCGGGCTCCCATTCCACTTCAACAAACTGCGCTCCGTAGGAGTGGAGCGACACATCTTTCGCCTTGGGGTCTTCCCATGTCGGGATCGTCTTGCCTTCGCCACTGATCCGGCTGAGGCGCGCCGCGGCCAGAATGTCAGCGAAGTGGGCTCCGTCGGCGGCAGGCTTGTCCTTCGCGTGAATGCGCCCCTGGCTGAAGCTGATGTTCTCCAGCGCCACACCATGGACGGGCGTTCCTTCTGTCGCGGAAGCCACCTGCTGCAGCCGCTTGATTGCCTCGCCGGCGCCATTTGCAATCGCATTCAGCACGGAGCCGGTCACCATCGATCCGCCGGACATGGGCCCCTCGGGAAGGCTGCTATCCCCCAGGATCACGTCGATGCGGTCGAACGGTACGCCGGTCTTTTCGCTCAGCACCTGCGCGAAAACCGTGTACGTCCCGGTGCCGATGTCCTGGGTGCCGCAGCGGACGCAGAGGCGGCCATTGTCGCAGAACTCCACACTTGCGGTGCAGGGAAGCATCACCGCCGCCCAACTCGCTCCCGCCAGGCCCCACCCCAGAATCTTGTCGTCGCGGCGCATGGAACCGATCGCCGCATTGCGCTTTTCCCAGCCGAATTTCTTCGCGCCCGTTTCAAAGCACTCGCGCAGGTGTCGCGACGAGAAGGGAATGTTGTTCCGGCTTTCGTCCTTCTCGGCATCGTTGATGAACCGCAATTTCAGCGGGTCCAAGCTCAATTCGTCGGCCAGTTCGTTCATGGCGGACTCCAGCGCATACAAGCCTGGCACGGCGCCGGGGCCGCGCATCCACATCGGCGCGCCAAAGTTGCGTCGGATCTGTGCGCTGGTCACTTCAAGGTTGGCAACGCTGTAGAGATAGGGCGTAGCCTCGCCGCAGCCCTCGTCGAAATCATCCAGCATGGAAGTGTTGTTGAGGTAGTCGTGGCGCAGGGCGAGAAGTTTTCCTTCCTTCGTTGCGCCCAGCTTGATGTGCTGCTCCGTGCGCGGCCGGTAGCCGACCGAGGAAAACATCATGCGCCGGTCGATCACCAGCTTGACCGGCCGCCGTAGTTTGCGTGCAGCCACTGCGGCCATGGCCGCGTGAGGCCAGGGGAAAAGCTTGCCGCCAAATCCCGAGCCCAGGAAACGCGTAACCACGCGGACATTTTCAACCGGCAGTCCGAGCACCTGCGCCATCACCACGCGATGATTCACGACGCCCTGCGAGGTCTCGTAAAGCGTGACGCGATCGCCGTCCCACACCACAACGGATGCGTGCATCTCGATCGGATTGTGAGTCTCGATCGGAGTGACATACGTCTGGTCGATCTTCACCGGGGCAGCCGCAAACGCCGCATCGGGATCGCCGCGCTTCGAAACGGATTTGGGCTTGCCCGTGTCCTCGCCGAGCGACGCATCGATGCTGGCGGGTTGCGCTTCGTAGTCAACCTTCACCGCGGCAGCCGCAGCGGTGGCTTGCTCCGGGGTCTTCGCCACCACGACGGCAACGTACTGGCCCCAGTGGCGCACAATCTCATCCTCAAAAGCGGAGCGCACCTCGCTGTTGGTTGCGTTGTCGTCACCAGGAACCGTGCGATATAGCGGGCCGATGTTGCCGTGATGCAGCACCAGCAGCACGCCGGGCATGGCTTCTGCCGTGGCAGTGTCCAGCCGGACGATGCGGCCGCTGGCGATCCGCGCGGTGACTGGTACAGCGTGGACCAGCCCCTCGAAGTGGAAGTCCGATGCGTACTGGGCTGCGCCGGTGGTTTTGAGCGGACCATCGATGCGCGCCGTGGGCTTGCCGATAATCGAGGTGGGCGTCGTGCTCATGGTTGGTCGTACTTTCTCCGCCTCGAATCCGGCGGGTTCAACTTATGCTTCCAGAATCTTCGATTGCAGCAGATCCTCAATGCGCACGGGAAGCTCGCGCACGCGAATGCCGGTTGCGTGGTACACCGCCGAAGTAATTGCCGGCGCTACACCTGCCATGCCGATCTCGCCGATGCCGCGCGCGCCGTACTCATTCACGATAAGGTCAGGGTAATCGAGAAACGTGACGTCGAGATCGGGACAATCGGCGCTGGTTGTCACCAGATAGTCGGCGAAATTTCCGTTGATGGGCTGACCGGTGCGACGATCGTGAATCGTTTCTTCAAACAGGCTCATGCCCACGCCCATCACAGCGGCGCCCAGGATCTGGTTGGCGCCGGCCTTGGCGTTGATGATGCGCCCGCAGTCGAAGATGGAAAAGATGCGGCTCACGCGGATGTGCGCGATATCCGGCTCCCATTCCACTTCGGCAAAATGCGCGCCGAAAGAATGCAGTGAATATTCCCGGACCTTTGGATCCTCAAAGGATGGGAAGGTCTTTCCCGCGCCCGTGACGCTGCCCAGGTCAGCCAGGCGAAGCACCTCTTCAAACGGCAGCCCGTTGGCGGCTGCGCTTCCGCCGCTGGAGAACGCCGCCCCTACAACCTGCGGCTGGCCCTGTTTGCTCACCACGCGGCCCCCCGCGATGGTCAGCGAGTCCGGTTGCGCGCCATGGAAGGGCGAACCCGGCGTCAGCGCCGCAATGTGAAGCAGCCGCGTCACGGCCTGGTCCATGGCAGACGTGGCTGCAGGCAGGATGGCGCTGGTCACCATCGAGCCACCTGAGGTCGGCCCGTCGGGCAGGTTGGTGTCGCCCAGGAAAACATCGATCCGGTCGAACGGCACGCCGGTCTTGGCGTGTGCAATCTGCGCAAACAGCGTGTACGTGCCGGTGCCGATATCCTGCGTGGCGCAGCGGACGCAGACCCGGCCGTTCGGGCAGAGCTCGACCGACGCGCTGCAGGGAATGCGCGCGGCGCCCCACGACGCCCCAGCCACGCCCCAGCCAATCACCTTGCCATTGCGGCGCATGGAGCCCACACCCGGAGTGCGATTCTTCCAGCCGATCTTCTCCGCGCCGGTGGTGTAGCACTCCTTTAGATGGCGTGAAGAGAATGGTTTGTTCGTACTTTCGTCGCGTTCCGCGTCGTTCTTGAGCCGCAGCTCCACGGGATCCATCTTCAGCTTGATGGCCAGCTCGTCGATGGCCGACTCAAGTGCGAAGAGCCCCGGCACAGCGCCGGGGCCGCGCATGGGCGCAGGCGTACCCACGCCGCGTCGCGCCATCGAGGTAGTGACAATCAGATTCGGGCAGCTGTAGAGAAACGGTGTTTGCTCGCCGCAATGCTCCACGAAATCATCCAGCAGAGAAGTCTCGGTGAAGAAGTCATGGCGGATCGCCGTGAGCTTGCCATCCTGCGTTGCGCCCAGCCGAATACGCTGCTGGGTGCGCGGCCGATGCCCCACGTTGGAGAACATCATGCGCCGGTCCACGCTGATTTTCACCGGCCGATTCAGCTGGCGCGCAGCGGCGGCTGCAATCGTCGCCTGCGGCCACGGCGAGAGCTTTCCGCCGAACCCAGACCCGATGAAACGCGAGATGGTGCGCACATTTTCGCGCGGAACCCCCAGCACCTCCGACATCACGGTGCGATGCCCCACCACGCCCTGCGTGCTGTCGTAAATCGTGACGCTGTCGTCCTCCCACACTGCAACGGTACTGTGCATCTCCATGGGATTGTGCGTCTCCACCGGCGTCACGTAGGTCTCGTCCACTGTGACCGGTGCGGTGCTCAGCGCCTGATCCGGATCGCCGCGCTTCCAACTGGGGACAGGGGTTCCGGTGAAACCCTCGCTCAAATCCGGACGCAAGTCGGGCGCCTCGGCCTCGTACTCCACCTTGATGGCCGCGGCTGCGGCGTTGGCCTGCTCCAGCGTCTCGGCCACCACCGCGGCAATGTACTGGCCCCAGTAATAAATTTTGTCGTCGTCAAAGGGCGGCCGCGTTTCCGCCATGCTGCCGTCCTGCTGCCGCGGAAAGGTACGAAAGACGTTCTGCAAGTTCCCATGGCGCAGCACCAGCACCACCCCGGGCATCTTCTCCGCGGCGCTCGCGTCCAGCGAACGGATGCGGCCCTTGCCGATGGTGCTTTGCACCAGCACCGCGTGCGCGAGCCCGGGGAAGTGCCGGTCGGTCGAGTAGCGCGCCGTGCCCGTGGTCTTGAGCGGGCCGTCAATACGCGGGACTGCCGCGCCGATGATTGCGGCGCCCTGGGGGATTTGAGTCGTCGCCATTAAAAGACCTCCTGACCGAACTAAGCAGTCGCCATCTTCAACGAGCGCACCACGCAGCGCTTCGCCAGTTCAATCTTGAATGCGTTTTCGTGCTGCGGCTTTGCGCCGGCCAGCGCAGCTTCCGCAGCTTTGCGAAAATGCTCCGCGTCGGCGGGTTTGCCCAGCAACGCGGCTTCCGCTTCATGCGAGCGCCACGGCCTGGTGCCAACGCCGCCCATGGCCACGCGAATATGGCGGATGTGTCCGCCTTCCACCTTTGCCACCACGGCGGCAGAAGCAAGCGCAAACTCATAACTGGCCCGGTCGCGGAGCTTCAGGTACACAGATTTTGCGCCAGGCACAGGTTTCGGCAGTTCGACATAAGTAACCAGTTCGCCCGGCTCGAGCGCGTTTTCAATATGCGGCGTGTCGCCGGGCAATTTGTGAAAATCCGCGAATGCAATCGTGCGCTTGCCCTTCGGTCCCGATGTGAAGATGACCGCTTCCAGCGCCGCCATGGCCGCGCACATGTCCGAGGGATGCGTGGCGATGCAGTGCTCGCTAGTACCCAGCACGGCATGCGTGCGATTGAAGCCGTCCATCGCCGCGCAGCCCGTTCCAGGCGTGCGCTTGTTGCAGCCGTAGCCGCCCGCCGTGCCCGCGCTCGGTTCGCGGAAGTAAACGCAGCGGGTGCGTTGCAGCAAGTTGCCGCCGGTAGTTGCCATGTTGCGCAATTGCGGTGAGGCTCCGGAGAGAAGCGCCTGCGACAGCACGGCGTAATTCTTCTCCACTTCGGGATTCCACGCCAGGTCGGAGTTGCGCACCATCGCGCCAATGCGCAGGCCTCCGCTCGGCGTCGGCTCAATCTTGTCCAGCGGCAGCAGGTTGATGTCCACCAGCCCGCTCGGCTGCTCTACTTCGAGCTTCATCAGGTCCACAAGCGTGGTGCCGCCGGCGATGAACTTCGCCCCACTCGCCTGCGCCAGCGCCTTGTCGATACTCGTGGCCTTTGTGTAATTGAAGGTCTGCATGCTCGCTCCTTCCGTCCGTTATCCGCGGGACTGGCGCACCTGGCGCACGGCTGCCACGATGTTGGTGTACGCGCCGCAGCGGCAGATATTGCCCGCCATGGCGTGCTTGATGTCTTCGTCCGTCGGGCCGATCGGCTCCTTCAGGAGCGCCACCGCGCTCATGATCTGCCCGCTGGTGCAGTAGCCGCACTGGTACCCGTCGTGCTCTACAAAAGCCGCCTGCATGGCATGGAGATTGTCCGGCTGGCCAACGCCCTCAATGGTCGTAATCTCGTCGCCCTCATGCATCACCGAGAACGAAAGGCAGCTGTTCACCCGGCGGCCGTTCACGTGCACCGTGCAGGCGCCGCACTGTCCGTGGTCGCAGCCCTTCTTGGTCCCGGTCAGGTGAATGCGCTCGCGCAGCGTGTCCAGCAGGGTGGCCCGCGTATCCAACCCGCGTAGCGCGTAATCCTTGCCGTTTACGCGCAGCGTAACGTCCACCGTTCCGGAGCCCGGTGGAGCATCCTGCGCAACATCGGCAACCGGCGGCGCGGCTTGCACCAGCGGCACCGTGCCCGCCAAAAGTCCGGTAGCTCCCAGGCCGGAAAGAAAACTGCGCCGGCTCAAGCGGCCTTTTGCGTCGGCAGCGTTATCCGCGGTCAGCGGCTCCAGATCGACCGTCTGACGCTCTTCGCCTGGCAATGATTGCTCGTCTGGCGCGCTCGATGCTGAACCGCGCAGGTGCTTGAAACGCAGTGTGCTGGCTTCCGCCATGGCTTGACCTCCTCGGGCGGGATGGTGCTGGTTTGTCTTTCTCAGGGCCGATTCGAAGGTTGCCGCCATGCCGGTTCGGAACAACCGAATCGGAGCACGGAACGGCACGCCGGGGAACGAAGGGGCCTGGGTCGTACGTCGCTCAACAAGCCGGCCAAACGCCGTGCCGTTATCCTACTCCATCGCGGTAACGGCATGGAACGCCCAGCCCGCTTCAGAAACCGCCCCGGGATTCGGGCGGTGTCCCGGTCAGTTCGCAGCCACCATCTGCCGATCCAGTTCTGCTGAAACTCCGTTGGGAATCCGGATGCGCTCTTCAATCTTCCGGTAATTCGCAATCTTGTGCGTCAGCAGCGCGTGCGCCTTCTCCAGCGCCGCAATCTGCGAAGCGATCGTAGCCTGGTGCTCCTCCAGAATCTTGCGCCGTTCCAGCGACGTGTCCGTCCCGCGTTCCCGCAGCACAGCATAACGCTGCATCTCGCGGATCGGCATGTTGGTCGCGCGCATGCAATGGAGGAAGTTCAGCCACGCCTCATCGGCATCGGAATAGCGGCGGTGGCCATTGCGAGCCCGTCCCACCGGCTGTATAAGTCCAACTCGCTCGTAGTAGCGGAGCGTGTGCGTGGTCATTCCGCAACGCTCAGCCATGGTCCGAATCGTGTATCCTGCGTCTCGCATACCATCAACGTACTCCTTAGTGCGCGCTTCAAGTCAAGACGTGTTCCGCCCTCCACCGCGCCTTCTTGTGATAAGTCAACTCAAGTAATATCAAGCACTTATCTCAAAAATCATGCACGCCAGCCTGAAATCCTTTACATTTCTTAAGATTGACCGGATTGCCTGAGGCCGCCAAAGACCATGACAAGCACCGCCGAACGAAAGCAATACGAACGCATGCTGCAGATTGCCTTCGAGGAGGCAAAAACCGGATTCGCCGAAGGCGGCATTCCCATCGGAGCGGCGCTCTTTACTCAAGACGGAAAACTCCTGAGCCGCGGCCGCAACCGGCGTGTGCAGGAAGCAGATCCCAGCATTCACGGAGAGACGGACGCATTCCGCCGCGCGGGCCGCCAGCGCAGCTATCGCCACTTGGTCATGGTCACCACGCTGGCGCCTTGCTGGTACTGCAGCGGGCTGGTTCGCCAGTTCAAAATTGGCACCCTCGTGGTCGGCGAGAGCCGCACTTTTTCCGGCGGCATCGAGTGGCTGCGCGAAAATGGCGTCAACGTCATCGAACTGGACTCAAGCGAGTGCAGGGAACTGTTGCAGCGCTTCATCGCCCAGCATCCCGAAGTATGGAATGAGGACATTGGGGTCGAATAGCAAGCAGGTAGAATGGGGTTTCTTCCGGAGGACTCCAATGCATCGACGCCAATTCCTCTCAGCCTCTCTCGCTACCTCGGCAGCCGCTCTCGCCCAGGGCTCACCAGCGCAGACGCCGTCCCCAGCCGGCCGCGAGTTCTATCAGCTGCGCCGTTACCTGCTTCAGTCAGGCCCGCAGTCCGGACTCACCGAACACTACATCGGCGACGCGCTCATTCCCGCCCTCGCGCGCCGCGGCATGGGGCCGGTGGGCGCGTTCAAGTTGGACATCGGACCGGAAACGCCCGTCCTCTACGTCCTCATCCCATCACGTTCCCTCGACACCCTGGTAAATCTCGATCTCGACCTCGCCCGCGATCAGGACTTCCTGAAAGCGGCCGATCCTTTCTGGAGCGCGCCCTCCACTGCGCAGGCCTTCGTTCGCGTGGAGGTGTCGCTGCTCGCCGCATTTGAAGGCTGGCCCCGCGTCACGCCGCCCCAGCCGCCCCTCGCTCATGCCAAACGCATCTTCCAGTTGCGCACCTACGAAAGCCCCAGCTTCCGCGACCACGTGCGCAAAGTGGAGATGTTTCACTCCGGCGAGTTCGGCATCTTCCAGACCGCCGGTTTCCAGCCCATCTTCTTCGGAGACATGCTCATCGGCACGCGCATGCCGTGCCTCACCTACATGCTCTGCCTGCCTGGTTTGGCTGAGATGGACGCAATGTGGAAAGCCTTCGGGAACGACCCGAAATGGAAGAAGCTGACGGCCGATCCGCGCTATGCCTTCGAACCCATCGTGGACAACATCACCAATCTGGTCCTGAGCCCTCTGTCCGTTTCCCAGATCTGATCCGAGGCTCGCGCACGGACCACGATGGCCGTGACTCAAGTGTTGAGCGCGGTCGCCGTGGCTTTGCGGTGTGCTCCAAGAAGAGCAGCGAACTGCAGCAGATCCTCGTCCCGTTCCCGCGCCGCAGCCAGTTGCATCCCTCCGCTCCGGCAGGGAATCGTGACTGCGGGAACGCCGGCAAGGCTGAACGGCGC
Source organism: Occallatibacter sp. (assembly GCA_035552475.1). GTDB lineage: Bacteria > Acidobacteriota > Terriglobia > Terriglobales > Acidobacteriaceae > Telmatobacter. The sequence continues at coordinate 13,984 of DASZLE010000083.1, forward strand.
CGTGTATCGAAGCAGCCGGGGTCGCGTCTGGCTGTGATCGGATCCGGCGTTCAGCACAGCTACGGGGGCTGCAGGCAACAGGATCAGCTCGTGCTTGTCGAACAGTTCGTCCATGCGCGCGCGGAACTCTTCGTGTCGCTGGCGCAGGACTCCGATCTCATTCGGCGTAATGCTTGCGCCCCATTTCAGCCGGTCGCGAATCAGCGGCTCGAATTGCTCGAAGTGACCCTGATGCAGTCCGGCGGCTTCCCACGCCTGGATGGGAGCGAAGATATCGCGTGCGCCGGTCCACCAATCCACGTCAATCGTAGCCGGCCGCAAACCAAGCGCCTGGAACTCAGCAATTGTCTGCCGATACGCGCCAACGATTTCGGGCTCGCAGTCCTCGAGAAAACCGTCCGGCACGACAGCGAATCGAGTAAATGCCCGCACAAGCGCCGGATCCCGCTCCTCATCGGCGAAGAACGCGCCCAGCAACGGCGCTTCCTCCAGATCCCAAAACAGCCAGCCCAGCGTGTCGAAAGATTCGGCAAGATGCGCCCCGCCGCGCCAGTTGCCGCGGCCCAGGGATGCGCGAAAACCGGCCAGCCCGCAGAGCGCCGCCGGCACACGCACGGAGCCGCCCGTGTCCGTGCCGATCGCGGCAACCGCCGAGCCTTCGAGGATGCTGGCGCAAGCGCCGGACGAAGAACCACCGGTGAGGGAATCGCGCGTGCCCGGCTGAATGCAATCGCCGTACTCCGGATTCTCGCCGGTAATGCCGTAGGCCAGCGCATGCAGATGCGTCTTGCCGGCGATCACCGCGCCGCGCGCGCGCAGCCGCTCCGCCACCCACGAGTCACGCGTGGCCACGCCATTCCGCTCGCCGTAAAATCGTGTACCGCACGTAGTCGGCGAACCAGCAAGATCGAAGCAGTCTTTTAAGGAAACCGGCAATCCCCACAGCGTGTCGCGCCCATCGCCAAACGCCCCTCCCTCGCTTGCCGGCATCGCGGCGGCGCGTTCTGCCTCGTCGCGCGTCCATGCCGGATTCTGCCAGAGGTAGGTGTTGCGGTTGGGACCGCGATTGGAGTTGGCGAGTGCGGCATCGGCCAGGCGCACCGGATCCGTCACGCCGTTTGCCAGCACGCTGCGCAGCGCACGAATTGTACCGAGAGGAGCCATCCCAGGCAGCATTGCAGAGAAGATGCGCGAACGGCAACTGCGGTCGCTTGCGGCTTCGAGTTGCGCGCGGACGGTGCTTGAGGAACGGTACACTGCTTGCGATGAGTGTCCCCGCCATCATCCTTGCCGCCGGCGCCAGCCGCCGCCTGGGACGCCCCAAGCAACTGCTGGAATGGCGCGGCGAATCCTTGCTCGCGCGCACCATTCGCATCGCGACAGAGGCAGGCGCAGAACCAGTCCTGGTGATTCTCGGCGCGCACGCGACGGCCATCTCCGCATCCGTTCTGCCGGACAACGTGGTGACGGTGCTGAATTCGGAATGGCAGGAGGGAATGGCCAGCTCGATTCGCGCCGGCCTGCGCGTATTGTCGTCATGTGCGCCCGACGCGAACGGCGCGGTCATCCTCAGTTGCGATCAGCCGAGGCTCTCGACCGAGCACGTGCGAAGCCTTATTCAAAGCTTCGAAGCCGCATCGGCCAGCGTCGTTGTTGCTTCGGTGTATCGCGAAGTTCGCGGCGTTCCGGCCGTGTTTCCGCAGTCGATCTTCCCGCGCTTGCTTTCATTAGAGGGCGATAAAGGCGCGCGGGCCATCCTGGCTGATTCCGCGTGCACCGCGATCGATGTACCGTTTCCGGGCGGCGATATCGATATCGATCTGCCCTCGGATCTGGAGCAGCTCGCCTGATCCGCTATCGCTCCACGGTTGCCTCAATGGTGCCGTGAGGCTCGTCAATGGGCACAAAAATGTGGTTGGGATTGTCCTGGCCAAACGGCGACAGGTCGGCCAGCAGGTGATGCAGATTCGGCATGGTCAGCGTGATGCGCGCGATCTCCGGCGCAGCGGCCAGCGCAGCTTTCCCCATGTCGAACAGCGTATGCTGAACGCTCTTGCTGTCGTGCGCGGCGAATTCCCGCAGCAGCGCCTGCATCACCTTGGAACGAACGCCCGCATAGTCACTGATCTTCGACTCATATTCCCAGCGAATGGTGGCGCAAGTGCCCAGGATGCGATCGGTGGCGGGCTTGAGCGTGGTCAGCCGATCCTTGATGTAGCCGGTGAAGGCCGACTTCGTCGTTTTGAGAATCGTCAATTGATCCACGCCAGAGGCGATGCGCCACTGACCATCGCGCTCGCGGCTGGCGTCCACCGTCTGCAGCTCCGCTCCGTTCAGCTTGAAGGTCGTGTTTTCGTCGCGTCCATCCACGACCAGCGGCTGCCATGCGTGCTCGGCAATCTCCACGCTCACCCTGGCGATGTGCGCGTGATTGTGCAGCAGATAGTCGCCGAGCTCCATCGCGAATTCCTCAATGGTTGCAGCCTTCGAGCCGCGAGCCAGGGAATACACAGTATTCTTCATCGTGTCGGTGGGCAAAACCTTGCTGTTATCGGCCTGCGTATAGCTCTCCACGAAATCGCCTTCAAGCAGAACGCCGACGGTCCATTCCTGGAACTCGTGGCGATCGCCGTGGCGCGAGATTCGTGAGACTCGCACTCGAGATTTGCCGTACCGGTTGTGCCCCAGACGAGCCATCGCTCAGCTCCCTCGATAAGTGGTGTAACTGTGATCGCTCAGCAACAGCGGCAGATGATAATGCGCGTGGCCGTCGCAGTGGAAATGGATCGGCACTTCGACAAACACGCTCGCGCGCCCCTGAGCCGCCAGGTATTCGCCCGTCGAAAAGATAAGCCGATACACTCCCTCGGCCGCATGCGAAAACAGCTCCCTGCAGCGCCCATCCGCATCCGTTTGGGAAGCAGCAAGCAAAGTCCAATCGTCGCCGTCTTTTCGCTCCAGGCGAACCTGTACGCCTGCAGTTGGCTTTCCCAGCACCGTGTCCAGAACATGCGTCGATATCGTGCTCATGACGCTACCCACTTTCTCAGCCTGAGCTGCATGATCCGGCGCTGCTGTTCGGCAGCCTCCTGTAACTCGGCGGCGCGTTCATTTTGAAGCCTGCGCTCCAGGATCGCAAGCATTTCGTCGGCGCTCTTGCCCGTGGCGCAGACGATAAAAGTGAAACCGAATCGCTTATAGTAACGCGCATTCGCTTCGGCCAGGGCGGCGCGGATGCTCTCACCGGCGGACGAAACCAGCGACTGCTCCTGACGCGACCATGCCGCGTCTGGCGAAGTTGCGCCATCGGATACACGCTGGCCGATACGCGGGTGCGATGCGAAAGCTTCAAGCCAATCGTCTTCGCCCATGGCGTTCCATTCCTCATCGGCGGCGGCGCTCAATGCATCAAGACTGGCGAACGGCCTTCGCGCAACCATCTTCTCAGCCCACCGCCGCGCCCCGCAGCAGGCAAGCATGGCTTGCACCGCTGCCGCTTCGTCAGCCCGGTTCCATTGATCGAGGACAGGGCTCATGGAGCGCCTGCCTCAGTGATGAGCGAAGTCAGGAACTCCTCCAGTAGATTAGCGGCAACGCGGCCTCGATATTCGGCAGTGGAGCGGATATCGTCGATGGGCGCGATCTCGCTCAGCAGGGCGGCGCGGGCGGCCCGAATCCGCTCGCGCGAAACGGCGTTTCCGCACAGAACATCTTCAGCGCGACAGAGGCGGGAAGGGAAGGGCGCAAGGCTCGCAGCGGCCAGCAGGATTTCTTTGACAACCGCGCCGTCCAGCAGCGCAGTGCCTGCTATCGCCACCTTGGCGATTGCCATGGCGCGGCGCGTCCCCACCTTGCGCAGGTATTGCCGATGGCCCGAGAAACGGCGCGGCAGGTGGATCGCGTACACGAGTTCATCGGGCGCAAGCACATTCACTTTGTACCCGGTGTGGAAGTCGCGATATGGGACCATCCTGCTTCCGCGCAGGGAGACCAGTTCGACTTGCGCGTCGTATACCAGCAGGGCGGGCGATGAATCGGCCGCCGGAGAACCATTGACCAGGTTGCCGCCCAGGGTCGCCCGCGCCTGGTTTGCGATCGCGCCGATCCAGGATGCCGCCTTCGCCAGCAGCGGAAACTCGGCCGCAATCGTCGCGTGGGCGCGCAGGTCCCGGAACGTGGTTCCGGCTCCAATCGACACGCTGTGCGGATGGCTTTCCACGAAACGCAATTCAGGGATTCCCCAAAGGCTTACCAGGTGGCGCGCTCGAAGATGGCCCGCCGCATGGGCCACCATCAACTCCGTGCCGCCCGCGATCGGCGTCCATTTGCCGGGTTCGCCGGCCATCAATTCCAGCGCGGCGCGCAGATCCCCCGGAGCTACGAGCTGGTGCGCTTCCGCATTACCGCGCATGTGACGCCGTCTCTTCAGCGGCCGCAGCCACCACGGATTCAAAGATGCGAATGAACCCGGTGCAGCGGCAGAGATTCCCGGCCAGGCCTTCGCGAATCTCCTTGAGGCCGGGGTGCGGATTCGTCGCCAGCAGATGCGCGGCGGCCATCAACATGCCGGGGGTACAGATGCCGCACTGCGCCCCGCCACACTGGACGAACGCGGCTTGCAGAGGATGCAGTTGTCCGTCGCGCGCAAGGCCTTCCACGGTCTGAATCTGCGCTCCGGCCGCCTGGAGAACAGGCACCAGGCAACTATTCACGAGCTCGCCGTTCATGCGCACAGAGCACGAGCCGCACTCGCCTTCGCCGCATCCCTCCTTGGCGCCGGTCAGGTGCAGATCGTTTCGCAGCACATCGAGAAGACGTTTCATCGGCGGCACGTGCAGGACGTGGCGCTCGCCATTGACCTCGATTGCGATCTCAGAGCGGGTGCTCATGCGATTGCCGGCTCCTCGATGGCAGGTCCAACAGCAAGCTTGGCGAGAATGTCCTCGGGCAGCAAGGGAATCGAGTGGAAGCCGATGCCCGTGGCATCGCGGATCGCATTCAGAATGGCCGGCGCCGGCCCGTCATGGGGCAATTCGCCCACACCCTTGGCGCCGAATCCGCCATGCGCGAATGGCACTTCCTCGAAAGATACGTGAATCGGCGGGACATCTTCGGCGGTCGGCATAATGTAGTTTGTCATCTGATTGTTTGCCATGCGTCCGCCTTGCCAAACCACCTTCTCGTACAGCGCGTAACCGATCCCCTGCGCCACGCCGCCTTCCACCTGGCCCGCGGCCAGCACGGGATTGAGCACGCGGCCAATGTCCTGGACCGTCCAGTACTCTTCCACTTCCGCGCAGCCGGTGATGGTGTCCACCGCCACTTGCGCAACGTGAATGGCCCAACCGTATGCGGGATAGGCTTCTCCGCGATACTTCTGATCGTCCCAGAGAACGTTGGGCGGCGCTTCGTATCGGCAAAGCGACACCACTTCTCCGCGCGCGGAACGGAGCCGCTCGCACGCGGCAAAAAACTCCTCGCGATCGCAGTGCTCGCCGAGGCCTGCGTGCTCGCGCAGCGTGTCAAGCAATTGCAGGCTCGCGCGCTGAATCAGCCGGCCGACAACCATGGCGGTGCGCGATGCAACGGTAGGTCCGCTGTTGGGCACAATTCCCGTGTCTGGCGGCGCCATCGCCACATCGTCATAGGCGAGCGAGAGCGCTTCGGCGGCGATCTGGCAGAGCACCGTGTTGGTTCCCTGGCCGAATTCCGTGCTGGAAACCAGCACCCGCACCTTTCCGTCGGGTGTCACGTCGATTCCGGCAAGAGAGTTCAGGTATCGTTCGCCCGAGCCGGTAAAGCCCGATCCGTGGTAAAAAGCGGCAACGCCCATTCCGCGCTTCACCGCGCCGCGGGAATTCTCTTCGGCAAAACGCCGCTTCCGCTCGTGGTACTGGCTCTCACGGAGTGCGCGATCCAGCAGCTCATCGAGGATCACCGGCTCGCGCAAGAGCTGTTCCGTCGCCGTCGTGTCTCCGGTGTGCAAAAAGTTCCGCCGCCGCAGCTCGACAGGATCGATGCCGAGCGCCGCGGCAATCTCGTCCATGTGGCGCTCGGTGGCGAAGATGGCCTGGGGCGCGCCGAAGCCTCGGAATGCGCCATAGGGCACGGTGTTGGTGGCCCATGAGCGCGAATGCACGCGCACGTTGGGGCACAGGTAAGGTCCGGATGCGTGCAGCGTAGCGCGCGACAGCACAGTGGAGGAAAGCGTGGAATAGGCTCCGCCATCGGTCGCCAGGTCAATCTCCATGGCCAGGAGTTTTCCGTTCGCATCAACAGCCGTGCGGTGCCGCACGCGCGAGGGATGCCGTTTTGTGGTTGCGGCCAGATCTTCCATCCGGTCGTAAACCATTTTCACCGGATGGCCGGATTTCATGGCCAGCAGCGCGGCGTGCGACGCGATTATCGACGGATAGTCTTCCTTGCCCCCGAACGCGCCGCCGGTCTCGGTCTGGATCACGCGGACTTTGTCTTCGGGAAGCCCGAAAACGGCGAGAAGGGTTTTGTGCACGTAGAACGGGCACTGCAGCGAGCCGCGAACAGTGACACCGCGTGCCGCATCCCACTCTGCGATGACGCCGTTATTCTCAATGTAGAGGTGTTCCTGCGCGCCGGTGCGGTATTCGCCCTCGATGATGTGCGCGGCGCCGGCCCATGCGGCGTCGACATTGCCCTTCTCCAGCAGAAAGCTCTTGAACAAGTTGTCGTCGCCCCACACAATCGTGTCCTGGCGCTCGCTCTCCTCAATGGAAAAAATCGGGGGAAGTGGATCGTACTCGACGTGGATGAACGCCAGGGCTTCGCGGACCATGGTCTGGCTCGGATGCGCGAGCAGAAGGATCGCTTCCTCACAGTGATTGACGCGGCTGTCGGCGAGGCAGGGCTGATCGGCAAAGATGAGATGGATGTGGTTCTGGCCGGGAATATCCGCCGCGGTTGCGATCGCGAACTGGCTCCATTTCACTTGCGGGTCGAATGTAATGGAGCGAATCAGGCCGCGGGGAATGGTGCTCCGCAATGTAGCGCCGTGCCACATTCCTTCCAACTCAATGTCGTCGACGTAGCGCGCGCGGCCCAGTACTTTATCCACGCCCTCCTTGCGGGGAACGGAGGTCCCAATGACGCGGGTTTTTGGCAGTTCGCTCATCGGCAGGGTAGGGAATCGCGGTGCAGTTGAGCGTTAGGATACAACGGCTCTCTGGCGAGCGCTAATCTGCAGTTTTGGCCGCATTCGTATCACAATACGGTAAAGTTCACGATATGGCACGATTCTTTGCCTTGCTCTGTGTATAAGCTATTTGTTTTGTTGCGAAGTGTTGAAATAATCCCACATGGTGATCCATAGTGGGGGGGTAGGGGGGTACCACGTCCCGGAAAGCCGAAGGGCCGAATCCACTCTTGAGTGGATCCGGCCCTGCAAGTTATTTATAGCACCTTTCGCGACCTGCGGGTGAGGTTTCTGGCGGCTCTTTTGCCGGCTTGTAGAGGCTCAATCTGCGAAAAACATCCCTCAGGGGCTGAAGCCCGCCCGTACTTTTTGGCCATTTGCGGCACGACTGAAGTCATGCCCTTTCAAAGCCGATGCAAATGAGCCACTATGTGTCGGCTAACAACGGCAAAGCCTCGCGCGACCGTCAGCTTGCGAGGAGGGAGAGCGTTCGCGACAGCACGTGCACCCCCGATCCAATCCACGCCGGCGAGGCGTATTCATCGGGCCGGTGGCTTACGCCGCTGCGGCACGGGATGAACAGCATGGCGACCGGCGCAATGCGCGCCACAAACAGCGAGTCGTGATAGGCGCGGCTGACCATGCGCTTGTACTTTTTCCCGGCCGCAACGGCACTCTGCTCCAGCGCGTCAAGGATCGCCGGGTCGCAGGCGGCAGGAGGATCCGCGTTCACCATCTCAATTTGCACGCTGACGGATCGCCGGGTCTCCACGTCGTGGCAAGCTTCGCGCAGCGCGGCAATCACGAGGTCCCGGCGAACTTCGTCGATATCGCGGATGTCGCACTCCAGCCGCACACGGGAAGGAATGCTGTTGACCGCTCCGGGGAATACTTCGCAGATGCCGGTGGTGGCAACCGTATCGATGGCGCCGCTCAAGCGCGCCGCATTTTCCAGCGCCAGTATCAACTCAGCGGCAGCCGTAAGCGCGTCCTTGCGTCCCAGCATCAGCGCGCCGCCTGCGTGGCCGCCCTCGCCCTGCAACGTGATACGCAGGCTGGCCGGAGCGGCGATGTGCGTTACAAGTCCCAGGTCCAGACCTTCGCGCTCAAGCAGCGGCCCTTGCTCGATATGCAGCTCAAGGAACTGATGGAAATAGCCTGCCTGCAACGCAACCGATTCCAATGATCCAGTAAACCGAGCTTGCGTACGGAGTTCTTCCAGGCTGCGGCCTTCCTTGTCGCGCAGTGTGCGGGCTCGCTCAGGCGTCAAGATTCCGGCCATCATGCGGCTGCCGAGGCATCCGATTCCGAATCGCGTGGGCTCTTCCGCGGTAAAGATCACCAGCTCGATGGACCGGCGCGGTTGGAATCCCATTCGCTGCAGCACGCGAATCGCCTCAAGGCCGCCGAGCACGCCAACGCAGCCGTCATAGAGGCCTGCGTTGGGAATCGCGTCGATGTGCGAGCCTGTTCCCACGGTCGCCAGTTCAGGTTCGCTGCCCGTCCATCGCGCAAACGTGTTGCCCACGGCGTCTTCGCGGACTTCGAGGCCAGCTTTCGAGCACAGATCCTTCACGTAGGCGCGCGCGCGCAAATCGGCCTCAGTGAAGACGACGCGTGTGACCACGGGCGCAGGAGCTTCAGAGAACTTTGCCAATGCTTCCAACTCGGCAATCAATCCGTCGATTGAGAGTTTGGGTCCCGTCGTCGCCATGTCTCACACTCCCAATGGGTGCCGGCGCCAATCCTTGTAGATGAGGTACTTCGCCGGCGTTTTGCCGATGGCTCCAAACCACTGCGGGCAATAGGGCGCCATCCAGATGAAGTCGCCGGCCTCGACCGGATACCAGCAGTCGCCCAGCCGGTAGATTCCGCCACCCTCGAGCATCAGCAGCCCGTGTTCCATTACGTGGATCTCCACCATGCTGAGGCCGGCGCCCGGATCGTAGGTCATGGTGTTGACGGCGAAGTCGTATGCCGAATCATCCGGCATGAGCGAACGCACGCGCAGTGCGGGATCGCCCGCCAGGGGAACGGCCGCGACCGCGGGCTCGCTTCCGATGACCAGAGTGGGTGCGGCCGCTCCCGGCTGCGCAGCGTACAGCTTTTCAATGACAACCGCACGCGTGCCCTTTTGCCCACGCACACTATGCGGCGTGCCCTGCGGCACATACGCAAATCCGTCCGAAGCCAGCTCGTGAGTGGCGCCGTTCGCGGTCAGCTCCAGCGTGCCTTCCAGGACATACACGAACCGCTGGGCCGGTGAATCGGCGAGTCTCCCATCAGCGGTGAACTCGGCTGTCATCTGCGTGAATCCGGCTCCGAGCTGTGGCGCGGCATGCACCACGAACTGTACACCGTCCGCGCCCGGCAGCGGGATGCGCACAAACGTATCCGGAGTCTGCAACAGGTGGTCGTGTTTCAGGCTGCTTCGCGTTGCACCGAGATGATGCAAGGGGACCTCGCTGCTTTCGGGGAATCTGGGAAAGCCGTTGTCCGATTCTATCTGAGGCTCGCCGCCATCCGCTCCAGGAATCGCTGCCCGACTTCCATTGCCGCCTCAACATCCTCTTCCAGGACTGTCTCGGCGGGATGGTGGCTGATTCCTCCCGGGCTGCGAATGAAGAGCATCGCAGCGGGCACTCGCCCTGCCATCACCATGGCATCGTGGCCGGCGCCGCTGGTGATGCGCCTGGGCGGATAGCCGGCAGCTTCGATGGCATCGGCCATAAAAGCCGTGAGCCGCTCGTCCATGGGCACTGCGGGCTCGTTCATCAGGGAAGTCCACTGCATTTCCAGTCCGCGGCGTTGCGCAATGGTTTGTGCGCGCGCGACCAGCTCATCGACCGCGGCCAATCGAACCCGATCGTGCGCATGCCGCAGGTCAAGGCTCACGCGGGCTTCTCCGGCAATTGCATTCGACGCGTCCGGTGTTACGGCAATGCGGCCGGTTGTCGCCACCAGGCCGTCCGTCCGCTTTGCCGCTTGCTCCACTGCCAGAATCCACTCCGCTGCCCCGGCCAGCGCGTCGCGCCTCATCGGCATGGGCGTGGTCCCGGCATGGTTGGCATGGCCCTTGAACAGCACGCTGCCGCGCGTCTGTCCCACAATCGCCGTCACCGCAGCCAGCGGCGCATTCTCTGCTTCCAGCACCGGCCCTTGCTCGATGTGGATCTCCACGAAGGCGGCGGCATCGGGGCCGATCGCGGCATCGTGAATCTCACCGGCATCGAGTCCGAATGCGTGAATCGCTTCGGCAACCGTATGACCGTGCGCGTCGTGCAGCCCCAGCAGTTTCTCGTCGAATCTGCCTGCCATGGCCCGGCTGCCCAGAAACGGCACCCCGAACCGCACGCCTTCCTCCTCAGAGAATGCGACCAGCTCGATGCCGATGGGAAGGCGCATTTGTTGCGCCAGCTCCGCCCATTCCAGGGCGACCGTCACGCCCAGCACGCCATCGAATGCGCCCGCATCCGGCACCGTGTCGATATGCGAGCCGATCATGAGGCGGCGTGTTTCCGCGCCTTCCGGAAACCAGAGGCCGCGCAGGTTTCCCACTGCATCCACGCGCACACTCATGCCTAGCTTCTCCATGCGATCGCGAAGCAACGCGTGCACTTCGCGCACAGGCGGAGTAAGGAATCGTCGTGTGGTTCGCCCTGGCTCCTCGGTCATCGCCGCAATCCGCCGGCACTCCGCAATGGCACGCTCCGCGCGCGCTTTCATGGTCGCGTCCACTCTTTCCCCCGCGGTGTTCCTGAGAATTTACCCGCGCAATAAACCCGCTCGCCTCGCAGCCAGGTTTCCTGCACTCGTCCCCGGAGGGGCGCGCCGAGATACGGCGACATCTTGTGCCGGAAATGGAGATCGCCGGTGGTGACGGTCCATTCGGCGTCTGGATCGAATACTGCGAAATCCGCATCGCAACCCGGCGCAATGGATCCCTTGCGGCCCTCAAGCCCGGCCAGCCGCGCCGGCGCCGAGGCCATCCACGTGGAGAGCCGTTCGATGCTCAATCCGCGCTGGCGCATTCCCGTCCACATTACCGGCAACGCCAGGCCGAGGCTGGCAATCCCGCCCCACGCCTTGTCGAACCTGCCGCTGTCCCGGTGTTTCATCTCCGTCGGGCAAGGCGAATGATCGGTAACGACCATGTCAATGGACCCGTCCTCAAGCGCTTTCCACAACTTCTCGCGATTCTCCGTGGACCGGATGGGTGGCGCACATTTGAACTCCGTTGCGCCGTCGGGGATCTCATCCGCAGCGAACCAGAGGTAGTGCGGACATGTTTCTACCGTCATCGGAAGCCCGTTGCGGCGTGCCCCTTTCAGGAGCGTCAGAGCCGGCCCCGCGCTCGACAGGTGCACCACGTGGATCGGCGTTTGGAATTCCTCAGCCATCTGGAATAACAGCGCAATCGCGTCTGATTCCGCCAACTCCGGCCGCGACACCATATAGGTCTGATAACGACGCCAGCCTTCTTGTGTCCACAGCTTCATTTCCTTCGCCCGTTCGGCGATCGGCCCCGGCGCCTCCGCATGCGCCAGCAGGGGCAATCCCGTTCCGCGCAGCTTCTCCAATGCCGCCCGCAGTTCCTTCTCATCCACCCACGCAAACCCCTCCACGCCGGAATCGATCAGGAAGCACTTGAATCCAGGAACGCCAGCCTCGACCAGGGCTGGCAGCGATTCCGCGTTTCCGCGCACCACGCCGCCCCAGGCTGCCCAATCTACCCACGCCTTGCCCCGCGCCGCCTCACGCTTGGCCTCCAGTGCCTCCACAGTTGTCGTCTCGGGAATGCAGTTCAGCGGCATATCCACGAGCGTGGTGACGCCGCCGGCCGCAGCAGCGCGTGTCGCAGTCTCAAATCCTTCCCATTCCGTGCGCCCCGGCTCGTTGATGTGGACGTGCGAATCCACCAGCCCCGGCAGCACGACCAGGTCGCCGAAATCCTTCAGTTCCGCATCCTGCGGCGCATCGCCCCATCCGCACACCGCCGCAATGCGCTCTCCCTCGATGAGCACGCTGGCGGGCGCGATGCCATGTGGGGTGGCGACGCGGGTGGATCGGATTGCCTGTGCCATACTGTGTTTACTTTGGCTGCAAAGAAAAGGATTGGCAAGTTGTCCGCACTTGAATCCCCGAATCCTGACTTCCTCCGCCGGGCCATCGCACTCGCCACGGAGAACGTGGCCAGCGGCCGCGGCGGGCCGTTCGGAGCGGTGGTAGTGCAGGGCAGCCGCATCGTCGGCGAGGGGGCAAATTCGGTTACAGCCACAACCGATCCCACGGCTCACGCGGAAGTGAACGCGATTCGCGCCGCCGCAAAAGTTCTCAACACCTTTTCGCTCCAGGGTTGCCGGCTCTACACCAGCTGCGAGCCCTGCCCGATGTGCCTGTCCGCGGTCTACTGGGCGCGTATTGACGCCGTCTACTTCGGCTGCTCCGCCGCGGACGCCGCGCGGGCCGGATTCGACGATGCGTTCCTTTATGAGCAGCTCCGCAAGGACATTGGCCAGCGCTCGATCCCGGCCACGCAGATTCTCCGCGACGAAGCCTGGGCCAGCCTGGCCGCCTGGATCGCCTCGCCCATAAAGATCCCGTACTGAGCCGGATTTTAGGCGAAGAAACCCGTTGCTCAACCCCAGCTTGTCAATTTAACGTCTAAAGACTCACACCGCTCTGCCGGGAGTAGTCTCCGATGCCCCGCATGGTCCGTTGTTCTATCATCCAGGCCTCCACCGCCGTGCCGGCAACCGAACCGCTGGCGACGCAGAAGCAGGCCATGATCGAGAAGCACCTGGGCCTGATTCGCAAAGCCGCATCCGACGGCGCCCAGATCGTCTGCCTGCAGGAAATCTTCAACGGTCCCTACTTCTGCGCGGAGCAGTCGGTCCGGTGGTATGAGGCTACGGAGCGCGTTCCCGACGGTCCTACCGTCAGCCTCATGCGCGATCTGGCTTGCGAGCTGCACATCGCGATGATTGTGCCGGTCTATGAGATCGAGCAGGAAGGCACCTTCTACAACACCGCCGCTGTGCTCCACAATGACGGCTCCTACCTCGGCAAGTACCGGAAGACGCACATCCCGCACGTGGCGCCGGGCTTCTGGGAGAAGTTCTATTTCCGTCCCGGCAATCTGGGCTATCCCGTCTTCGACCTTGGCTTTGCCAAGATCGGCGTCTATATCTGCTACGACCGGCATTTCCCTGAAGGCGCACGCTGCCTCGGTCTGAACGGTGCGGAGATTGTCTTCAACCCGTCCGCCACCGTCGCGGGCTTGAGCGAGTACCTGTGGAAGCTGGAGCAGCCTGCCCACGCCGCAGCCAACGGCTACTTTATCGCCGCCATCAATCGCGTGGGCACCGAACCGCCGTGGAACATCGGCGAATTCTACGGTTCGAGCTACTTCGCCAATCCGCGCGGCCAGATTATCGCCCAGGCTTCCCGGGACAAGGACGAGGTGCTCACAGTCGACCTGAACCTGGACGAAATCGCCGAGGTCCGCCGCACCTGGCAGTTTTTCCGCGACCGCCGTCCCGACGCCTACGGGCCGCTGGTTGCTTCCTGATTCTGTGGAGTCGAGGGAACCATGAGCATCGCCGCTTTACCCGACGACCCGCAACTCCGCAGCCGCTTCAGCGAGCTCAAAACGCCGCTCACGCCCCAGGCTGCCGTTCTCGAAGCCAATCGCTGCCTCTATTGCTTTGACGCGCCCTGTACTGCCGCGTGCCCCACTCATATCGATGTTCCCGGCTTCATCAAGCGCATCGCCAGCGGCAATCTCCGTGGCTCCGCCCACCGCATCCTTGAGGCGAACATCCTCGGCGGTAGCTGCGCGCGCGCCTGCCCGGTCCAGGTCCTCTGCGAAGGCGCCTGTGTCATGCATCGCGATCATCGCGAGCCTATCCAGATCGCGCTGCTGCAGCGTCACGCCATGGACGCGTTCCATGCCTCCGGCGAAGACCTGCCGAAACTGCCCGCTTCGCGCGCCCTCCGCGTCGCCTGCATCGGCGCAGGCCCCGCGTCGCTGGCCTGCGCCGCCGAGCTGCGCCGCCAGGGCGCTTCCGCCGCCATCCTGGAACGCCGCGCGCTTCCTGGCGGCCTGAACACTTACGGCGTGGCTGAGTACAAGCTACGTGTCGAAGAAAGCCTCCGCGAAGTTGAACTGATCCGGCGGATGGGCGTCGAGTTTCGCTTCGACGTCAGCATTGAAACCGCCGCCGCACTCGAGGCGCTCGAATCCGAGTTCGACTTTATCTTCCTCGGGGTGGGCCTCGGCGCCATGCAGAGGCTCGGCATCCCCGGCGAGGACTCCGATGGCGTGATGAACGCGCTCGAGCTCATCGCGGGCTACAAGACCGGCCACATCCGCGACCTCTCCGGCACGGTGGTTGTTGTCGGGGCAGGGAACACCGCCATTGACGCCGCCAATGCCGCTCACCGCCTGGGCGCGGAGACCGTTTACCTCCTCTACCGACGCAGCCAAACCGAGATGTCCGCATTCGACTTCGAGTACGAGCACTCAAAGCAGGAAGGCGTCCAATACCTCTGGCGCCGCCAGCCCGTCGCCATCCGTGCCGGCAATGAGAGCCGTCTCCTGCTCGACACGGTGCAGGTCCGCGAGGTCGATCGCACGCTCCTGCCCATCCCCGAGTCTGAATACGCTATCGCCTGCAATCTCATCGTTCCCGCCATCGGCCAGTCGCCCCTTGCTCATCTCGTCGGCGAACTTCGTGGCATTGAGATCCACTCCAGCCGGATCATTGCCGATCCTGCCACCGGCCGCACGGGCAATTCGCGTTACTTCGCCGGCGGCGATTGCGTCAACGGCGGGCGCGAGGTGGTGGATGCTGTAGCAGACGGCAAGCGCGCAGCCCTGGCCATGCTTGCCGCCGCGGAGGCCGCCCATGCCTGATCTGCAGGTCCGCAACTTTGCCGGCGGCATCAACTCGCCCAACCCTTTCTGGCTCGCCTCCGCCCCGCCCACCAACACCGGCGAAATGATCATGCGCGCCTTCGACGCCGGCTGGGGCGGCGCAGTCTGGAAGACCATCGGCGAGCCGGTCACCAACGTCAGTTCGCGCTACTCATCGGTGGATTGGAACGGCCAGCGCATCATGGGCTTCAACAACATTGAGCTCATCAGCGACCGCACCGTAGAAGAGAACCTGCGCGAGATGCGCGACGTAAAAAAGCGCTATCCGGGCCACGCCGTCATCGCTTCGCTCATGGTCGCTTCCAACCGCGAAGCCTGGCATGACATCGTCGTCCGCGCGGAAGAAGCCGGCGCCGACGGTCTCGAGCTGAACTTCGGCTGCCCCCACGGCATGAACGAGCGCGGCATGGGCTCCGCCGTGGGCCAGGTCCCCGAGTACGCCGAGATGATCACGGGCTGGGTCAAAGAGAAGGCGCGCACGCCAGTGCTGGTTAAGCTCACGCCTAACATCGCCGACATTCGCAGCATAGCCCGCGCGGCCAAACGCGGAGGCGCCAACGCCCTCTCGGCCATCAACACCATCAACTCCATCACCGGCATCGACCTGAACACGTTCATCCCGCGCCCCAACGTCGACGGCAAAAGCACGCACGGCGGCTACTGCGGCCCCGCCGTCAAGCCCATCGCGCTCAGCATGGTCCAGCAGGTCCTGTCGGACCCTGAAGCGGCTCTCCCGCTCTCCGGCATCGGCGGCATTGCCTCCTGGCAGGATGCGGCAGAGTTTATCCTCCTCGGCTGTGGCACGGTCCAGGTCTGCACCGCCGTGATGCATTACGGCTATCGCATCGTCGAGGACATGATGGACGGACTCGAGAACTGGATGCGCGAGAAACGCTTTGCCACGCTCGACGACTTCCGCGGTCTCTCGCTCCCGCGCGTCACGGAGTGGAAACACCTCAACCTCAATTACAAAATTGTCGCCTGCATCGACGAACAGAAGTGCATTGGCTGCGATCTCTGCCACATCGCCTGCTGGGATGGCGCGCACCAGTGCATCCATCTCGACCGCGCCACGGGCCCCATCAACGGCCACGTCGAGCTGCATGCCAAGCCCGCCGATCACGAGCGCCTGAGCCGCGACGCCATCACCGTCACGCCGGTCACGCGCCGCGAGCGCTCCGCCGATCCCGCAACTCATAGCCCGTACCTCACGCCGCTCGCACGCATTCCGCGAGTGGATGAAACAGAATGTGTCGGGTGCAACCTCTGCGCGTGCGTCTGTCCGGTCGACGGCTGCATCAGCATGGTCCGCATCGATTCCAACGTGCCCGCCGAAACCTGGGAACAACGTACTGCCGTTGTTGGCACAGGAGACAACTGCTTATGAAATACGAATTCAATAGCAAGATTCGAGGCCTCTTGAGAGCAGCTTTGCTGGAATCTATGAGCAGTTTCGCTGCAAAACGCTTTCCTTCCGATCACAAGTCGCGCGCCGGGAGACTATTGCAACAAATCGATGATGGCGAGTCGCTTGGTTTTGTGTCTGAAGAGGATCTCGCCTTAGCTGCGAAAGCGCTGCAGTACACCCTGCAGGAATTGGGAGTAGACGAGTTCTTTACGAACACCGGTTTTGATTTTAACTTTGGCCTTGAGGCCCTTCATCAGCTTGAGGCGGCAATGCCCAAGTCAGAGATTGAACTTGAAGACTTAGCATGACCACCCTCATTCAAAACGGCATCATCGTCAATGCCGCCTCCAGCGTCCGCGCCGATCTTCTCATCGACGGCGCGACCATCAAGGAGATTCGTGCCGGCATTCCCGCGTCCGCTGCCGAAACCGTTGTGGACGCCACCGGCCTGCTGCTTCTTCCCGGCGGCATCGACGCGCACACTCACCTCGATATGCCCTTCGGCGGCAGCAACTCCGCAGACGACTTCCTCACCGGCACCAGGGCCGCGGCCATCGGCGGCACCACTACGATTGTTGACTTCGCCATCCAGGCCCGCGGCACCAGGATGCGCACCGCGCTCGATACATGGTGGAAGAAAGCCGAAGGCAAGGCCTGCATCGACTACGGACTGCACATGATTGTGACCGACCTGCCCGACGCCGGCCTGGAAGACATGGACGACATGGTGCGCGAAGGAGTGGCCAGCTTTAAGCTCTTCATGGCCTATCCCAACGTGCTCATGGTCGACGACGCCACCATCTTCAAGGCCCTCCAGCAGACCGCGAAGAACGGCGCGCTCATCTGCATGCATGCGGAGAACGGCTCGGTCATCGACGTCATCGTCCGCCAGGCGCTGGCCGAGGGCAAAACCGCGCCCATCTACCACGCGCTCACGCGGCCCACGCGCGCTGAGGCAGAAGCCGTGCATCGCGCCATCGCACTGGCTGAGATGGCCGGAGTCCCCATCTACATCGTCCATCTCTCCAGCGAGGACGCGCTGAACCAGGTACGCGAAGCCCGCGACCGCGGCCTGCCCGCATTCGCCGAAACGTGCCCGCAGTACCTCCTTCTCTCGCTCGAAGACAATATGGTGGACAAAGGCTGGGAAGGCGCCAAGTACGTGTTTACTCCGCCGCTGCGCGAGCGCGCCAACCAGCCCAAACTCTGGGACGGTCTTCGCACGGACAATCTCCAGGTGGTTTCGACCGATCATTGCCCGTTCTGTTTTGAGGATCAGAAGGCTCTCGGCAAAGACGACTTTACCAAGATCCCCAACGGCGGTCCCGGTATCGAAAACCGCCTGCAGCTGCTGCATCACCACGGCGTCAACCACGGCAATTTCAGCATCAACCGCTTCGTCGAGCTAGTCTCCACTGCGCCCGCGCGCATCTTCGGCATGTACCCGCGCAAAGGAGTGCTCGCCCCCGGCAGCGACGCCGACATTGTCCTCTGGGACGCCGCCGCCGATCACACCATCAGCGCCGCAACCCACCACATGCGGGTCGATTACTCCATGTTCGAGGGCTTCCGTGTCCGCGGCAATGCCCGCGACGTGTATTCCCGCGGCGAGCTGATCGTCTCCGGCGGCCAGTTCATCGGCACGCCCGGCCGCGGCAACTATCTCCGCCGCCAAGCAAGAGGCGGCGACTGGAAGTAAACTTGCCGGAAGCTCATTCCCCCGCGCCCCGGCCCAACTCTAGCTCCGCCAACTCCGCTAGCGCCACTAGCTCCGCTGCCTCGGAGGTCCCATGAGCGTCGTCGATCCCACTCTCACCAACCGAGACCTCGCCCCCGTCCCGCCCGAGCGCCGTTCCTGGACGATGTACAACTACATCGCGCTCTGGTTTTCCATGTCCATGGAGATCACCACATACCAGCTCTCTTCCTCACTCATCGCCAAGGGCATGGATTGGAAACAGGCCATCGGCACGGTCCTGCTCGGCAACCTCATCGTGCTCGTCCCCATGCTCCTGAACGCCCACGCCGGCGCAAAATACGGCATCCCATTTCCGGTCTTCATCCGCGCGCCCTTCGGCATCCGCGGCGCCAACATTCCCGCGATCCTTCGCGCCGTCGTCGCCTGCGGCTGGTTCGGCATTCAGTCATGGATCGGCGGTACCGCCATCCATGCGATGCTTGCCATCATGCTCCCCTCGCTGGCCGGCTCGCAGTTTGCCGTGTGGGCCTGCTTCCTCTTCTTCTGGCTGCTCAACATGGTGGTGGTCTGGCACGGCGTTGACACCGTGCGCCGCCTGCAAGCCTTCGGCGCGCCCTTCATGTTCGTGATGGCCGCCGCCCTGCTCATCTGGGTCCGCATGAAGGCCGGAAGCTTCGGCTCCATGCTCTCCACTCCCTCGCAGTTCCACTCGACGCGCGGCTTCCTCCTCGTCTTCTTCCCCTCGCTTACCGCCATGGTGGGCTATTGGTCCACGCTCGCCCTCAACATCCCCGACTTCACCCGTTACTCCAAATCGCAAAGCGCCCAATCCTGGGGACAGGCCTTCGGCCTTCCTGTCGCCATGACCCTCTACACCTTCGTCGGCATCTCCGTCACGTCTGCATCCGCCGTGCTCTTCGGCCATCCCATCTGGAATCCCATCGAGCTCATCGGCCAGTTCCATCAGCCACTTGTGGCGTTTATCGCGATGATCGCCATCCTCGTGGCCACCATGAACGTCAATATCGGCGCCAACGTCGTCTCACCCTCCAACGACTTCTCCAACCTCTACCCGCGCCTCATCAGTTTCCGCACCGGCGGCCTCATCACGGGCTTCCTGGGCATCGCCATGTGCCCGTGGAAGCTGCTGGCCTCGCCCGACGCCTACATCTTCGGCTGGCTCGTGGGCTACTCCGGCCTGCTTGGCCCCGTCGCCGGCATCATGGTCTGCGACTACTTCCTCATCCGCCACACCGATCTCGACGTCAACTCCCTCTACCACCGCGAAGGCGCTTATTACTACTCGAAAGGCATCAATCCCCGGGCCGTTGCCGCCCTCGCGCTCGGCGTCGTCATCGCCCTCATCGGCATCTTTGTTGCCCCGCTTCGCTTCCTCTATGACTACGCCTGGTTTGTCGGCTTCTTCACTTCCGGCGCAGTTTACGTTGCGCTCATGCGCCTCGCCGCCCCAGCGGCATCACTCGCGTCTTCACTGGCGGCGGCACCCGATGCTGAATTACCGTAGATTCAAGCTCCTGGGGCGTCTCACATTACGCCGTCATCTGCATCCAATCACATGTGATGGATGGCGCTGCCATTCCACAGAACCTTATGGGACCATGATTTTTTCCCGGCTGCAGCAGATGCCGCCTCCGGGGGATTCCTCGCCTGTTACGGCGCGGTAAAATAGGGTGTACGGATGACCGAAATGCTTCCAGCGGCTGCCGAGCAGGCTTCTCGCACCTCGCGGGAGACCGAAGCGCGGCCTGGAAACGGCTGGATGGTTCAGGTCACAGGGCTGGAAAAGACTTACCGAACGGCACGCGGCCCCCTTACCCTATTCAAAAATCTCGACTTCCAGGTAGCCGCAGGCGAGCTGGTCGCCATCATGGGCCAGTCCGGAGCAGGAAAAAGCACGCTTTTGCACATCCTCGGTGCTCTTGATACTCCTTCCGCGGGAACGGTATACTGCGCCTCAACCAACGTAGCAACGCTAACTTCCCGGCAGGCTGCGGCCTTCCGTAATCGCGAGATCGGCTACGTCTGGCAGTTTCACTATCTGCTGCCCGAGTTTACGGCGCAGGAAAACGTGGCCATGCCGTTGCTTGCACGCGGCGCGGTCAGGCGGGAAGCTCTAGAACTGGCGGCCAACTGGCTCCGCGAAGTCGGCCTCGAAGACCGGCGCGACCACCGCCCCGGAGAGTTATCCGGCGGAGAACAGCAGCGCGTTGCCCTGGCTCGCGCCCTCGTCAACAACCCTCGGCTGCTCCTTGCCGACGAACCCACCGGCGACCTGGATGAGGTCACCGCCCGCCAGGTCTTTGACTTGATCGAGCGCATTCACCTCAACCACGGTCTAACATCAATCGTCGTTACTCACAACATGGATCTGGCTCAGCGCTGCTCCCGGGTGCTCCGCCTCGAACACGGTGCTCTGGCGCCGTCCAATCCCGCACTCAGCAACCTTCAGCCTGATTCAGGGTCTGAAAAAAGCAGCGTTCCGGGTGCGGAACGAGTCTACTAACTGTAGGGGTTATTTGGCCTGGTCTTTAAAATCCCCGCCAGGCCGGTACACGCGGATGGAAGCCCTTCAGGACGGCAACCTTGGTCCCCGGGGCGCTCGGAAAACCTTCCGGAAACCATCCCAAAGAGCTGTTCCGAGGCAGGCGCTTGATTTCGGTGGCCTCGGGCGGCGATGCTTCGCTCGGCGCGGTTGCCGGGCCGAATCCGGAAACGGGATCGCAACGGCAAGTCGCTGGGGCGCTCGTCAACCGGTCGGTCACTCCAGCCGATAACCCGGGTCAGGGAGAACATCATGTTCGAACGCTATACGGAGAAGGCAAGGCGGGTTATCTTCTTCGCGCGCTATGAGGCCAGCCAGTTCGGTTCGCCCTATATTGAAACCGAACACCTTCTGCTCGGTCTCCTCCGCGAAGACAAGGCGCTCACCAACCGATTCCTGCGCTCGCACGCCTCGGTAGAGTCGATTCGCAAGCAGATTGAGGCCCACACCACCATTCGCGAGAAGGTCTCCACCTCTGTGGACCTCCCGCTTTCCAATGAATGCAAGCGTGTCCTGGCCTACGCCGCTGAAGAAGCCGAGCGCCTGGGCCACAAGCATATCGGGACCGAACATTTGCTTCTCGGTTTGTTGCGCGAAGAGAAGTGCTTCGCCTCCGAGATCCTTCAGGAGCGCGGCCTCAAGCTCGCACAGATCCGCGATGAGCTTGCCCGCGTCACCCAGGAAAAAGCTCCCCAGCAAGCCCGCCAGCGCGAATCCAGCCTGCTTGCCGAGTTCTCCCGCGACCTGACCCAGGCCGCCATGGACGGCCAGCTCGATCCCCTGGTCGGCCGCGATGGCGAGCTGGAACGCGTGATCCAGATCCTCTGCCGCCGCACCAAGAACAATCCCGTGCTTATCGGCGAGCCCGGCGTGGGCAAGACCGCCATCGTTGAAGGCCTGGCCCAGCGCATTGCCGACGGCGAAGTCCCCACATTCCTCGCTGACAAGCGCGTCCTCGGCCTCGATCTTTCTCTCATCGTCGCCGGCACCAAGTACCGCGGCCAGTTTGAGGAGCGGCTCAAGACCATCATGAAGGAGTTGATGGAGAATCAGAACTCCATCATCTTCATCGATGAGCTGCATACCCTCGTCGGCGCCGGCTCTGCCGAGGGCTCCCTCGACGCCGCCAACATCCTCAAGCCTGCGCTCAGCCGCGGTGAAATCCAGTGCATCGGCGCCACCACCCCGGCCGAGTACCGCAAGTCCATTGAGAAGGACCGCTCCCTTGAGCGCCGCTTCCAGGCGGTCAAGGTTCCGCCGCCCAACGAGGCCGACGCGATCAAGATCATCATGGGCATCAAGGACCGTTACGAGAAGTTCCACGCGGTCAGCTACACCGATGCGGCCATCGAGTTCTCGGTCCTCCACTCCAACCGTTACATCCCCGATCGCTTCCTGCCCGACAAGGCCATCGACCTCATCGACGAAGCCGGCGCGCGCGTCAAGCTGCGCCAGACCTCGCTGCCTGAGGAGATCACCGAGGTCCAGAAGCGCATCAAGTTCATTGTCCATCGCATGGACTCGGCCATCGCCAACCACGAGTTCGAGAAGGCCCGCTTCTACTCCGACGAGGAGCGCAAGGAGCGCGAAAACCTGCGCGCCCTTCGCGACAAGTACCACCTCGACGACTCCGCCGCCGGCATCGTGGGCCGCGAGGATATCGAGGACGTGGTCAGCCGCTGGACCGGCGTCCCCGTTACCAGCATCAAGGAAGAAGAAACCCAGAAGCTCCTTCGCGTGGAAGAAGAGCTGCACAAGCGCGTCATCTCGCAGGACAAGGCCATCAGCGCCCTGGCCCGCGCCATCCGACGCAGCCGCGCGGGGCTCAAGTCGCCACACCGGCCCATTGGCAGCTTCCTGTTCCTCGGCCCCACCGGCGTGGGCAAAACCGAGATGGCCCGCACCCTGGCCCAGTTCCTCTTCGGGTCAGACAAGGCGCTTATCCGCTTTGACATGTCGGAGTTCATGGAGAAGCACTCCGTCTCCAAGCTCATCGGCTCGCCTCCGGGGTACGTGGGCTACGAGGAAGGCGGCCAGCTCACCGAGCGCGTCAAGCGTTCGCCGTACTCCGTGGTGCTGCTGGACGAAATCGAAAAGGCGCATCCCGATGTGTTCAACCTGCTCCTGCAGGTCTTTGAAGACGGCCAGTTGACCGACGGCCTCGGCAACACCGTCGACTTCAAGAACACCATCCTCATCATGACGTCGAACATCGGCGCGCGCCACCTGCAGAAGAAGTCGGGCCTGGGCTTCCAATCCGACCGCGACGACCTGGTCAGCGAGAAGGTGGAGGAACTGGTCAAGAACGAGGTGAAAAAGACCTTCAACCCCGAGTTCCTCAACCGCCTCGACGAAGTCATCCTGTTCCAGTCGCTCAACGACGCCGACCTGCTGCAGATCGTCGAGCTGCTCGTGCAGCAGCTCAACCTCAACCTGGCGCAGAAGTCCATCACCATATCGGTCACCGAGGAGGCCAAGAAGTGGATCCTGGACAAGACGCTCATCGACCGCAGCTATGGGGCTCGTCCTCTGCGCCGCGCTCTCCAGCGTTACGTTGAAGACCCGCTCTCTGAAGCCCTTATTGCCGGCCACATTGCCGAGCGCCCGGCGTTTCTTGAGGTCTATCTCAATGCCAACCAGCTCTTCTACCGCCCGGTCAGCTCAGACGATACCGCCGGCGGCGAAGAGAAAGCCGCGGGTGTCCTCCTCTTCAGCAACTAACAGGCTCAACCAGCACGATCCAAAATCCAGCAAGAAGAAGCCCCGACCGTAGGCCGGGGCTTCTTCTTGAGTCAATCAGTTAATTCAGGCATGTCGAGCGTGTGCCACGCGCCCCGCCGCCGACCTCAGTTGATTGTGATCGTCAACGCATTTGAAGCCGGCCCTCCCGGATTCGTCGCCACCACAGTTGCGCTTCCCGCCGTAACCAGGTCACTCGCCGGAATCGCCACCGAAACGTGCGTCCCGTCCACGATTGTCGTGGTCCGGTAGCTCCCGTTCCAGGTCACCGCCGCGCCCGCAGCGAAATTCGATCCCGTCAGCGTCAGCAACGTATTCCCAGCGCCACGGGTAATCGAACTGACCGAACTCGAACTGAGGCTGGCAGCCGAATTGGAGCCAAGCAAGCCTGGAACCACAAAAGCCCCGCGTAGGAAGTAGATGTGGCCTCCGCTCGTCAAAACCGCGAGCCCATCCTGTCCCCACCGGATCATATCTACGCCGCTGTATGAGGTATTACCCTCAATCTGCCCCATGTTGAGTGACACGTTGCCAATCGGAAGGAACGTGTTCTCATTGAAAGACTCAATTCCGTCTGGCGTCCCGCCGAAACCGGTTGTCCCGATTTGCTCGGTATCGACAAGATAGAAGGCGCTTTGCAGCGATATATCCGGTGCAAATGATTGGAGGGTGGAGAATTCTCCGCCCCCAGCCACCGGGAAGACGCCTAGCTGAGCTGCCGGAACGGTGTTGGGATTTGCGACGCCGCCCGCGTTGGCAAAAGCCAAACCGCCGCTCAATTTAAAGCAGCCAAAACCGTTCAGCGTCGATTCGGTGTACTGCGAGTAGTCGTAGTAAATGAAACCGGCGGATGTCACAGTGTAATGATCCAGAGTGGCTCCGGAGGTGTCTGTATCGAAGGCAAGCATGTCGCCCGCATCGAGGAACTGGATGCAGGAACCGCTGTAAGGGCCGGACGCCTGACCGACCATCGCCGCCGTCTTGTTTGTCAGGTCGAAACTGTAGATCGCATTGCCTGCCCACGATCCGAGGTCGATCGCGACGGTGCTTTCCGATCCCGGCTGAGGGGCAATGCCGCGTGGAGCGGGGGCGGTATCTGTGCCTGTTCCGGGTTGAATGGCATAGGTGAATTCTGCCGCCTGCGTCAGCATATTGAAGACCGCTACGCTTTGACTGCCGGCCAGAACCGTATACATAATCTGCCCATCAGACGTCAGCGCTATGTTTTCCGGCTGACTGCCAATCGGGACAGGCGCCCCCACCGTTGCCGTTTCCGGCGTGATAGCGACGATGGAATTTCCTGTGATGCTAGTCGAACCCGAGCCTACGCTGGCCATAATCTTGCGCGAATACGGGTCGTAGAGGATGTGGTTTACGCCTAGCGTGATCACGCTAAAGACCGACAGCGGCAAGGGATTCGAAGTGCCTCCGCCTGGAGTAGGATTCGATACCGTAACCGGCGACCATCCCATCGTGGCGAGCGCACTTTGAGGCACGGTTGCGGTAAGTTCGGTGCTGCTGGAGTAGGTGGTTGACAGCTCCGCGCCCCCCAGTAAAACGCTGGCTCCACTGCTGAAGCCTGTGCCGGTGACGGTGATGGTCGTGTCGTTGGATCCCGACTCAATCGCCGCCGGGCTGATTCCGCTCAACGTCGGCCTAAGGCTGTACGTCGAACCGGTTACGGTCACAGATGCCGAGGCCGAGTTATTGGTCAAGATCGGGTCGTTCTCTGAGCCGGACGCCTGCGCGGTCGTGGTCGCGGATCCGGCGCTCGTCTGCTGCACAACAAAGACGACCGTAGCTGAGGCTCCGTCGGCGAGTCCGCCAAGGTCGCAGGAGATCGCTGAACCGGCTGAACATGTGCCAGTGGAAGGCGTCGCCGACACCAGAACACCGGTAGATGGCAACGTAGCCGTGAGCGCCACGTTCGTTGAAGCCGACGGCCCCCCGTCGGTCACGGTCGCCGTATAGGTCGTGTTCGTTCCGGTCGTGGTTCCGCCGCTGGCCGTTACCGCTACGTTCAAATCGGCATCTACACCGGCAAGGTCCTTTACCAGGTTGGAGCGCAGGCTGAAGACGCCGAGGTTGGTTCGGAACGCCAGTCCGTTCGCCCCCCAGCGAGTGAGGTGCGAAGGGCTTGACCCATTCGAAGGGATGCTTACTGCGATGGCATTTCCAGTCGAAGTGTAGTTGGAAAGATTGAAGGTCTGGATCTGGTTGTAGTTGCCATAGACGCCATTCACCGAATTGTCGAGGGTAAAGACCAGGCCAAGCGTGGCGTCGGCAAACGTCGAGCCTTCGGCTGGCGTAGTTCCGGTGGCGTAAAACGTTCCCAACAGGTCGCCGGATTCGGCATCGAATGCCTGGCCAAAGTCACTGTAAAGCTTTCCGCCCGCGATCTGCATTTCATTGCTGCTGTAATTTGCGTAGGTGAAGCCCGAAGGGCCGGTCGCCAGGGGCGTCAAGCCCGATGCGTCGTAGGTGTACGTCTGGTAACCTCCGCCACCGGCGTAGATCTCGCTCTTGGATCCATTTGTGAGTAGGGCGTAGAACACACCGTTCACCGTGGAATTCGCTGCAGTGCCGCGCAAAACGCCGCTGTCGAAAATGGCGACCGTGCCTTCATAAGTAAAGGCTGTCTGCGTGGCTACAACTACGGAATTTGGCGAGCCTGGCGGGGCCGCCAGGGCCAACGCCTTAGACGGATTTTGGTACAAGCCTCCATTTCCGCCCAGCGAGAACTGCAATCCTGCGGTTCCCGTGGTCAGGTTCACCTCGCGAACCGCCGAGGCGCCGTCGAGTGCCACCCATAGAATTGTCCCATCGGAACTGATCGCCAGCTGATCCGGCTCGCTACCTACTGATATCGGCGTTCCCAGCGCGCCTGTCTCCGGGTCTACCGAGACTACTGAGTTGCCATAAGGTGCCCCTGCCGAACTAGGGACCGAAACGTAAAACAGGCCATTGGCAGCGTTGTATACCATACTGTTGTTCGCAATGGCGATGTACGCTGTAAAGGGCACCGGAAGCGAGGTTCCACCTCCGGGCGCCGGGTTCGTCACTGTGAAATTCAGATTTCCTGGCAAGGTCAGACTGCTCGCCGGGATGTTTACTGTGATCTGAGTCGGACTTTCCTCCGTCGCGGCAATGTCCGTCCCATCGATCGCAACTGTCGAATTCGAAGCGAAACCGGAACCCGTAAGCGTCACCTGGATCGGCGCACCGATCGGGCCAGCCATCGGTGAAATTGACGTCACCGTCGGCGCAGGCGGATTCGAGATCGTCACCGTTGCAGCATTTGACAGTGATGGATTCGCGCCCGGCGTGTTAACCGTGACGCTCGCCGTCCCCGTCGTGGTCAAATCTGCCGCTGGCACCGTCGCAGTCAGCACTTGCTGCCCATAGTACGTGTAAATAAGTTGCCCGAAAACAAGGGGCGTGCTGTTCCAGTTCACAACCGAAGTATTCGTGAATCCGCTCCCGTTCACGCTGATGATGGTATCGCCCGATCCGATGTAGATCGGATTCGGTGTCACCGATGTGATCTGCGGACTTCCTGGTGCGGTAATGGAAAGATTCGTCGCCGGTGAAGTCCCTCCCCCCGGTGCCGGATTGGTTACCGTCACCGCAAGCGTGCCGACTGTCGCCTGATCGGCCACCGTCGCCACAAATGTCAAGCTGTTCGCGTTCACATAGGTGGTGGCGCGCGCGTTCCCATTGACCTTCACGACCGATGACGGCAAAAACGTGCTTCCCATCACGTTAATGGATGCCGGACTCGTGCCGCCCTCCGTCAGCCCCGCGGGGTTCAGCGTAATCGCTCCCACCGTCGGATTGTTTACTGCTAGCGTGAACGCCGCGGAGGTCCCGCCGCCTGGCGCCGGGCTTACCGCCGTCACAGACAAGCTACCCGTCGCAGCCACATCCGCCGTCGTCAACACGGCGCTCACCGTGGTTCCGCTTGTATAGGTCGTGGTCCGGGCACTCCCGTTTACGTCGATCACGGTTGCGGCCACAAACCCTGTTCCCGTGACCGCAATTGTTAAAGAGGTCGCGCCCACCGTCTCGGTCGAAGGCGAAGTGCTGGTAATCGTAGGCGCCAAGTTCGGCGCAGTCACCGTAACCGTCGCTGCCGTGGATGTACCTCCGCCCGGCGCCGGGTTCACCGCAGTCAATGAGAGGCTTCCCGCCGCCGCCACATCCGCGGCGGTCAACGACACACTGACCTGCGTTTCGCTGGAATACGTTGTCGTTCGCGCGTTGCCGTTTACGTTGATAATCGTCGTCGGCACAAATCCTGTGCCTGTCACCGTGATTGTGGGCGTACTCGCCCCGGTCATCTCGCTGGTCTGCGATAGCGATGTAAGGGTCGGTGCAGGGTTGTTTACCGTAAAGTTCACCGGCGTCCCGGATCCGCTGCTTACCGATCCGTTCATGACCGCGACCGCAAGCTGTCCCCCGCTCACGATCTGCCCAGACGGAATTACTGCCGTCAATCGTGTGGCATTCACGAATGTGGTGGTTTCGCTCTGCCCATTCACCTGGACGATCGACGTGCTCAGGAAATTCGTCCCATTCACGGTGAGTGTCACTGAACCCGATCCCGCGCTGACGCACGTTGGGGTGATCGAGGTGATTGTCGGCGTTGCGGTAGTACCTCCACCGCTGCCGGAGTTCGATCCGCCTCCGCCACAGCCAGTTAGAACAAGTGACACACCAAGGCCTACAAACAGGGCAAAACATCCAACAGATTTCATAGATGGCAGCAGTATACGGACTATTCACGAAAGTGACTATAGTTATTTGAATAGCCTCATAAAACTTTAGATGTACCGGCTTAGCGCTCCGTAACTCAAATAGAGCACCGTCCTCGCCAGCGGAGTGATCAGGCTCATCTCCATCCCCGGCGCCTCATGCCGTAGCATGGATTCTGGCAGCATTTTGCGAGGTCATGTATGAGCCAGAGCGCCCAGCCAACCGTATCCGCCGACCAGGTCTCAGCCCTAACCCGCGAAACCAACTACGGCACCTGGCGCTTCCAGAAATCCTGGAAGCCGCTCCACATCGCCGACGCCGAGGGTTGCTGGATGATCGATGGCGCCGGCAAGCGCTATCTCGACTTCTCCGCTCAGCTCATGTGCGTCAACCTCGGCCACAAAAATCCGCGTGTCGTCGAAGCCATCGCCGAGCAGGCAAGGGAACTGGCTTTCGTGGGACCGGCGTACGCCACCACCGCCCGCGCCCGCCTCAGCGCCAAGCTGCTTGAGGTGCTTCCCGCCGGCATCGAAAAGTTCTTCTTTGCCACCAGCGGAACTGAAGCCAACGAGGCCGCCTTCAAGATCGCCCGCATGGTCACCGGCCGCAACAAGATCATCTCCCGCTATCGCTCCTACCATGGCTCAACTGCCGGCTCCATTGCCGCCACCGGCGACCCCCGCCGCTGGGCCATGGAACCCGCCGGCAAAATGCACAACGTAGTCTTCGCGCCGGAGACTAACTGCTATAAGTGCCCCATCGGCCACACCTATCCCGGCTGCGGCATCGCCTGCGCCGACTACATCGACCACATGATCCGCAACGAGAGCGACGTTGCCGCCATCATCGTCGAGCCCATCGTCGGCACGAACGGCGTCCTCGTCCCGCCCCCGGAGTACATGCCCAGACTGCGCGAGATCTGCGACCGCCACGGCGTCCTCCTCATCGCCGATGAGGTGATGACCGGCTGGGGCCGCACCGGCCGCTGGTTCTGCGTGGACCACTGGGACGTGAAGCCCGACATCCTCACCACCGCCAAGGGCATTACGTCCGCATACATCCCGCTGGGCCTCTGCGCCACTACCAAAAAAATCGCCGACTACTTCGAGGACCACTACTTCTCGCACGGCCACACCTACGAGGCCCACCCCATCACCCTCGGCCCCGCCGTGGCCACCATCGAGGAGATGCAGCGCCTCAAGCTGGTGGACCGCGCCGCCGAACTCGAGCCCTACGTCCGCGGCAAGGTTGAGGCCCTCAAAGCAAAGCACCCCTCCGTCGGCGACGTCCGCGGCCTCGGCCTCTTCTTTGCTGTCGATCTGGTCAAGAACCGTGAGACTCGCGAGCCCTTCAACACCATGCGCGACAAGGTGGAAGGCAAGCCGCTCGTCGTCGACCAGGTGGCCGCAAAAATGATGGCCGACGGCGTCTCCATTCAAGCCTGGATCAGCCACTTCGTCATCGCTCCGCCGCTCATCGTCACCAAAGAGGAGATCGACCTCGGCATTGAAGCCCTCGACCGCCATCTCGCCATCGCCGACGCGCTGGTAGCGTGAACAGGTCCTCCGCTTCGCAACCCTGCCTCGCTATTGAACGCTGCAGTTCCCTCGATACTGCAGCGGCTGGGTGATCAACGGAATGCCCACGGATTGCGCCATGCCTCCGCTCGTCCCGGTAACCATCACCGTGGAACTCCCGGTATATGTCGAGCCGCTGTACGCCGAGGCGAGCAGCCAGTATTGTTGGATCATACCCGATGGCCCTTCTCTCTCAGTCGCCTGATGGGTGACATGAACTTATCCCGCCATATGCTTCGAAAGAAACTCCAACGCCCGTAAAAGCCCTCTCGATGCGTGTTGCGGCCAGCGCGGTCCGACCTGTCAGGTCGAAAGCGCCATCAAGATCTGCGACGGGATGAATCATTTGTGCGTTGCCGCGCTATTGTGCAGCTTCTCTCACTGCTGATTGGTCCCCCTGCTTGATTCCCATTCATCCTGCTCCGAGGGAAAGGGGTCAGCAGTTGGCAGTAGCTCTCTGGCGTCTTTACATCCTTGATATTTCCAGAAGCAACTGTAGTTGAACGCAGTGTAGCGTCGCCGGTCCTCTACAGAGGCTTTGGGGGTCATGTACACAATAAACAGGTAATAGCGAAACTTTTCCGTGATCTGCCAACCTGTTTTAACGGGTTCTGGGATGGGCACTGGGCCCCAATGCTCCTGCTCCTCCAACTCCACTTGGGACGGATGAATAGATCCAAGTAACCCTATGCCAAACCCAGTGTTTTTACGTACCACCAGAGAATCCTTCACATCGAACGCCACGGAGAAACCTTCGCCGGTGCCTCTCCACCATAGAGGAAGGTATGCATTATCGATTCTCTTAACCCATTCGCACTTCGAGCGGTTGCAGGGTTCGTTTGGTGGGTATGGCTGCGCATGGATTTTTCTTGCCAGCCGCTCTGCGTCCTCAAAGGAGGAGCGGCCGAGTTGAAGCGTTTCAAGCTCGCTGAAAAGATAGCGCGCATGGAACGACGGGTACAGCAACAATGCGCCGCACAGCAATATCGCCAGAACGGCTAGAATGGCGATCAGCCAGCCAATCCGCAAATTACGGAATCGAGATGTCTTTGGGTGACCCATCGCTATTGGTCCAGTTGTTTAGAATTGAAGGTCCTGTTGGAAGGTGGATCACGATATGGTCCGTATCATGCGTACCGGTCCTATCGTATGACCTGATGTGACCTAAATCCTGGCCACTTGAGTTGACCGTGAAATAGCGGTCGGTGACATAGGTTCCGCTATTCATGCCACTCGTATTGCCCAAAATGTCTGTGAATTGTCCGGAGATGTCCCCATGTGTGCTAGTCCCATAAGCCATGCTGTTCGTCAGATGTTCCGCTACGATCGCGTTGGGAAAAGGGGTCGCCTGGCCGAGCGAGCCCATTGTTTTGGGCCAGTATTCGAGGCTGTACACCACCCACCTTCCATTGTCCATGCCCTCGGATTTCCAAGTTACGCTGTCGCTGAGAACAGCGAGAACATATTTCATATTTGCAGGGGGACAGGCGGTTGAGGTGTCTTTGGTAAACGACGCACCCGAACCCGTAAGAGTTGGAGTTCCTAGTACCGCAGTGCTTTTGTAAAGAATTTGGGAACCGATTGCTTGAGCGCTCAGGCCTGAATTGTAATAGTGCTTCGTGATAAGGGCGGCGATGTGAGAGGCGATGGACTCCGGGGTAGAGTACTGACCGTATGGAACGGTCACGCTATTTCCGTCGAAAGCTCCCCCGCTGAACGAGGCAGTCATGGTGCCACTGCCGCCGGCCGTTCCTGTGGGGACAATTCCCGCGAATCCTGAGTGTGCGTCTAATTGTGCCGGACATGAGTTCTGCGCGGCCACGACCGTCGCAAAATCCGTCCCATTGGGCGAGCCGCCGTTGCAGTTGCCGCAATAGAAAGTGCTTCCCGCATAGCCCGGTATAACGGTAAGGGTTGCAGTTCCGTTGGGCGCATCTGGCTGTATCGTCACGGAAACCTGAGTTTGCGTACCTTGCGGATTGGTGTTCATTGCCTGGCCGTACTGTACACCCGCCGCTCCGGAGATATTGACAGTGGGCGCAGTGCCGAACCCTGTGCCATTGATCGTTAGGGTAAAGCTCTGGCCAGCCTGCCAAGTGGGCGGGTTAAGCGAGGTGACGTGCGCGGCCGGATAGCCGACTGTGAATGTCGCTGCATTACTCGCGCCGAACCTCGTCGCCAGCGTCAGGCTCTGAGGGCCAGTTGTTGCTCCCTGCGCAATTGAATAGTTAAGAGAGAGTTGTTGATCTGATGGATTGGCCCCGAGCGAGAGCGAGACACCCGATCCGGTAATTACCGGCGTCGCCGTTTCGGTCCATGGATCGATCAGATAT
Source organism: Occallatibacter sp. (assembly GCA_035552475.1). Classification (GTDB taxonomy): domain Bacteria; phylum Acidobacteriota; class Terriglobia; order Terriglobales; family Acidobacteriaceae; genus Telmatobacter. The sequence goes on from DASZLE010000083.1 coordinate 46,165, forward strand.
TCGCCATCAACTGTAATGCTCCCAGACGTACCAACCGTTCCGACACTTGGTGAAATATCGCTGATGGTCGGTGCGGCAGCCGTTATCCACGCCGCCGTTTGTCCGACTTCAATGGTCTCGCTAACCATGTAATAATCCCCTCCGCCGTCCGAAGGGTAGTCTGTTCCGCTTGGATCTGGACTTCCTGGATAGAAACCGGAATACTGAAACGGATTCTCATAATATGTTTGGCCGCCATAATTAACCCAATAAACCGCGTAGATGGAGTGATCGGCCACTTGTGTGTATGTATCGCCGAGTGTAATCGGCCCGGAGCCATCCAATTCCGCCCAACAATAGTCTGACCCACCGTCTGCGGAGCTTTCCGCCTCTTTTGTGTCGTTTTGATAGATAGCAGCGTGAACATGTGCGTTGTAATAAAGGCATACGCCATAGGTCATATAGGTCCCAGAATAGGTATCCAGTGTCTGCGCAGTCGTTTCACTGGTAATCTCGGATATACCTTCGACGTAGTCACCGCTTTGAGCCCGAGCGGGCATCGCTTGCGCGGCAAATGCAATCAGGATGCTAAACGCTGACATCCAGCACGGTACGTTTCTACCCAACACCGTCATGGCCGCACCGCCTTCTCCGCTTGACCGGTTCCCTGAGACGAAAGCGGTGAAGAAGGCACGCTTGCAGGTCGAGTTGTGACTGACTGCGCAAAGTCGTTCAGGAGAAACGAATCCAGCTTCTGGGAGGCATCCGGCCCAAGCTCCGACTTGAGAGTTGCGACATGTTGCTCTATCAGGTCCTCGCGCTCTTGCTGCAACGTTGTCAATTCCGGTGGCGGTGGGGGCAAAGATCCCGTCAGCGGTAGATTCGGCGGATATTTTTTTCGAAATTCATCAATGACATCCTTTGCCTGAGCATCTTTCTGATTCAAGTCATTTGCCATCTTCTGTGCCGCTTCGCGGATGAGCGTGAGCTGATAAGGGTTGAATCCGAGCCTTCGTTGAAGCGTTTCACGAATCTCCGTGCCGTTCAGCCCTTTCTTCTCTTGCTCGTCGGCCTTCTTATCCAGGAATCTCTGGTAATCGAGGAAGTGCCAGTAGAGCCTCGGTAATGGGGCTTTCGCTGAGGTTCGCACTTTCGGCGTCGGCGTGGACGGTGCCTGGTCTGCGGTCTGGCCGCAAAGCGGAATGACAGTGGTAAGGGCCAGGAGGGAGATGAGGACACGCATCTTGGAAAAATTCAGGGCTCGGCAAGATTTCACAACATTCATTTCTATTGCTTTCGGCAGCAGAACAAATCTGAATCGCATTGCGAATCCCTTTCTAATTGCTTCTGCATGGCTACTGGAGCGATACCAGAACCTCGATGGTTCCCGTGCCGGCGTCGAGCGTTCCCATCGCTTTGCCGACGACCGCACCTAGCATCCGATAGCGGTCGGTACCCTTCATGGCATAGCCCATGGTGGAAGAGGTGACCAGCAGATCGCCGACCTTGATGGGGCCGTTCTCCGCGCTCACCTTGGTGGGAACCCGGCCCACCATGCGCCTCGTTCAACACAGACACAGATCATCAAAAAGGCGACAGCGCAATTCCATTAGATTGGGCCAAGGCGAGAGTCGCGCATGTCTTCAGGGCCTCGAATACTGCCATCCCCTGCGGATCGATGCAATTTGCGCGGCCAATATCAACCTCGCGTAATAGGGCGGGGATATCCTCAGCCTTCACCCATGAATTGTCTATCTGCATCTGGATCAGCCAAGACAATACCGGATATTCCGGCGCAACAGGCACCAAATTGCCCTTTATCCATTCTGGCTGTAATTTTTCTTCCGCGTCTTCTCTTACACCAAGAGCCTCCCAAAAATGCGAGAGGCCGCCCAACGGGATGAATCCACAAGGCTTGCCGGAGAAGTCGCCGTTAGGCCAAATCCCGATCGCGTGTTCCCATTTGCCGTTTATTTCAACATACATCGCTGTCACCATAGGCCGAGAGAGCCAAACCCACCTCGAAACGCCTTTCCTAAGGCAAAGTTGGAAACGAAGTAATGGCCTTACATCTGTCGGGGCTCAGATAAACATTGTTTGTGTACAGAGGCATCCATGCCGATCAACCCAAATCCCGGGGCCACTAGTCAGTATCTGTGACCGCGAGAATGGAAAGCGTGCGAGCTCGCCGATCAAATAGGATTGCTGTCCAATCCCAAGCGATGCCTCCAAACCATGGAGTCCATGCGCTGCGACTTGAGAAATGCGATACCTCAGAGAACCTCAAGCCGAAGAGCGCCTCACAGAATGCAAGCGAGTTCTCCTTCTCCACCCTCCCATCGCCTGTAGCACGGGTGTAAGCGCCGCCAGCGTAGAGCACCTGCGCCAATTGCCCATCAAAGAGGAACGAACTTCTCGCTCGAAAGTTGCCATCATAATCGCAATCTCCGAACTCATAATCATCACCAAACTCATAAGTCTCAGGGGCATGATCTCCTAGTCTGCGGACTACAAATGCGGGATCCTCAGGCGTTGACGGTTGGATTTTCAAGGCTGGTAACGCGATACTGACTTCTACCCGGTCGAGGATTTGCCTGAGAATGCCGAATTCGAGGAGCCGGTCCCTCGATGCAAACCAGTCGAAGGCTTTGCTGGGGCCCACATTGAATGAAGCGAATAAAGCCCCACCATTCGCGTGGGTTTCACCTATTCGGTTCAGCACAGAGTCCAACCTAGGATCGATCAGCGGTTTAATCTCCAGAGGAACCTGTTGACACATAGTTCGCGCCTGAGCGAAAGTGGGCTTGCCCTGATTCGAGTCTGGGTTTAGCAATTCCATGTAATGCTCCTAAGGCAAAGTTGGAAACGAAGTAATGGCCTTACACCTGTCGGGGCTCAGATAAACATTGTTTGTGTACAGATCGTTGCCAGATGCATCGATACCGATCAACCCGTATTGCACGCCGTTAATGGTGGTTTTTGGGTAGGTGTAGACGTAGGCACCTTTTATTTTTGGCCCCAATAATACGGTTTTGAAGTTGTAGATTTGCACGATGCTAAACCCGGCCCACCATCGCCATGGGCACTTCCGTGGCTTTGGTTTCCGTCGTAGCCGGCTCCAGCCTGCCCACAAAGCCCGGCTTGGTGGAGTAGATGCCCGCGACCAGCGCCGAATACGCCCGATCGGATTTGAGGAATTTGCCCGGCGCATCGGGATCGATGACCAGCAGATCGCCCGGCTCATACTTCGTCCGGTCCCCGCTCACATCCACCGCCTCGGCATAGTCCGCCCCGCAGTTGGCGGGGTTGAACGCTACAGTCTGCTTGCGCATTGTCTTCGTACCCTTTCCTCGGCAACAGAAGTATGCTCCTTTCTTTTGCGTAAGTTACACGAAACACCGACTATTTATTTGAATGGGAGTTACTAACGGACTAAATGTGACTTAGCTCACAATTACCCAGCAGTAATTAGAACCGTGACAGCCGCCACAATCGACTTCAAGACCTGATTCAGACGTTAGGAGAGGCCAGGATGTGAGATCAATGTCCGAAGTGCAAGTCGGGGCGACATTCGGCCAATACGGCTCTGCCACGCCACCGGCTGGATGCGACATGGCACGGGAATGCGCTCGGCGCCGCCGCATTATGGACGGCGCGCGGCCACGGAGGAGTGGTTGTTCTTGAGGCAACAGACAGCGCCGCCCCGAGCCGAAGCGCGTGATCGCCGGAGCGGCAGGGAACTACTTGAACTGGTTGACGACGTCGAAGACGTAGTAGACGACCACGCAAAGCGTGGCGACTGCCGTGACGATCATCGCGCCCTTGAATACCGGCTGAACTTTAGCCACCTTGGCTACGATGGCCGCCTGCGCGGCTTTCTCCCGCGAGAACGAGTCGTCGAGGAAGATCTGATCCTCTTCATCCCGTTCCAGCCGTGAGCGATAGATCCAGATCGCGGCGAGGATCAGCACAAGCGCACCCCACACCGACCACATCACTGGGACAAATGGCATACAACACCTCCAATTGGACTTCGGCTCCAGATACCGGCGGGGCCCGTGAGGGAATAGCGCGGTCTCGTGAGTAGAGGGGCCGTACGGTTCACAATGATAGCCCCGGAAACGATTCCGAGCAGGTGACCGAAATCACAGTCATTTCCACCCCACCAAATTTAAGTTTCCATTGGCCTTTTGATCCTGCTTTCTGTCCCTGTCTTTTGTGCGACTTTGGCCTCTGCCGTTGCATCCAAGTGATCGGCTTGGTGGAAAGGGCCTTGTGTGTGCTCGCCCGGGCCGGTAGAGTTGATTAAGACAAGAATTCACACTCTGGAGAAGTCATGGCAACCACAGCAGCAGCCGTTCCCGCCCAGGAAACCAAGAAGGCGCCTCTCATCCTGACTCCGCAGGCCATCGTCAAGGTCCGCGAGATCATGGCCACACAGGACCCGTTGCCGGCCGGACTGCGCATCGGCGTAGTCGGGGGCGGTTGTTCGGGTTTCCAGTACTCGATGGCATTCGAGAACCAGAGCGGCATGATGGACAAAGTATTCAGTTTCGACGACTTGAAGGTCTTCGTCGACGCCACCAGCCTGATGTACCTGAACGGGTGCACGGTGGACTATGTGGAGACGCTGGAGGCGGCCGGCTTCAAGTTCGAGAACCCGCAGGTAAAGTCGACCTGCGGCTGCGGCTCCTCATTTAACGTGTAACTCCAGCCGTTTCTGTCATCTCCAGTGAATTAGGAAGAGGCCTGCCCAGTGGGGCGGGCCTTTTCTCTTTAAGGGCGAAACCGTGCAAAAATAAAAACGGCGATGTCCATTGGATTCATGGAGTTAAGCCCTCAAAGTGCAGTAAAGCAGAGAACAAGGGACCGACGGAACGAGGAAACAAGGGAACGCGGCCTTGGGCGCACGAAAAGCGCAAAATAAAAAACGAGGATGTCTAATGGATTGATGAAGTTAGACCCTCTAACTGCAGTAAATCCGCATGGTCCTTCCGGCTGGCCGGTAGCCGGGTGGGGGAGTCCGGGTTTTGAGGCGCTGACTGTCATGGGCCGGTCTCCTTGGGGCCGACGCGAGAATTGGCCGTAAATGCGAACGCCCGCACACTGTGCGGGCGCAATTCTGCTCATGAAATCAATTTAAGCCAGATTCCGGACTTTGGATGTGACGGCCGATACAGGGCAGTGTGACATCAGGGGGCGGTTAAACAAAAGAGCTTAACCAAACAGTTTAACCATTTGTCCAAGGGTATTCCGGCCTGCGGGAAAATTGCCCTTATATCATTCATCTAGTTAGATGATAAGCGACGAATGGAAGAGGTTTCCCCCCGTATTATTCATCCAGATAGATGATAAGGGATCGTGAATGCCGTCCCTGCCGGACCGCGGGGTTCGCTGCGGCATGCCTTCGCCGGTTTCACTTTGGGACGATTCTCACCTGCTCCCTCCGGGAGCGGCGGTGCGGGAAGGGCGTCTTCTCGCTGTCCGTGTTATGGAATTGGGTAACCGAGGCGGCGGGGAATGCGCGAGGGGGAGCAGTGGTGAATGCGGGCTGTGGCGGCCCGCGCGGGGAGGTTCTTGCGGCGGCCGGCTTCCCTCCCAGGTCCCCAAGTGCGAGGGACCCGGGGCACGCGGCTTCCCTCCCGGGTCCCCAAGTGCGAGGGACCCGGGGCACCCGGCACCCGGCTAACAACCGCTGCGTCTACGGCGCGGGGCGGCGGCCCTGAGGCTGGTGTCACACACCGGCTCGGTCCTGTGTGGCGGCGCGCTGGTGGTTGAGGGCGAGGAGGCGGGCTAGGATTTCGTCGCGGGTGAGGTTGGAGGGCCAGCCGTAGGCGGCGAAGACGGCCTGGTCAAGAGAGCGATGGGCGTTGGCGAGCCATTCGGGACGCTGGTTGTAGAGGTTGGTGAGGGTGCGCTTGGGCAGTTCTTTCGGATCGATGTCCGGAGGGCTTAGCCATTTATCACGGAGGTGGACTAGCTCGCGGGCGGCGTCGGCGATGGCCTTGACGCGCGGATCGTCGGATTCGGAGGGTTCCTGGCCGGGCGGCCAGGGGAATGGGAAGGTCTCAAAGCATGAGGTTGGAGTGTAACGAAAGCCGCTCTCTACCTCCCGTAGTTGCGTTCCTTGAGACCGAGCCCAGGCCTCGTGAGCTGATGAATGAAGCACCCCTAAGGAGTAATCATCGCTTCGGGGGAATACTAACGCTCCCTGGTTGCACAGAACTTCTGCGGGAACCCACACGAAGACCCGGTGTTTGGCTGTGGCGGGCGTAGCGATGTACCTCGGCAGGTCTCGCAGCGCAGCCCTCATTTCAACTCTGGGCCGCCCATATTGCCACCAGCGTTCACCGTAGAGCGCTTTTCGTCCCTTGCTTCTTTCGGGAAGGACGTGAAATTTGACGTATTCAAACGGAAGTTCGTATTGGGCGGCCGCTTCAATCTGCATCAACCCAAAGTCGATCGTCCACATGTTTCGAGACCTTTGGGTCAGGTCGATTCCGCTCTGCACCTTCTTTACGACGTCGGAATTAGGCCTACCATTCACGTTAGTTGGGGCCGAGAGCATCCTTTGGGCCGTCGTGAATTCAATATCGAAGGGCGCTTTTGGGGACGGCCCCATGAAGCAGAGGTTGCTGTTCTCTGACAGCGCCACCGCGCGAGTCGTATCGTCTCCGGCGGTGAGATTCGAGTTGATGCGTGGCACGCGGCGCCCGTCCAGTTCCCGATCCGCTTCGGAGCCGTCATCGAAGCCGATCATCGAGATGTGGACCATGGCGCCGTCTAGCATCCATCTGCGGTCGGACACCGCAAAGAAAATGTCTCCAGTGTTTCTGATCCTATTCAGCACCTCGCGATTTGCTCCGCCGCGAATTCCTTGTGTCGCGAGGAGCCCCGCGCGTGCTGTGGGGTGGTTTTCGATGGAGTCTCTTGCTTTTTCAAACCAGTAGCAGACAAGGTCCGCAAAAGAGGGGACACGCTCGGCGTATCGCTCGAACAGGTCATCAACGTATTTATCTCCGAGTTCAGCCCGGATCCGATTTCCGCCGACGAATGGCGGATTACCGATGATGAAGTCGGCTTTGGGCCATTCGGGCTCGTAGGGTTTGTCTTCGGTGTCGTAGCGCATGATGGCGTCGCCGTGCTCGATGTTGGTGAGCTTTTCGAGGATGGGTTCGCGGTCCTCGATGACTCCGTGCTCGTGTTTCCACTGGAGGAAGCCGATCCAGACCACGACGGAAGCGAGCTCGTGAGCGTAGAACTCGATCTCAATGCCGTAGAGCTGGGTGGGCGAAACCATTTTTGGCAGCGCCAGGGCAATGCCCTGCTCGACGGCGAAGTTGCGAGCTTCAAGCCAGAGATCCAACATGCGGCGTAGTGCGACATAAAGGAAGTTTCCGGAGCCGCAGGCGGGGTCGAGGACGCGGACGGAAGTGAGCTCCTCGATCCATGCGCCGAGGATCTTCTCCGATTCGCGGTCGACGCGGAGGCGGGCTTGTTTTGAGCCGCTGGCGGCGTCATCCGCGCGTTCGGCTTCAACGGCGCGGAGCACGCGCTCTTTCACTTCCTCCCAGCGCTTTTTCAGCGGGCTCATCAGGACCGGTTCGATGAGGGTAAGGATGTCCTGTTCCGAGGTGTAGTGGGCGCCGATGAGGGAGCGGCGTTTGGGGTCGATGGAGCGCTCGAAGAGGGTGCCGAAGATGGCCGGGGCGACATGGGACCAGTCGTAGTTTTTGGAGACGTCGTAAAGGGTGCCGAGATCGGCCTGATCGAGCGGCATGACGGCGCCGGAGTTGAAGAGGTCGCCGTTGAAGTAACGAATAGAGTGCTCGCCGAAGATGCCGTCGGGTTCCGACATAGCGTCAAACAGACCGGCGAGCTTGCGTAAGAACTTCTTGGGACTGAAGCGGTCCTTCTGGACCATGCCGCGAAAGAGGTGATCGGGGAGCAGGCCGATGGAGTCGGCGAAGAGGCAGAACAGAATGCGCATGAGGAAATGCGCGACCTGCTCGCGAGAGGCGCCGCCGGAGCGTTCCTCGATTTCGAGGCGTTCGGCGAGTTTGGCGAACTTTTTGGCGATTTCCTGAGTAACCTGGGCGTCGGTGTGCTCGGGGCGGAGGACGTTGTAATCGCCGAAGAGGGCGCGGAGGACGTCGAGCGGGGGGAGCGGGCAAGAGGCGGTGACCTGATTGCGGAGGAGGTCTTCAAGTGTGAACTGATAGATGCGCTTGGTGGTGGCGGTGAAGTTGGTGTGGACCTGGAGAGTTTCGAAGTCGCAGACGACGAGGAGGGGCGGGTTGCCGAGTTCTTCGCGATAGTCGTTGAGCTGGTCGTAGGCTCTTTTGAGGTCCTTGTGCTTGCCCTTGTATTCCCAGGCGAAATGGTCGCGGAGCCAGACGTCGGCGAAGCCTTTGCCACCGCGAGTTTTGCCGACGTATTTCTCGAAGGCGTAGTTTTCGCCGGCGGAGTCGCGTTCCGCGGGACTCTTTTCTCCGAGCATTTCGCACAGGTTGTTGAAGTGGGACTGGGAGCCAGCGTTCTCAGTCTGCGCGAACAGCTTCCAGCGATGTACGAACTCGGCGACGGTGAGAGGCATGGGTAAGGGGTAGTGTAACGCGGGAGTTGCGCCGGGCGAGTGGGGAGTAGCCAATGGGTACCGTGGTGGGAACGGGCGGAAGGCAAATGCGGATCCTTCGACTCGTCCGTTGGGCTGGTTCATTATGACGGCGGGGGCCGCCCACCCTTGCGCAAATAGAGCGGGAGGGATGGGGCGCCTCTACTTGTGGTGGGTCGGGATGTGGTGTATCCGCAGCCCCAAAATCGGAACCTGGGGCACCCAAGCTTTGGTGTTGGCCTGGCGAAAGGCAGTGGCGCGCGGGTGGTAAAATCAGTCAGTGCCGGGTCCTACGCGACGTAATCCCGCCAATCCCGCCAGGTCCGGAAGGAAGCAACGGTAACGGGCTAGTACGGGCGCAGTAGGTTACCCGGTACTTTTTTGCGCCAGTGGCCGGTGGTCAGCGATCATGGCTGCTGGGTTCGGCGCCGGGCACCCTGATATCGTCCCTCAGGGGCGAAAGCCCGCACTTGTGGGGCGGTTTTCGGCACGGCTGAAGTCATGCCCTTGGCGCGGGTTTGGCGGCCGCAAGGGATGATTCAGCAAACTGTGCGATCGTGACCTTTCGAAGCAGCAAGATTGTGTTTTTTTGAATCAGGAGAAGAAATTGAGTCTTAGTGTGCGTCCCGTGGTTGGCCGTCGGGCCAAGATTAGCGCTCTCGGCACTTATGTTCCCCCCAAAGTTCTGACCAACAAAGACCTGGAAAAGATGGTGGAGACCACCGACCAGTGGATCATGGAGCGGACGGGGATCCGCGAGCGGCACATGCTGGAGCAGGGCAAGGGCGTGAGCGATATCTGCGTGGAGGCGGCGAAGAAGTGCCTGGCCGCGCGGGGGATCGCGGCGACGGAAGTGGAAGTGATTCTTGTGGGGACGGTGACGCCGGACATGATGTTTCCGTCGACGGCGTGCCTGGTGCAGAACAGGCTGGGCGCGGCGGGGGCGTGGGGTTTCGATGTGTCGGCGGGCTGCAGTGGGTTTGTGTTTGCGCTGCAGGCGGGCGTGAAGCTGGTGGAGAGCGGGGCGCACCGCAAAGTGCTGGTGTGCGGCGCGGATGCGAATACGCGCATGACGGATTACACGGACCGGGCGACGTGCGTGCTGTTTGGCGACGGCGGGGGCGCGGTTCTGATTGAGCCGTGCGAGGAGGGGGAGATCGGGATGATCGACTTCCTGCACGAGATCGATGGGTCTGGCGGGGTGAGCCTGAACCTGCCGGCGGGCGGGAGCCTGAACCCTTCGACGCACGAGACGGTGGACAAGAAGATGCACTACATCCACCAGGACGGGCAGGCGGTGTACAAGTTTGCGGTGCGGAAGATGGCTGAGGCGACGGCGAAGCTGCTGGAGCGCAATGGCATCACGGGAGCGGACCTGGGATGCTTTATCCCACACCAGGCCAACAAGCGGATTATCACGTCAACGGCGGACCGGCTGGGGATGGACCCGGAGCGGGTGATCATCAACATTGAAAAATACGGGAACACTTCCGCGGGGACCATTCCGCTGACGCTGGAGACGGCGATTGAGCAGGGGAAGCTGAAGAAGGGCGACCTGGTGCTGCTGGCGGCGGTGGGAGCGGGTTTCACGGTGGGGACTACGCTGCTGCGGTGGGAGATATAGAGGCAGGGAGCGAGGGAGCAAGGGAGCGAGAAGGCGGGGACTGAGGGACCAAGGAACAGAAACACAGAAATGGAGCGCCTGGCGGTTGCGGGCGCTCTTTCTGTTTCAGGGATGTTGGGGGATCAGAGAGGAAGCTGGTATTCGGGGAGGATGGAGGCTTCTGCGGCCATCCGGAAGAAGGCGCGCATCCCTTCGACACATTCGTCATCGAGGATGTAGTGAATGTTTTCGGTGAGGTAAGTGCGGATGGTGTGTTCGGAAAGCGGCAGGCGTTTGGACCAGTCGCGGGCGAGGGTTTCAATGTTCTGGAGGCCATGATCGCGGGAGAGGATGAAGTCCTGGGAGATGTGCTGGTGCGATGCGGCGCCGGGCGCGATGCCCCAGACGGCGGAGACAAACGGCAAGCCGGTTAGAGAGCGCCACTCGTGGGCGATGTCGTGATAGACGAGATCCTCCTCGGCGCGTTCAGTGCGATTGGCGCGTTCCTCCAGGGCGAAGAGGGCGGGGTCGCCGATGACGATGGCCGCGTCAGCACGGGCGAGCATGGCGTCGAGGTCCGCGGGCATGGGAAGGAACTGTGCTGCTGGATTGCCCCACATGCGGAAGAGCAGGCGCGAGTAAGCGATGGTGGTGCGGCTGGCAGTATCGGCGGCGACGGTGCGGATTTGTGTCAAAGGCCGCTGCGCGCGGCGGACGAGCAGAAGCGAGCGGACATAGTCCTTTGAGGCGATGGTGCAGCCCGGAAGAATCTGCAGGGTAGGATTGGCGGCGAGCGATGCGATAGGCACGAGGCCGATGTCGGCGGCGCCGGAGGAGAGGCGGTCGGCGCACTCGGAGGGGAGCATCCATTCGATGCTGTAGCGGAGGGCGAGCTCATCGCGGGCGGGGGAATGTTCGAAGTCCCACATGAGGGGAGCGGGGTTGAGAAAACGGATGGCGGCGATGCGGAGGTGCTGTTGCTTGCTCAGGACCACAGGATTAGTTTAACGGGGCCGGGAGAACTTCTAACGATGAGAGAGCGCAAGTTGAACGCGATTTGGGCCTCGTGCATCTTGTGCGGAATTTGGCGGCATCGAATCCTGCTGGAGAGGTATCGCCTAATGACTCAACGAATTCCTCAACCGCCGAGCAAGCGGCCGGAGACAGAGACACCCATCGTGGTGAATAACCCCAACAATCCCGATGAAGTGCGTCAGGCGGAGCACAAGAAGATGGAGCGCATGGCGGATCGTGCGGCACGACGCGGCACCGATACGGAGAAGCGCTACGACGAAGATCATTCGACGATCTCCGGTTCGAACTAAGCGTTACTCGCAGGAAGTTACTCGCGGGCCCGCCGCATGATTACGAAAGAATGGCGGGCCGTCGCGAAAAAGCGTACCTACTGCTGACCATGAAACTCCTTTTGATTACGCGGTAAAGCACTCGAAAACTTGTATCTTAACCGCGAATGGGACTGTTGTAGGTCGAGACAATTCTGAACGAAAAACAACCTTCCAGAGGATTCCGGCATCCTTTAGTAAGTGCCGCCGGTAAGTGGCGTGGCAACCATATTGGGTGTACTGTTGGGTTGCAGTTGCCTAGAAAGTTCCCCAAAGCAGGTGTCCCCTATGCTTTCCCTTATTACAAAAAAGCCGGGAGAACCAGTGCCCATGACGCTGCAATACATTCCGCTAGCCTCCGCGTATCTATGCTCGGATTGCAATTGCGTGAGCAACTGCTCGCGTAGCTGCCCGGCATGCGCTTCAGAGGCTCTGATGGGTTTGTCGGGAATCCTGAACCGCGAGGTGGAGGAGATCCGGAAACCCAGCTACTCGTACGCGACCGCGCTGGTTGCCTGAGGAGGGTTCTCGCGCATTTGAAGGGGGAGAACGGATGGGCTGAAGTAGGGCCGCATCCATGCAAATGAGCGCTGGTGTGTGTGCACCCCGGCGCTCGTTTCATTTGCGCGGAGATGTAGCTGCCCGCTTGAACTGACCGGCGCAGGTCACATAAAAACGCTCCTCTGAAATTCGCGCTGTAAGCTCACGCGCTTCCTCGGCCAGAGGCTCGACTCCAAGCTCCTGAGCCAGATCGGCAAGCTCAGTTGAAGGCAGCCGTTCCAGGCACATCCGGAGCGCGACATCTCCATGGCGATTTTCGCGAATATCTCGACAGCTGCGATACGGTTGCTCCGCCGACTAGCCGGAAACCTATCGTTCAATGACACTGCCGAGGCTCAGTTTCAGCAGAAAAGGGTGGCATCGAGAATACCTTGCTGATACCTTGAATTCTTTGCCGGACATGCAACGTCTGGAGGAAAATTCGAAATGAATAAGAGTCGCCGCGGAATTAATCCCGCTTCGAAACCCAGTGGCAGCGGGTGTGTGGAATGCCTGGCATCGCCCGATGGATGGTGGCTTCATCTTCGTCGCTGTGCGGAGTGCGGGCACATCGGATGCTGTGACAGTTCTCCGTGTCAACATGCATCCAAACATGCGGCGGCGACAGGTCACTCGATCATCGCCAGCTTTGAGCCGGGTGAGGACTGGTTCTACGACTACGAGAAGCGGTCGATGATTCAAGGTGCGGAGCTGCTTCCGCCACAGGCTCATCGGGAAAATCAGCCCGTACCTGGACCTTCGGGCAGGGTGCCGGCCGACTGGGAATCGCTCCTGAACTAGCCGCTCATGATGGGCTCGCCGGCAGATCAAAGGAGGCACTTAATGGATCTACCGGATGCGCCGATTGCACTTGATGGCTTCTTCGCAGCTCACTTCTTCACCGTGAAGGACCAGGAGTATACTCAAGTCGCCATCGACTGGTTCAACAGCCACAGTTAATTTGGCTAGCGATAAAGAAACAGCGCGTTCGAACCTTCCATGGCTCGACGCATCAATCGCTTCGCACGTTGGCATATTTCCAACAGGCAAGCGTTTTATTCTAAACACCTTAAACGATGGCGGAGAGAGTGGGATTCGAACCCACGTTAGAGTTTCCCCTAAACACGCTTTCCAAGCGTGCGCCTTCAGCCACTCGGCCATCTCTCCTGAAGGGTGGACTGCGTGGTCTGACTTTACAAAGGTAACACGGCAAAGGGTGTCAGAGGCCGACTTGCCATGGCGCTGCCCACCTGGCGCGCCGCCTTCAGATTCGCGATTCCTCCCCAGCCCCAGTCGCAAGCCGCGCGCAAACTTTCCACAATCATCCCTTCCACCCCGCGCCCATCTGCGAGAATGAGTCTTTGACCATGAGCAAAGACAACCTACTCGCGCTGAAAGACGACATGGTGGCCTTCATTGAGGGCCACGGTATGCGCCGCCTCCCCGGATTCATCACCGAAGACATCTCCTCCGTCCTATGGGACGGCAAGAGCGAACCCGACGCCTGGAAAGACTTTGTGGAGATGGCCAAGCACGTCGGCGCGCCGTTCATCACCTTCAGCGAAGTGGCCCTCGAACACGATGAACTCGACGCACTCATTGAAGAGGCCGGCGAGATGAACTTCCCCGACGAAGAGGCCACCGAGCTGGTAGAGGCGCAGTGGCTGCGCAAGTACGTCGGCATGCTGGGCTATATCCAGTTGGGATTCGTTTACCAGGGCCTCGTCTTCCTGCATGAGACTACCACCGAGTGGTACGAGCGCTACCAGTCTCTGCTTGAAGACATCGAGAGCTTCCACGACATCGTGATCGACGACGCCAATCAGGCGGGCGACGAGGACGAGTGAGCGCGACCCAGGCCTTGCCAGTGGCCCGGGCCCGACGTTATCCGGCGCAGCGCTGGGTCCTGGCTCCCGCTCATCCAGAGGAGGCTGCGGCGCTGGCTGCCGCTGCGCATCTGCCGCTGGTGCTGGCGGAACTGCTTCTCGCCCGCGGCGTCAAAGACGCGCATGAAGCCCACGCGTTCCTCAATCCTGACAGCGCTCATCTGCACGATCCCTTCCTGATGCTCGGCATGCGCCAGGCCGTCGACCGCGTCCAGCGCGCCATTGAGCAGCGTGAGCCCATCCTCCTCTACGGCGACTACGACGTGGACGGCACCACTGCAGTCGTTCTGCTTAAGACTGCCATTGAGATGCTCGGCGGCCTGCCGCGTTTTCATGTCCCGCATCGCCTCAAAGAGGGCTACGGCCTGCAGTCCAGCGTGCTTGAAGCTGCATACGCCGACGGCGTGCGCCTGGTCATCACCGTCGATACTGGAATGCGTGCCTTTGCCGAAGCTGAGACGGCGCGCCGCATCGGCCTCGACCTCATCGTCACGGATCATCACCTGGCCAGCGCCGACGAGCGCGTTCCCGACGCTCTCGCCATCCTCAATCCCAACCAGTCCGGCTGCGGCTATCCTGAAAAATCGTTGTGCGGCGCGGCCATCGCGCTCAAGCTGGCGCAGGCGCTGCTTGAAGCCCGCGAACCGGCCCGCACCCGCGAAAAAACGCTGCCCAGCTTCCTCAAGATGGCCGCCATTGCCACCATCGCCGACGCCGTTCCGCTGCGCGGCGAAAACCGCGCCATCGCCGCTCTCGGCCTCCGCGAACTGCGCCGCCCCGTCGGCGCCGGTCTTCGCGCGCTCTTCCAGGTTGCGGCGCTCGATCCCGCCAGCAAACCCATCACCGGCTTCGACGTGGCCTTTCGCCTCGCCCCGCGCATCAATGCCGCCGGCCGCATGGACGTGGCCTCGCAGGTCATTGAGCTGTTCTGCACCCGCGATCGAGGGCGCGCGCAGGAGCTGGCCGCCAACCTCGAACTGCTCAATCGCCAGCGCCGCGAAGCCGAAGCCGCCGCCCTCAGCGCCATCGAAACGCGCTTCGCTGAAGACGCCGACCTCGCGTCCTGCCGCCTCCTCGTCATCGACGGCAAGGGCTGGCATCGCGGCATCATCGGCATCCTCGCCTCGCGCGTCGTCGAGCGCACCGCCAAGCCCGCCATCGTCATCAGCGTCGAGGACGGACCCGACGGTCCCATTGCCCACGGCTCCGGCCGCTCCGTTGACGGCTTTCCCCTCCTTGAAGCTATCGAGACCTGCGCCGGCCTCTTCACGCGCTTCGGCGGCCACGCCTTCGCCGTCGGCTTCGCTCTCCCCGCCGGCGCCCTTCCGGAATTGAAGCTGCGCCTCGCCGCCCACGCCGCCGAGCGCCTTGCCGAGCGCGATCCCGAACACCTCCTGCGCATCCACGCCGAGCTCCCTCTCGACCGCATCACTCCCGTCCTCGCCGGGTGGCTCGCCCGCCTTGAGCCGCTGGGCCACGGCAATCCCGAGCCCATCTTCGTCGCTCGGTGCGTGCGCGTCATGACTGCACCCCGCGTCATGAAGGACCGCCACATCCGTCTCGAACTACAGCAGGAGTCGCATGGCCTCGCCGCCGGCACCGCCGTCATGCGCTGCGTAGGATGGGACTGGGCCAGCCGCTGCACGGACCTCCAGCTTTGCGCGGGAAGCCTCGTCGATGTCGCCTACCGCCTCCGCCAGAACGACCACCCCGAATACGGCGGCATCGAAATCGAACTCGCTGGCGTCCGCAACTGCGGCGAAGCCGCCAAAGACGCGTAAGGGCGGTACTTCAGTACCGCTGCCAGCCGCGCAAACAAAGGCCCCTGGCTTCAGCCCCAGCTACGCCCGATGCGCGAATCAACCCTTCTACCGGCATTTCCGCCGCAAACAGAACGGCCCACGGCAGCGCCGTGGGCCATTCTAAGAACCGTGAATACGAACTGCTACCGCCCCTTCGGCCCACCAGCACCGCGACAAGAAGTCATCGAGAAATTGTCATGTGAGTCGTTCGCGTCTTCTGGTCCGGCTCCCGCCGCGTGAACTTCGCGATCCGGATTTGCTTCGCGAGTCCAATCTTCTTCAGCAGCCAGATGCCGTAATAATTGGGGTCGAACTCATACCACGCAAGGCCATGCCGGGCTGAAACCGGGTTCGCGTGGTGATTGTTATGCCAACCCTCGCCCCCGGTAAGCAGCGCCACCCACCAGCTGTTGCGAGATTCGTCCCGGGTTTCAAAGCGCCGCCCGCCGTGGATGTGGGTCGCGGAGTTCACCAGCCACGTGGCATGGAGACCAAGGGTAACGCGCAGGAATGTGCCCCACAGGAACAGGCCAATTCCACCCTTGATGCCCCCGACAAGTGTCCCCGCCAGCAGCAACCCAATCCCCACCAGCGTCAGCGGAATCCAATGATATTTGCTCAACCACACCTGCACGCGGTCCTTGGCGAGATCGGGTGCGTAATGCGCCAGGGCGTCAGTCTCTGTATTGAGCGCGCGGCCGGTGATGATCCATCCCATGTGCGCCCACCAGGTGCCCTCCTGCGGAGTGTGCGGATCGCCGGGGTGGTCGCTGTGCTGATGATGGATGCGATGCGTCGCCACCCAGGCAATGGGACCGCCTTCCAGCGCCAGGGTGCCGCAGACCGTGAGGAAGTATTCGACAAATTTCGGCACCTGGTAGCCGCGATGCACCAGCAGGCGATGATAGCCCATGCCGATACCGCAGTTGACCGCGAGAATATAAAGGACTGCCGCGACAATCAGGTTGGTCCAGCTGAAGAAGAACAGCGCGGCAACAAGGCCCAGATGGAAGATGGCCATAAAGATGGCGGTAGTCCACACCATGCCTGACTCGCTTTGCGTGCGTCCCATTTGGACAACAGCCGGCGATGGCTGCTTGCCGATCATCCTGACATGCTCTGGATTCTTCTTCACAAACCTGTCGTCGGATGGCCGCAGATGCTTGTCCTGCCACAGATTCGTGTCCTGGGGCGCATCTTGCGTGGCCTTTTCGGCGAGAGCATTCTCTTGCATAGGAACCTCCTGAAGACAAAACTTCCCTGATGATTTAGGTGACGGCCGCACACAAGAATCATGCGTCGCAGGCGCAGAGGCGGGAATCTGTTTAATGTTGCCCATGCCTTTCTTTCTGTCATTCCGCAGGAAATCAGCTGGGAAGCGGCGGGAAGCCAGCAACGGCGGATGGGCGGCGACGCAGCCGGACATTCTTTGGCTGTTGTTTTTAGTCTATCCCTTCTTCCATTTTCTCGCTGAACCGAAAAGCGCCGGGCAGAGAAGCCGCAACCAGCCAGTCACATCGTCTCTTGAAGGTGAGAAGCCACACTCGACCGGGCATTTCAGGCACTTTTTGCCTTTGAGTGCGTAAAAACATGAGTCCATAAGACATCGCCGTTTTTATTTTTTTCCCGTAAATTTCCGCCTGGAACAGAACGGCCCACCAGGCTGCCGTGGGCCGAATCGCTACAGATTACGAACTGTGAACTACGAACCGCTACCGCCCCTTGGGCCCGCCGGGATGCGATCCCTCGCGAGGATCTGGCTTTGATTGCGGACGCGACTGGGGACGCTGCTGAGTCTGAGGCCGCGGTTCCTGCTGCGGCGCATGGCTCTGCGGCTGCTGCTGCGGACGGTACTGAGTCTGCTGCTGCGCATGGCTCTGCGGTTGCTGCTGCGGACGGTACTGAGTCTGCGGCTGCGGCCGATTGCTCCCCTGGCCGTTGGGCCGGTATCCATTCTGCTGCTGCGACAGGCGGGGCTGACTCTGCGGTTGCGCCGGACGATACTGCGTCCGCGAATTGGCGTTCGCGTTGGCGTTGAATCCGCCGGGCCTGCCCTGCACTCCGGCAGAGGCGTGGGTGTTCACGCCGGCCGACGTCATGGGCCGCTCAAACGCTGCATGCTGCGGCTGGCCGTGGTTGGCGTTGAAGTAGTTGGAGTGATCAGAGCGCGCGGCCTGGATGTGTGCCTGCTGCACGCCGGTGGGCGCCGTGTGCTGCTCGTGCGTGAACGTGCGCTCTTCCGCCGTGGGCGCGTGATTGATGCCGCCGGGACCGCCGCTGTAAGCCACCCGGCTGTCGCGTATCACGGTGTTGTGCTCCACCACTGTGCGATCGATGTAGGTGTTGTGGATGACCCTCTCGTTCACGTGCATGACGGCGGTGTTGTAAGCAAATTCACGCCCATGCCAGGCGCCGCCGACGAAGCCGATCCCCATGTAGCCGAAGCCATAGTTGACGCCGCCGTAATAGCCGACGTGCGGGCCCCAGTAGCCGGTATGGAAGACGTAAAGGCCGCCTTGCCAGCCCCAGTAGGGCGGGGTCCACAGGGCGCCGTAATACGGCGCCGGCACCCATGCGCCGGGAACCCAGTAGTAGCCGTCATCACCGTAGCCCCAGTAGCCGGGGGTCCACATGTAGCCAGCCTCGGGGCACTGCGGCTGCACGTAAACCGGGAGAACAGGGGGCGCAAAGCCGACACTGATGAAGACGCCGGCACGAGCCTGGGAAGCGGGAATGAGGGGGAGCAGAAGCGCCAACAGCAGCCAGCGGACAGAACGGAACAGTCGCATAAAGGTATCTCCTTGATCGTACGCAACCGCCTGCCATACGGGGGACCGGAGTCCAGAACAGGGGGAGGGTCGATATTTCTTCTGGTTACGGCGCCTTCCGCGCCGGAAGCGGCTGCCAAAGGCTAGAACAGGCTTCATGATTTGGAACACGGACAGCGTCCGGAAGTTGCTGGACTCGGAGTACAAGGAACCAAGGGGGCACCTCCTACCGGATTCTACGCGGCGACGTCCCAGGCACCGAGGATGCGGCGGAGGAGCAGGAGCTGGCCCAGGTGATAGCTGTTGTGGTCGGCGGCGACGAGCGCTTCGCGGAGGATGGTCTGGCCGGAGCCGTGCGGAATCTGGGCCAAAAGGTCGGCGGCCTCGTCGGCGATGAGGGCGCAAAAGGACCGCAGGTCGCTGCAGAAGCTGTTGATGCTGCGATCCCACGCCTTGTCGTCGGGAGGCTCGGGCTCGGAGGGCCAGTAGCCATCAGGGAAGGACGGGGAGACGTGGCTGGAGTCGCGGGAGAACTCGAGGATGTCCCACTGGGCGATGCGCATGTGTTCCAGCAGCTCCCACGGGGAGTGGGGCGAGCCCTTGGGACGCTTGCCGCGCAGCTCGGCAGGGAAGTCCTTGATGCCCTCAGCGAAGTCAGTGTGGGCGTTGCTGCCTTTGAGGGTTTCGATGAGCTGCTGGCGCAAGGCGGACTGGTTGTCCATGGAGTGGCGCTCCCTTCTTCTTTGCTTCGATTAGATGACGCGCCGCGTGTGGGAGCAAATGGGGTGGCTCCCCTGCCGCAGCCATGGAAGAGAGAAAGAACTACTTGGCCATTGTGCAGGGTTCATGCCCGAAATTCCATAGTATCGCCGGTAAAGTCGTTGGGCGATGGATAACGGCCGCCAAGGACGCTCAAGCTTGTGATCAGCGGCGGCGGCGGACTCGTCTATGACGAGACAGTCATCAACGCGATTCTGCAGGAGGAAGCAACGTACTCCTATCTGTTCCAGAGTTCCGGGACGAAGAATTACGGTGTGGGCGGCAGTGCAGCCCATGGCCCGGCATATAATTCGCTGCTGCAGAATCCACGATTTACCGGTCTGGCTTCTACACCGCCGCTCCCATCCGCGCCCACAATCACCAAGCCCGATGTACCGTTTGTAGGCCCCGAAGATCCGAACTGCGGGGGCGTACCCGGGCCTTGCGGCCTGGCGAATGGCGGCGCATTCAACATCTCAGTGGACCGCGTGCTGCCCACGCCGTACAACATCATGTACAACTTCGGCATTCAGGAGGAGTTGAAGGGCGGTTTCCTCTTCAAGATGGGTTACGTGGGCCGCCTGGGACGCCGTTTGCTGGCCCAGGCCGATGCCGAGCAACTGATCGACTTCCCGGACAAGGTCTCAGGGCAGGAGCTGAGCCAGGCCAATGCCAATCTGACCACCTGGTTGCGCCAGAACCCCAACGCCGACCCCTCAACCGCCCCACCGCAGCCGTGGTTTGAGAACGTGCTGAATGGAAACGGGACCGGCCAGACAAACACCGGCTTCATTGCGGCTAACCTGGCGCCGTATCCTGCGCGCGGCGACGTCGCAGACACTGTCGAGCTGATGTCGAATTCCGGATTGCTGCCCTCCAATGTCGGCATGGCCGCGCAGCTTTCTGAGAATACGTTCTTCACCGACATGGGCTTCTCCTCCTACAACGGTTTGCTGGTCACGCTGCACAAGAACCTCAGCCAGGGCCTGCAGTTCGATGTGAACTACACCTGGTCGCACTCCATCGACAACGTCTCGCAGATTGCCAACTCGTATGCCTACACCGGGTACGGCTTCATCTGCGATGTCCTGCGGCCGCGCCTGTGCCGCGGCAACTCGGACTTCGACGTAACCGAGTACCTGAACGGGAACTTCCTCTACCAGTTGCCATTCGGCAGGGGACGCGATTTTGGCGCCAACATGCCGCGATGGGCCGACGAGGTGATTGGCGGATGGGAGACGAGCGGTTTGCCGATCTGGCACACCGGCAGTCCGTTCATGGCGAACTCGGTGGCCTTCCTGATGAGCTACTCGAACGAAGATCCCGCGATTCTGACCGGTAGCCTGGCGCCGCTGAAGACCCACGTGAACGTGCAGAACGGCCAGGTTTACGCGTTCAAGGATCCTCAACTGGCCTTTAACCAGTACACGGCTCCGGTGGGCTTCCAGATGGGCGCGCGCAATAACCTGCGCGGTCCCGGTTTCTTCGACCTCGATCTCGGGTTGGGCAAGACCTTTCCGATCTACCCGGGGGAGGGAGTCAACCTCAAGTTCCGCGTCGACGCCTTCAATGCTTTCAACCATCCCAACTTCCAGGCGCCGGTCTTCCAGAACAATATGGACCTGATCAACCCGCCGGATGAGTTCGGCGTCATCCCAGGCACAGTGGTTCCGAACGGAAGCGATCAGGCTGCTCGCGTTCTGCAGGGATCGCTGCGGCTGGAATTCTAGATAGCTGAGTGGGGTCACACCCGTTCGGCATGCAACGCAAAACGCCCCCTCCCTGAAGACCTTCCTGGTCTGGCGGGAGGGGGCGCTTGTTCTTTACTGATGCGCAGCCAAGTTCCTCACGGTTACAATCGGGGCATAGGGTATACAATAAAGCCACCCCCCTAAATACAACTGCATCACCGGGCCCATGATGAAGGACAACTCCGCGAATCTGGACATTCTGCGTTCGTTTGCCGTCCTCTCCGTATTCTCGTCACACGTATGGCAACATAGTGTGCCCTTCGGATATTGGACGGTAAGTAATACATTTGCCAATGCCGCATTTGCCCTGGGAACGACCGGGGTAGCGTTCTTCTTTGTGCATACCTTTCTGGTGCTGATGCTTTCGCTCAGCCGTTCTCCTGCGCAGCACAAGGTAAGTAGTTTCTATGTTCGGCGGGCGTTTCGTATTTATCCCCTTTGCTGGGTTGCCATCGTAATCGCCTTATCCACACACTTGACTGACTTTCAATTCGGCAGTGTTTCTTCGCTGCCTCCGAAATGGGTGATTGCCAACTTTCTGCTGGTTCATGATGTCGTTCATGGTCCGTTCTCCTATGGTGTTCTGGGCCCGCTGTGGAGCCTGCCATGGGAAATTCAGATGTATCTCATCCTGCCATTTCTCTTCTTTATCGTCGATCGGTGGAAGAACCCTCTTGTCTCCATCATCATTTGGTTCGCCACCACGTGCCTTGCGGTTGCATGCACCGCGCTGAATGTCCGGCACGCCCACTGGCTGGTATTCCCTCCCATGTTCTTCGGGGGCATGATCGCGTATCAACTTATCGCTTATCGAGATAAGTTGCCCCATCGCCGCTCATTACCCAGTTGGATATGGCCAATATGGGTGCTCATCCTTTTTGCTGTTCCCGTGTCGCTACTGGGAGGTTATGACATGGAAACCTGGCAGGCCGCTTCTGTCGACGGATGCATCTGCATGTTAATGGGCATCAGTGTCGCCTTCTTCCCGGATATTCAGGCACGCGGGATTGTCCGGCCGGCACATCAGATCGCTAAGTACTCGTACGGCATCTATCTGCTGCACGTACCTGTGATTTTCTTGATTTATCGATATCTTCCACACGTGTGGCACCCGCTGCGCATTGCACTGGTGATCTTATTAACCGGCGCGGTGTCCGTAGGTGCCTTTCACATGATAGAGAACCCTTTAATCCAATTCGGAAAGCGCATTACCCGGCAGCGGCAACAGTTGTCTAAGCCAGAGTTACCAGGCGCGCCATCCTTCGCACGGGAATCCTGTGCGAAGGATGAGTCGCCATCGAGGGAAAGTTCATTGCTGGAACTTAAATGACTTGTCAGGGTGCTGCGGCGGCGCGGGGACGGGCCTGGGGTCAGCCTTGATCTCCTCGCCAAGTTCCTTCAGTGCGGCCTCAAGCTGCGCGTCGTCGCCGGAGAACGCGTCGTGGGGCAGGTTATCGACGACCATGTCGGGCTCGACGCCGTGGCCCTCAATGAGCCACTTGCCGTCCGCGTAGACACCGGTTTCCGCCGCGGTGGCCACGCCGTTATCGGCCTGGACGTTGGAGCCGGAGAGCCAGATCTCCCCGCCCCAGGTGCGCATGCCGATGACCTTGCCCAGCTTGAGGCGCCGGAATCCCTCGCTGAACGCCTCGCCGTCGGAGGCGGTTTCGTGGTCGCAGAGCACCACGATGTGGCCGCGGAAAGCGTACTGCATATTCCAGGAGGGGTTGCCGACGCGCGGCTGGAAGTAGAACCAGGCCTGGCGGATGAGCTTGGAAAGCAGCCATGAATCGATGTTGCCGCCGTGATTGTGGCGAACGTCGATGATGAGCCCCTGGCGGTCGAAGACGGGGTAGAAGTCGCGCGCCCACTGGTCGATGTCGCCCGAGCTCATGGCGCGCAGGTGGACGTAGCCGATGCTATGGTTGGATTCCTTGTCGACGGCAGCGCGGCGCGTGTATTCCCATTCGGCGTAGCGAAGCTGCGTGTCCTGGCGGAAGCTGATGGGCTTCACCAGCACGTCGCGGCCGCCGGCCGCAGCCGCATCGCCCTTGTCGTTCTTCACGTGGATCAACACTTGCTCGCCGGCCTTGCCGCGCAGCAGCTCGCCTTCGTCCGGCACGCTGAGGGCGGCCACGCCGTCGATGGAAGTAATGACCTCGCCTTCCTTCACCAGGGAGTCGGGCCGCGCCAACGGCGGGGCCTGGTCGGGAAGGTCCGGATCATGCGCGTAAATGTGCTCCACCACCAGGCCGCCGGCCTTGTCGTCACGCCGCAATTGCGCGCCAAAGGTTGCCAGGTCAACATGGTCTTCGGGCTCGCGTGCATCGCCGCCGCGGACGAAGGTGTGCAGGGCGGAAAGCTCGCTCACCATCTGCGCAATCACATCGTTGAGCTCGTCGCGGTCGGCCACGCGATCGACCAGCGGAAGGTAGCGATCGCGCATCGCGGGCCAGTCCACTCCGTGCATGTTGCGGTCGTAGAAGTAATCGCGCTCCAGGCGCCACGCGTCGAGGAAGATGCCGTGGTATTCCTGGCGCGGGTTAGTGGTAATGGTCCAGCGGGAGAGATTGATCTCGGCCTTGCCCTGTGCCTTGGCGTCCGGGCTCTTCACGTCGGAGTCGAAGATGTAGAACTGTTCCTTTTTGGTGACCAGCACTTTCTTCCGGTCGGCGGAGATCTCGTAGCCGCGCACGTCGCCCATCACGGTCTCAGGCTCATCGCCCTTGTTGGCGATGTCGAGGCATTGGAGCGCAAGATGCTCGCCCATGTCGTCTGCGGAATTGAGCCAGCAGAGGCGCTTTTCCGAAGCCTGCAGGTTGCCGTAGTTGCCGGCGGGCACCGGGATTTCTGTGACCCGATCTGCGAGGCCGGCCAGTTCGATCTTGACCTCCGGCGGCTTCTTCTCTTCGGGCTTGCCTTCGTCCGGCTTCTTTTCTTCGGATTTCGCAGAGGCGCTGTTGTCCGCGGGCTTCTTCTCGGCTGGCTTGGTTTCCTTCTTGTCGCCGGGCTTATTGTCGGGCTTGGTTTCAGCGGGCTTTTCGTCCTTCTTTTCGTCCTTCTTATCCGGATGCAGTTCATCGGCAGGCAGGAACGGCGAGCGCAAGCCGTCGGTGAGGGCAAGCTGGTAAATCTTCACCGGCTTGTCGAAGTGCGGCTCCGGCTCGCGCGGTCCCCAGGGCCCGGAGATCGTAGTCTTGAGCGAGCGGTCGGAGAGGAAGTAGAGCCACTTGCCGTCGGAGCTCCACTCCGGGCTGCCAGAGTTAAAGCGGTCGTCGGTGACCGTCTGGACGGCGGCGGTGTCAACGTTGAGGAGCTTGATCTGCTGGAAGGAGTTGTCGGCAGTTTCCGAGTAGGCCAGCCACTTCGAGTCGGGCGACCAGCGGAGATCACCGAAGTCTCCGTTCATGGATTGTGCAATGCGGCGATTCCAGGATCCGCGGTTCTTCGATTGTTCAATCTTCTTATCCTGGCCGCCCTTGATGTCGTAAAGCCAGAGTTCCTGGTCCTTATTGATATGCGCCAGCCAGCGCCCGTCGGGCGAGACAATGCCGTCCCAGCGCAGGACCTTGGCGTCGTTGGTCCACTGCTCCGGGCTGCCCACGCCATTGGCAGGGAACTTCCAAAACTCGGCCTCGCCGGATTGGGTAGAGAGCGCAAGGATGGATTTGCCGTCAGGCAGGAAGCGTCCTTCGCGGAAACGGACGGAGGAGTCGGACGCAACCTTCACGATGCGGCCGGTTTTGGCGGGCATGGTGAAGACCTCGCCACGCGCGGTGAACACAGCGCTGGAGCCATCCGGCGAGATGTGGACGGCGGTGAGATAGTCCATGGGCTTCTTCACCCAGTGCTCGCGCATCTGGTCGAAGTCGGACTCGAGCGTAACCGGGACTTTATCCTCGTGTCCGCCGGCCGGGTCGAGAAGCCAGAGATCGCCGGCGGAGGCATAGATGATGCGGCCGCCGGAGATGGCGGCGGACTCCACGTCGAAAAGTTTCTGATGGCTCTCCTCTTTCAAGTCCTTGCCATCCTCATTCATTGACCAGACGTTCATGATGCCGTCGCGGTCAGAGAGAAAGTAGATGCGGCCGTTCGAGACCATGGGATGCGCAGAGGTCCCATCGTAGTCGGCGGTCAAGGGTTCGGCTTCGTGCGTGCCGTCAAAGCGCCACAGGTTCTCGGCCCAGCCGCCCTTGTAGCGCTTGGTCTCGCTCCACTGCTTGCTCCAGCGGGTGAAGAAAAGAGTGTGGCCGTTCGTGCCCCAGGCGCCCTCCGCCGCTTCGGCCAGGGGAACAATGTCGCGCTTGCCGGTGGAATCGATGAGAACGAGCTTGTCGCCGGGCAGCGTGGAGTAGCGCTGGGTGGCGATCATCAGGCGGCCATCGGGTGCCCAGCCGGCGGGCGCCACGTCGCCTTCCCACGTGCGGCGCTCCGGCAGGCCGCCTTCAATCGGCATGGTGTAGACCTCGGCCGGCCCTTCGTAGTCGGCGAGAAAGGCGATGGTCTTTCCGTCGGGCGAGACCATCGGGTTGGCTTCGCGACCCGGCGAAGAGGTGAGCCGGTGCGCCACGCCGCCCTGAATGCTGACAGTCCAAAGGTCGCCCTCGGAGTTGAAGACGACGGTGTCGCCGGCAACGGCAGGATCGCGGTAATAGCCGCGGCGGCTGGTTTCCGCGGCTGTGTCGGGCGGAGCCGCAAACAGCGGAACGGTCACGGCGGCGATGAGGAAGGCGGCAAAGGCAACAGAAGTGCGGCGCAGGTTCAATTCAGGCATAGCGGAGAATCCTCTTGAAGCAGGGTGGATGGAAAGGAACGGATCGGGCATGTCCCGGAAAAATGCGCGTTGCGCTGAGGAAACTTGGGTTCCGGTGATCTGATTTTGAAGGATACTATGGCGAGGAGCGGAGTTGGCGGAGTTAGTTAGCGGAGTCAGGAAAAGTGTGCATGGCGGATAAATGCAAGCATTGCTTGCGTTGACAGCAATGCTTGCATGAAATGCGAATATGGCGACGATTACGATTCGGAACATTGACGAGGATACAAAGCGAAAGCTGCAGGTACGGGCGGCGCTGAACGGGCGGTCGATGGAGGCCGAGGCGCGGGAAGCCCTGCGGGCGCTGGCCAACGAGGAATGGACTAATCTGGGCCAGGAAGGCGGTTTGGCTTCGGCGATTCACAGAAGGTTTGCCAAATTAGGTGGTGTTGAGCTCGAAATTCCGGAGCGCGGACACGTCTCGCGGTCCGATGAAGGCAGCGACCTGACGAGGGAATCCAAGCCATCGGGGCTGGGAACTGCGATTCATGAGCTATTTGCTCCATTGGGCGGCGTCGAACTACCAATTCCACCAAGAAGAAAGTCCCACCGTACCATTCCGACGTTTGAATGACTCTCCTGGACACGAACGTAGTTTCCGAGGTCATGGTTGAACAGCCCGATCGGTGCGTTTTGGCGTGGGTCGATGCCCAACCGGAAGAGGATTTGTGGACATCCAGCATTGTTGCCGCCGAAGCGTATACAGGGCTTGAACTGATGCCAGCCGGGAGGCGGCAGGAGCAATTGCGAGCGAAGATCGAGGAGATGTTTTTGAGGCAGTTCGATCGCAGAAT
Organism: Occallatibacter sp.; assembly: GCA_035552475.1. GTDB lineage: Bacteria > Acidobacteriota > Terriglobia > Terriglobales > Acidobacteriaceae > Telmatobacter. The sequence continues at coordinate 72,817 of DASZLE010000083.1, forward strand.
CCTGTCATTCCGCCGCGCGGAAGCGCAAGCCTACGGCAATGTCCTTCGCGTTCGCAGATCCATCGGGAAGCCAATTGACGAGATGGACGCGCTGATTGCCGGTCTGCGTTGGTTCATGGCGCGGCGCTGGCAACGCGCAACGTAAAGGACTTCGAGCACTGCGGGATCAAGCGGATCAATCCGTGGGAAGCGGTCTGAGCCGCGTTTATGCCGTCTTCTGAACCGCCAGGACGGTTTGTTCCTCACCCGCCGGCCGGCGCTTGGCCACCCAGACCAGCAAGGCAATTCCCGCCAGGATGCAGCCGGCGCTGGCCAGTTGCGCGTTGGACAAGTCCCACAGAACCTTCGGGTTACGCCGCAGAAATTCAACCAGAAAACGAGCTGTTCCGGTGAGGATCAGGTACTCGCCAAGGATGCCGCCGAGCGGGCGCGGCTTGCTGCCACGCCCCCACAGCCAGAGACCGATGAGGATGCCGCCAGCCATCTCGTAAAGCGGCGTGGGGTGAACGGGCACGTAGATGGGCTCAATGCCGTGGGGGAAGGCTATGCCCCAGGGCAGCTTGGTGGGGATGCCATAGCAGCCGTCGCCGGAGAGGAAGCAGCCGATGCGGCCGATGCCGTAGCCCATGGCGGCGGCGGGGGCAGCCAGGTCCAGCGTGCGCAGAGCCCCGATTTTGGCGCGCAAGCCTTGCACAATCAGCGCGGTAATGCCGAAAAGAAGCCCGCCGAACCAGGCAAAGCCGCCCGTGTCCCACAGCACCCGCCAACCCTCTTGCCGGAACTCCGAGGGCGTATCGAGCACATGCCACAGCTTGGCGCCGATAATGCCGGCAATGACTGTAATGGCCACCATGCCCACGGCGTCGGCGTCGATCTTGAAGCGGCGGAAGTTGCGCTCCATCACCAGCCCGGCGGTAACCGCGGCCACCCAGAGCATGAGGCCGAAGGTAGGAATGTCTTTGGAAAAGGAGCCGAGGTGCAGATGGAGGTAGGGGTACATCGCAGCTTCAAGTATAGACGCGAACCGCGTATGAAAGATGCGCGCGGAACGCAAGTGCCGCTTTTTTCACAGGTGCGATATCGCATCCCGGTGGGGTTCGGGCGATACTGTCACCATGGCGACAAGCACTTACCAGGGATTGCAGGTTCTGTACACGCGGGAGCAGATTGCCGCACGCGTTGCCGAAATGGGCGCGGAGATCACCCGCGACTTGAAGGGCGAAAAGCTTGTCATGGTGGGGGTGCTGAAGGGCGCCGCGCCGTTTTTGGCGGACCTATCGCGCACCGTGCAGGTGGACGCAACCTTCGACTTTGTGGCCGTTTCCAGCTACGGAAAGGGACAGCGGACATCGGGCGCAGTGAAGCTGATCAAGGACCTGGACGAGAGCGTGGAAGGCAAGAACGTGCTCATCGTCGAGGACATCCTGGACACTGGCCTGACGCTCTCGTACCTGCGCAAGATCATCCTGGCGCAGCGGCCAAGAACGCTGCGCATCGCAGCGCTGCTGGACAAACCCTCGCGGCGCATTGAGAAAATCGATGCGGACTATGTGGGATTCTCTATTCCAAATTTATTTGTGATCGGGTACGGAATGGATTATGCGGAACGCTATCGCAATCTGCCGGACATCTGCCTGATGACCCCGGATCACCCGGAGTAAAAGCCCGTGGACGAAGCCATAGAACTCCTCAAAGCTGCTTATCGCGACTTCAATGCGCGGCGTCTCGACGCTGTGCTTGCTCTTATGCAGCCGGACGTGGCGTGGCCGAACGGATGGGAAGGCGGTTACGTCCATGGACACGAAGGCGTGCGCGACTACTGGACGCGGCAGTGGGCGGTGCTGGATCCGCATGTGGAGCCAGTGGCCATCCGGCAGGAAGCCGATGGCAGGATGGCGGTCGAAGTGCATCAAGTGGTGCGGGACCGGGAAGGGAAGTTGCTTGCGGATACCATGGTGCGGCACGTGTACACGCTGCGCGGGGGGCTGATTGAGCGGATGGACATTGATACCACCAGCTGAATTCCGGGGAACGGATATCGTCTACAACTTTTTGGGCGTCCAATAGGACGGCGCGGTGGATGGCAACGGCGCCGATAAGGTCTATACTCGTTCCCCGGACGTGGGTGAAACCGCGTCCCGAAGCGAGAAAAGGAGTACGAGCATGGCGACACAGACGCACATTCCAGAGACCGATCTGGAGTTCGATCATGGAACCTGGGATGCTGCGGCATTTGCTGCGAATGCGCTGGCGGGCTGGCAGACGCTGGCCGAGGTGATCGACCACACACTGCTGAAAGCCGAGGCGACCCAGGAGCAGGTGGAGACCCTGTGCGACGAAGCGGCGCGCTATCGGTTTGCGTGCGCCATGGTGAACCCGATGTGGGTGCCCACAGCTGTCTCCCTGCTGGCGGGCACAGGAGTTCCGGTAGGCGTGGTCATAGGGTTTCCGCTGGGGGCGTCGCTCGATTCGACGATGCGGCAGGAGGCGGCGGCGCTGACGCGGCTGGGCGCAAAGGAACTGGACATGGTGATTCCCGTGGGGCAGTTGAAGAGCGGCAATCACAACGCCGTTCATCGCACCATCCACACCACGGCAACCGTGGCGCACCATCACGGCGCAATTCTGAAAGTGATCCTGGAGACGTGCCTGCTGAACGTGGAGGAGAAGCTGCGCGGAGCGGAGATCGCCATCCAGGCGGGAGCGGACTACTTAAAGACATCGACCGGGTTCTCCACCGGCGGAGCCACGGCAACCGACGTGGCGCTGCTGCGCGGAGTGGCCGGCGGGCGCTGCGGCCTGAAGGCAAGCGGCGGCATCCGCACCCTGGCCGATGCGCGCGCCATGCTGGAGGCGGGAGCCAGCCGGCTGGGCGCGTCGGCGAGCGTGGCCATCGTGCGGGAGCTGGGAGCGGAGTAAAGGCAGGTTGCAGGTGTCGGGGCCTGCGGTGGATTAAGCGCGGCGATGGCCAGCAAGCCGGTGCTGACGAGGTACGCACGGCCGCGGGGCGGAAAAGCGCGAAAATAAAAACGGCGATGTCGAATGGATTGTTGAGGATACGCGCCAGAAGTGCAGTAAAACAGGGACCGGAAAAGCAGGGAACTAGAGAACAAGGGAACGAGAGACCGGGCGACGCCGGGGTGATCGAAAGTGCGCGAAAAATAAAACGGCGATGTCTAATGGATTGTTCAGGATACGTGCTAAAACTGCAGTGATTTGGGGCGGTTTTCGGACCGGGGCCGCTATGGTCGGCGGACATTGGTGTTCTCCTCTCCAAAGCCCGAAAATGAAAACGCCCGCGATGGATCGCGGGCGTGTTTCGAACTACTGTATATAGATTAGCACGTGAAGATATTAAGACTGCATATTTGGCCAACTATCTTTTTCTCAATATCCATGCGCCTTTCTATGTGTTTTCCACAGACAGTGGGGCTTGACAGCATGCACCAGGAATGGTGCAAACGGCAGCTGGCGGGGTCGTGACTATCCCCTCCCGCCCTGGCCGAGCCAGCTAAGCGCTGACGAGAACCCTTCGACTTCGCTAAGGGCAGGCTGCGCCACAGGCGACCGGCAGGCGGCGCTACACGATGGCAGCGCTACAGGATGGCGTAGTTGTGAGGAAATGCGAGCCAGGACGGTGCACCCAGCTGGCTGGTTTGGAAGAAAATGGCTAGATTTCGGGAAAATGGCTATTTTGGAGCTTAATCGACTGAACTATATAAGTTTAACTGCTCCCAGTCCCGATCAAGGCAGGGAACGGCGGACCGGCGGAAGGACCAAGAGGAAGATGAACCCGGCGGCGATGAGGACGCCTGAACCGAAGCGGATTAGTTGGTGAGTGCGGAGCACGCTGACGATATCGCCGGCGCCGTTTATGGCGAACATGACGAGCGCGATCCACCAGGCCCATCGTTTGCGCCGGAGAAGACCGGCGGCAGCTGCCGCCGAAATGCAGGCGAGGCAGAAGAGAGCGAGTTCCGCGATGCGGCCGAGACGATGGAAGGTCTCGTACGCGTCGGGATTGAGATTCCACATGGGCATCCAGATGGGGCTGGGGAAGAGAAGCGCCAGGCACGTGAGGAGTGCCACGAGCGCGGCCAGGAAGAGAAGGGCTGCGAGCGTGGGAAGGACCACGCTGAAGGCGCCGGATGTGGAGGTCGAGGGAGTCATTGCTTCGAGCTCAATGATATTCGGGATTTGCCTGGTGCTTTGTCGCCACGCTCCGCCGATAAGTGCTATCATGATAGCAGAGGAGGTGATCCGTGGCGCAGATTCTGGTTCGCAAACTCGACGACCGGCTCAAGACTCACCTGCAGCGGCGCGCTAAGCGGCATGGCCGCAGCATGGAGGCCGAAGCGCGCGAGATTCTGTGCAACGCGCTGCGGGAGGATGAAACTCCGTCAGTGGGCCTTGGCACCGAAATTGCCAACATGTTTCGCGGCATCGGGCTCAAAGAGGGGGAACAGATCCCGGAGCTTCGCGGTTACACCCTTGAAGTACCGGATTTCGAGCCATGATCCTGCTCGATACGAATGTGCTCTCGGCGTTGATGCTTGCGACTCCGGATCCACAGGTCGTCGAGTGGCTTGACCGCCAGCCACGGACCTCGATCTGGACGACCTCGGTGAATGTTTTCGAAATTCGCCTGGGTCTTTTGATCATGCCAACGGGGAAGCGTCAGACGGCGATAAGTCTACTGTTCGAACGCCTGCTCACCGATACAATCCAATCGAGGGTCGCGGTCTTTGACGCGGCCGCTGCCCAGCACGCCGCCAGCCTGGCAGCCGCGCTTCAAAAAGCAGGGCGCCCTCGCGATCCGCGTGACACCATGATTGCCGGCATCGCGCTGGCGTCGCGCGCCACCTTGGCGACGCGCAACGTGAAGCACTTCGAGGATATTGCGGCGTCGGTTGTGAATCCGTGGGAGCAGGTAGCCAAGGGCGAAGCATTATGACACAAGATGCGCTCAGAATCGACGAGGCAAAGACCGCGTTCAACGCACGCGCCAAGGCATCCATGCGGGCATATCTGAAATCGCGCACTTGGCCGGAGAAGATTGCATCCATTGAGCGAATGAACGAAGCGGCGCGGCTTGCTCGCGAAGGGATGGGCAGAACACGCGCTCGTAAAATCGTCGGGAACGGTTCCTAAGGCCGGTGTTCAGGGTGGGCTGCCCGCCCCCGGGGAACGGGGAGCGGTTCGACGACATGACGAGGCGGGTGGCGAATCCGTGGGAGAATGTCGTGTTAGCATCAGACGCTAAGAGGCAGGTTAGGCTCAGATGAACGAAATCATCTTTGAGGTTCGCGAAGACGAGGTCGATGGTGGGTTCACGGCTTCCGCGCTCGGGTACGGCATCGATACTCAAGGCGAGACGCTCGAGGAATTGCGCGCCATGGTGCGCGATGCAGTCCGCTGCTACTTCGATGAGGACGCTTCCTTGCCGAAGCTGATCCGCCTGCATTTTGTGCGCGAGGAAGTCCTCTCCAGTGAAGCTGCCGCGTGACGTAGATGGACTGCGGTTGGCAAAGGCCCTTCGTGTGCTGGGCTACGAGATCGCGCGTCAGACGGGTTCGCACATACGCGTGACCACGCAGCAAGACGGCGAATACCACGAAGTTATTCCCGGTCACTCGCCGATCAAGGTTGGCACGCTGTCGGCCATTTTGAAACGAATCGCTGCGCATCACCGGATGAGCGTCGAAGAGTTGCTGCGGCTGCTGGAGATTTGAGCGTCCGAGTCTCGGAAGCGTTCGGGTCGAGCGTACGCTCACAAGCCTGAGCGCTTGCCACTTCGGATTCTCCGTATCTCTTCCATGCGCGCGGCTAACTGCTTTTCGCGGCCTTCCTGCGTGGGCTGGTAGTAGCTGCGGCCTTTGAGCGAGTCGGGGAGGCAGTCCATGTCGGCTACGCGGTCCTCTTCGTTGTGCGCATACTGGTAGCCCTTGCTGTAGCCGAGCTCCTTCATCAGGCGCGTAGGCGCGTTGCGCAAGTGCAGCGGGACAGGCTCCTGGCGCGTGTGCTCCACTTCGGCCTGCACTGCGCCGTATGCCGTGTAGACGGCGTTCGACTTGGGCGCGAGGCAGAGGTAGACGACGGCTTCGGCCAGCGCGAGATCGCCTTCCGGCGAGCCCAGAAAATCGATGGCCTCCTTGGCGCTGAGGCAGAGGTTCAAGGCCTCCGGCGCGGCCAGGCCGATGTCCTCGACCGCCATGCGCACCACGCGGCGCGCCAGGTAGAGCGGGTCCTCGCCCGCGGCGAACATGCGCGCCAGCCAGTAGAGCGCGGCGTCGGGGTCGGAGTTGCGCACGCTCTTGTGCAGCGCGGAGATGAGGTTGTAGTGCTCCTCGCCGGATTTGTCGTACATCAGCACGCGCTGTTGGACGGCGTCGGTGGCGATGGATTTTGTGATGCGACCGGCAGAGCTTGCCTCAGGGGCTAAAGCCCCGGTGTTTTCGGGTTGCGTTACGGCACGACTCAAGTCGTGCCCCTTCAAAGCGGTTTCGGGACCGGTCGCCGTGGCCTCAGGGGCTAAAGCCCCGCCTTTTTCCGTTGCGGTTGTGTCCGGGCTAAAGCCCGGACCTAGCGAGCCCGGACCTAGCGAGCCCGGACCTACCGAGCCCGGACCTACCGAGCCCGGACCTAGCGAGCCCGGACCTAGCGAGCCCGGACCTAGCGAGCCCGGACCTACCGAGCCCGGACCTAGCAAGCCCGGACCTACCAAGCCCGGACCTACCGAGCCCGGACCTACCGAGCCCGGACCTACCGAGCCCGGACCTACCAAGCCCGGACCTACCGAGCCCGGACCTACCAAGCCCGGACCTAGCGAGCCCGGACCTACCAAGCCCGGACCTAGCGAGCCCGGACCTACCAAGCCCGGACCTAGCGAGCCCGGACCTACCGACGAAGCCTCGGCTGCGAGCTGCGCGGCCACTTCCAGCGTGTTGTAGGCGGCGCGGCAGTCGCCGCTGGAGTAGTCAGCAATGAGCTTGAGCGCGTCTTCATCGGCGGTCAGATTCATTGCACCCAGGCCGCGCTCTTTGTCGTCGAGCGCTTTGCGCAGAAGCCGCGCGATCTGCTCTTCGCCGAGCGGTTGCAGCACATAGACGCGGCAGCGCGAGAGCAGCGCGGAGATGATCTCGAAGGACGGATTCTCCGTGGTGGCGCCGATGAGGCGAATCGTTCCGCGCTCCACGTAGGGCAGAAACGCGTCCTGCTGCGCCTTGTTGAAGCGATGAATTTCATCGACGAAGAGGATGGTGCGCGAGTGCAGCTCGGCGGCCTGCGCGGCGGTGGCCATCACCTGCTTGATCTCCTTGATGCCGCTGAGCACGGCGGAGAACTCAATGAAGCTGGCCTGCGTGGTTTCCGCAATGATCTTGGCGAGCGTGGTTTTGCCCACGCCGGGAGGGCCCCAGAAGATCATGGAGCCCAGCTCTCCGGTGCCTTGTGCGTCGCGCTCGATCTGCACGCGCAGCGGCTTGCCGGGACCGAGCAGGTGCTCCTGCCCCACATAGTCGTCCAGAGTGCGCGGGCGCATGCGCTCAGCCAACGGCGCTCCCGGTCCTGCATGGAGTGGTCCCCTGGACGAAACGCGCGGAGATTCGGGCACTCCGTCGAACAGGCTCATCGCGCGCAACCCCGCAAAGCGCCCGCGCCGCTGTTCTGTTCGGAGCGCTGGCGCGATGCCTCGTAGAGCAGGACGCTGGCCGCCACGGCCGCATTCAGGCTCTCCACCGGGCCGGGGCAGCAGACGGTGATGCGCTCGTCGGCCCGCGCGGCAACGCGAGGGGGCACGCCATTGCCCTCGTTGCCGATGACGAGCGCCACGGCGCCGGTCATGGACACCATATCGCTGGGTTCGGCGGCATGGCTGGATGTGGCCAGCACGCGCGCCCCCGCCTCGCGCAGCGTGGCGAAGCATTCATCCACGCTCACCGCAATCTGGGGCAGGCGAAAGACGCTGCCCGCCGATGCGCGTACGGCTTTGGGGTTCCATGCGCTGGCGGTTCCGGGAAGTGCGACCACGCCGGTGGCGCCGAACGCCTCAGCCGAGCGCAGGATGGTGCCCACATTGCCCGGGTCCTGCAGGCCGGCCAGCACCACCACGAGCGGCGGCCATGCGCCGCGTCCGCGCAAAACATGCGCCCAGGTCCAATCGGGAACTTCAACCAGCGCGGCCACCGGCTGCGGCGTCTCCGTGGCCAGGGCCGGATTGAGAATGGCCTGCGGAACCATCAGCACGTCGAGCTCGGCCGGCAGCTCCAGCCCCTTCAGCGGATCATGCGCTTCCTGGGCCAGGAACACCGCCGTGATGCGCAGACCCGCGCGCAGGGCCTCATCCAGCAGGTGCGGGCCTTCAATGCCGGCCAGACCGCGCGCCTCCCGTCCGGGCTGCGCAAGGGCACGCCGCAGTTCCTTTAGCCGGGCGTTCTGCTTACTCTGTACAATGCGAACAGGCATCGCGGTGAACCGTCATCCTCCAGCCGATTCTAGTCCGTCCGGGTGGACTGCCGGTTCCTGTCCGGGCGCCTTCGCCGGAGATGCCTCGGCTTGCACCATTGCTGGTGCTGTGATAGCTTCCGTCTTTACGACTCATTGCGGGGGTAGGTCTCTTGTCTGCGGAGATTCTTCGCGTCCATCCTGACGAGCCTCAGCCGGACCGGATCGATTACATCGTCTCCTGCCTGCGCAAAGGCAACGTGGTTGCTATTCCTACCGACACCTTCTACGGCCTGGCGGTGGACCCGGTAAACCTGCATGCTGTGGAGCAGATTTATCAGATCAAGAGCCGGCAGAAGCACAAGCCGCTCTCGCTGCTGATTGCCTCCGTGGCGCAGGCGTACGACGTGGCGCGCGACCTCGATGTTTCGTTCGACCGGCTGGCGGATAAATTCTGGCCCGGCCCGTTGACCATCATTATTCGCGCCGGCACCAAGCTTCCGCTGCGTTCCACGGCCTACACCGGAAACGTAGCCCTGCGCGTGCCGGATGCGCCCATCGCGCGGTCCGTGGTGGAGCGCTTTGGCCTGCCGATTACGGCCACCGCAGCGAATCTCCAGGGCGCATCGGAGTGCACCAACGCCGCCTGCGTGCGCGACCAGATCGGCGACCGCATTCCGCTGATCGTGGATGGAGGCCCCACCGGGCGCGCGCTGCCAACGACGATTGTCGACCTCTCGCTGGGTCCGGGACGCTGGATGATTTTGCGCGAGGGAGCCATTCCCACGCACGAAATCGTCATGGTCCTGCAACACTAGGGGACGGTATGACCGCATCCGCGAAGCGATTGTCAATGCAAGCGCCGCAGGCTGCCCGCCGCCGGCGGCACGGGCTGCGCCGGGTGCTGCTGGGAGCGGCATTGGTGGCGGCCCTGCTGACGGCGTGGTGCTGGTGGGTTGGTGCGCAGATCGAGCGCTACGCGTCGATGGACCAGGCGGCTTCCGCGGATGCGATTGTGGTTTTTGGAGCAGCGGAATACGACGGCAAGCCCTCACCGGTGTACAGGGCGCGCCTCGATCATGCGCACAGTTTGTTCGACCGCGGCATTGCGCCGCTCATCGTGACACTGGGCGGCCCGGGCGGCGACGAATACACCGAGGGCGGCGTGGGGCAGGAATACCTGATGGGCGCGGGCGTCCCGGAATCCGCCATCATTGCGGAGACCGAGAGCACCAGTACGTCGCAGTCGGTGGAGCGCCTGGCGGTCATCGCGCGCACTAATCATTTGCGCCGGCTGGTGGTGGTCAGCGACGAGATGCACATGTTCCGCATCCACGCCATCTGCGCGGCCCACGGGCTCGAGGTGCTCACGTCGCCGCGGCCGCGAATTGAGACTACGGAAGAAGGCTCGCACGCCAGCGATCCCATGGGTCACGAGATCCTGACTTATACGCTGTGGCGGCTGCGGCTGGATTGATGCCGAAGCACACAATTCCCGGCCAAACGGCCAGCCGTTGGCTCAGACCTGGATGTTGTACCGGCGAGAAGGCGCCAAGGCTTGATGTGGGTATGAAAAACCCTTACTTTCCACAACTGAAGTGTATCCAACGCCGTTGAATGCGACCGGTGGCACAGGTTTCTGCGGAAGAATTTTCGCCATGGCCGTGACAGTCGTGAGCGAGATCGCGACAGACAGAAGCGAAGCGCAAGATCTGAACCTCATAATGGGCCTTATCTTCTCAAAACAAACATCGCACCGGCGCCTATTTCAGCCGGCGAACGTGCTGTTTGCGTCCGAAGTCCCTGTCGAATGTGATGATCTCACTGGCTCCAAATTTCAAAGCGACTTCCGCGATGAGGTGATCGGCAAATCCCACACGGCCTTTGCGGGCAGCATCCAAAGCCCGCCGTGCCAGGGCGGGAGACTCGACCGATACACCGCGCGTCTGCAGCAGACCCTCGATGGTGTTCAGGACTCGTTCCCGCTCCCATCGGCCACGGAGCACCCAGGACAACTCGGCAAGCACAAGCAGAGGCACAAACACACCATCCTCGGAACGAGCTTGCGCCAGAGCGGATCGCGCTTTGGCCGCCTGCACGGCGTCGTCGTTCAGATATGCCCGCGCCCACACGTTGGTATCGGCCGCGAGCATTACCACTTTCTCCGAACCTTGCCAGCATTCATTTCTTCGAAAGTCATGGGAGTTTGGGGCTTGGCGCCTTGATCGGCCATTCTCCACAAGTCTTCCAGGTCATACAGCACCGGCTCGACTGTGACCGGGGCGCGATCCGAGATGCTGAAGCGGATCTTACTGCCCTTTTGGATGCGCAGATGATTCCGCAACTCCCTGGGCAATGTTACCTGCCCTTTTGAGGTCACAGTGGCCTCAACGGTGGTGGCGGACGGATTGCCGGCGCTCAAGGGCATGATTCAACTTCTTCCTTACATTATACGTCAATTTCCTTACGGGGTGGGTTTCCTCTACAGCCGCTTCAAAAACGCCAGCGCTTCCTTCAGGCGCGGAAACTGCCGCTCCTCCGCCTTGAATTCGCGCGAGTGCACGCAGCGGCGCAGGCCGTTCATCCGTACCGGATGCTTCAGGTGCAGCATCTCGTGGTACAGCAGGTATTCGATGGCGTAGCGCGGGCTTGAGGGCCGGTCGAAGACGCGGCTGACCACGATGGTGTTGTGCGCCGCGTCGTAGTGGCCCAGCGAGCGCTTGGCCATGTGCTCGCTCCAGGTCAGATCCGGCCGCCCCATCAGCCCGCAGAAGAAACGTTCGTTCAGCGAATCGAAGACCTCTTCCAGGTGGTAGAAGCGGCCCTCGGGACCGGTATAACGTTTGCTGCCGCGCGTGCCGCGGATGAGCTCCGCCTGCCGCGTGACTGCTGCCGACGAGGCGAAGCGCTTGTAGCGATGGTTGTGCACGGGCTCGATGGGCTTCTTGTAGAGCTTGGCCAGCAGGATGTGCGCGATAGCGCGGATCACCGGCCCCGGCGCGCCTTCCAGCAGATCGGAGAGGCTCACATATACGTGGCCTTCGCGCAGCCGGATGGTGGTGTTCAGCGACGTGAATCGCCGAAAGCGCACGGAGATGGGCGGCATCGGCGCCCGCGGCCGCAATGCTCGGTATTCTTCCTGAAAAATAGGTATGAGTTCAGATGCCACCAATTTCCGAGCGTAGCACGAACGGCGCGGCGCCGCATGCCTGCAGCTTTGCACCGTGCTCGCAGCGCTTCAGTCGCAGTTCTGATACATCGGCACGCTCGGAGTGTCGCGGCGCGCGCATTATTTCGGCTCCGCGCGTTCCTGGCCCTTCTCGTCCTTGTGCTGGTTGAAGTAGTCGATCTGCTCCGTCATCAGGCGCTTGGCGTCCTCCGCCAGGTCCTCGCATGACTCGATCGCCTCCTTGCGCGACTCGTCGAACGTGGGCTCCCCGGCAAGCGCATTCAGGATCCGCACCCACTCCGGAGCTGCTTCATTCAGCTTCTTCAGCGCCACACGGAGGTCCGCCTTGCGGTCCGCGTACTGATCCAGGTTGTCTCCCAGCTCGTCCATCAGCGCGGTGATATCCTCGAGTTCGTTGTCCAGCCTTTTGGCGCGGGCCGTGGATTTGGAGCGGTTGCTCAGGCCCTTGATGGTTTGCGCGCGCTCGTCCACGAACTTGGTGAACAGGTTGATGCGGTCGTTGGGGTAAATCCCGGCTTCGCGGATCGCCTCAACCTGCGCATCGGAAAGGGGCTGGCGCTGCTCCTTCTGTGCCCGCAAAACAGAGGAGCAACCGAGGCTGAGCACCACGACGAAGAACCAGCGCCAGGTTTGCATGGAATCCGAGACTCCCAACGGCTTTCATTGAATCACAGGCCGCTGGAGACTGGAAACAGGGAAGGGAAGAGCGCGCTCACTGAATGCGTCTTTGCTATTCTTCTCTGCATATCGGAGAGCGTATGTCTTCGGATGCCGATGCCCTTCACCAGCTCTCGTTCTATTCGCTCGCTCACGGCGATCCGGCGTTCATCCACCAGCTTGTGGTGGATACATTCGCGGTGCAGCATGCCGGCGAATTCTCCAAGCCGATCAGCACGGTCTTTGCCCTGATCGGCCTCTATCTGCACGTGGAACACGGGTTCACTGGCAAGCAGGTGCAGCGCGCGCACATGCGGCTGGCTCGTCACCGGCGGATATGGCGTGCGCCGGCGCTTCCATCCGCGCGCGGAGACATCAGCGTTCACGATGTGCTGGCCGCACCCGCAGGCCCGCCATGATTGAACGCTGGTGCGCCTCAGCCTGGGCGGCGTGCCAATCCTGCCGTCCTGCGATTGCCGAGCTGGCCGAGCGGGAACTGGGCGTACGGGCAAATGACTCCGCGCCCGGCCGCGGCTAGCAAGGGGCATCCAACTGCCGCCGCGATGCATTACGATGGACTCCGGAGAGGTGTGCCGATGGAACGCTTGCCGATGGAACGCTTGCCGATGGAAAGGTCGCTGGCCACGCCCGGTGATGCCGAAATCATCCTCAGGCTTTATGAGTTGCGCCGCGAAGAAGTGATGCGCAAGGCGCGCGCGTGGGTTATCGGAGAGTTCTGGCCCGCCACCGCCGACGATTATTTTGCCGTGACCGGCAATCCCGCCGACCCCCACAACGCTTATCTGCGCCAGGTCCTATCCTACTGGGAGATGGCAGCAGCCATGGTCCTGCATGGCTCGGTCTCCGCGGAGCTCTTTGTTGACTGCAACGCCGAAGGCTTTCTCCTGCTGGCCAAGTTCGCCCCGATCCTCGATGGGGTCCGCGAGCGCAATCCCACTTTTCTGATGAAAACGTCGGAGTTGGTAAAGCGCGTTACCACCGCCGGCGCACGCTACGATGGGGTCCAGAAGAATGTGGAGAACATGCGCGCCACCCACCAGAAACTGGCCGCCGCGCAGCCACAGTACGCCTATCCACCCAAGCCTTAGAACCATCCACCTTGCCCAAACTCGCGCCGCAAGCGCATGATAGTGGCGGCTTACGGATTTCATTCCCCGGAGGTTTCACGTGAAACGCATTGTCGCTTTGCTGGTTGTGGCTGTTTCCTTCTACGCCGTCACGGCTCGCGCCGCAGACGCTTCCAAGATCAACGGCTGGATTTCCGATTCCATGTGCGGCGCCAAGCACGCCGGGTCTGGCGCTGCCTGCGTTAAAAAGTGCATCGAGGGCGGCATGCAGCCGGTCTTCGTGGATGAGGGCAAGAAGGAAGTCTGGAAGATCGACAATCCTGACGCGGTGAAGGGCTACTACGGCAGCCACGTGACGGTCTCCGCCACCGCGGACCAGAGCACCAAAACCGTGCATATCGAGTCGATTGGAGAGACAAAGTAGGTTCCTTTTTTCGCTTGATCCGCTCATCCGGCCTCGCCAGCCGGGGCAAACTCTGTTACTGTCGTATCGAGCCGTTGCCGACCGGGGACGCCGAGCCCCTGGCAGCACTCAGGCCTTGTTTTGTTTTTGAGCGGAACTCCCATGGCAAGAGCAGTTTGGATCGGCAAAGTCGTTGCCGAAAGCGATGTGACGGAGACGGTGGAAGGAAACGTCTACTTTCCTGAGGGCAGCCTCAAGCGAGAGTACTTCCGGGCCAGCAGCACCACCTCCACCTGCCCGTGGAAGGGCCAGGCCCGCTACATGAGCCTGGTGATCGAGGGCCAGGAAAACCCTGACGCGGCCTGGTACTATCCCGATCCCAAGCCCGCTGCCCGCAAAATCAGAGGCTATGTCGCCTTCTGGCGCGGCGTGGAAGTGGAGAAGTAACCCCCCGAAATGCTCGTCTGGATGCGCCCACGCGCGGTCTGGCTCCTGCCGGTGCTGGCAGTTGCGCTTTCCGGCTGCGTACCTCACGCCGCCAACCCGGCGGCTGCGGCATCCACCGCGCCCACCCTCCAGGGCGATGTCAACCACCCGGGCCAGGCCCAGGGCTGGGTGGACACGAAGCTCTACTTCGGCCTTGGCCCCGCTGACCACCCCGACCAGGGCATCGGCGAGCAGAAATGGCGCGGCTTCCTGGACCGCGAGGTGACGCCGCGCTTTCCCTCCGGCCTGAGCGTGGTGGACGTCTACGGCCAGTGGCTGAGCAAGGGAAAGACGGAGCCGGAGCGCCTGCACACCAAGATGCTCATCATCCTTTACCCCGACTCCGCCGAAAACCGCGCCAAAATTGACGCGATTCGCGCCGCCTGGAAGCAGATGACCGGCGACGAAAGCGTGCTGCGGGTTACCGAGCCGGCCGATGTTTCGTTCTGAAAAACAGCCGTCAGCCGTCAGCCGTTAGCCCTCAGCCATTAGCCGTCAGCCGGTAGCCATTCGCTGTTGGTTAGCCTCAGCTCCGCTGCGGTGTGCGGATGACGGTGTATGCTGTTGCTTCTTCCTCGCGAGGCCAAGGCCGGTGTGTTGTTGGGAAGGACAGGTCGCGAGCGATGAATAGCCGGGAACGCGTTTTAGCGATGATGGACCACCGTCCGGTGGACCGCATCCCGTTCATGCCCATCACCATGATGTTCGCTGCCGACCTGATCGGGGTCAAATACGGACAGTATGTCCTCGATTACAAAGTGCTGGTGGAAGCGCAATTGCGCACGGCCGAGCTTTTCGACATTGACCAGGTCTCGTGTATTTCCGATCCGGCGCGCGAAGCCGGCGACCTGGGCGCCCCGGTCAGGTTTTTTGACGATCAGCCCCCCGCCTTCGACGAATCGGTGGCTTTGCTTGCCGATAAAAAGGCCTTGGCCGGGCTCAAGGTTCCTGACCCACTGGCGGGCGGCCGCATGCTGGACCGGGTGAAGGCGGCAGCGCTGCTGAAAGAGAAGACCGCGGGCGAGAGGATTGTGGAGGGATGGATCGAGGGACCATGCACCCAGGCCGCAAATCTGCGGGGCATCAATCGCCTGATGCTCGACTTTGGCGATGATCCTGTCTTTGTCCAGGATTTGTTCGATTTTGCCGTGGAGATGGAGCTGCGCTTCGCGAAGGTACAAGCCGATGCGGGAGCGGAGCTGATGGGCGTGGGCGACGCGGTGGTGTCGCTGGTGGGGCCGGCCATCTTCAGGCGGCTGACGATGCCGGCGCACAAGAAGCTGGTGGATGGTCTGAAGGCGATGGGCCTGCGGACGCGGTCGCACATGTGCGGTAACACGAGGCGGATCCTGAAAGAGAGAGGCGAATTGGGCTACGACATCATCGACCTCGACTCGGTGGTGCCGCTGGCAGATGCGCGTTTGAACATGCCCGGAGAAGTGCTGCTTGGCAATGTGGCGACGGTCGAGGTGCTGCGCAACGGATCGGTCCGGGACACGATGGATGCTGTGACCAGGTGCCGCGAGGATGCGGGAGACCTCTACATTGTGGGGGCCGGGTGCGAGATTCCGCGCGACACGCCGCATGAGAACTTGAATGCGCTGCTGGAATTTGCGCGGAGCTGCAAGCCGGTGGCAACAACTGCTGCCGGGTGAGGGGACTCGCGGCTACGCCTGCTCGCGATATCCCATCCCCGTCAGCACGCCGCGCATGTAGGCGATGCTGGCGATCACGCCGGGCATGGGATCGTCGGCGTGGACTTCGTACTCGAGATCGACAAAGCCCTTGTAGCGCGTGGCGATGAGCGCCTCAAAAATCTCGCGCACCGGCATCTTGCCCTGGCCGACGGCCACCTGGCTTTCCTTGTCGGTGAAGCTGTTCAGGTCTTTCATGTGCACGTCGTAGAGGCGCGAGCCGACGCGATGGATGGCCTCCACAACATCGGTGCCTGCGCGCACTGTGTGCCCCACATCAATGCAGCAACCAATCCGCGGGTCCAGCCCCTGGATGTCCTTGAGAACGTCAAGAGGACTGGGCCACAGCTTGTCCTCCGGCCCGTGATTGTGGATGGCGATCTTGATGTCGTACTCTTTCACGAACTTCTCGATGCGCGGCAGCGTCTCCGGCGTAGGGTCGCCGCCCACAATCACCGGAATCCCCGCGCGCCTTACGTATTCAAACTGCGCGCGGACATCGTCGTCGGTGTTCTTGCGGAAGTAAATGGCGCCGGCCGCATGCAGCTTGATTCCGTTGGCCGCATAATCGGCTACGGCCGCGGCTTCCTGCTGCGGGTCGGTGGGCAGATGGTCTTTGGCGTCCTTCACGTTCAGCTCGTTCATGTTGAGCTGCTTCAGGTAGCCGATCATCTGCGCGCGGGTGAAGTTGCGGAAGGTGTAGCTGCACATGCCAAGCTTGACCGGCGAGGGTTTGCCGGTTTCCGGCCGCGGCTCGGCAAAGGAGGGGAGGGCGGTTGCGGCGGCGGTGAGCGCGCACGATTGAAGCAGTTTGCGGCGAGAGAATGTCGATTTCATTAGCGCATTTCCGACAGTGATTCGGGTTCGTGTTCAGGTTAGCGTTTTAAGTGCAACCGCAGATCCTTCGCTGCACTCGGGATGACAAATCTTGAGACGAGGTGAGGTGCGAAGCCCTTAGACCGTCGGCTCCCAGCCTTTCTCGTAGCTGCGGGTCCAGTGCCGCATCGCTTCTGCATCGTGCTGGATCTTGCCATCCGCGGTATCAAGGTTCAGCACCCGGTTCACCTCCCAGGCGATGTTCGACAACTGCAGCATGGTCACGGCAACGTTGCCCACTTCGATAGGCGCGTGCAGCTTCTCGCCGGTTTTGATGGCGGCGATGAAATTGGTGAAGTGCGCGTCCGTCATCGAGTCCTTGCCGGTAAGATCGCTTGACGAGGTCTGCTCCTTCTGCGCGCGGAACTCGCCCGTCTTCCTGCCCTTCCAGTCGTAGGTCTCGTAGCCATCGCGATCCACCAGCACAGACCCCTCGGTACCCATGATCACTGACCCGCGATCCCGGCCGTAAATCTTCATCCCCTGGCAGCTCTTGCATTCCCAGTCGAGCATCTTGTCAGCGTAGGTGAAGTTGGTCAGAAGCGTGTCGTAGAACTGCCAGTCGTCCTGCCACTGATAGCGGCCGCCTTGCGCGCTCACGCTGCTGGGATACTCCGCGTCCAGCGCCCAGCGGCACACGTCCACTTCATGGGTGCCGTTGTTCAGCGTCTCGCCCGTGCCCCAGATTTTGAACCAGTGCCAGTTGTAGGGTTGGACATTGTCTTTGTAAGGCTGGCGCGGCGCGGGGCCCTGCCACAGGTCCCAGTCCAACTGCTCCGGCACAGGCGCCGGCTTGCCCACGCCGATGGACTTGCGCACATTGGAGTACCAGGCCTTGGCGTAATACGCGCGCCCGATTGACCCGCTGTGAATCTTGTCCACAATCTCGATGGTGTGCGGCGACGAGCGCTGCTGCGTGCCCATCTGCACTTTCTTGCCGTACTTGTGCACCGCCTGCAGCAGCAGCGCGCCCTCCGCGGGATTGTGGCTGCACGGCTTCTCCACGTAAACGTGCTTGCCCGCCTTCAGGCCAAGGATCGCCATCGGCGTATGCCAGTGATCGGGAGCGGCGATGGTGATGGCGTCCACTTCCTTGGTGGCGAGGATGTTGCGGAAGTCGCGCTCCATCTTCGGCGCTTCGCCCATTTCCTGCTCGGCGTCCGCGGCAAACTTCTTCAGCGTGTTCGCGTCCACGTCGCAAACGTGGGTGATGCGCGCGGCGCTCTTGTTCGCCTTGAGCGACGAAAGGTGCGCGCCGGCCCGGCCGTGCAGGCCGATCACCGCAAAGTTCAGCCGGTCGTTCGAGCCCATGATCTGCCCATAACTCTTGGCCGTGGATCCAATGGCCAGGCCCGCCGTTCCCACTGCGAGCGTGTCCAGAAATTCGCGCCGTGTCAGCATTGCTGCTCCTTCCCTTGTTGAAGGCGGGGGCCTGCACAGGACGTGCGCGGCGTGGCTAACTCATTCTCCGCCTGGATGCCCCGCGGCCGTCGAGCACCTCCCGCGGGCAAAGCAATCATAACGGCACGGCGCGACAATCTTCCACGATCACGCAGGGGCGTCCCGCTGCGCGGCACAAAGAAAGCGCGCTCCTTGGAGCGCGCTTCAAGCCAAAACGACTGACAACTGACAACTGATAACTGACAACTGCGACTTACGCTTCGGTGCCGTGACACTTTTTGTACTTCTTGCCTGAGCCGCATGGACAGGGATCGTTGCGCCCCACCTTCTCGCCTGTCCGCCGCTGGCTGGGCTGGCTTGCGCCACCCGATCCACCCGCCATGCTCGCGACCGCAAGCTCGCGCTGTTTCTTCTTCGCGAACTCCTTCTCCAGCGCATCGATGGTGGTTTGCGGCGCGCGCGTGGGCACAGGAATGTCACGCGGCGCGCCATCCAGCGTAACCGGCCGCGCCGAGCTGGCCACGGGCGGCGCTTTGGGAACTTCCCGGCGCGGCTGCGGAGCCGTCTGGACCGGTGTTCCGTCCGCGCCGATGATCTGCATCCGGAAGAGGAACCGCACCGTGTCTTCCTGAAACTTCAGCATCATGGCTTCGAACATGTCGAACGATTCGCGCTTGTAGGCCACCAGCGGATCCTGCTGCGCATACCCGCGCAGGCCGATGCCCTCCTTCAGGTGATCCATCTCCAGCAGGTGGTCTTTCCACAGTCCGTCGATCACGCTCAGCATCACCATCCGCTCGTGGTAGCGCATGGTTTCCTTGCCGAGAATCTTCTCTTTGCCCTCGTATTCCTGCTTCAACCGCTCGAAGATTTCGTCGCCCAGCTCATGCCGCGCAAGCCCGATGGGCTTAATACCCGCGGCCGACAGGCTGACGCCGAACTGCCCCATCAGCTTCTCGTCGAGCCCCTTGATGTTCCACTGGTCGGCGTGCTTGTTCTCCGGCGCAAACTCATCCAGCGCGCTGGAGAGGATGCCGCCAACGTAGTCCTCCAGGATGAGCTCGCGCTGCTCTACGCCTTCCAGCAGTTGTCGCCGCAGGCCATACACGGCCTCGCGCTGCTTGTTCATCACGTCGTCGTATTCCAGCAGGTGCTTGCGGCTTTCGAAGTTCTGCGATTCAACTGCCTTTTGCGCGCCCTCAATGCGCTTTGAGATCATCTTCGACTCGATGGGCACGTCTTCTTCCATGCCCAGCCGCTGCAGCAGACCCCCAATCCACTCCTTCATAAAGATGCGCATCAGGTCATCTTCAAGCGAAAGGTAGAACCGGGAAGCGCCGGGATCGCCCTGGCGGCCGGCGCGCCCGCGCAACTGGTTGTCGATGCGCCGCGACTCATGCCGTTCCGTTCCCAGGATGAAGAGGCCGCCCGCGGCGATCACCTCCGCGTGCTCTGTTTCGACCGGCACAGCGTGGCTCTTGTTCACCTCAGCCCAGTCGCTCTCCGCAACCTCGAACTCCTGTCCCTGGTAATAGAACCGCAGGAATCCCGCGGGAGCAATGGGGTTGATTTTGCCCTCGCCCGCTCCCAGGGCCCGCGCGCGCGCCTTCTTCACCAGCTCCTGGCGGGTCATGAAATCCGCGTTGCCGCCCAGCAGGATGTCCGTGCCGCGGCCGGCCATGTTGGTGGCGATGGTCACCATTCCCAGGCGGCCCGCTTGCGCCACAATCTCCGCTTCGCGCTCGTGGAACTTCGCGTTGAGCACTACGTGCCGCACGCCTTTGCGCTGCAGGATCGCGCTCAGCCGCTCCGACTTCTCAATAGACGTGGTGCCCACCAGCACCGGCTGCCCCGTCTCGTGCAACTCGGCGATGCTATCCGCAACGGCCTTGAACTTCTCCTTCTCTGTCCGGAACACCACGTCTGGATTTTCTTTGCGCAGCAAAACCCTGTTGGTGGGGATGACCACGATCTCCAGCTTGTAGATCTTCTCGAATTCCGCCGCTTCCGTTTCCGCCGTGCCGGTCATGCCGCTCAGCTTCTGGTACAGGCGGAAGTAATTCTGGAAGGTGATGGTCGCCAGGGTTTGGTCTTCCTTGCGGACGGCCACGTTTTCCTTGGCTTCGATCGATTGGTGCAGCCCGTCGGACCACCGGCGTCCCGGCATCAGGCGTCCCGTGAACGTGTCCACGATGATCACCTCGCCGTCCTTCACCACGTAGTCCACGTCGCGCTTGTAGAGCGAGTGCGCCTTGATCGCCGTTTCCACGTAGTGCTTCAGGTCCCAGTTTTCGGCGTCGGCAATGTTGTCGATACCCAGAGCCTTCTCAATGCTGACCCAGCCCTCGTCGGTAACGCCGATGGTCCGGTGCTTCTCGTCCACCACGTAATCGCCGGTGAACGTCTTGCCTTCCAGCGATTCGGTCTCTTCACCCAGTACCAGCTTGGGGATGATGCCCTTGACACGCTGATATTTGTCCGTGGTCTGGTCAGTAGGCCCGGAGATGATGAGGGGCGTCCGCGCCTCGTCGATCAGGATCGAATCCACTTCGTCCACGATGCCGTAGTAGTGCCCGCGCTGCACGCAGTCCTTGATGTCGAACTTCATGTTGTCGCGCAGATAGTCGAATCCAAACTCATTGTTGGTTCCGTACGTGATGTCGGCGGCGTAGGCGGCCCGGCGCTCGTCGTCGCTCAGGTCGTGCACGATCACGCCGACGGTCAGTCCCAGGAACTCGTAGATCTTTCCCATCCACTCGGCGTCGCGCTTGGCCAGGTAATCGTTCACCGTGACCACGTGCACGCCTTTGCCGGCCAGCGCGTTGAGATAGCAACTCAGCGTGGCCACCAGCGTTTTGCCTTCGCCGGTCTTCATTTCCGCGATCTTGCCCTGGTGCAGCACCATGCCGCCGATCATCTGCACGTCGAAATGGCGCATCTTGACCGAGCGCCAGCCGGCCTCGCGCACCACCGCAAACGCCTCGGGCAGGATCTCGTCCAGCGCCGTCCGCTCCGCCGCCTTAATTTCTTCGGCGTCGGTCAGCCCTTCCATCCGCGCCGCAAACCGCTCTCTGAATTCCGTCGTCTTGGCCCGAAGCTGATCATCGGAAAGCTGCTGAACGCCGGGCTCCAGCGCTTTGATCTGGGCCACATTCGGCGTCAGTTTCTTGATGGCACGCTCGTTCGACGTGCCGAAAATCTTTGTCAGTGCCTTATCAAAAAACACAGGAATCTCCGTCTACAAGTGTAAATGTTGCTCAGGGTATGCAGGGGCGGTCCGCGCCCCAATGGAGGGGGCTACAAAGTACCGCGCATCAAACTGTTACGGTTAGGCCAGGTGCGGCGGAGGCCGCTGGAATGCGGAAGGAAGATAAGGCACAGAAGGCCTGCGCGAAGCGCAAAGCGCGAGTCTCGTCCGCTTGAGTTCCAGCGGCGCAACCAACCCCACGAACAGCACGGGCAGCATCGCCATCCACAGGCCGTGGCCAGCGTTCGCCGCCCTGGTCCGGACAGGCCGCTCCCACGAGGACCACCGCGCGGAGAAGGATGGAGAGATGGAAGCAGGCGACTGGGCCGTGCGGGCTGACAGCCTGGCTGAGCCCGATTCCCGCTGTGGAATCAGCACCAGCAGCAGCGCGAAGGCAGCGGCCGCAAAGGCCGGCCAGAACAATCCGCGTCGCTGTTGTGTAATTGTCAAAGCTGGTTCCTGAAGAGCCAATTCGGCGATACCTGTGCCTATGATCATTGTGCCACAACCTGCACTCTCTGCGCCCGCGCCCCGGCCGCATTCGCTATAGTCAAATCGGCGCGCATTCCCGCCCGGAGATTTTCATGAAGCTCGTTTCGTTCTCCACTAGCGACGGCATCGTCCGCCCCGGCGCACTCCGCGAAGGCTCGAACAGGGTCATCGACCTCACCGCCGCCGGCTGCCTGGACGCGCTGGCCGCCATCGGCGCCGGCTTACGCGAGGTCCCTCGCGATCCCGGCGTCTACTTCGGCCACCGCATCGCCGAGGTCAAGCTCTACGCTCCGCTGCCAAGTCCGCCTCGCGTGTTCGCCATCGGCCTCAATTACCGCGACCACGCCCGCGAGTCCGGCATGGATATTCCGGCCACTCCCGTCGTCTTCTTCAAAATGTCCACTTCCGTGATCGGGCCGGGTGAGCCCATCGTCCTCCCGCGAAACTCTACGCAACCCGACTACGAGGCCGAGTTTGCCTTCGTCATCGGCCGTGGCGGCTACCGCATCTCCGCGGCCGACTGGCGCGACCACGTCTACGGCTACACTATCGTCAACGACGTTTCCGCGCGCGACGTTCAGTTCGCCACCTCGCAATGGAACCTGAGCAAGTCGTTCCCCACCTTCTGCCCGCTTGGCCCGGCTATTGTCACCGCCGACGAGATCGACGATCCGCACAACCTCGACATCTCGCTGACAATTGACGGCGAGACTCTGCAGCACTCCAACACGCGCGAGTTAGTCTTCAAGATTCCCGAGTTAGTCGAGTACATTTCCTCGATAACTCCACTGTTACCCGGAGATATCGTCTCCACGGGCACGCCGCCGGGCGTAGGCCTGGGCCGCACTCCAAAGCGCTGGCTCAAGCCCGGCGAAACTGTCACCATCACCATTGAGGGCCTGGGCTCGCTGACCAATCCGGTGGTCGCCGAAGCGTAGCACGGACCGGAGGCCGGTTCATCCGCCGTTGGCCATCCGGGCCGCGCGCGGATAATCTTGAAGATATGGAACTGAAGGGACTGTCTTTTTTCGGCCTGAAACGCGGCGCCACTGGCGGCGGCACCTTCCATGCCGTCAACCCCCAAACCGGCGTCGCTCTCGATCCTGTCATCCACTCGGCTTCCGGTGCCGAGGTAGAGACGGCGGTCAAACTGGCTGCGGCAGCTTTTGAGAGCTACTCGCGCACCAGCGGCAAAGTGCGCGCCGCATTCCTTCGCCGCTGCGCAGACGCCCTGGACCGGCACAGGGAAGAGATCGCCGAACGCGCGCATCTCGAAACCGCTCTCCCTATGCCGCGCCTCACCGGCGAAGTCGCCCGCACTACCGGCCAGCTTCGTCTTTTTGCAGCGCTCGTCGAGGAAGGCTCATGGGTGCAGGCGCGCGTTGATCCCGCCATGCCCGATCGCCAGCCGATGCCGCGTGTGGACCTGCGGTCGATGCTGCGGCCGCTGGGCCCTGTCGTTGTTTTTGGCGCCAGCAACTTCCCGCTGGCCTTCTCCGTTGCCGGCGGCGATACCGCCTCCGCCCTCGCCGCAGGCTGTCCCGTGATCGTCAAGGCCCACCAGGCCCATCCTGGCACCAGCGAGATGGTCGCCTCGCTCATCATGGAATCCGTCGCCGCTGAAGGTCTGTCCGCCGGCACTTTTGCGACACTCTTCGGACCCGGCGCTGAAGTCGGCGCCGCTCTCGTCAAGCACCCGCTGGTCCGCGCCGTCACTTTCACGGGTTCGCTTCACGGGGGCCGGGCCCTCATGGATCAATGTGCCGCGCGCCCGCAGCCCATCCCATGCTTCACTGAGATGTCGAGCGGCAACCCCGTCTTCGTGCTTCCGAGCGCGCTGCGCAAAGGCCCCGCGGAGCTGGCCAAGAATCTCTTCGGCTCCTTCACCCTCGGCGCCGGCCAGTTTTGCACCAAGCCCGGCATCGTCTTCATGCCCGACACGGCCGAGGGGCCGTCCTTCCTTGAAGAGCTTCGCTTGCTCGTTGAGCAGTCGCAGCCGTTCACGCTACTCACTGCCGGCATCGCGCAAACCTATCAGCGCGCTTCCGCCGCACGCGCCGAGCACATCCCCGTTGCCGCCAAGGCCGCCGTGGCATCCAGCACGGCCTCGCCGCATGCTTGCAACGCGCAGGTATTTACGGTGTGTCTCGATCAGCTTCTTGCCGAGCCCGAACTTGCAGACGAGATCTTCGGTCCCGACACGCTCCTGGTCCACTGCGAAACCACCGCCGACTACCTGCGCGCCGCACGCGCTCTCGATGGCCACCTCACCGCCACCATCCTCGGCGATGAGGACGATCTCGCCTTTCATCGCGAGCTCGTCCAGGTGCTCGAGCAGAGGGCCGGGCGTCTCATCGTCAACGGCTACCCGACGGGCGTCGAGGTCACCCACGCCATGGTCCACGGCGGCCCGTATCCCGCCACCAGTGACCCGCGGTTCACCTCCGTTGGCACCCAGGCCATTTACCGCTTTGCGCGGCCTGTCTGCTTCCAGAACTTCCCGCAGTCGCTGCTCCCGCCCGAACTGCAGGACGCGAACCCGTTGGGCATTCGCCGGCTGCGCGACGGCAAGCCCGAATGAGTGATCGACCGAATCCATCTGGAGTTCGATCAAAGAGCGCTTTTCCTTCGCTGTGCGTCTCCGAATTACAATCGGTCGCCAGGGAGTAAACCCATCCAATGAGCCGCACTCGCCTCTTTGCCGCACTGCCTCTTGTCGTCTTTGCCGCCACCGTCATCGCCCATGTTCCCACCGCCTCCGCGCGCACGCTGCAGAGCAACACCGAGCAGGGCAGCCGCCTCCGCGTCGCCATCGTCGGCCTTGAGCACGGCCACGTCGAGGGCTTCCTCAACGCGCTCCCGCGCCACTCCGATGTCGAGCTTGTCGGCATCGCCGACGCCGACTCCGCCCTCTTCGACAAGTACCAGGCCAAGTACAATCTCGACCCGAAATTGTTCTTCAAGAGTGAAGCCCAGATGATCGAGGTGAGCCACCCCGCGGCCGTTCTCGTCTACACGCCCATCTCCGAGCATCGCCACGCCATCGAGATCGCCGCGCAGTACGGCGTCGCCGTCATGGTGGAGAAGCCCCTCACCATCTCCTACGAGGACGCCCTCGCCATTCAGAAGGTCGCGCGCGAGCATCACATCCAGGTCCTGGTGAACTACGAAACCACCTGGTATGCCTCCAACCGCGAGGCATTCAACCAGCTCAACGACGGCCACCTGGGCGAGCTGCGCAAGGTCGTGGTCCACGATGGCCACCAGGGGCCGAAGGAGATCGGCGTCCCGCCCGAGTTCCTCCGCTGGCTCACCGACCCCGCGCAGAACGGCGCCGGCGCGCTCTACGACTTCGGCTGTTACGGCGTCGACCTGATGACCTGGCTCATGCACGGCGAAGCCCCGCTTTCTGTTACTGCCGTGGCCAATCACGACAAGCCGAATCTCTATCCCCGCGTCGACGACGACGCCACCATCATCCTCAAGTACCCGCATGCCCAGGCCGTCATCATGGCTTCGTGGAACTGGCCGTTCAACCGCAAGGACATGGAGGTCTACGGCTCCGCCGGCTATTTCATCACCGTCGACAGCGATAAGGTCCGGGTCCGCTACGAGCATGACCGCCAGGAGCGCATGGACACTGCACCGCCGCTCCCCACCAACCAGAGCGACTCGCTCAGCTACCTCGCCGCGGTCCTCAGCGGCCGCCTGCCCGCCAAAGGCGACCTGAGCGCACTCGACACCAACGTTACCGTGATGCAGATTCTCGATGCCGCTCGCGAATCCGCGCGCACCGGCCAATCCGTCCGCCTGCATAGCGGTGACGAGTAAGCATTCCATACAACTTCGTCGAGTGCGTGCGGCTGGCGCTTACTGGGTCAATCGCCCTGATTTCCGCACGGATTGGATCAAAAATGTCTCGAGTTACGCGGATGCCAGGCGTGTTTGCGCCGATTGCGTATCATATTGCGGGAAAAGTCGCGATGTGAGACGAAATTGACCCTTGCTTATTCTGTAAGTGTATTTATTGCAAAGTTTGCTTTTGGTTTATCCCGCATTATGATCCATACCCAGGGGGGTGGGGGGGGTAGCACTTCCCCTGAAAGCCGAAGGGCCGGATCCTGGCGGATCCGGCCTGTTCTCTTTATAGCACTGTCCGCGGCCCAGCTACAAGAATATTTCGAGGAAGGGCAGCGATGCCGAGGTTGAGCTTTACTCCGCGGTCGGCATGTGCACGTACATCGACTGAATTCCGATACGTCCGGGGCCGGTGAAGCGGTTCCACACCAGGTTGCCCGCGCTGGCGAAGATTCCGGTCGTCAGTTTTTGGAACTGCGTTTCCATCTGCACCGCGGAGTCTTTGTATACCCAGCCACCGGGCTCGATGTCGATTTGTTCTCCGGCGCCCAGCGTAACTTCGAAGACGTTTCCGTAACCGTGCACCCATACGATGCCGTCTCCATCGAGGGCGCGGAAATGATCGATGAAGAAGCCCGTGCCGCCGAGCAGCATGTTCGATACGCCTTTAACGCGGGTAAAGGAATAGTCAACGCTGCCCGTGGCGGCGAGGAATTGATGCTCGCGCATGTCCACTCCTTCGCCGCGATTGAGATGAATGGCGAAGATGTGGCCCGCGCCGTCGCGGCTGAAGCCGAGCTGCCCGGGACCGCCGGCCTCGGTGAGGAAGACGGGCATTCCGGACAGGACCCGTTTGAGGGCGCCTTTCAGGGGCCGGATGCCGATTCGGACAGCAAGGTCTTTCCAGAGGAGGATGTAGTGCTCGAAGTAAACGGGCATACCGCCCAGTTCGAGATGAAGCACGGGAACGAGATCGCCCTCGATGTGGTAGGTGACTCCGGCAAACGTCTCGGCATGGGCGGCGGTGGCTTTCAGAACGGGGATTGGCATCTCGGCTCCAATTTGGGCAACAAGGTGAATTGCAACCAATGATGCACGGGCAGAGGCAAATGCGCAAGGAGTTGAAAGAACTGGCTGCGTGGCGGAAAAGGTCACAAGGTGCGCGGGTCAAGCCTCGTGCGCGGTGGGGACATGCCGGGGCGGGCGGATGAGTTCGGTGAGCGCAATTCCGGCGAGGATGAGCAGAGCACCGGCTGCGGGGCGAAGGGCCAGGCGCTCATGAAGAACGAAGAATGAAGTGATCCAGGCGAAGACCGGCTCCATGGTGAGCAGGAGGGCAGTGTGCGTGGAGGGCAGGATGGACTGCGCCCAGCTTTGGATGGAGAACGCGGCGGCGGTGGCGAGGACCGCGGCGATGGCGAGAGCGATGCAGAGGCGCGGGGTCCAGAGGATGTGGGGACGCTCAATGACGCGCAGGCTGAGAGCCATGAAGACGGCGCACCAGCCCACCTGAAGCAGCGCGAGGAGGCGGAAGTGGATGCGCGGGGAGAAGTGCGCGAGGGCCAGGCAATGAAAGGCGAAAGCAATGGCGCAGCCGAAGGTGAGGATGTCGCCGATGTTGATGGAGGAGAGGTCGGGCAGGAGGGCCGCTATTGAGCCGGAGGCGCGGGCGCTGGCGGGTGCGCTGAGGAAGATGATGCCGAGGAAGGCGAGCGCCGCGCCGAGGAAGGCGTTCCAGCGGGGCGGGTGGGCATCCGGCGGGCGCACGCCGGGAATGATGGAGAGGAAGGGAACCAGGACGACGACGAGCCCGGTAATGAATGCCGACTTGGAAGCGGTGGTGTAGACCAGGCCGATGGTCTGGAACTGGTAGCCGGTGGCGAGACAGAGGCCGACGAGCGCGCCGGCGGCGATGTGCCACGGACGGATGCCGCGCCAGGAGCGGTGATAGGCGATGGCCAATATGAGGAATGCGAGCGCCATGCGCACGGCGTTAAATGCGGCGGGTGACGCGTCGGCCAGGGCGCTCTTGATGAGCACGAACGTCGATCCCCACACGGCGACCACGAAGAGCATGAGGAGATAGGCGCGGGCTTTCATGATGCAGTGGTCAGTGATCAGTGATCAGTGGTCGGCTTTGTATTGCCCGATTTTTCAGGATCCCGGTATCGGTTCTTTTCACGTTTCACTCTTTCACCTGCTTCGCCGATCACTGATCACGGACGTTATTGTTGCGCGGGAGGCGGCGTGGTTGGGGCCACGTTCGTGTTGGTTGCCGGATGCAGGCCGGGTACCGCCGGAGTAGCCTGGACGACGCCAGTGGCCGCGTCGGTGAGGTTGATGCCGTAGTGCTGCAGCGTGGTCGCAAGCATCTGGTAAAGGCCGGCGCGATCCTTGGCGTAGGCGGCTTCGGCGTTGATCATGTTGTATTCCGCGGTGGCCAGGTTGCGCTCCTGCTGGAGCACGTTGGCCGTGGTGGAAGCGCCGAGATGCAGCCTTTTCTGTTCGGCGTCGAGGCTCTGTTGCGCGTAATCCTGCGCGGCGTGCGAGGCGAGGACCTGGGCGCGGTCTTGGGTAAGCGCGAACTGCTGGTTGATGACCTGCATGCGGATCTGGGTGTAGAGCTGCTCCACGCGCAGTTCTTCCTGCCGGTACTCAATCAGCGAACGGGCCTGTTCCGCCTGGGCGGTGCGATTGCGGATGGGAATGGTCAGGGTGAAGCCGGCGCCCTTGTCGGGAGCGGTGGAGTTGACCAGGTTACTGAGGACGTCGCCGTAGCCCACGGAGGGGACGGTATTCGGCGTGCAGGGACCGCCTGTGAAGAAGCTCTGGCAATTGGGACTCTGCGAACCGCCAATGGGGTTGGCGCTGTAGAAGCCGAAGACATTGAGTGTGGGCAGGAGGCCGTTTTTAGCGCCCTTCAAGCTGATCTCGTCGTTTTTGAGGGTCAGGACCGCCTGTTCCAGCTCGGGCCGCTGCTGGAAAGCGATCTTGACGAGGTCATCAACGGGCTGCGATTCCTCGGGTAGCTGATCGAGGCTGACGCGATCGGTGGGAACGATGTCAGCGGCCTCGAGCACGGGATCGCTGAGGTTGCGCGCGATGGCCTGCTTGGTGACCATCTGCTGGTACTTGAGCGCGAGTTGGGCGCTGACGAGGTTCTGCTTGTCGGTGGCCACAGTTTGCTGCGCGTTGACCACGTCGAGCGGCGCCATGGTGCCGATCTCAAGCTGCTTCTGGGTATCGCCGAGAAGCTGCGTGCTTTGCGTGAGGGCGTGCTCCTTGGCCTGCACATCTTCGTAGGCGCCGACCAGGCCCCAATAGATGTTTTCCACCTGGTTCACGGTGTAAAGGATCTGCTGCCGGAAGCTGGAATCGGTGATGCGGCGGTTGTTCAGCGCCTGGTACATAAAGCGCTTATTGATGAAGATGCCGAAACCCTGCAGCAGATTCTGCGTTACGGTGGCCTTGAACGAGGAGGCGAGCGACGGGCTGTAGGAGTCGAAGGGGTTGTCGGTGGTGATGCGGCTGTTGTTGAACCCCACCTGGAGAGAGGTACCGGTGACAAACCCCTGGTTGTAGGTGAAGTTGTACACGTCGGTGTTGGTGCTGAGGGCCGATTTGCCGCCGGAGAACAAAAGGTTGGTCTGCGGCTGCTTGGCGCGCTCGAGCTGGATGGTGCCGGTGACGCTGGGATCGATCGACTCCGGGAGGGGACCGGCGCCATTTGTGGACAGCACAAGGCCGGCGCTGCCCGAGCCTGCGCCGCCGGAACCTACCGTGGTGCCGCCGGGACCGCCGCCGCCGGTGAGCGTGGAGGTGGCGCCGCCCAGGGTGTTGGCAACGACACCGGAATTAACGCCGTTAAGCGTGGCGCCGGCGCGCGAACGCAGGATGTCGGTGTCGGCAATGTCGAGGTTATAGCGGGCGATGGCGATGTCGAAGTTGTTCTCGATGGCGAGAGCCAGCGCGTCCGACAGGCTGAGATAAATCTTGCCGTCCTTCACCAGGTTGTCGAGGCGGACGGAGTTGGCGAAGCTGGCGGGCGCAACCTTGGTGGGCGTGTAGGGTTTCCAGGGCAGGCCGAGTACGCCGGCGTAGGGCTTGGAGAAGTCGCGCGCCGATTCCCGCATGTCAAAGGGCTCAGTGGGCGTAACCGTGGGCGCCGCAGGAAGCGCGGACGTGTTGGAACTCTGCGGCGGGTTGGGCGCTGCCTGCTGCTGGGAAAACGCCGGCGGCATACACGAAAACAGCGTCAACATCACCGACGCCACGGCGGGCAGCCGCGAGCCTGCGTGGCGCGAGCGCATGGTTAATCCGGCGCGCTCAGACACACCTTTACCGTACAAATGCATGATTCTCTCCACGATCAGTTGAGGCATGTGGGGTGCCATTCTTTGAGACGTCCGGAAAACCTTTCCGGACGCAAAAAAACCTTCATCCGATGCGCAAGCCGTCGCGCAAAAGGAGGCGTGCCAGACTGCATAAATGTTCTTACGCGGGCCGGACGGATTCGGTTCCGCGTCGACCGCACGATTGAGCCGAATTCACGTAGAAAGCTGAGTATATCGCAGCAAGGCCTCCGAACCGGGCTGATGGAGCAGCGAGAGTACCCTGTTAAGAACGAGTGAACGAAGAAGCTCAATCCGGTGAGTCATTCAGGCCCGCTCGGCGGAATTGGAAGCTGACGCTGGCCTATGACGGTACGGATACCCGCGGCTGGCAGATTCAGCCGGGACAGCCGACTATCCAGGGGGAGTTACAGGCGGCGCTGGGGCGAGTTACCGGCGAATCCCCGTTGCCGCAGGGGTCGGGGCGTACCGATGCGGGTGTGCATGCGCTGGGGCAGGTGGCGAGCTTTGCTCTGGATGCGGCGATTCCGGCGGCAAGCTTGCGCCGCGCGCTGAACCGGACGCTGCCGGCGGCGATTCGGGTTCTGCAGGCGGAGGTGGCGCCGGAGGGGTTTCATGCGCGGCACTCGGCGATCGCCAAGACCTACGAGTACCGGGTGTTTTTGGAAAAGGCGAGCGGAGGCGAGAGGCTCTGCCCGCCATTTCTGGCGCGGTACGTGTACGGCTATCCCTGGCCGTTGAGCCTGGAGCGGATGAACGACGCGGCGCGCCATTTTGTGGGGACGCACGACTTCCTGAGCTTTGCGGCGACGGATCCGGATGCGGCATCGCGAGAGCGCAGTAGAGGAGCGGATGAGGAAGCTGCGCCTGGCGCTACGGCGATCCGCACCGTGTTTGCGTCGGGCTGGGAGGAGCGGCGGGGCGAGCAGGGGACGCCGGGAGAGGGCACATTGCTTGTATATCGCGTGCGCGGCAACGGATTCCTTCACCATATGGTGCGCAATCTTGTGGGCACCATGCTGGATGTGGGGCGGGGATATTACGAGCCGGAGGTGATTCCGGGGATGATTGGGGCGCGTACGCGGGCTGCGGCTGGCCCTACGGCGCCGGCACGTGGACTGTTCCTGCACTCGGTGGAGTATCCTGATTGACAAGTTTTCAGTGCATGCCGACCCATCCCCGCAGGCCGAGCAGGATCTGCCGCGCACGGCGAGGCCTGTCTTGCCTTCGGAGGGTCAGCCGCCATTGTGCCGAGGATGGAAACGGGTTATGAATCCTGCTCTGTTCATATCGCCATCACAGGGTATTTCTCCTCGCCGCCGGGCGCGCGATGCCGTCGTCTACGGAATTCTGTTGTTGCTGGCCGCGGCGCCGGTGCTTTGCGAGACTGCGGCTCCCGGGACGCTGAATTCGCTGGCGGCAGTGAGCGCCCTGACGAACGACCAGGCCAGCCACTCGATGCCGGCGGTATTCGAGGGTACCGTGGTGTATTCGCGCGGCGGAGAGAAGCTCCAGTTCGTGCAGGAAGGAGACAAGGCGGTTTTTGTGGACGCGCCCGGAGCGTTTCAGCCGGGGGATCGGATCCTGGTTAGAGGACGGACCCAGAACAGCTACCGACCCATTGTGGTTGCGGACAAAGTGACCCTTCTTCGGCACGACGCCCGACCAAAGCCGTTTGCGGCGAGCCTGACGGAGTTGATCACAGGAGGATTCGACTGCCGTCTCGTCACCATGAGAGGCCGGGTGCGCTCCGGGGACTTGTTCGTGACTCCCGGCGCACCGACGACGACATCGCGCATGCAGCTGGTTACCGATGGAGGCCGCTTCGAGGTCAACATTGACACCGCGGACGGCCCGGCCCTCAAGTCGCTCCTCGATGCCGATGTGGAGGTGACTGGCGCAGTGGCCGGGAAATTCAACGACAAGATGCAGCTCACGGGCGTGGTGCTCTACGTGTCCGGACTTCAGAACATCAGGGTTCTTGAGCGCGCGGCGGAAGATCCATCGTCGCTGCCTATCACGCCGATGGACCGGATTCTCAATCGGTATCGCGTCAACGACCTTTCTCCACGGGTACATGTTCAAGGGACCATTACGTACTATCGGCCGGGAATCGCGGCGGTGCTCCAGGACGGCGCAAGGAGCCTGTGGATTGTTACCCGTACGCGTATTCCGGTCCAGGTAGGAGACCGCGCCGATGCCACGGGGTTTCCCGACGAGCACGACCGCATCCTGACCCTGAACGATGGCGAGATTACCGACGAGCATGTTCGCGGAGTGGCGGATCCGATGAGCGCCACATGGGAGCAATTGGCATTCTGGAGCGACAATCAGCCGGTCGGCCACCAGAACGACCTGGTTTCGATCCAGGGACAAGTGGTAACCGAGGTGCGCGAGCCCTTCCAGGACGAATTCGTACTGGACTCGGGCGGCCACCTGTTCTCGGCGATCCTGTATCACGCCGACGGCCCGGCGCAGCCGTTGCCAGGTTTCCCGCGAGGCTCGACGGTGCGCGTAACCGGCATCTGCACCATCATCGACCTGAATACGATCAATCCTCCTGGGACGGTGCCATTCGAGATTCTTCTGCGCTCGTTTGCGGACGTTCAGCCGATGCATGGGCCGCCGCTGTTGAGCACACGCAACCTGACGATCCTCGCCGGCGTGCTGCTGTTGATTGCCATCGTGGCTGTAGCGTACGGGTGGTCGCAGGAACGCAAGTTCCACCAGCATTCGGAGGCGATGGCGCAACTGGAGCACCGGCGGAGCCGCATTCTGGAGAGCATCAACAGTTCGCATCCGCTGGCGGAGATTCTGGAGCAGATCGCCGGACAGGTTTCGTTAACGCTCAATCACGCCGCATGCTGGTTTGAGATTGCAGACGGAGCGCGGCTGGGCCGGCAGCCGGCGAATCCGGAATCATTTCGAGTGGAGTCGCGGACCTTGCCGGGGCAGGGCGGCGCGGTGCTCGGTTCCATCTTTGTAGCTCTGCCGCGTGGCGCCCGCGCCGGCGATCGCGAATCCCAGGCCATCGAGATGGGGGGAAGGCTGGCGGTGCTGGCGATCGAAACCCAACGCCTTTACGCCGACCTGACCTATCGCTCAGAGTTCGATGCTCTGACGGGCACGCACAACCGCTTCTCCCTGAACCGGTTCCTGAGCGAGCAGATCCGCAGAGCGCGTGCGGACGCGTCGATCTTCGGCCTGATCTATCTGGATCTTGACGATTTCAAGCAGGTGAACGATCGCTACGGCCACCAGGTGGGCGACGAATACCTGAATCAGGTTGCTCTTCGCATGAAGCGTCAAATTCGTCCCGGTGACCTGCTGGCACGTCTCGGCGGAGACGAGTTCGCGGTGATTGTTACCCGCGTACGCAAACGAGCTGACGTGGAAGAGGTTGCGGAGCGGCTCAAGTTCTGCTTCCAGCCGCCGGTAACGGTGGACGGGCACTCCCTGAGCGGGTCGGTAAGCCTTGGTGTTGCGTTGTACCCGGAGGACGGTGGGACGGACGACCTGTTATTGACCACAGCCGATGGAGCGATGTACGCGGCCAAAAAGCTCAAGAACCAGCGATAGGCAGGCCGGATTCGCGTCGGGGATCCAGGCCTCGCGGCGCTTCCGTTTGAGTGTTTCGACGGGATGTTCCCGCCGCGGCGGAGCCTGCGACGGACAGAGCCCTGCTAGGCTGGGATGAGTGGATATGCCGCTCTCTTCCCGCACCGCCGCCTTTTCCCGGATTACGGCAATCGCGTCCAAACGGACGGTTCATGCGGCGTTTTCGTGGCTGCACACCAACGATCGCATGCTGCTGGAGTGGCAGAAGGATCTGTGCGCGATTCCGGCGCCGCCTTTCGGCGAGCAGGCACGCTCGGAGTGGATGGCGAGACGCTTTCAGGATGCCGGACTGGCCGGCGTTGCCACCGATGATATTGGCAATGTGCTCGGGTACCTGCCCGCGCCTCGGCTGAGCCCGGAAAGCACTGGACCCATCGTGGTGGTTTCAGCGCACCTGGATACGGTTTTCCCCATGGATACCCCGCTGCGGCCCGTTGTGCGGACGATTGACGGCCGCGACCGGCTGGAGGCCCCGGGCGCCAGCGATAACGCCGCGGGCGTGGTGGGCATGCTGGCGCTGGCGCACGCGCTGGTGCACGCAAAGGCGGAGCTGCCGGCGGCTTTGCTCTTCGTTGGCAACGTGGGGGAGGAGGGCGAAGGCGACCTGCGCGGCGTGCGGCACCTCTACAGCAGACGGGCGGCCCTGGCCGGGCGCATCGTGGCGCATATTGTGCTGGATGGCGCCGGAGCCGACTCCGCGGTGACGCAGGCGCTGGGCAGCCGGCGCTACCAGGTAACCATCGCGGGGCCGGGCGGTCATAGCTTTACGGATGCGGGCACGCCGAACCCGATTACGGCGTTGGCCTCGGCGCTGGCTGAACTGGCTGCGACGCCGCTGCCGGAGGAGCCGCGCACCATCCTGAACCTGGGCACGATTCACGGCGGGACGAGCGTAAATTCGATTCCGGAAAGCGCGACTGCCACCATTGACCTTCGCTCCACCAGCACGGACGAGCTGGTGCGGCTGGAAGTAGCGCTGCACCGGGCTGTGGAAGATTCCGTGGCGCAATGGAACGCGCGCGCAACGCCGGCTGGAAAAATGCGCGGCCTGCTTAAGTTTTCGATCGAGAGCATCGGAAACCGGCCTGCGGCGCAACTGGCGGCCGACTCGCCGATTCTGGACGCGATTCGCGCGGTGGATCGCCATCTCGGGCTGCAATCGGGACTGCGGCTGGGTTCGACCGACGCCAACATTCCCATCTCTCTCGGCATTCCATCAGTGTCGGTGGGGGCCGGCGGCGAAGGCGGCGGAGCGCACACGCTGGCGGAGTGGTACGACCCCAAGGACCGGGAACTGGGGCTTAGGCGCGTGTTGCTGCTAATGCTGGCGATGACGGAGTGGGCCGCGGAGCAGTAGAAACAGTTGTCAGTTGTCAGTGATCAGTGGTCAGCGACGAGCTTCAGGTTGCGATAGGTCCTGAGCCTTCGCCGAATCTCTTACTCAAGGGCCGCAGGCCGGACCTGCTAGCTGCCTGTTACACTCCCGCCATGCGTTCTTTGCTGCTGCTTGCGACCGCCGTTGTTGCGGCTCCGTTGTGTCTTGCCCAATCCGCACCTGTACACCATCGCCCGGCTGCACCCCCAAAGAAAGCTCCCGCGCCCGCGATCAGCGGCGTGCCCGACTTGATCTACTTCAACGGCATCATCTACACCGGCAACGGCTTTGCCGAGGACAAACCGGAAACGGTGCAGGCCATCGCGATTGCCAACGGCAAGGTGCTGGCCGTGGGAACGACGGAGGAGATCACTCGCCTGGCCGGCCCGCACACTGAACTGCGCGATCTGGACTCCTCGAACACGAGCAACTTCATCTTTCCTGGGTTTAACGATGCGCATACCCACCTGGCGTCCGCGGGAGAAACCAAGCTCAACGTGGATCTGACAGGCGTCAAGTCGCTGGCAGAAATGCTCACCAAGGTGCAGGCGTACGCGCAGAAATCGCCTCCGGGGCACTGGCTGGTGGGCGGCAACTGGGACCACACGTTGTGGGCGCAGAAGGTGCTGCCCACGCGCCATGATCTGGACAAAGTGACCGGCGACCATCCCGCGTTTCTGGATCGCATTGACGGGCACATTGCGATTGCCAACACCGCCGCGCTGAAGGCCGCGGGGATTACTGGCGCCAGCAAAGCGCCGCAGGGCGGCGCCATCGACCTGGATGCGAACGGCGAGCCGACTGGCATTCTGCGGGACACGGCGGAGGGGCTCATGGCGAAGGTGATTCCGGCGCCCACGCCGGAGGAACGGCGGCAAGGGCTGGAACTGGCGATTGCCGACGCGGTGAAACACGGAGTGACCAGCGTGCAGGACTTCAGCACATGGGACGATTTCCTGGTCTACGAGCAGATGGAAAAGGAAGGCAAGCTGGACGTTCGCGTTTCAGAGTGGCTGCCGTTTCAGTTGCCGTTGGAGCGGTTGAAGCAGATGCGCGCGCATCACGACGCGGCCGATCCCATGCTGCACACCGGCATGCTGAAGGGATTCATGGATGGCTCGCTGGGCTCGCGCACGGCGGCAATGAAGGCGCCTTATGCGGACGATCCCGGCAACACAGGGCTGCCTCGATTCCATCAGGATGAGTTGAATCGGATGGCGATTGAGCGCGCTGGGGCAGGATTTCAGATGGGATTTCATGCCATCGGCGATAGGGCGAATGCGATGGCGCTGAATGCATTTGCCGCGGCGGAACAGGCTACGGGCAGATCGGGCAAGGCGAAGAACGGGCCGCGCTACCGCATCGAGCATGCCCAGGTTGTCGATCCCACAGACATTCCGCGATTTAAGGCATTGGGCGTGATCGCGAGCATGCAGCCCTGCCATCTGCTGACTGATATGAACTGGGCCGAGGCGCGGCTGGGGGAAAAACGCGCCGCTTACTCGTACGCATGGAAGGCGTTCCTCGATGCGGGCGTGCCCCTCGCCTTCGGCACCGACTATCCTGTCGAACCTGTTTCGCCTTTCCGCGGTCTGTATGCGGCTGTGACGCGCATGAACGAGAAGGGCGCTCAGACGTACTTCCCCGAGAACAAGATCACGCGCGGCCAGGCGCTTTATGCCTACACGCAGGGTTCGGCGTATGCCGAATTCGCTGAGTCCCGCAAAGGCAAGCTCCAACCCGGCTACGACGCGGATTTCACCATCGTGGACCGCGACCTCTACAAGGTGGGAGCGCCCGCGCTGCTTTACACCGAGGTGGTTGGGACGTTTGTCGGGGGCAGGGAAGTGTTTCCTTCAAACCAGTAGGCCCCCTGCTGCGCGCCTGGTCAGAAAACATCTTTGCGCCGCGAGGCACCTCGTTTTTCCGCCTTGCCGGTCGAGGCCCGGGCGGGTACTCTTTCTGCTTTTCATCCACTTTTAAAAGACATTTCGCGCTCCGCGCCAACTTTTTTGAGGCCGCGCCGCATCGAAGCAGGGGAATATCTCCGGTTCCCCGGATAATTCTCAAGCCAACCTGAATAAATCGAAATAAGGCAGGCCCCGCCCATGAAGCATTTCCCGTCCTTGGCCCCCCTCCTCACTTTCTTCGCGATTTCAGCGTTTGCCACCAGCGCAACAGCTTCCGTTCCCACCGTTCACATCACAGCCAGTTCCAGCAGCATTTCAGC
This sequence comes from Occallatibacter sp., assembly GCA_035552475.1. Classification (GTDB taxonomy): domain Bacteria; phylum Acidobacteriota; class Terriglobia; order Terriglobales; family Acidobacteriaceae; genus Telmatobacter. The sequence continues at coordinate 110,226 of DASZLE010000083.1, forward strand.
CGGACAGACCGACACTCTGACGGTGACGGAAACCAGTGCCGCCTCAATCCATGTGACGGGGTCCAACGGTACTTCATATACCCTGCCCTATAATGGCGGAAATATCACCGTTAGCCCGACTTCCACGACCACCTATACGGCAACCGCGACTAACGGAAGCGGCAGTGCGACGGCCCAGACTACGATCACGGTGACTTCGGGAGGAACGAATCCCACGGTCTCGATCAAGGCCCAGAACAGCTCCATTTCCGCCGGGTCGTCCGATACCCTTACCGTTACCGCTTCCAATGCCACTTCAGTCAGCGTCTCGGGCTCCGACGGCTCGACATACAGCTTGGCGGCATCCGGGGGCACCATCACCGTGAAGCCTTCATCGACTACCACTTATACGGCGCATGCCACTGGCTCCTCCGGTGCCACCGCCTCAGCGCAAACCACCATTACTGTCGGGACATCAGGTTCAACCCTGACTGTTTCCATCACGGCCAGATCGAGCAGCATTTCATCCGGGCAGTCCGATACTTTGACCGTGACGGAAACCAAGGCTGCCTCAATCAAGGTGACCGGGTCCAACGGCACTTCCTACACCCTGCCCTATTCCGGCGGAACCATTACAGTAAGTCCAACTTCCACCACCACCTATACAGCAACCGCGACCAACTCGAGCGGCAGCACCACGGCCCAGGTTACGGTCACGGTGGGTGCAGCCGGTCCCACTGTATCGATCACGGCGCAGAACAACTCGATCACCCCGGGAAGTTCCGACACCCTGACTGTTACCGCCACCAACGCTACCAATGTGGTGGTGACCGGTTCGGACGGCAGCTCCTACACGCTCTCATCCAGCGGCGGCACGGTGACGGTGACTCCGACCGAGACCACCACTTATACGGCTGAGGCGACCAACTCCTCCGGCACCACCGCTTCGGCGGAAACGACGGTAGATGTCGGTTCGACGGCGGGCCTGAGCTCGATCCAGCACGTGGTCTTCATGCTGCAGGAGAATCACAGTTTCGACGATTACTTCGGCATGCTGAATGTCTATCGTCATGACAACGGGTGGGACGTCAGCGAGGATGGCAAGACTTACAACGTGGACGGCATCGACGACAAACTTGACACCATCAAGAACGAAGACGACGAAGGCACCTACTACTACCTCTACAAGTTCCGCACCACCTGCATCGACGACGATTCTTCCGCTTGGCTATCCAGTTACGGAGACGTCAATCGCTACAACTTCGCCACCACTCGGCCGATCAAGATGGACGGCTATGTCCACACGGCGGAGGGGTTTGCCAAGTATTGCGTCAAGTCGCCTTCGAGCTGCAGCGGCAACTTCACCGATACGACCGGCGAACGCGCCATGGGCTACTACGACCAGGACTATCTGAACTACTACTACTACATCGCATCGCAATTCGCGGTGTCTGACCGCTGGTTCTCGCCAATTTCATCGAACAGCATCCCCAACCGCATCGCAACGTTTACCGGGGGTACAACGCAGGGGCTGGTCTATCCTCCCGGCGCCGACAAGCTGCCCCAGCTCAACATCAACAACATCTTTGAGGAACTGCAGAACGCCGGCGTGTCGTGGAAGATCTACTACACGGTGACCGACGGTGGATGCACCGGCGGCACCGCATGCGGCTCCGGCAACGGCAACCTGCCTGACACCACCTTCTCGTCGCTCACCTACGCGAACAAGTTCATCCTCGGCAACCCCACTCACGCGGCGTGCCCCTCGGGCACTCAGCCGTCTTCGGTGTGGGGCGATACTTCCAATTACTACTGCGTCGATCCCAGGCACATCGCGCCGCTCTCGCAGTACTACACCGATGTGAAAAACAACACCCTGCCGGCGTTCTCATTCATCGAATCCGGATCGGGGAGGAATGACGAGCATCCTGGTTCCGGGCAGTCCATCCTTGTTGGACAGGCGGAAGTAGCCAAGATTGTCAACGCGCTCATGGTGAGCGCTTCCTGGAGCAGTTCGGCTTTCTTCTTCAGCTATGACGAAGGCGGCGGCCCGTACGATCACGTTCCGCCGGTGCCGGGCCACTCCAACGACTTCACCGATTCCTCGCTGGGAAGCATTCCGGATATTTCAGGCATCGCCGTGAATCCCGACAGCTACAAGCCGTGTGTGCCTTCGGGGACCACGCCGACTCTGCACTGCGACCTGAAGACCAGCGAGAAGGATCCCGGCACAGTGAGCACGGACGCGCCGGCCCAGCAGGGCTTCAGGGCTCAGCTCGGTTTCCGCGTGCCCAATTTTGTGGTCTCGCCCTTCGTACGCAAGCACTACGTATCGCACATTCCCATGGACCACACAGCGATCATCAAGTTTGCGGAAAACCGGTTTATCTCGAGTTCCACGCACCTGACCGCCCGCGATGCGGCCCAGCCGAACCTGCTCGACTTCTTTGACTTCAGCGGGAAGCCCTGGGCAACGCCGCCTACGCCTCCCACGCCGACCTCGGTAGGCTCGTCGTGCCAGCCTGAAGCGATGGGGCCGTAGAGGGTCGCACTCGATGGTTCGTAGTTCACAGTTGTTAATGGCAAACTGCCCAACAATCTGTGAACTGCGAACTATCTCTCCGCCACCTGGTCCAGAAGATCAAAGAATTCCGGAAAGCTGATAGCCGCCGATTCCGCGCCGCGGATCAACGTGTCTCCCTCTGCGCGGAGCGCGGCCACACTGAAGGCCATGGCGATGCGATGATCGCCGCCCGACTCAATAACGGCGCCATGCAGCGTTTGGCCGCCGGGCACGTCGAGCCCATCTTCAAACTCCTCCACCTCAGCGCCCATGGCGCGCAGATTCCGCGCCACCAGGGCAATGCGGTCCGATTCCTTTACGCGCAATTCCCTGGCGTCGCGGATGCGGATGCCGCCCGATGTGTATGGCGCGATGGCCGCAAGCACCGGAAGCTCGTCGATAAGCTGAGCCGCCAGCGCGCCGGTGATCGCCGTGGAGCGAAGTCCGTCCGGCGGGGCGGATACCTGGACCGTGCCCACCAGCTCCGAATGCTTCTCTTCCAGGTTGAGCACCGCAATCCGCGCGCCCAGTGCGGTCAGAACATCCAGCAGGGCCGCGCGCGTAGGGTTCAGGCCGAGTGAGTCGAGCACCAGCGACGAATCCGGAAACAATGCGGCTGCGCAGAGGAAAAAAGCTGCTGACGACATGTCACCGGGCACCGCGGCTTCAATCGCATGCAGCTTTTGCGGACCCGCAATCGAAATGGAATCGATCGTCCGCGCCAATTCCGCGCCGTAGGCACGCAGCGCCAGCTCGCTGTGATCGCGTGTGCGCACGGCTTCGCGCACCGTCGTCGTTCCGGAGGTTTGCAGCCCGGCCAGCAGCACGCACGTCTTTACCTGCGCGCTGGGTACCGGCGTGGTGTAGTCGATGTCCTTGAGCGGCAAGCCTTCAATCATTAGCGGTGCGTGGCCGTCTGTCAGCGTGATGCGCGCGCCCATTTCAGTCAGAGGCTTGCGAATGCGCTCCATCGGCCGGCGCGACAGCGACTCGTCGCCGACGAGCGTGAACGTCCCCTCCTGGGGCGCAAGCAGCCCGGAGATCATGCGCATGGTCGAGCCGGAATTGCCGCAGTCGAGGGATTCGCTTGCCGGCGTCACCCGCCCGCCTACGCCGGTCACTTCCACCGTGCCGTCATCGAGCCTGTTTACACGCGCGCCCAGCGCCTGCATGCAGCGCAGTGTTGAAGCGCAGTCCGCGCCGGTAGAGAAATTCGTAAAGCGCGACGTGCCCTCGGCAAACGCCGCCAGCATGCCGTAGCGGTGGCTGATGGATTTGTCGCCGGGAAGCCGAAGGCTGCCGAGAACGTTGCGCGCCGGGCGAATCGTGCGTTCTTCAGTCGAGATATGCAAGAGGACTCCGCGAGCGGGGATAGCTTGAGTTTACCAAGCGAAGGGAACAGGCAACAGGGAACAGGGAACAGCGAACAGGAGAGGCTGCGCTGCTGAGGCGCGCGAAAGACCTGTGTGTCGTCCCTCACAACCAAACATTTTGAAACTCGGTATGCTCGCCTGAATGTCAATTTGAGACAGGAGTCGCAGAGAATGGGCGCTTACTTTAAGGATCTGGTCGTGTGGCAGCGAGCTGTGGAATTGAGTCTCGCCGTATACAAGCTCACAAGCCGCTTTCCGGATTCGGAGCGGTTCGGCCTTACGAACCAACTACACCGGGCGTCGGTCTCCATCGCGAGCAATATCGCTGAGGGCTATGGCCGTTCGACGAAGGGAGAGTATCTGGTGTTTCTCGGTCACGCGCGCGGTTCCAATTGCGAACTACAGACTCAGTTGGTGATCTCAAAAGCGCTGAACTTCGGTTCTGAAGAGCTTCATAGCTCGGCGGATTCACTATCTCAGGAGGTAAGCCGCATGCTGGTCGCGATGATGACCAAGCTTAAGAGGTAGATGGCTTTTCTGTTCCCTGTTCCCTGTTGCCTGTTCCCTGTCTTCACTTCACCCGCAACACGATGATGGTTTCATCGTCGAAGCGGTCATGCCCGTCCTGGAAGCGCGACACGTCGCTCAGGATCGCCTCGGCAATCTCCGCGGCCGAGCGCTCGCGATGCCCGCAAAGAATCTGGCCGAGGCGTTCTTCGCCGTACATCTCGCCCTGCGCGTTCTCCGCATCCAAAATGCCGTCGGAAACGAACACCACCGCGTCCCCGGGCTGCGTGGCCATGGTCAGCTCCTCGTAGGCCACGTCTGGAAACATGCCCAGCGGAAAACCTTCGGCTCGCACCACGGTCGATTGTCCTTCGCGGCACAGGATCGGCTGCACCGCGCCGGAGTTGGCCACCGTAAGCGTCCGCGTCTGGTCGTTCCACAGCGCAAACAGCATCACCACATACTGCGACTCCAGCTTGCGCTCCTGCAGCGCGTCGTTCAGCGTGGCCAGCATCTTTCTGGGTTCCAGCCGGTGGCCGGCCGCGGAGCGCATGATGCCGCTTACCAGCGCTGCGAACAGCGCCGCGGGAGCCGCCTTGCCGCTGACGTCGCCCAGCACGATCGCGCTTTCGTCCGGCCCGTACTCCAGGAAATCGTAGAGGTCGCCGCCGATGGTCCGCGCCGGCAGAAACCGCACCGCCAGGTCAGCGTTTGTGTGGCTGGGCGGCGACGTGGGCAGCAGCCGCAATTGCACCTCGCGCGCCATGGCAATATCGCGCTCAAGTTGCCTCTCCTGGCGGCTCACCGCCTGGTAGAGGCGCGCGTTTTCAATGGCGATGGCAATCTGTGCCGCGAGGGTGGTCAGCATGCGCTCGTGCTCTTCATTAAAGAAGCCCACGCGCGTGTGCTCCAGATCGAGCACGCCGATGACGCGGCCCTTGTAAAAGAGCGGCACAATCAGCTCCGAACGCGTCTCCGCATTCATTTCAAGATAGCGTGGATCCTTGCGCACGTCGGGCATGTTGATCACGCGCCACTCGCGCACTGAGGCGCCCACCAGGCCGCTGTTGATGGGGATCCGCCGCCGCGGCGCATGCGCGTAGCCGAAGCGCCACGAGTAGCGCGTGATCAGCGCCTCCCCCTTTTCATCCAGCAGCATCACGGTGAACATCTGGTAGTCGATAAGGCGCCGCAGGAGTTGCCCGACGCGCTCCAACAGTGGATCGAGCTCCAGGATCGACGTCAGCTCCGCCGCGATCTCGTTCAGTACCGTCAGCGTCTGCGCCTGCCGCGACACGCGCGCATACAGGCGCGCATTCTCAATTGCCTGCGCAATGCGCGACGCTGTGAGCGTGAGCAGGTGCAGATGCTCCGGCCTGAAGTAGTTGGCCTGCTCGCTCTCAATGTCCATCACGCCGATCAGCCGGTTTTTGGCGATCAGCGGCACCGTCAGCTCGGACTGCACATCGGGATAGGCAGCGATGTAGATGGGCTCTTTGCTCACATCGTTCAGCAGCAGCGCCTGCCGTGTGAGCGCCACCTGGCCCACCACGCCCTTCCCAATGGGGATTCGCATCCGCTCCACTTCCGGCGAGTGGCCGATCTGGAAGCGCATGCGAAGCTCGTGCGTGCGGTCGTTCAAGAGCAGGATGGCGAAGATGCGATACGGAATGATGGCCCGCACCAGCTCTGAGGTCCGATTCAGCAGAGTTTGCAGATCGAGCGTGGTGTTGAGCGCATCGGCAAGCTCCACCAGGTAGGTCAGGTCGGCCGGCTCCACGCGCACGTTGACGGGATCGAGATGCGCGCCGGCGGAGGGGCGATAGTCGCCTTCGTACTCGTGTTCGGTTGTGGGACGTCGGGACATGTAGGGTTCGAAGGAAAATGATAAAGCAGGGAAGGGAACCAGGTGTTGCGGATCGGCGATCGGTATTGGAAAATCCTCGTTCTGGCTGAGTTTACCGGCCGCTGGAAGCCGCGGCGGTGGTGGAGGAGACTGGGTGAGGAAGATTGCCGACCGCGTCGAGGACGATGCCGGGCGTGAGCGCCTCAGGCAGCAGCGTGGGGCTGCCCTGGCCGGGTGAATAGAGCACGTAGGCGGGTACTCCACTGCGACCGAGGCTCTGAAGTGCTTGCGCAATGGCCGGATCCTGCTGCGTCCAGTCGGCCTTCAGCAGCGCCACGTGAGCGTCTTCAAAGGCTTTCATGACTTCTGGGCGGGTGAGCGCCACGCGCTCGTTCACCTGGCAGGAAAGGCACCAGCTTGCGGTGAAGTCGACGAAAACGGGGCGGCCCTGGGACTGGTACTGCTGCACGGCTGACGCCGACCATGGCTGCCATTGGCCGGATTGCACGCCGGCAGATGCCGCCGGCCCATTGATTCGCGTGGCAAGCGCCTGCGCTGAATAGACTCCCAGCCCGACGACACTAACGATGACGAGTCCAGCGAGGATCGACGACCACGCCTTCGCCGGCCAGCGCCCCAGGAACCATCCCGCGATAGCCAGCAGCAGGAACCCGACCAGCAGCGCAGCCAGCATCGTGGCGCCATAAGACTGCGCGATGACCCACGCCATCCAGATGACAAAACCGAAGATGGGCAGCGAGACGATCCGGCGTAGAATCTCCATCCACACGCCGGGGCGCGGCAGAATGCGCGTCCAGGCCGGCTGAAGCGTGAGCGCTAAGTACGGCGCGGCCAGGCCCAGCGCCAGCGCGGTAAAGATGGCGAACGTGACCGCAGCCGATGCGGCAAGCGCATAACCAATGGCAGCACCCATGAACGGCGCGGTGCACGGCGTGGCCACAACCACCGCCAGCACGCCGGTGAAGAAGCTGCCCGTGTAGCCCTGCTTCCGCGCCAGCGAGCCGCCGGCGCTGGTCAGCGTGAGGCCGATTTCAAACTGGCCGGCCAGTGAAAGTCCGAGGAAGAACAGCAGCCCGGCCATCAGGAAGAGGAAGATGGGCGACTGGAACTGGAAGCCCCAGCCGAGGCGCGCGCCCGCCGAGCGCAACGCAAGCAGCGCGCCGACCAGCGCCCAGAACGAGACCAGGATGCCCAGCGTGTAAACCAGGCCGTGCCTGCGCAGGTTGTGCCGCTCTTCGCTGCCGGAGTTCACCAGCGCCAGCCCCTTCAGGAAAAGCACCGGGAAGACGCAGGGCATCAGGTTGAGAATGATCCCACCGAGAAAAGCAAAAAGCACGATGCGGATCAATCCGGGTGCAGCGGGGTTAGCGGAGTTCGCGGAGGTCGCAGGCGCAATCGGTTGTGAGGCAGCCGACCCGGCAGTTTCGGGCTCGGTAATCGGCGCGGGCGCTGCCGGAGGGCCGGGTTTCGCGGCGATCTCGTATGCGCGGCCGCCAGAGAGCTCCAGGACGCCGCGCAGCTCCGCCGGCTTCTGCGTCAGGTTCGCATCCTTCTTCAACTCCAGCGTGAAGCCCTTGGCCGCTGGAGTCACTTTCTGCGGCGCGGGATTGTCCAGAATGTTCTGGTCCGCCGGGAAGAACGAGGCTTCGATCTCACGTTGGCCTGTGAGGACGGTGAGGCGAAATCCGCTGGGCGCAGGAACGAAGCCGAGCTTATTGTCTGCGGGCAGTGGCTGCGGCAGGTGATTTCCAAGCCGCGCAAAGAGGCTCGCATCGGGTTCAACGGGCGCGCTCGTGCCGCCGCCGGCCGTGACCGTGCGCGTCACTTCCAGGTCGGCCTTGCCGGGGATGCAAACCTCGCGGCAGACCAGCCAGTTCACGTGCGCATGCAGGGTTGCGGAGCCGGTGGTGGCGCTGGAATCGGCCGTCAGCGTGAACGGAAACAGAACCTCGTTTTCGTAGCCGAAGTCCATCAGCGGCCCAACGGGCAGGCGCTCCGGCGCGGGAAACTGCAGCGGGCCAGCGGTGACGCCGGCGGGCAGTGTCCACTTGATGCGCGCGGGCTCTCCGGCGTCGCCGGCGTTCTTCCAGTAAACGTGCCAGCCCTGCTCCAGCTTGAAGTAAAGGCCGGCACTCGTGGCCGCACCACGCGGCAGGGTGGAAGACGGCACCACAAGCTGAACATGCAGATGTTCGACGTCGGCCGAGCTTGAGGCCGCGACGGCCGGCAGCGCGGCAGCGAAGAAGACTGCACCGGCAACGAGTTGGAGTAAACGACGCATCAATTGAACAGTTGGCTCCCAATCTGAAATCAGTCTATTGGACGCTCCGGCATTTGCCGGCGTTACACGGAATTAGCGAATCCCCAGCGCAGCGTGCCTGCGGAAGATGCAGTCGTTCTCCACGCACTCCACTCCCGCCGCGCGCGCCTTCGCCACCGCTTCGTCGTGGATCACGTCGTCCTGCAGCCACAGGAAGCGAATGCCCAGCCGGATCACGTCATCGACAACGGGCGGCACATTCTCCGAAGCCCGAAAAACATCCACCAGGTCGATGCCCGCGCCATTTTGCTCCATTGCGGCCGCCTGCGCGGCGTCCAGGTCCGGATAACACGGCATGCCGAGAATCGCCGTCAGTGTAGGATTCACCGGCAGCACGCGATAACCCTGCTTGGCCAGGTAGCGGCCGATGTTATGGCTGGCGCGCCACGTCTTGTCGCTCATGCCCACCACGGCGATGGTCTTCGATTCGCGCAGCATCTTCTCAATAATGGCCGGATCATTCATGACTCCCGATCTCTCCTCGCGAACCTGCAACGCTTATGCGACCTCATCCAGATCGTCGTCGCCGCCGGTGTCTGTTCCCCGCCGCTTGGCCAGCAGGTAGCCGCGCAGAAACGGCTCCAGGTACCCATCCAGCACCTTGTCCACGTCGCCCACTTCCACCTTGGTGCGGTGATCCTTGGCGATGCGATACGGTTGCAGCACGTACGACCGGATCTGCGACCCAAAGTTGATTTCGAGCTTCGAGTCTTCGAGCTTCTTGCTCACCGCGCGCTTCTTTTCCAGCTCGTACTCGTACAGCCGCGACCGCAGCATCTTCATCGCCTTCTCGCGGTTCTTGTGCTGCGAGCGCTCATTCTGGCACTGCACCACGATCCCCGTCGGCAGATGCGTCATGCGCACCGCGGAGTCGGTCGTGTTCACGTGCTGCCCGCCCTTGCCGCCCGAGCGATACGTGTCGATGCGCAGATCCTCCACCTTCAGATCCACATGAATGGTCTCGTCGATCTCCGGCGACACATACACCGACGCAAACGACGTATGCCGCCGCTTGGCCGAGTCAAACGGCGAGATCCGCACCAGCCGGTGCACGCCGCTCTCGCCCGCCAGCATGCCAAAAGCGTACTCGCCGGTAATGGTGAAGGTGGCCGACTTGATCCCGGCCTCTTCGCCGTCCTGGTAGTCGTTCATCTCGGTTTTAAAGCCCTGCTGCTCCGCCCAGCGCAGATACATGCGCAGCAGCATCTCCGCCCAGTCCTGGCTCTCCGTTCCGCCCGCGCCTGGGTGCACCGTCACAATCGCGTTCAGTGCGTCGGCCTCGCCGGACAGCATGGTCCGCGCTTCCAGTTCCTCGGCAAACGCGCCCAGATCCTTGATCGACTTCTCCAGGTCGGCCAGCACATCCTCGCCCTCGCGCGCCAGCTCGAAATATGCCTCAATGTCACTGGTGCGGCGGACCAGAGCCTCGTCGTCGGCGACCATGGTCTCCAGACGCTTGCGGTCGCGCATGATGGGTTTACTTGCGGCGGGATCGTTCCAGAGGGCCGGATCGGCTAACTTCTTCTCAATGTCTGCGAGTTCCCTGCGGATGCGGGCAGGGTCAAAGATACTCCCGCAGGTCGCGCACCTGGTCGCGCACGGGAGCATAAGCGAATTCAAGATCGTTTAACGCCATGTTTGCTCTGACCTGACTTTTGGTTGGACTGTGAGGCTACGCTATCTTGACTGATCTAAGAATATCACTGCACCGGTTTCAGCGGGTTCGAGAGCTTCCGACGCCGGGCTAAGCGAATGTCTCCCAGGCCCTAGAAGGGGGATATGGGGCACCCGAGTTACTCCCTCCGGACCTGCGCCACCCGCCGGACACGCAACGGCGCAAGCGCGTCGCGCGCCATGATCTACTGTGATGCTCGCCGCGATTCGAGTCTGATGCTATGATCGCGGTGTTTCGCTAATAATAAGGAGCACGAATGGCCGATCAGTTCAAAGTGGGCGATATCGTGCAGCTGAAGTCCGGCGGACCGCCAATGACCGTTAAATCAGTCGAAGTTCTCAATGGCGAGTGTCTCTGCGAGTGGTTCGGCGGTGGAAACACACTCAAATCTCATAAGTTCTTTCCCGAGACTCTCAAAATAGAGGTTGCGGACTTGCGCGGCATGAGGGCTGTACGGGCGGCGCTGTACGGGGAATCAAGCGAGTGATTGCGGCGCTTGCTTCGATTCCCGCTGGCGCGGAGGGGAAGGCTGGGAATACCCCAAAGCTGTAGCGGGTGATAAAAGCCGAGGTTTGACCGCAGGCACCAGCGGGGCGCTCCAGTGTAGACTGATCTACGCAAACTCCTGGAGCACTGAGATGCCGACCTGCCAGAGTGCGTACCTGCGGAAATGGCTGGCGAGACAGGGGTGTGAACCATGCTGTTCCTTTTCTTTTCTTTCATTGGCATAGTGCTCGTGATAGCATTCATCACTTGGCCTTTCGCGCGTTTGTTTATGATTCTAAAGGGCAAGAAGGAATTCTCTTGCCTCTCTTGCGGAATGTTGTCCCAGCGTTACCCGCCGCTTAGTATGGGAGCCGGTTTCAGGATGAGGTGCGGCTCTTGCGGGCAAAAAACATTAATCCCATCAAATTCACCGGCAGCACAACAGGCGACGGGCAAAAGCGTAACGCCGCCGGTGACGCCCATACCGATCTGTACCCGATGTGGCTTTCGCAACGTAGAAGTCGCGCGATTTTGCGGGAATTGCGGGACACCAGTGTCCGCTGTGGCAATTCCTAATCCGCCGGTATGGACGGGCGCGCCTCCTCCTCCGATGTTCCCAAAGCCGGGAATCTCTCGTGCAATGTGGAGATTTATCGCTTGGGGAAGCGCCATCGCGGTAGGGATATTCATCCTGTTAGTCATCATCGGAAACCTGCTCCCTTCGCCACCGGCTACACCAGCCACAACGACTGCGCAACCGGTGCAAGACAATACTCCGCAAACTTCGAACGCAACGACTGCGGAGCCAACACAGCCAAAACAAGACAATTCCGCGTCAACTGACTCTTCAACTGATGCGGGTCTGTACGCGGGCTACTTAATGGAATGTATGGCGCTCAAAGCGAAAGGCAATCACTACACATCAATAAATGCTGCGCCGCAGCTTATTTCTGACTGCCAAGATGAAAGCAAACAATACTTTAAGGCTTGTTTCGCAGAGGCGGAAATGACTACAGAGGGATGTAATTCCTATGTCGTATCATTTGCTGATAAAGCGATCAATGCAAATGCAAATCAACAGCAATGACTGCTTTTTCTCCGCTGGACTCTAACGGCAGCACAGACCGGCCCTAAAATGCGCCCTCACATTTGCCCCATGCGCGCCCGCGAGCGAGCGGTGATGGTTTCCTATGCCGGATTCGGGGGAGCGCGTCTGAGGGCGAGTCCGAGCCTGTATGGGCGGAAATCATACCGGGGAAAATACCGGGGACCCTGTACTGGAGTGAACTCCTGTTCCCGTAAATTCTCGGGAAGGCTACGCCACCTTAATCTCATCCAGCAGATCGGGATGCCGATCAAGCACCTTGAGCAGCTTGACCAGCGCCAGGGGCGGCTTGGTCTTGCCGTTCTCGTAGCGCGAGAAGGCATTGACGCCGCCGCCGAAAATCTCGGCGGCCTCACGCTGGTCAAGCGCCAGTTTCTTGCGCACCCTGGCGATGAAGGCCGGGTCCACCATCGCGGCATTCACCTCCCGCGTAAACGCTCGCATCTCGCTCATCACGCGCTCGGAATCCTCCAAATCGTGGATGGATTCGCCGCAAGCCGGACCGAATTCGCCTGTCGTTTTCAAAATGGTGGTCTCGCCCTTGTAGGTAAACGGGATGCCACGGGTATCGTGAATCAACTCTGCCGCGCCGCAAATTGGACACTGCATCTTCGAATTCTCCTTACGCGACAAGACCAGCCAGCTCAAACATAAAAGCTTAGTTCCGGCATGGGATAGTGTTTGCGGTTGCGCGTCCAAAGGGCTGCCTCACAGCCGATGGCCGATGCTGCGATGAGCGCATCCGCCATCTTCAGGCCGTGACTCTTGCCGTACCGGCGAAGCTGCTCGCCCGCCAAGCGGCCGATACGAGAATCGATGACGACACAGACTACCGGGGCAAAGAATCGAGAGACAGCTTCCATTTCGGCGGCGAATGCGCCCGTTTCGACCTCGGCGATGGTTACGGGCGTGATCAAGATTGAGGATTGCGATTCCCCGAGAGCCGCCCATTGCGCCAATAGCGCCTCGTCTCGCGCTCGCAGCACCTCAATGACGATGTCGGAGTCCAGGAGAACGCTCATTTCGGTTCGGCCCGGTCAAGTCCAAATCGTTCCATCCGATCATCGTCACGCAATCTGCGAATCATAGTCTCGGTATCTTCCAGATCGGTCCGATCCTTCCAGAGTCCGACGATCCCCATCATTGCCTTGCGGCGCTCCTCATGGTTTCCAATGTACCGATCCCGGACTGCCTGTCGCACCAGTTCGGAGATTGTCGATCTTTCGAGCAGTGCCTTGGCATGAAGCGCCGCCCAAAGCTCGTCATCGAGATAGAGTTGGGTCCTTCTCATGATGTATATTATACATCACTTTGTGATCGGCGCTTGCTGAATGCCCATGCCAGCGCGCTTAGGATCACCACCGCGCACACCCAAGCAAACACATCCCCATACTCCGTATAGAACGTCACATCGTCGCGAAACCCGAACTGCGCCGGCAGCGCATCCACCTGGTGCCGCGGAATGCTCTGCCGCACCCGCCCGTAAGGATCAATCGCCGCCGTCACCCCGTTGTTGGTATCCCTCAGAATCCAGCGCCGGTTCTCGATCGCCCGCATCCGCGCCATGTTCAGGTGCTGCCAGGGCGCGCTGGTGTCGCCGTACCAGCCGTCGTCGCTCAGGTTCACCAGCACTTCGGCGCCGTTGCGCGCAAAATGTCGTATCTCATCGGCGAACACCGCCTCATAGCAGATGAACACCCCGTATCGCCGCACCACTCCGTTCTGATCCACAATCCGAAATGCCGTCCGGTCCGTTCCGCGGTCGAATTTCGATACCCGCCCCGTCAGCTTCTTCGCAAAAAACAGCAGCTTCTCATACGGAACGAACTCGCCGAACGGCACCAGGTGTATCTTGTCGTAACGTCCAATCTTCTTTCCATCCGCGCCCACCACAATCGCCGAATTGAATTCCTTCCAGCGCCGCTCTTCGTCCGAGTAGTCCATCCCGATGCCGCCCACAACCACCGGCGCGCCCTCCTGCTGCGCCAGCGCCGCAACCATCTTCTGGAACTTCAGATCGCCCTCGGCAAACGGCGTCGGCGACTCCGGCCACGCGATCAGATCGGGATGCGCCGTATACGGCGGGCAAACAACCTCGCCCGCCGCCGCCCCCGTCTGCGGAATCCCCGCAATGTACTGCTTGCACTGCTCGCCTGCGAGGCGCGTAAAGTCCGCAATATGCCGGTCCCACTCCGCTGGAGCCCAGTCGTAGTCCGATGCCACGTCCAGGTTCGGCTGCACCAGCACAGCGGTTGCCGTCGGAGCCGGCCTCGGCGTCTGCATCAGCAGTCCCACCGCGGCCAGCGCGGTCAGCGCCACGCCACCGGCCGCCGACCAAATCCTCCAGGTCCGCACGCGCAGAACCAGCCCGCACGCCAGCAGCGCATTCGCCGCCACCAGCACAAAGCTGATCCCATACACGCCCGTCCACGGCGCAAGCTGCGTCAGCACCGCATTGTCTACCTGCGAGTACCCAAGCTGGTCCCACGGCACTGAGGTAATCCGCGCCCCCGCAAGTTCCAGCGCCACCCAAAGGAACGGCGCCGCCGCCAGCGCCCACACCGCCCCCAGCCTCCGCCGCACCAGCGCCAGCCCCAGCCCGAACAGCCCGAAGTACAAGCCCAGCACCAGGCTGAAGCCGATCAGCAGCAGCGTCGGCGCCATCGGCGGCATGCCCCCGTACAGCGACATCGTGTCGCGCACCCAGTAGCAGTTGCCCATGTACCACAGAAAGCCGCAAAGATAGGCGATCAAAAAGCCCCTGCGCAGCGGCCTCCGCCCCTCCCCAGCCACGCGCATCACCGCCCAGATCAGAGGCGCCAGCCCAATCCACGCCACCATGCTCCGCCACGGCGGCAACGGCCCGGCCAGCGGAAACGGCAGCTCCAGCAGGCCCGCGCTCAGCCCGGCCGCCGCCCAGTACTTCCATGCGTTCGCTTGCATCCTGCGGCGAGTGTACCGCACCCGTTCCAGCCCCTCAGCTTGCAGCCGTCAGCCATTAGTTCCCTTAGTCCTTAGTCCCTTAGTCCCTAGTCCCTGCTTTTTTCCTTCCGCGATACAATCGAACCATGTTCCATCTCGTCATCATCGGCATGCGGGTTCTCGAAGTCATATTCTTTGTAGGCCTGGCCGGGTCTACCATCGTCATCCTCATCAGCTTCGTCGAGGACGCAAAAGAGCTTTTTGGCCAAGACTAAATCCCTGTTACTAAAACGTTTATGTCATCCTGATTGACTACCACGCGGATCGGCTCTAAACTCACCGCAGGGCGAACGCAGAAAGCGCAAGTTAAAAGGCCCTGGGACTAAAGAGCGGCTGGGCACGTTGCCGGCATCCGACTGATGGCATCTTCTCGTACGACCGTAGCCCCACCCTCCGACCGTGTGCGGCTCATTGTGGCATCCTCCGTGATGCTCACATTCATCTCCTTCTGGCGCGCCGCAGCCATCGTCCTCAATGACCTCGGATCCTCGGCCTTCTATGCCGGCGGCATCGCCGAGCAGGCCATTGGCAAATCCGCCCCCTGGTTCATCCTCGGCATCATGCTGTTCAGCTTCGCCGTACGCGCGGTGTACGTCGAAAGCTGCTCCATGTTCACCCGCGGCGGCGTCTACCGCGTGGTCAAGGAGGCCCTTGGCGGCACCTTCGCAAAACTCAGCGTCTCCGCCCTGATGTTCGATTACATCCTCACCGGACCCATATCGGGCGTTTCCGCCGGCCAGTACATCACCGGCCTCATGAATGAGCTCCTCGGGGTCATCAACCAGTACCACTGGCTGCCCCCGGCCCTGCAAACCGCCCATGGCGCCCCCATCCAGTTCGACATGAACGGCACCGCCGCGGTTTTCGCCGCCGCCGTCACCGTCTATTACTGGTGGCAGAACGTCAAGGGCATCGAGGAATCGAGCGACAAGGCCCTCCGCGTCATGCAGATCACCACCGTGATGGTGATCGTTTTGCTCATCTGGGGAGCCTATTCCATTCTCATGCAGGGCGTGCACCTGCCGCCGGCGCCCACGCCTGCCAACATCCATTTCAGCCAGGACGCGCTCGGCTTCCTCAAGGGCACCAACCTGATGCCCTTGTTTGGCCTCTTCGGCATCATCATGGCCTTTGGCCACTCCATTCTCGCCATGTCCGGCGAGGAGAGCCTGGCCCAGGTCAATCGCGAGATCGAGCATCCCAAGCTCAAGAACCTGAAGCGCGCCGCCATCGTCATCGCGATCTATAGCCTCATCTTCACCGGCGGCGCCACGCTGCTGGCCGCCATGCTCATCCCCGACGGGCCGCGCACCCAGATCTACCAGAACAACCTCATCGCCGGCCTCGCCATGTACATGACCGGGCCCCTCGTGGCCCGCATCGCCTTCCGCATCTTCGTGGTCGTCGTCGGCTTCCTCATCCTTTCCGGCGCCATTAACACCTCCATGATCGGCTCCACCGGCGTGCTGCAGCGCGTGGCGGAAGATGGCGTCCTCACTGACTGGTTCCGCAAGCCCCATCGCAAGTTCGGCACCAGCCACCGCATCGTGAACCTGGTCTTCGCACTCCAGATGTTCACCATCCTCGCCACCCGCGGCAACGTCATCACCCTCGGCGAGGCGTATGCATTCGGCGTCATCTGGTCCTTCACCTTCAACTCCCTCGCCATGCTCGTCCTGCGCTGGAAGTACCACGGCGAACGCGGCTGGAAGGTCCCGCCCAATATCAAAATCGGAAAGACCGAAATCCCCATCGGCCTCTTCTGCGTCTTTCTGGTGCTGCTCTCCACCGCCATTACAAACCTCTTCACCAAGTCCGTGGCCACCGTCAGCGGCGTCATCTTTGCCGCGTCGTTCTTCATCATCTTCACCATCTCCGAGCGCCAGAACCTCCGCAAGCACGCCCTCACCGCGCGCCAGATGAGGGACCACTTCCAGCTCGAGCATCAGGACACCATCAGCCGCGAGTCCGTGGCCATCCGGCCCGGCAGCATCATGGTCACCATGCGCGACCCATCCAATCCCTTCGCGCTCAAATGGACTCTGGCGCGCCACTCCAGCGACGAGACCGATGTTGTCGTCCTCAGCGTTCGCATCATGGGCGCCGGAGGACCTGAATTCCTCAGCGCCGAAGAACAGAGTTTCAGCGAGCACGAGCAGATGCTCTTCACCAAGGCCATCTCCGTGGCCGAGAGCTTTGGCAAGAAAGTCTCGCTGCTCGTGGTTCCCGCAGGCGACATCTTTGCCGCCCTGGCGCAGAGCGCCAACTCGCTCGAAGTCGAATCGGTGGTCTCCGGCATCTCTACCAAAATGAGTGCGGAAGAGCAGGCCTACCACATGGGCCAGGCCTGGGAAGCGCTGCCCGAACCCAAGCGGCAGTTCAACTTCTATGTCATCGATCCCGGCGGCCAGTCCAAGGTCTTCTATATTGGGCCCCACGCTCCGGCGCTCAGCCCCGACGATGTGCAGCTGGTGCACCGCCTCTGGCTCAACATGCGCCGCGATCCCTCCGTCTCCGATCTGCACCACAGCGACATCATCACCTTTGCCCTCACCCGCCTCGCCAGCCAGTACGCTCGCGAGAAGGCCGATGTCCTGCGCGAGCTGCGCAATTGCCGCGCCGCCAACGCGGCTGAATACGCGCTCCGCGCTCCCTCCGGCGCCCCGCCGCCCCCGAAAGCGCCAGCCGGACCGGACAACGGAACGCGCCCGCCGCACTGACCCCGCGCTCCTCCGAAAACAGGTTAGGTCGCCCAAAAGTGTCCGGATCCGAATAGTCGCCCATTTTCATTCTTCGTTGTGTGGCGAAGCTTCATGAGCGACTCCTCTATTGTTCCTTTTCCGCAAGCTGCTCAGTCGTGCCGCAGATAAACCCAGCAGCCCATAGGCCTCCGCAGCTTGCGGAGGATCTCGCTCCGATGAAGGTCTTGAAAGGGCACGGCTTCAGCCGTGCCGTAAAGGGCGCTTGCGGAAAATCTCGCTCCAGGGAGAGTCTTGAAAGGGCACGGATTTATCCGTGCCGTAAAGGGCGCACAAATCGACGCGGGCTTTAGCCCCCGAGGGATGTTCTTCTGACCATGTCTCCGGTGACTCGCATAGACAGGCTGCGGAAAACTCCTGCAAAAGGCGCTTTGTAACAAGGGCACGGCTTCAGCCGGGCCGCAAAGGGCGCACAAATCGACGCGGGCTTTAGCCCCTGCTACGCCCGATGCGCGAATCAATCCTTCGACCAGCCTTTTTCCGCAGCCTGCAAAGCCTTTCGAAAAAGTTGAGGGCCGCCGCGTAACTCGTGCGGCGGCCCTCTCGGTTTCAGTTTCCTACTGGGGTTTCTTGTCTTCCGGCTTCACCGGTTTCTTGGGCGGCGGAGCAGGTTTGGCCTCTGGCTTAGCAGCCGGAGGAGCCGGTCTGGCCGCGGGTTCTGGGTTCGGCTTCATCACCGGAGGAGCCGGTCTGGGAGCGGGCTCAGGATTCGGCTTCATAGCCGGAGGAGCCGGTCTAGGAGCGGCAGGCTCTGGGTTCGGCTTCATCACCGGAGGAGCCGGTCTGGGAGCGGGTTCTGGGACTGGCTTCACAACCGGAGGAGCCGGTCTGGGAGCGGGCTCAGGGTTCGGCTTCATAGCCGGAGGAGCCGGTCTGGTAACGGGCTCTGGATTCGGCTTCATGGCCGGAGGCACAGGCTTGGGTTGCTCTGCCGGCGGGGCCTTCGGCTGCGGCGTAGTGACCGGTATGGGATGAGCCGCAGGTTGCATCGGTGCGCCCTTCGGCTGAGGCGTAGTGACCGGCATGGGATGAGCCGTGGGTTGCATCGGTGCGCCACGAGCCATCACATGCTGCGAGGGTGGCGCAATCTTTGCGGTTGGCGGCTGCGCGATCGCTGTCCTGCCGGGCAGCGGCCGGGCGACGGGCGCGGGTTTGACGGGCGCTTCCACGGCCTGCGCGTGAGGCTGGGCAGCCACCATCTTGCCCTGGGGATTGATGAGCGTAGGCCGCGCTGCAGCCACGCGGACGGGTACCGCCCGCGGCGGCGCCGAGCCCATGATGGCTGCGTGCGTCGGCTGTACGGCCGGCGCTGCCGCAATCACCTGCGCGTGCTGCACCACGTTCGCATCCAGGTGAACTGAAGCCCGCGCCACGGGACGGCCCGCGGCAAAGTCTTCCTGCCGCACGGCTGTGTAGCCCGACGTCCGATTCACGTAGGTGATGTTGGTGACGTTCACGTTCACGACGTTCACGTAGGTGGTTTGCACGTGAACCACCCGCGAGGGCGTGATGTTGGAGATGTTCACCCGGTCGACGTAACGCGGGCTGCAGTGATACCAGGGCCGGTAAGGCTCGCCGGGGCCCAGCGGGAACCAGACAGAGACGCCGGGCGAACCGCCTCCGGCGAAGACGACCAGCGCGGGCGACCAGACCGGATGCTCGGCGGGTGGCCCGGGAACCCATCCCCAGCGTCCGCGGATGTTGACCCAGCGGCCATAATGGAACGGGGCGTAGCCCCATGACTCGTCTTCCACCCACACCCATCCCCACGTGCCGCGATGAATCCAATGGCCCTGGCGATAGGGCGCCCAATCGGCGCTCACGCGGGGGAACCAGACTGCGCCGTAGTCGGAAGCAGGCATCCAGTCTCCGTTGGCGTCCATTTCATCGCCGCCGGGGATTTCAGGGCTGAGGTAGCGATAGGACATGGAGCGGGCGATCTGCTGGTCGCGCCCCTGGCTGAAATGGTCTAGTTGGTCAGGATATGCCGGCTCAAGCCACTGCGGAGTGACCGGGTTGGAGCCGATCAGTTCCAGCGCCTGGCCGCCGGCGGTTTCCACGCCGAAATCGCCTGCGCCCGAGATGTAAACCGGGCCGGAGTTGTCGGTGACGATCGCGGCCTGGTTCTCCGGCATCACGTCCACGCGGAAGTCCGCGGCGTCGTTTACGGTGGTGCTGCCGCTGGGGGTCTGGACGATGAACGACTGCTGGTCCCAGAGGCCGAGAATATGCACGTGCACGGCGCCTTGGCCAACGCCATAGGTAATCCCGCCGGGGCTGGCGTCGATGAGGGTGATATCGGAGTTGGGACCGATGCGCAGCCAGGTGCGCCCTATCTGCACTTCAGCGCGCCCGTCGTCATAGGTGAAGATGCGGTCGCCGGGGCTGATGGGGAGATTGGGAAACGCTTCGCCCCAGTCGTTGGTGTCGGCGGGCTGGACGGAGACGGAGCCGCTGATATAGGAGAGGCGGCCTGCCTGGGCAGGCGGATCGTCTTGCGCCTGGACAGGCGCGCATGCCAGGGCAATGCCGGCAAAGAATGCGATTGCCGTCAGCCAGCGATTTACTCGGGGAGAAGCCGGGTCTTGCATAGGTTTCCTTTCGTGGAGCACCGGTGGGCAGGAGCGGGAGCCGACAGCTCCACAGAGAATCCTAACCCCATTCGAAGGTGAAAGTAGCTGTGAAACAAGGCAAGGGAGCAAGGGAGCAAGGGAGCGAGGGAGCAAAGGAACCGCCTTGAAGCCTCGAAACGGCGCAAATAAAAAACGACGATGTCTTGCAGAATGATGGAGTTGAAGGCTCAAACTGCAGTGAAACAGGGAGCAAGGCAGCAAGGGAGCGAGGGAGCAAAGGAACCGCGCCTTGAAGCCTCGAAAACTGCGAAAAAAAACGGCGATGTCTTGCAGAATGATGGAGTTGAAGGCTAAAACTGCAGTGAATTGCAGAGCTTCTTCGTTGGCTGATCTACCGAAGGCGCCAAATCATCCCTCAGGGGCTAAAGCCCAAGTCCTTTGTTTGCGGCTACCGGCGGTACTGAAGTACCGCCCTTACGCGTTCTTTTGCGGCTGAAGTACCGCCCCCCGCAACCTGTGGAGTCCCGCTGGATTTGCCCTATGTCTAAAACCTACTCCCTTTGAATATTAAGACTGCATATTTGGCCGGAAACTTTTTCTCCTTTATTTTCTGGTTACTGCAGCGATATCCACAGACAGTGACACTTGACTCGCTGGGGATGGAGGAGGGTTTTGCAACAGAAATGGTGCAGATTCATGGTGGTTTTTTGGGCGGCGCCGGCGAGATACCTGACTCGGCGATCTGCACGGAAATTAGTGCATTCGAGGCGAAATATAGCCAAACTAGCCATATTGGCACCTATTTCATTGATATAAGTGCGTTTATGTGCGGAATCCTGCAATACAAGCGAACGGGGTCCGAGAGGCCACGGCAACAGCCGGCCGGGGAGGCTCGGCGCTACCAAGCCGGGGGTCGGGTCCTGGGGCGCTCAAGGTTTGTTCAAGGTAAGAGCACCCCAGGATTTTTGGGCCATCTGACTTACTTGATGCCGTAGGCGGCAGCGACGAGGGGGCTATTGGCATAGCCCGTTGCTGATGCGATGGCGATGATCTTTTCTTTGCCGCTCACCGTGATGCTGCCCGCATACGGAGTTGAACTAGACGTTGGTGTGGTTCCGTCGGTGGTGTAGTAGATGGCCGCGCCTGCCATGCTGTCGGAGATGGAGACCTGCTGCGGGCCCGGGTATATGCCGCTGGACAGCGAGAAGGTGGGCGCGGGCACCTTGATGCCGTACGCGGCGCCGGCGTACTGGCTGTTGGCATAGCCCGGGATCACGGCGGTAGCGCGGATTTTGACATTCTTGTTGATCGCGATCGCACCCGTGTACGGCGTGGAGCTGGCCGACGGACTGCTTCCATCCGTGGTGTAGTAGATCTGGGCACCCGCGGCAGAGATGGTCAGCGACTGCGGCGTGAGGTATTCGCCGCTCGCCAGCGAGAAGGTGGGTACGGGCGTCTTGATAGCGTACTCCGCCCCGGTGTACGGGCTGTCGGGATAGCCGGAGAGGGCGGCGGTAGCCCGGATGGTCATGTTCTGGTTGATTGCGATCGGGCCGGCGTACGGTGTGGAGTTGGTTGTTGGGCCGCTCCCGTCGGTGGTGTAGTAGATTTTGGCGCCGGCGGCAGCGGAGATGGTCACGGACTGCGGCGTGAGGTATTCGCCGCTGGGCAGCGAGAATGAGGGCGGAGCCGGCCGGATGGTGTATAAGGCTGTGGCAACCGTGCTGTTGTTGTAGCCGTAGGTGACGGCGATGGCCTTGATGACCGTGGAGGGGTTGATTACCGTCAGAGCGGTTGAGTACATGGCCGAGCCGGTGGTTGGGGTGGAGCCGTCCAGCGTGTAGTAGATGGCGGCGCCTGGCGTGGTGCTGGAGATTTGGACGGACTGGGTGGAGGTGTAAGCGCCCGCGGGAGGAGTGAAAACCGGCGTGACCGCGGTGGGTAAGGTGTAGGTTGCCGATGCCACGGCACTTTTGGTGTAGCCGTACGCGAAAGCGATGGCGTTGATGGTGGTGTTCTGGCTTATCGTCAGGGCGGTGCCCGCGTATTTCATTGAGAGGCTGGTCGGGGTCGAGCCGTCAACGGTGAAGTAGATGTCGGCTCCTAACGCGGTATCCGAGATGCTCACCGTCTGCGGCGAGGTGTAGGCTCCGGAGGGGACGCTGAAAGTTGGCGTGGGTGCGGGCGGCGCGGTCAGGGACGGCAGAAATTCCCAAAGGTCGTTGGGGATTACTTGATCTCCGTCGACGGGATCGGAGCTCAGGCCGCCAAAGAGCCAGAAATTGCCGCTGCTGTCGGTCCATGCGGTGGCGGATCCGCGGCCTCCGGGGATGTTTCCGGCGTCTGGCATGCCGAGCGTTCCGTACACTCCGGGCTGAGGGCTGCCATAGCCGCTATTAGTGGGGGGGATCGTGCTGCTTCCGCCCATCCAGGTCCACTCGTTCGTGGAGGGATTGAACTCCCAAAGATCGTTGAGATAGCCCTGATTTCCACTGGCATCGTAGCCACTGCCGCCGAAGAGCCACACATTGCCGCTGCCGTCACTCCAACTCGATACGCCCGAGCGCGCTCCTGGGATGTTGCCCGGATCCGGCGTTCCTAATGTTCCGTACACCCCTTCATGGTTGACGGAGTTGCTTCCGCCCATCCAGGCCCATTCGTTCGTAGAAGGATTGAATTCCCAAAGGTCGTTGAGCGCGCCTACGTCGTTGGCATCCTGGCCGTCGCCTTCGCCCCCAAAGAGCCAGAAATTGCCGTTGGCGTCGATCCAGCTCGATGCGCCCGAGCGCTGCCCTGGAATGTTTCCGGCCGCAGGCGTTCCCAATGTTCCGTACACTCCTCCTTGCTGGCTGGCGGAGTTGCTTCCACCCATCCAGGTCCACTCGTTCGCGGAAGGACTGAACTCCCAAAGGTCGTTGAGAGTGGACTCAGAGCCACTGGCATCCAGCACCACGATGCCCCCAAAGAGCCAGAAATTGCCGCTTTTGTCTGTCCAGCTTGCAGCGCCCAGCCGGCCTCCTGGAATGTTGCCCGGAGCAGGCGTTCCCAGAGTTCCGTAGACACCCACCGGGTCCGTAATGCTGCCGCCCATCCAGGCCCATTCGTTGGTGGAGGGATTGAACTCCCAAAGGTCGTTCTCCGCGGGGGCCCCGCTAAAGAGCCAGAGATTGCCGCTTTTGTCAATCCAGCCCAGCGCGCTCGAGCGGGCTTCAGGAATATTGCCGGGAGCGGGCGTACCCAGCGTCCCGTATACTCCCCGCGAGTTGACTGTTGGGCTTCCGCCCATCCACGTCCATTCGTTCGTAGAAGGATTGAACTCCCAAAAGTCGTTGAGATGGCCGTATTCGCCGATATCCTGTCGGCTATTGCTCGGGTCGTCATCATGGCCTTCACCTCCGAAGAGCCAGAGATTGCCGCTGCTGTCGATCCAGCTAGTAGCCGAGTAGCGGCCGCCGGGGATGTTCCCTGGAGCGGGTGTTCCCAACGTGCCGTACACGCCTGCCTGGCCGCATATAAGGATAAAGGGGTTACAGATGGTCGTGCTGCTTCCGCTCATCCATGCCCATTCGCCTGTCTGCGCGTGGGCTGGGAGGCAAAGGCCGGCGAGGAGAAGCATCATTCCGAGTGGGGCCAGCGGGCTGACGAATGGTGTTGCGGCGCGGCGGCTCGCAGAAGCGGGAATGGCGGGGACAACGCGGGAGAAACCGGGGAAGGAACGCAGCAACATAAAGGGCCTCCTGGGAATGGACTACGCACATGCCATCCAATGGGCGAAGGCGGGGCATTCTCCGATGGTTGAAAAGGCGTTGAGAAGCTAATCAGTACAATGCCGATTTATTGGGGACCGGCTTGGATTATACGCCTGAAATCGTGTGGCGCACTGAAGCATTTTGACAGGATGGATCTCCTGCCTGATTGCGGGTTCAGTGAAAAAGCGAGTACGGCAAGTCGACGATGGCCGACCATGGGCACCTGAGTGGGTTGTGAGATTGCGGCCGCGAGAAACAGGTTCCCTGACGGGAATGAGAGAAAGAAAAACAAGAACTAAGGCAAGAACAAGGCAAGAACAAAGGCAAGAACTAACGCAAGAACAACAGCAAGAGCAACTGCAAGGGCAAAAGCAACCGCGGATCCTTCGCTGCGCTTCAGGATGACAGCTTTAGTTAGTTCACTGTTCCGTTTCTTCCTCGCTCCCTTGCTTCCTTGCTCGCCTCGCTCCCCGTTTCTCGCTAGTTGGGGCTTAGGGGCAGGGTCTGGGTGTTGTTGTAGGCGAGGTCGGTTACCTGGATGCTGCCTACCGAAATGTTGCCGACTTTGTAGCGGTGGTCGATCACCTCACCCTGGCGAGCCATGAAGATGTCGTCGCCGTGGACCAGGAAGGCTCTCATCGACTTGTCGTGACCCTGGTTGTATCCGAAGTACTTGAGGTCGATGGCCGGGGCCTGCGGCACGGGCGGCGGCTGGGGAACGATGATCTGCGGCGTGTTGCGGGCCTGTGCGAGGGGCTGCTCGATGTGCACGGGAGAGGATTCGGCGGAGAAGATGTTGCGGCCGGTGCCCTCGTATTCGACGTCTTCGCTCTGGGCGAGCTTTGCCAGGTGGAGGGTGGGATCGGTGACGATGCCGCCGACGCGCTGGGCTTCAGGGGCGGCAGTGGTGGATGCGGCGGGCGCGGAAGCAGTTCCGGAGGCGGGAGCGGCGCCGGGGCGCGTTTCAGGCGTGCGCAGGGAGGTGACCGCGGGGACGGCGCGCGGCGGCTGAGACTGCGAGGAGAACACATCGTGCAGCTCCCATACGCCGGCCGGGAGGATGACGATGAGCATGATGACGAGGGCAATGACTTTCTTTTTGTCTTCGGCGCCGATCTTCATTGTGGCTGGCCCTCCTGCGCGGCGGGCGCGGCCGCGGGCTGATTCGCATCCGGCATCGCGCCTGGTTCCTTTGCCTGAGGAAGACCGCTGGCGGCGGCATCGGCGGGACGGAGCCAGGTAGAGACCTGGAGACGCAGGTTGACCATGCCGCCCTGCTGGCCGGTGAACCCCATGCCGGTGATGTCGAAGAAGATCTTGCTGCGCTCGAGCGAATTGATGAACTTGACGATTTGCGGGTATTGGCCGGTAATGCCGGCGTCAAGCACGATCTCAGAGAGGTTGTTGACGGGAGGCCGTTGCGCGTACTGGAGGTGGGTGTGGCGCACGCCGGAGGCGATTTCGAGGTTGCCGATCTGGGTGGCGATGGTGGAGTAGTTGGCGGGGATGCGGGTGTCGTAGAAGGTCTTGATCTGGTCTTTCGTGGTCACCAGGCGCTGGTCGAGGCCGCGCAGGGGTTCGGTTTCAGCCTTGAGGGTGTGGAGCTGGATCTGGCGGTCGAGGATGGTGTCGTGGGTGTGGGAACTGATGGCGGCCCAGTCGAGGGCAAAGCGCGCAGCGAGCGCGATGACGGCGACCAGCAGGACAGCGAAGCCGGCGTAGTGCCAGGTAAGCGGAGAAGCGAGGCGCTCTCGCCATGTGGTGGTGGTGGCGGCGGTCATTGCGGACCTCCGGGGAATGGGTTGGGTGGGATGGATCCCGGAGTGCTGGTATCCGGTTGGCGAGCCGAAGGATTGGGTCGCATGATGTGCGCCGGGGGCATGGCGGTGCGGACCGGAGGTGCGGGCCGGACGGCATTGGTATGCACCGGCTGCGTGTCTTCGACGGGCTTGATTTTTTTCGTTTGCTGGCGCTCGGCGGGAGTGGCGGGATTGTATTCGGCCAGCAGGTCGAAGGTTTCGCGGCTGGACGCGCTGACGGGTTCGAGCTGCTGGTTGGGATTGGCGCCGGCGGCGGTTTCGACCGATTCGCCGATGATGCGGGGCTCAAGGAAGCGGCGGGAGTGCTCGAGGTTGGCGACGAGATCGACGGCTTTGTCGCGAGGGCCGGCGACGCGCATGTGGACGGTGACGTGGCCGTCTTTCTTGTCGACGATGGGCTCCAGGGTGGAAACCTGGACGCCGCCGGGAAGGACAGTTTCGAGGTCTTCCATGGCGAGGGTCCAGGAGAAGGCTTTTTTATCGATCAGCGCATTGAGGGCGGCGGCCTGGTCAATGATGGCGGCGTTGGGCGGCTGGGCAACGAGGGTGCGGTAGGTCTGGCGCTCGCGGTTGAACTGGCTGATAGAGGTATCGAGGGTGCGCTCCTGGGCGCGAACTTTATCGGCGCGGCCGTGGAGGAGATGGAGGCCGAGCCAGAGACCGAGAGCAGCCACGGCGAGGCAGCCTCCGGCGATGCGGAGGCGGCGAAGGGCCGGACCGAGGTCGGCGAAGGGGCGGGTGGCGAGATTGATGGATACGCGCATGTCAGGCCACCCCCGCCAGTGCGCCGGCGACGCCGGCAAATCCGATGGAACCGATGGTGGTGGTAGCGCCGGTGGCTGGAGCAGGAGCGATCTCGATGACGTCGAGATGGGCATCGGCGATGGCGCGGGCAAACTCGGATGCGGGCACGGCTCCGGCATAGTGGAGGCGGCGCGCGGGGGATTGCAGCTTGTCTTCAAACCATGCGGCGGCGACGGCGATGCTGCGTTGGACCTCATCGAGGCGCGCGGCGTTGTCGGCGGGCAGGTCAATGGTGCGATAGAGGAGGAGGTCGTCGCCGGCGGAGATGGAGATGGTGAGGGCGATGCTGGAGAGGTTGGCGGCGAGGACGGGATCAGAGGAGGAGAGCGCGGCCAGCGCGACGAGGCTGGAGGGAAGGATGGCGCCGGGCTCGTATTCGGCGGCACGGATGGCGGCTTCGTATTCGGCCAGGATGGGGCCGGGCATGACGGTGACGAGAGTCTTGAGCGTGCGCGTGGCCGCGGAGCCGTTCTGGGCCAGGACCTGATGGCTGACGGCGGCGTGCTCCACGTCGAAGGGGACCATTTTGCGCAGGCGGAAGCGAAGGACGGGGATGGCTTCAGCGAGCTTGGCGGGAAGGGAATCGAAGTCGAGAACGAAGACGCGGGCGGAGGTATCAGGGAGGATGAGGGAGACGGAGCGGGTGCGGGGCTCGACCTGGTCAAGGGCGGTGCGGATGGCTTCGGCTACGGCTTCAGGGGCTTTGATGTTGGGCTCGGCGATGCCGGGGACGAGAGCGCCGGCGGGGAGCGGGGCGAAGGCGTAGACGGGCGCGGCGCCGGCAGATGAAAGGGTAGCGGCGAGGACGCCTTCGGGGGCGAGCTCGACGGCCGTGTGAGGGCGGGCGACGTGGGTCGCGGGTTTCGGCTTCGGCAGTTTGAGGTTGAGTGGTGTCATGCGGCTAATTTGTATTTTCGTTCAGTGGGTTCGGAGTCTGCTGTGTCATAGGTTCAATCCCGAGGAGCATCCCTCAGGGGCTAAAGCCCAACCTTTGTCATGGGCTTTCCGGCACGACTAAAGTCGTGCCCCTTCAAAACAAATGCGCCTTGACCAAAACAAATGCGCCTTGACGGCGGGACTGAAGTCCGGCTCTGACGCGGTCATTTCCCGATCCAGGGCAATCTTTTTCTGCCGCGGCTGGAGTGGGTGTTAGATCGAAGCGAACGTTCATCGCGAGGCCTCGATGAAGGTGACCTTGTTGATTTCCTTGAGGGTGGTGAGGCCGCGGCGGACGCGATCGAGGGCGGACTCGCGGAGGAAGGTCATGCCTTCTTTCTGCGCGAGCTTGCGAATTTCGGAAGTAGGTTTTTTCTCCAGAATGATTTCGCGAATGGGGTCGGTCAAATCGAGGAGCTCGTGGATGGCGGTTCGGCCGCGGTAGCCGGTGCCGCCGCACTCCATGCAGCCGGCGCCCTCGCGGAAGCCGAAGCCGTGCCACTCCTTTGGGTCGAGGCCGGCGATGAGGAGTGCTTCGTCATCGTACTCGACGGTGTGGGCGCAGTACTCGCAGATGGTGCGGACGAGGCGCTGGGCGAGGATGCAGTTGAGCGCGGAGACGAAGTTGTAGGCTTCGACGCCCATGTTAAGGAAGCGGCCGAGGACATCGACAACGTTGTTGGCGTGTACGGTGGTGAAGACGAGGTGGCCGGTGAGGGCGGAGTTGATGGCGATCTGGGCGGTTTCCTGGTCGCGGATTTCGCCGACGAGGATCTTGTCGGGGTCGTGGCGGAGGATGGAACGCAGGCCGCGGGCGAAGGTGAGTCCTTTTTTCTCGTTGACGGGGATCTGGGTGATGCCGCGGATCTGGTACTCGACGGGGTCCTCGATGGTGATGATCTTGTCCTCGTCGGACTTGATCTCATTGAGGGCGGCGTAGAGGGTGGTGGTTTTGCCGGAGCCGGTGGGGCCGGTGACGAGCACCATGCCGTAGGGCTCGCGGATGTAACGGCGGAAGCGCTTGAGGTCGGCGTCGGCGAAGCCCACCACGTCAAGGGTGAGCTTTTTGAATTTCTCGCTCATCGACTCCTTGTCGAGGACGCGGAGGACGGCGTTTTCGCCATGCACGGTGGGCATGATGGAGACGCGGAAGTCAATGAGGCGGCCTTTGTAGCGGACGCGGAAACGGCCGTCCTGGGGGACGCGGCGCTCGGCGATATCGAGTTCCGACATGATCTTGACGCGGGAGAGGATGGTCTGGTGGTGCTCGCGGGCGATGGGCGCCATGGCCATCTGGAGGACGCCGTCAATGCGGTACTTGACGATGACGGAGTCGTCGAGGGTTTCGATGTGGATGTCGGATGCGCGGCGCTCGAGGGCGGTGAAGATGGTGGTGTCCACGAGGCGGATGATGGGACTGATGTCTTCCTCGCGGGTGAGCTTTTCAATGGAGATGTTTTCGTCGGCGTTTTCGTCGCTGGAGATGACGTCGAAGGTGAGGCCTTCGCTGGCCTCGTCGAGGACGCGCTGCGACTGCTCGGTTTTCTTGAGCAGATCGGTGATCTGGGAGAGCGTGGCGACGCGGGCGACGATGCGGTGGCCGAGGAGGCCGGAGATCTCGTCGAGGACCATGAGCTGGGAAGGGTCGGAGACGGCGATGACGAGCGCGTCAGCCTGCTGCTCAATGGGGACGAAGTTGTAGCGGAACATCAGCTCGACGGGGACGGTGCGGAGCAGTTCGTGCTGGATGCGGAAGTTTTTGAGGTCGACGAAGTCAGCACGGTAGCGGCGGGCCAACTGCTCGGCGGTGGTGCGCTCGTCCTGGGTGTTGGGCAGCGGAATTGCGAGTACGGTTTCAGCCATAGGTTTACCCCGTTGGTGCCTGGCCCATGGAGAAGATGGGCAGATAGAGGGAGATGAGGATAAAGACGACGACGATGCCCATGACGATGAGGATGGCGGGCTCAATGAGAGCCAGGGCCGCGGTGAGGGCGGTGGAAACATCCTCTTCGTAGAATTCGGCGACGGAGTTGAGCATCTGCGGGAGTGCGCCGGTCTGCTCGCCGACGGCGATCATCTCAGAGGCGAGGTCAGGGAAGATGCCGGTGCTGATGAGGGAATCGGCCAGGCTCTTTCCTTCGCGGACGGTGACGATGGAGGACATGACGGCGCTGGAGACGCGGCGCGAGGAGATGGAGCGGGCGGCGGTTTCAAGCGAGGGGACCAGGGGCAGTCCGCCGGTGAGCAGGGTGGAGAGGGTGCGCGAGAAGAGCGCTACCTGATACTTGAGCCAGATTTTGCCGAGGACGGGGAAGCCGACGCGTACGCCGTCGAGGAGGTCGCGGCCGCGCTCGGTGACGAAGAATCGCCATACGGCGAG
This sequence comes from Occallatibacter sp., assembly GCA_035552475.1. Classification (GTDB taxonomy): domain Bacteria; phylum Acidobacteriota; class Terriglobia; order Terriglobales; family Acidobacteriaceae; genus Telmatobacter. Next base: position 140,104 of record DASZLE010000083.1, read on the forward strand.
GGCGACGAGCAGGAGCACGGGAACGATATAGACGAGGCTGTGCTGGAGCCACTTGCCGAAGGCGAGCAGGTCAGTGGTGAGGACCGGGAGCTTGCTGCCGAGCTGGTCATAGAGCTGGGCGAACTGGGGGATGACCACGGTGAACATGAAGGCCATGAGGCCGAAGACCAGGGCAACCAGCACGGAGGGATAAATGAGCGAGGAGATGAGCTTCTTTCGGAAAGTGAGGGAAATGCGCTGGAAGCTGACGTAGCGCTCGAGGACCTCCTGGAGGTTGCCGGAGCGCTCGCCGGCGAGCAGCGTGGTGGTGTACATGAGGGGGAATCCGCTCTGGGCCTCGAAGGCGGCGGAAAGGGCTTCGCCGGTTTTGACGCGGATGGTGACGTCATCGAGCTGGGCGGCGAAGTAGGCGTTTTTCTGGGTTTTGGCCAGCATCTGGATGGAGCCCAGGATGGGGAGGCCGGCGCGGATGAGAGTGAGGAACTGGGAGTTGAAGATGAGGAAGGGTTCAAGCTTGACCTTGCGGCGCTTGAGGCCGAGGCCGCCGCGGGCCTTGACGGAAAAGACGTGGTAGCCTGCGTGGACGAAGCGGGATCGCAGCTCCTCGGCGGTGGCCGCGGTCTGCACCTGCTCCTGTACGCGGCCGCGCTCATCGGCCAGCTTGATGACGAACTCTGCCATTCTTCCGTTTGTCGGGGCCAGCGCACGTCCGCCGCCCCTGAGTCACTGAATCAAGGTTAACAGCCCCTTCGTTCCATAGACGCAATCCCGCGCTCAAGCGTTCACCTTGGGATGGAAATCTCGCAGACTCCCGAGGGTTTCGCATATTCTCCCATCATGCAATGGTTTCACCAGCACCACATAGCGATCGGCATCTTGGCAGACTCTCTCACTTTCGCCGGCGGAGCATTGTTGGCGCGCGACGCCTTCCTTCGCCTGCAGGCGCTTAGAAAGAGCCGTACGGATAGTCGATTCCGCGAAACCTTTCCTCGCCTGAATCTCACAGATCAGGAGATGCGGGAAGCTATTGCTTCCCTGAGCTGGACCCTGTGCGGTTTTGTTCTCCTCTCGATAGGATTTGCCTGCCAGCTTTTGCTGCGCTTAGTCGAGCCATGACATATCACGCTATCGAACATTCTCCCTGCCGGATTTGCGGATATTCCTCCAATCCGCTAACCTATTGTTGAGGGGCAATTCATGGAAACCATGCAGTTCAAGCTTCCGATCGGCGCCAAGCGCCAGGTGACTCTCCCGAAGCGATTCATGGACCAGCTCTCCCTGGACCAGAACAGCGAGCTTCTCCTCCAGGTGGTGGGCGACCGCGCAATCCTCGAGCCCGTGGTGAGCGTTCCCCGTCGCGACCTGCCCGAGGAACTTCGGCAGAAGTTCGAATCTCGCCGGGGCGCCAAGTCCTCAGATATTCCTCTTGAACGGTTTCTCGACGAGATTGCGCATTCCGCTGCTCAAATAGCGACCTCCCCGCCGGGGCATTCTGCGAGGAAGCGGAAGCGCGCCGTGCGGTAGTGCGGGCTGTTATCATCGGCCCGATGCCCTGCAAGATTGACGTGGATACGGCGGTGAAGCGCGACATCCTGGATTGCGACCCAGCGGCCCGCGTCGAAATTGGCGACTTCCTTCTTGCACTTCAGGAGAACCCGCTCCCTCGCGAGCGCCAGCCCCTCGGCGAGAATGCCTACTACGTGCTATTGAGTCGCGGATTCTATGTTTCCTGGGAAGTGATTGGCGACGTTCTGCATTTTGTTCTGACTGGTGATTCGGGCGGTCTCATCGTTCGGATCCTGGGAGTCGCCCGCTGACCCCGCCCGGCCGTGTTCCGATCTCACTCATCGCGCGCAACGCAATCCTCAGGCCGAGTTCGCGGATATTGCGCATGGCGGGCCGAACTGCTTCGCCCCAAGAATACTGCCGGGCGGAGGGGGGCGCCGGCTCAGAAGCGCGGGGTGATGCCGTGTTCGCACATGTCGGCGAAGACGGAGAACAGGTTGGTAATGCCCAGGAGCTCGCGGACCTGTTTGCCGAGATTGATGAGCTGGAGGGTGACGCCGCCGGACTTGCAGGAGACGTAAATACGGACCAGCGTGCCCAGGCCCATGCTGTCCACGTACGTCACGCCGGTGAGGTCGAGGACGAGGCAGTTGTTGTTTGGGATGAGCTCGCGGGCGGCGTTGTAGAGCATGTTGCCGGTTTCAGAAACCAGGCGACCGCGGCAGTGAACGACGGCCTGGCGGTCTTTCGATTGGACTTCAAGGGTTAGGGAACTGGCGACGGCGGCATTCGGCATCGGGGGCGTCCTCAGGAGGAGAAATTCGGATGGGGGACCGGTTGCCGTCGATTGTCTCATGAGATAGGGGTCAGGTGTCAGGTTTCAGGTGACACGGCTTAGTAGCCGTTGGCGACCAGCCAGGGTTCGGTGAGTTCGAAGGCTAGTGCAGCATGTTCTTCGAGTCGCTGGAGGGCCAGTTTGACCAGGACATCCGCCTCTATATTGACTGGGGCGCCGGTGGTGAGGGCGTGGAGGTTGGTGCGCCAGTAGGTGAGGGGCAGGATGGCGATGGAGATGGTTTCGCGGTCGATGGCGGCGATGGTGAGGCTGATGCCTTCGATGGCGACCGATCCCTTTGGAACCATCCACTTCCGCAACGATTCCGGAACCGCTACCTGAAGAGTCCAGTCAGTGGTTTTGCGATTGAAGCCGGGACTGGAGGGGTCGATGACGGGGTCCAGGGCGGCCAGGGTTCCGGTGCCGTCGACGTGGCCCTGGACCACGTGGCCGCCGAGCGGGGTGCCGGCGGCGGTGGGCAGCTCAAGGTTGACCCGGGCGCCGGGCTTGAGCGCGCCGAGCGAAGTGCGGTCAAGGGTTTCCTGGGCGAGATCGGCATGGAAGTAGACCGGATCGAGGTCGAGTGCGGTGAGGCAGACGCCGGAGATGGCGAGCGAATCGCCTTCGCGCAGGCGGCCGGCGATGCCGGGGGCTTCCACGGTGATGCGGTGAACGCCGCCGCGGGGTTCCACGGTGATCAGTGTGCCGGTCTGCTCGATGATGCCGGTGAACATGGATTGATTGTAAGGGGCGGGAGAGGGGACAGGTGCCAGGTGTCAGGTGACAGGCCCCAGAGACGGCGAAGGGGCCGCAGCCCCTGTCCCCTGAATCCTGAAACCTATTTCTTGAAGACCTGCATCATGGTGTCCACCTGGGCCTGGTTCACCTCGGCCAGGGTCTGCTGCATCAGGTCGCGATCGTCGAAGGAAGAGGAGTGGAGCAACTCTGTGAGCCGGAAGGCGGCGTGGCGCAGGAGGATCTGCGCATCCTTGAGCTTTTTGTCGTTGGTGGCGAGGACCGAGTGCAGCTTATGGGTGAGCGCCTGGGCACGTTTCAGGAGGCTGTTGGCCTTGTCGACATCGCCGGACGCGTACTGGCGCGCGCTGACCTCTACCATGTCGTGGACGAGGACGGCATAGAGGAAGCATTGGTCCTTGGCGGGAGCGGCGGCGGCGCGCTGTTCCATCGTGTTGATCATTTGTTCGTCGACGATTTTGTCGTCGGTAGCGGCGCAGGCGGGGATAGAGAGTGCTGTGAAAAGGATCAACACCGTCGGGGAAATACGCATACGAACCTCCGCACTCGCGGTTCGCTAAAGTTTCCACAGCTGGCAGGCATCCTGTTGTGCAATCCGGCTCATTTCGGACAAAAACACTCCGAAAGCCGGTCCCAAATCAGCTAGCGGAAACTGGATGCACTCTTGGGCCGAGAATATAGGAGCTTTTGTGCGAATTTGCAAGCAAAAAGTGCTTGGTCGGTCGCCGCAAGCTCTTACGACTGCGGCAAGTTGCTCCAGTGTATGTAAGTCATTGCCGGTTTATGGCTTCTTCTCGAGCAGGAGAAGTCGCTGCCGGGCTTGCCATTCCTGATCCGGAAACTTGCCGGCCGATGCCTCCAGAAAGCGATGGTAGTACGAAATGGCCGAGTTCCGGTCGTGCACCGTATCATAAGATGTAGCCCACAGGAAGTACGTGGAGGCGTTTTCCGGAAGATACTTCGATCGCATGGTAAGAGCGTGCAGTGCGATGGAAGGCTGGCCAATTTTCGATGCGGCAAAGGCCAGGCCGCTCCAGGCGTCGCCGGAGGCGGCATCGATTTCAGTGGCCTTCTGGAAAGCCGCAAAAGCAGCCTGATTCTTCTGTTGGCGAACGAGATTCTCGCCATGCGCGGTATAGAGGGCGGCGTCGCCGGGATGCGCGGCAATGAGCTCGGTGTAGAGCTGGTCTGACTCGGCAGTTTTGCCCGCCTCCGACAACACACCAGCCAGCATGCGCGTAACGTTCTCATCCTGCGGATGGGCTTCATGCAGCTTCTGAAGCAGGGGCAAAGCTTCGCCTTTGTCCTGGGCGGCCAGGGCGGCAACGAGCTGCGCGGTGAGGACGGGGTCGCCGGGCTTCTGGTCAAGCGCGCTGCGCAGAACGGTTTCAGCATCGGCGTACTGCTTTTCGACGAGAAGGAGATGGCCGAGGCCGGCGGCGGCGTCAGTGTTTTTTGGATCTTTAGCAAGCACGCGGCGGTAGGCTTTTTCCGCGGCATCCTGCTGGCCGGTCTGCGCGGCCAGTTCGGCGGCCATGAGGGTGTCCTGCGGAGTTTCCGGCGAGAGCTTCATGGCTTCAAGGAGATCGGTGGAAGCGTCGGAGGGGTCTGAGTGGGTGTCGATGCGGGCGAGGGCGCGCCATGCTCGGGCCTTGGTGGCGGGACCAGCCTCGCCGGGGTCGAGCTGAGTGGCGGCGGCGAGGTGGGGACGCGCATCCTCCTGCTTGCCCTCGCGGGCAAGGAGCAGGCCGAGTGCGAGCTGGGCCTCAAAGGACTTGGGGTCGGCAGATACGGCGCGGCCGTAGTAGCCCTCTGCCTGGTCGAGCTTGCTTTCAGCATCGGCGGCGTAGCCTGCGTCAAAGAGAGCGCGCGCGTCGGCGGGATGGGACGTGAGGTACGCGGCAAGTTTGGTCTCGGCGGTGGTCCAGTCGGATTTGACGATGGCGGCTTCCGCGGCGGCGACGGCAGGATCGAGGCCTGAAGTGTCGTTGCCGGACTCTGGAATGGTGGTGCCGGGAGGGTTCTGGGCCAGGGCGGTAAACGCGGCGGCTGCAAGCAGCAGCGCTAGCATTGCGGAACGATGCACGGAGTACCTCAGCTCCTATTTTAGCGAGGGCTGAGGGTTGATGGAGTTGTCAGTTTTCAGTTGTCAGTTGTCAGAAATCCGGCTTCCTGTTCACTACGACAGCTTGTACGCCTTGCGCACCAGGCCGACGGTTAGCTCGTGGGCCAGTTCTTCGGCTTCGTCCATGTCGAGGCGGCCTTCGGCAACGAGGCGGGCGAGGAAGGCCGAGTCCGAGCGGCGCGCTACGTCATGCCGGGCGGGGATGGAAAGGAAGGCGCGAGTGTCGTCGTTGAAGCCGACGGTGTTGTAGAAGCCGGCGGTTTCCGTTGTCAGCTCGCGGAAGCGGCGCATGCCTTCAGGGCTGTCAAAGAACCACCACGGCGGGCCCAGGCGGAGGCAGGGATAGTGGCCGGCCAGCGGAGCCAGCTCGCGGCTGTAGGCGGTCTCGTCCAGGGTGAAGAGGATGATGGTGAGGTCGCGCCGATTGCCGAAGCGGTTGAGCAGGGGCCGGAGGGCCTCGACGTAGTTAGTGGGGGCGGGGATGTCGGCGCCCATGTCGCGGCCATGGCGCGCGTAGAGATGCGCATTGTGGTTGCGGACGGAGCCGGGATGAATCTGCATGACGAGGCCGTCTTCAAGGCTCATCTGCGCCATCTCGGTGAGCATCTGTCCGCGGAAGATCTCAAGGTCGGCGGCGTAGGCGGTACCCTTGACGATCTGCTCAAAGAGGCTGGAAGCGCTGGTTTCGCTCAGGTCGGCGGTGAAGGCCGTTGGGTGGCCGTGATCGGTGGCGGTGGCGCCCATCTCCTTGAAGTACGCGCGGCGGTCGGCGAGCGCACGCAGGTAACCGCGCCAGGTGAAGGTGTCTTCGCCGGTGAGCGCGCCGAGTGCGCTTACGTGGTCAAGAAAGCCGGGATACTGCGGATCGACGACCGGGTCGGGGCGGAAGGTGGGCAGGATGCGGCCCTTCCAGCCGGAGTGCTGGATGGCCTCGTGATCGGCGAGCATGTCGAGCGGCGAGTCGGTGGTGGCCAGGACCTCGATGCCAAAGCGATCAAAAAGCGCGCGCGGGAGGAACTCGGGAGTGGCCAGCCTGGCCGCGATGGTCTCGTAATAGTAGTCCGCGGTGCGTTCTGAGAGGCGCTCGGTGAGGCCGAAGAGCTCCTGGAAGGCGTAATCGAGCCAGAGGCGCGTGGGCGTGCCGCGAAAGAGGTGGTAGTGGCTGGCGAAGATGCGCCAGACTTCGCGCGGCTGCTCGATTTCGTCTTCGCCGATCTCGAGTTCCTCCATGGTGACGCTCTGGCTGTAGAGCATGCGGAAGACGTAGTGGTCGGGCTGGACGAAGAGCTTGACGGGGTTTGGGAAAGGCTCGTTGCGCGCGAACCAGGATGCCTGGGTGTGGCCGTGCGGGCTCACAATGGGGAGCGCGCGAATTCCCTGGTAAAGGCGGCGCGCGATCGTCCGGGTGCGATCGTCAGCGGGGAAGAGCCTGTCCTCGTCGAGCAGAGCCACTCGTTTCTTCTCCTTCCGCGGGGGATGCTGCGAATTCCAGTATCGTTCATCCGCACAGCGGATTGTAGACCCTCGATTCTAGACCTTCGATTGCGGTGAAGTGCACAATGCGGTTCCGGCGCGCGGGGCTATGCTGGATGGGGCGCGACGAGGGAGCGCGAATGGGAATGAGCATGGTGGAGGAATCGGGAGCGGGGAAGCAGGCGCAGCCGTTCCGGCTGGATGGACGGCACGCGCTGGTGACTGGGGCGGCGAGCGGAATCGGCGAGTGCACGGCGCGGGAACTGGTGCGCGCGGGCGCATTTGTGTGGATTGCCGACGTCAACCTGGATGCGGCGGAGAGGTTGGCAGGCCAGCTAGGCTCGGCGCGGGCGGTGGGGCTGGATGTGACCAACGCGGAGTCGATTGCCGCGGCGCGGACGAAGGTGGATCGCCTGGATCTGCTGGTGAACAACGCGGGCATTGGGCACGTGGGGTCGATTGAGGCTACGGAGCCAGAAGACTTCAAACGGCTGCTGGACGTGAACGTGCGCGGGGTGTACCTGGTGACGCGCGCGTTCCTTCCGCTGTTGCTGGCAGCGCAGGATGGCGAGCGGGTGGGCGCGATTGTGAACATTGCTTCGGTGGCGGGGCAAGTGGGAATCAAGCAACGCTTTGCTTACTGCACTACGAAGGGCGCGGTGATTGCGATGACGCGGCAGCTTGCGGTGGAGTATCCGAAGACGCTGCGCGTGAATGCCGTGTGCCCGGGCACGGTGGAGACGCCGTTCGTGGAGGGCTATCTGGAGAAATTTCACAAGGAGAACAAGGAAGAGATGCGGGCGGAGTTGCGCGCGCGGCAGCCGGTGGGGCGGCTGGGACGGCCGGAAGAAGTGGCTTCGATGGTGCGTTACCTGGCGTCGGATGAGGCGGCGTTTGTGAACGGCACGTGCATGGCGATTGATGGAGGGTGGACGGCGGCGTGAGGACGGGGAATAGGGAGTAGGGAATAGGGAATAGGAATAGATAAAAAACAGGAAGGCTACCGATATTTCGAGTCGCAAAGTCGAGACCTGGGGCGCCCGATCATCTGTTGGAACCCGGAGCCGCCGCATCGATCAGCTCGCGATAAAGCGCGATGGTCTGGTCGGCGATGGCGTTCCAGGTGAACTTCTCTTCGACGCGCTTGCGGCCGGCCTGGCCGAAGCGCTTTGCTTTCGCCGGATCGGCGAGCAGGTCGGAGATGCGATCGGCTAATGCGCGGGCGAACACATCGGGCTGGGAAGGGAAGCGCGTGACCGGGTCCTGCTCGAACGGAACCAGCCAGCCGGTTTCGCCATCGACCACGACTTCGGGGATGCCGCCGGTGGCGCTGGCCACAACCGGCGCGCAGCACGCCATGGCTTCGAGGTTGATGATGCCGAAGGGCTCGTAAACCGAAGGACAGCAGAAGAGCGCGCAGTTGGAATAAAGCTGGATGGTTTCTTCTTTCGTGACCATCTTCTCGATCCAGATGACGCGCGGATTGATCGTTCGGATCTCGTCGATTTTGCTGCGCAACTCTGCGGCGATCTCGGGCGTGTCCGGCGCTCCGGCGCACAGTACGATCTGCGTTTCGCGAGGCAGGTAGCGGATGGCGTCGACGAGGTGCGTCACGCCTTTCTGGCGCGTAATGCGGCCGACGAAAAGCACGTAGGGGATGGCGGGATCGACGCCGTAGGTGCCGAGGGCGGTTGTGTCGCTGGTCTTGTGGTACTGGTCAGGATCGATGCCGTTGTAGATGACGGCTATGCGCGATGGGTCCACGTCAGGGTAGGCGGCGAGGATGTCGTCCTTTGTGCCGTGGGAGACGGCGATGATGGCGTCTGCGTCGTGGATGGCAGTGGACTCGATCCACGAGCTCATGGCGTAGCCGCTGCCGAGCTGTTCGGCCTTCCACGCGCGCAACGGCTCCAGGCTGTGCGTGGTGATGACGAACGGAATGCCGAAGAGTTTTTTGGCCAGGAAGCCGGCCAGGGAAACGTACCAGGTATGGGTGTGGACGATATCGATCTTTGATATGTCGACCATCTGCGCCAGGTTCAGGCTCATGGTTTCGAGCGCGGTTTTGAATTTGGCCTGCGTGCCTTCAGTGATGAGGGACCACGGCTCGGCGCCGCGCACATGCAGGTTGCCGTGGTCGGCGCGCTGATCGCCCCAGCAGTGGACTTCCACCTCGATCTTCTTCGCCAGCTCGCGGCTGAGGTACTCCACATGGACACCGGCGCCGCCGTAGACGTGTGGCGGATATTCGCGCGTCATCAGGCCCACTCGCACAGGAAACCTCCGAAAGAGCAGTGTATGGCATTGGATTAGGCGCCCGGGCGATCCGATGATGTGCGCGGCGTACGAAGCGTGGTTCAGATGTGCGTTAGTGCGTCAGAGTTGCCTCGATTTCTCCGCACTCGAACATCGCCGGATTCACTGGAAATTCATCGCCTGTTGCGGGCGCTTTTGCGATGCGGACCGGTATGCTTTCCTCGCTGCCTGAACACCGGACAGCCCATAAAAATCCGTTCATCCGGAGCGTGCGATGATACCGAATCCCCCTCGGTCCATCTGCTTCAAGAGTTGTGCTGCGCTCGTTGCCGCACAGCTAGTGTTTGCCGGCATTCCCATGCCTGCATCCGCCCAAGCTTCCAGCTCGACCGCCGATCCGCCGACCGCCTCACCCATCCGGCACGTGATCGTTATTATTGGCGAGAACCGCAGCTTCGATCACGTTTTCGCCACCTACAAGCCGCGGAATGGGCAGTCGGTGCGGAACCTGCTCTCAGAGCACATCGTCAACGCAAATGGCACGCCCGGCCCGGACTACGGCAAAGCGCTGCAGTTGAAGTCCGTGGACGATTCCGACGACGGATACCAGTTGAGTCCGAATGACAGCCGGACAGCCTACAAGACGCTGCCGCCGCTACTGGCCGGCGGTCCCACCAAGCCGTTTTTCTCAACCCTGGCGGAAGCCAAAGCAGCGGAATCCGGCTTGCCCAACGATCAGTACTACACGTACTTGACCACGGGCGGCACAGGACTCACATCCGGCACGCCGGACACGCGCCTGAAGAACGTAAACAACCTGCCGCCCGGACCTTACCAGATCACGCCGGGAATCCCTTATGACGCGTACGCGGCCAGCCCGGTTCACCGCTACTACCAGATGTGGCAGGAGCTGGACTGCAGCGGCGCGCGCGCCACCAACGCCAACCCCAGCGGCTGCAAGGCTGACCTGTTCCCATGGGTGGAAGCGACAATCGGGGCAGGATCGAATGGCAAGCCGGAGCCTGCTGGATTCGCCGGCGAAGGCTCGAGTTCGATGGGCTTTTACAACATGCAGCAGGGCGACGCTCCGTATCTGAAGTTCCTGGCCGATCACTACTCGATGAGCGACAATTATCATCAGGCCGGCAGTGGCGGCACGGGCCTGAACCACCTTCTGCTGGGCATGGGCGATGCCGTGTGGTTCAGCGACAGCAAGGGCAATGCCGCCGAACCGCCGCATAACCAGCTTGTAGCGGCGGGAACGGCGAATGCCGGCGTGGTGGACGAGGTCGAGAATCCCAATCCCGCGCCAGGGACCAACAACTGGTATACGGAAGACGGCTACGGCGGCGGCGGTGGCGGCTCCGCGTTCTTCGGTGGCGGAAGCTACAGCGACTGCGCCAGCGCCAACGCGCCGGGCGCAACCGCGGTCGTCGACTACTTCAATAGCCTGCCGTTTCACGTGGACTCCAAGTGCGAAGCAGGCCACTACTACCTGCTGAACAACTACAACCCGGGCTACTTCGGCAACGGCAAAAACGCCTACACCGACGCCAACCCCGCCAACACGGTGTTCACTGTGCCGCCCACCACGGTGCGCTCGCTCGGCGACGAACTGATCCAAAAGAACATCACCTTCAAGTACTACGGTGACCAGTGGCATCGCTACCAGAACGATCCCTACTATCAGAACCCGCTCGATGCCTACTGCAACATCTGCAACTTCCTGCAATACGAAACCTCGATCATGACCGACCCAGCGCACGTGGCGGCGCACCTGCAGGACACGACGGACCTCTACGCGGACATCCAGAAGGGCGATCTGCCGGCAGTTTCGTGGGTCAAGCCGAGCGGCCTGGTCGATGGCCACCCTGCGTCATCGAAACTGGACCTGTTCGAAGGCTTCGTGATGAAGATTGTGGACATGGTGCAGGCGCAGCCGAAGTTGTGGCAGTCGACGGCGATCTTCGTCACCTTTGACGAGGGCGGCGGCTACTACGACTCCGGCTATGTGCAGCCGCTGGATTTCTTCGGCGACGGAACGCGCGTGCCGCTTATCGTTGTCTCGCCGTACACTCACGCGGGCCACATCAGCCACAGCTACAGCGACCACGTTTCCATCCTCAAGTTCATCGAGAAGAACTGGGCACTGAAGCCGGTGACGGATCGCAGCCGTGACAACCTGCCCGATCCCAAAACCACGACGGACAACCCGTACATCCCGCTGAACGGCCCTGCAATTGGCGATCTGTGGGACATGTTCAACTTTCCCAGGTAACCAACGACTACAAGGTAACTGAGCGTAATTCCGGGCGCACCAAATGAAGACGGCCCGCGCACACCGCGCGGGCCGTCATTCGCATTTCCACCCGATCAGGCCGCGCGCGCTGACTCCGCGTACGCCACCAGCACCACCGTGGCCAGGCCGAGCAGCAGTACCGCTTCCTCCACCGTTGTGCTGCGGTTGTGCAGGCGATTGAAGTCGGCGGTGTTCGGATTGCTTGGGTCGCGCGTATCGATGGCCCCGCCCGCGGCGATGCGGTCACGCTCCATGGCCGGAATGATGCTCCACTGCGAGTAAGCCGTGCAGGCCAGCATGATGACGAGCAGCACCATCGGCGCCAGCACCGTTTTAGGTTTGTAGATGTTCCACGCGGGAGCCAGCGCCAGCAGGATCAGCGCGACAATTCCCGATACGAGACCCATGTTGTGGAGAATGCGAATCAGGTGACCGACCACGGTCCCCGCGGTGTGCGTGTCGGGCACGGTCATGAAGGTGATGGCGGCGACTACGGGGAAGAACACCTCGGCGCCCAGCCACACAATGAGCGCCAAATAAAGCAGCGTGCGAAGCAGCGTCTTCATGGGGTGAAGGATACATCAGGCTGAGTCGCCGGTTGTCAGTTTTCAGTTCGCAGTTCGCAGCCGGCGGACTGACCCGCGACTGTGAACTGCGAACGGTGTACTACGAACTGCGCTTCAGCGCCCGCCTCAGGACTGTCTCCAGCGCGGCCTTCTGCTCTGCGTATTCCTCTGGCGTAATGGTTCCGGAGAGCTTGTCGCTCTCCAGCGAAAACAGTTCTTCCTTGATGTCATTGAGGAGAGCTGCGTTTTTGCCTGCGGGCGTCGCTGCCGGCGCGGAAGGTGCCAGCGGGATCGCTCCACCCGGCCCGGCGACTGAGACCGGGGCCTGCGATGCGGCTCCAACCGGCGGCCGCCGCAGCAGGAATGCCGCGGCTGCAGCCAGCAGCAATCCAAGGCCGCCGAGGATCCACCACTTGTACTTGCTCAGCGGATCAGGCGTGTTGATGGGCTCGCCAATGCCGCCGCCGGGCTGGGTGCCCGGCATTGCAGTGGAAGAAGCTGCCTCGCCCTGCGCGCCCTGGCCCTGCTGCTCGCGCGGCATGGAGCCGGTGCCGGAAACCTTGAAGCCCACTGCCTTTCCAGGCGCTGCATTCTTCAGCAGAAACGTCTGCACTGCCGGGTCCTGCGGGATGGACTGGTACGACGCGCCCGAAGCCGCTGAGAATGTCATGCCCTTGGGCATTTGCACGGCAAGGTTATCAATGGACGTGGTCACGCTCGGATTGAACGTGTAGCTGCCCGAATACGGCAGGTGGTAGCCAATCTGAAACTGCGTGGATTTGTCACCCTGGTCGGGCTCAATGGGCACGTTGAAGGTGTAATGACCCTTCGGTCCTAACGGCTTGGGCACGGCCATGGTGGGCAGGCCGCTGGGGCGCGTGGCTTCGGCCCCGTCGATGATGGCGTTCGGCGGCAGCTCGAATTCGAACGTGCCGCTGTTGCTGAACTCGGTGGTTTTGGGCGAGCTGGCATTGTGCACCACCCACGACACGCTCACCTGCAACTGATCGTTCTGCGTCTCTACCTGGTAAATCTCGGCTTCAACGGAGATGCCGTTCACCTTTGCTGCGGAATCGTACACGCCGATATCGCCTGACCCGCTGCCCTGCGGCGCGGCAATAAAGTAGCCGGCGCCCTGGTGGGTTGCGCGGATGAGGTACGGGCCCGCGCCAGGCTCGTTCAGGCTGTAGTGACCGCTGCCATCCGTGGTCGCGGTGGCCACGGCGTTCATGCCGGCCTGCACGTCCACCAGCTCCACCTTGTCGCCGGCCGAAGGTTTGCCGGTGGTCTTATTGGTCACGGTGCCGGTGACGCTGGCAGCGTGGGCCGCGGCGCCGAGGACAAGAGAGAAGAGTGCAGCAGAAAGAATTGCAGACTTGGTTGATCTCATGATTTCTAGTTGAATCCTGTCTTCTTTTTCTGGTTGGTCAAACTCGTTCGGGTGCTGTCGTACTAACTCCGCTAACACCGCTAACACTGCTAACTCCGCTGCCTCAGGCCTGCAACAGCTCGATCTCCGCCAGCAGGTGCGCCGCTTCGCTTTCCAGCTGCGACCGCTGCGCCTGGTAGTCCTCTTCCGGATACTTCCCAGCGCGAAATTCGAAGTTCAGGTCGCGCAGATTTTCGTAGAGCTGCTCTTTGCGCTCCAGCAGAAACTCGAGGCGCGACTTTTCCGTCTGATTGGCGCTCGAGTTTTCCGGCCAGAATGTGTAGAGGAACAGCACGATCAGGAGCAGAGCGCCGGCCAGCAGGCCTTCAGTAGGTGTCATGGCTCAAAAGCCTCCATCGGATCCGGTTTCCCGGCGAATCTTTTCCTTCAATGCGTCCATCTCGGGAGTGTCCGGAACGGCAGCGGCGAGCGCGTGTTTGTCTGACCATTGCCGCACCAGCAGGATGGTCCCCAGCAGTGCAGCCAGGAATACCGCGAACGGCGCGATCCATGCCACCAGGTCAAAGCCGTGCTTGGTGGGTGCGGCCAATACCACCGCGCCATATTTCGCCACCATTGCATCGAGAATTGCCTGGTCGTTCTGGCCGCCGGCAATTCCATCGCGCACCATGGCCAGTTCCTCAGTGGAAGCGGTGCAGCCCACGTGGTTGCACTCTCCCAGGATTTCTGCGCAGCCGCAGGTGCACATGGTGCGATGGCTCAGATTGTTGTAGCGCGAGCCGGCATCCGTTGCGCCGATCGTGAAGCAGACCGCGGTCGCCAGCAGCAGCGCCTGCGCGCCCTTCATCCAGAAGCTGAAATCGGCACGAACCTTCATGGCCGGCCTCCATGCGCCACGGCCTCTGCCGGCGCCCGCGCGGCAACTTTCAACGTCGCAGTGGAGGGATGGATGCTCGGCACCAGCGCAACAAATGTCCCCATCACCATCAGGACCACGCCGATCCAGAGCCAGCTCACCAGCGGGTTCAGGAACGCTTTGATGATCGGCTGCCCGGTGTCGGGATTAGTGCCCTCGAAGACCACGTACAGGTCCCACTCCGGCGTAGAGTGGATGGAAACCATCGTCTGCGGCTGGTTGCTGGCGTGGTAGACGCGCCGCTCCGGCGTGATCTGGAAGACCTTTTTGTTGCCCTGGTACACGTCGAGAATGGCGAACTGCGAATCGTAGTTGGCATTCGAATCGTCGCTGGCGCCGATCTCCTGCAGCGTGTATGGACCGATGGCGAGCTTGTCGTTCAGCGCCATTTCTTTTTCGTTGCTGCGGTTGAATGCCACGCCGCACAGCCCGATGACCACGAGCACCACTCCGATGTGGATGATGTAACCGCCGTAGCGCCGCGTGTTGCGCCGCGTCAGCAGCACCGTGGCCGCAAACAGGTTCTTGCCCGTCTGCTTCGCAATCACGCCCGCCCCGCGCAGGAACTCCGACGCAATGGCAGTGAATACCGCGATCGCCAGCGCAAACCCGGTAAGGGCAAAGAACGCGCCGCGATCGAAGGCGCCGTCATGCCAGGGCCGCGCGCCCGCGATGTACGCCACAATCACCGTGGCCCAGAGCGCGATGACCGGCGATATGAAGTTGCGCTTGATGGCGCGCAGCGAGGTTGACCGCCAAGGCAGCAGCGGGCCTACGCCAGTCAAAAACAGCAGGAACAAGCCGATAGGCACGGCCACCGCGTTGTAGAACGGCGCTCCCACCGTCACCTTGGTCCCCTGCACGTATTCGCTGATGATGGGGAAGAGCGTTCCCCACAGGATGATGAAGCACACGGTCAGCAGCACCAGGTTGTTGAACAGGAAGCTCGACTCGCGGCTCACCAGCGACTCGATGGAGTGCTCGGTTTTGAGATGGTTGCGTTGCAGCACGTAAGTGAAGATGCACACGGCCAGCACAATCAGCATGAACACGTAGAACCATGTGCCGATGGACGACTGCGCAAACGCATGCACCGAACTGACCAGCCCCGCGCGCGTCAGCAGCGTGCCCAGCAGCGTAAGCAGGAACGTGGAGAAGATGAGCCACACGTTCCAGCTCTTCATCATGCCTTTCTTCTCCTGCATCATCACCGAGTGCAGAAAGGCTGTGCCCGTGAGCCACGGCATGAAGCTGGCGTTCTCCACCGGGTCCCAACCCCAGTAGCCGCCCCAGCCCAGCACCGCGTAGGCCCAGTGCATGCCCAGGAAGATGCCGCATGTCAAAAACAGCCACGTCACCATGGTCCAGCCGCGCGTAATCTTGATCCATTTTTCGCCGGGGTAGCGCATCATCAGCGCGCCCAGCCCGAACGCGAACGGAACCGAGAATCCCACGTAGCCCAGGTAGAGCATCGGAGGATGGATGACCATCTCCGGGTATTGGAGCAGGGGATTGAGGCCGTTGCCGTCGGCGGGAATGGGCCCGCCGGCCACGTAGCCCGGCAGAAGCGAAAACGGCGGCGCGGCAAAGACGATAACGGAGAGGAAGAAGACCTGGATGCCGGCGAGGATGGTCCCGGCGTAGGCGTAGAGCTTCACGTCCGTTTTGTGGGTCAGGCGAAGAACAAAGCCGTACGCCCCCAGCAGCCACGCCCACAGCAGCAGCGAACCCTCCTGGCCGCTCCACAATGCCGAGAACTTGTAGGCCCCGGGCAGCGCCCGGTTGGAGTGCTCCAGGATGTAAGTGATGGAAAAATCGTCGGTAAAGACGGAGAAGATGAGGGCGAAGGCCGCGGCCGAGACGGCGATGAACCCGGCGATTCCGGCGCGGCGGGCTGTTTCAGCCAGTCGCTCCGGTGCAACCCGCACAGGCTGCCCGGTGGCCAGCAGCCGCAGCGCCACGGCGCCGGCGAACAGATTGTAGGCCGCCAGGGCCAGGGCGATCAGAAGAGCAAAACTGCCAAGTGTTGCCATGAGAGCTCCAGAGGAATCTTCCGAGCCGGCTTCGGGAAAAGGGAACAGGCCAGCAGGTTCATTCTTTATTATCTTAGGCTTTCTGCATGTGATCTGCCTCACACCATCGATGGACCCGGAAAGACAGGGATCAGTGAACAGTGGTCAGTGATCAGTGATCAGAAAGACTCTCTGACTCGTAGTATAGGAAATTGAGCCCCGGCTCGCCGGCGATTGAGATCTGGTTTCTGACCATTGACCACTGAGCACTGACCACTGGCTTCTAAGCCACTCTCGCCCGCGGATGCGCCTCTATCTCAGTGGCCGCGGCCAGAATTTGGGACGGGCTGGCGTCCTGCGGCAGGAAGCGCACCTGCCTTCCTGAGTAGTCTTCAGCCGTCTCGCCCGCGCGGCCCAGGGCCAGGATCGCCGTGCCCGGCAGCCGTGCGGCCACTTCGCGCACAAACGCCGGACCGGCCAGCCCGGGCAGGTTCAGCCCCGCGATGACCAGCGCCAGGTTTCCTGCAAAGGCAGGCTCATCCAGGCGAATGAAGGCTTCTGCGGCATTGGACGCGCGGGCCACGCCATAGAAGGCCGTCTCAAGAGCAGCGCATCGCGCAAAGGCGCGAAACGGATCGTCGTCGACGACCAGAATCGGCCGGAAGATGCGCTCTCTGCGAGACACGAAATTGTAGACTTCAGCCATCGCGCTTCTACCCGTTGAGTGTGATGGCCGGCCCTTCACCCCGGTTGGTTTGCGATACGAAAATCCATGAGCAGCAAATCGGTTTATTCAAGCAACTCTTGACCCGTAAACAGCTTGTGGTGCCACCTCCTCGCGGATGAACCTCCCGCATTGCGGGACCGGTCCGCAATGAGATGGGCGCGACCGGAGCGGCGGCCCGGCAGATTCCTGTTGACATTCGTACTATGCATAGGTAGAAATTCAACAGGAACGAAACAATGGGTGAAAACAAGCCGGACATCCTCCAGGGCACTCTCGATCTCATGGTGCTCAAAACCCTTGAATCCATGGGCCCGCTGCATGGCTACGGCATCGCGCGGCGCATTGAGCAGGTGAGCGGAAACACCCTCATTCTCAATCAGGGCACCATCTACCCCGCGCTCCTCCGCCTGGAACAGCGCGGCTGGATCAAGGCCGAATGGGGTACTTCCGAGTCGAAGCGCCGCGCCCGTTTCTACTCCCTTACCCGCACCGGCCGGAACCGCATCGCCGAAGAAACCCGCAACTGGGAGCGCGTCGCCGCCACCATGGCGCTCTTTCTTGCCGCGCCCAAATAGGAGGCCGTTCATGGACCTGGTCCGCACCCTGCTCAGCCGCATTGCCGCCATCTTCCACGCGCGCCCTCTCGACGCTTCTCTCGACGAAGAACTCGGCGCGCACATCGATTTGGCTGTCGAAGACCACATCGCCCGCGGCATGCCGGAAGCCGAAGCACGCCGGCTTGCCATGCGGGAATTCGGCGGCGTTACCCAGGCCCGCGAAGCCTACCGCGTCCAGCGCGGCCTGCCGTTCGTTGAGCAGATCCGCCGCGACGTGCGCTTCGGTCTTTTTCAGCTCTGGAAGTCGCCCGGCTTCGCGCTCACGGCCATCCTCACGCTGGCTCTCGGCGTCGGCGCCAACACCACCGTCTTTTCCATGATCAACGGCCTGCTCCTGAGGCCACTGCCGGTACCCCAGAGCGGCAGGTTGGCGGTTCTCAGCTTCAATACCGGTGGTCCGCAGCCTGCCTATAGCTTCCCGGCGCCGCTCTTCCGCGCGCTCGAACGCCACCCCGGAGCCTTCAGCACCGTCTTCGCCTTCGACCGGTCGCCTTTTCAGGTTAAGAGCGGCGCCGCAATCGAAATCGTCTTCGGCCAATACGTCAGCGGCTCGTTCTTTGACGCGCTGCAGACTCCTCCGCTCCTGGGCCGCGCGCTCACCACACAGGACGATCGCAAAGGCGGCGACCCAGCCGGCTTCGCTGCCGTCATTGGTGAGACCCTCTGGAACAATCGCTTTCACCGCGATCCTGCCATCCTCGGCCGCCGCATGGTCATTGATGATGTCGCCTTCACCATCGTCGGAGTCATGCCCCGCAGCTTTTTCGGCGCCGATCCGCTCCAGCGCCCGCAGATCTTTGTCCCGCTCGCCGATGAAGAGGTGCTCGGCGGCCAACGCAGCATGATCAAGTTTGCCGAGCGCGCATGGTGGCTCAGCGT
The DNA here is from genome assembly GCA_035552475.1 of Occallatibacter sp. Classification (GTDB taxonomy): domain Bacteria; phylum Acidobacteriota; class Terriglobia; order Terriglobales; family Acidobacteriaceae; genus Telmatobacter. The sequence goes on from DASZLE010000083.1 coordinate 158,461, forward strand.
TCTGGGACGGCTCGCCCCCGGCGCCACACTCGAACAGGCGAACTCCCAAATGGCCGCCGCCTCCAGCGCCATCCTTCATGAAGCCGTACCGGATGCCAAGTGGGTTGCAGGCATGGAGAAGCACCACTTCCGGCTCTCTGCCGAGCCGGGCTCAACCGGCACCACTCGCATCCGGCTCCAGTTCCGCAAGCCGCTGATCGCGGTCTTTGCCATGTGCGGCGGAATCCTGCTCCTCGCGTGCCTCAACCTCGCCAGCCTGCTGATGGCCCGCGGCGCCGCCCGCCAGCGCGAGCTCGCCACCCGCATGGCACTCGGAGCTTCCCGTCGCCGGCTCATTCAGCAGTTGCTTGTTGAGGGGCTGCTCCTCGGCGTTGCCGGTACCGCCGCCGGACTCGCGCTGGCGCCCGCCGTCAGCCAGCTCCTCGCCGCCGTTCTGCTCGGCGGCCGGCCAGGGATTTATCTCGACACCTCGCTCGACTGGCGCGTCTTCACCTTCGCGGCCGCCGCAGCCATTCTTGCCACACTACTGTTCGCGCTCATCCCCGCCATCAAGGCCACGTCGCGCAGCCTGATGCACCGCATGAAGGACGGCCAGCACTCGACCCTCACTCACGAGCGTCGCGCCACCCTGCCCCGCATCCTCCTCGGCGCAGAAGTCGGCCTCGCGCTCATCCTCGTCGTCGGCGCGGGACTGGTCGCCACCAGCCTCCTCCGCATCTATAACAGCGGTATTGGCTCCGATCCGCGCGGCGTTCACAACATCCAGTTCCGCATGGAGAAATCCGGCCTCAAAGGCGACGCCCTCATCAGCTTCTACCGCGAAATGGGTCAGCGCCTCCGCCAACTGCCCGGAGTCACCGGCGTCAGCGATGCCAAAATAGTTCCCTTCGAGGGAAGTGAGTGGGATGAGGATCTCCCCGATACGCGCGGCACGATCCACGACACCTATGTGAACTCAGTCGCGCCGGACTACTTCAGCACCATGCGCATCCCGCTGCTTGATGGGCGCGACTTTACCTGGAACGATACCCCTTCCACCGGCACCAAGATCATCCTCAACCAAGCCGCCGCCCGCCAGCTGTTTCCTGACAGCAACGCCCTCGGCCGTTTCATGCGCCACGACGACGGCCAGAAGATCAATGTGTACGAAGTGATCGGCATCGTCGCCGACGCCAAGTACGACGACCTTCGCTCACCCGCGCCCGCCACGGCCTACTTCGCCATTCCTCAATTCGATGGGGAAGGTTCGCCTTCTTTCAACGCCGTCGTCCGCACCACCATGCCTCCAGGCCCGCTGGCCAGTGCTGCGCGCGCCATCACCGAGCAACTGGCTCCTTCCGTCCCCGCGCCGGAGATGACCTCCATGCAAAAAACCATCGACGACGCTCTCGGCGCCGAGCGCATGATGACCATGCTCGCCGTCTTCTTCGCCCTCTGCGCTCTCATCGTCGTCTCCATCGGCCTCTACGGGACGCTCGCCTACGCCACCTCCCGCCGCACCGCCGAGATTGGCATCCGCATGGCCCTCGGCGCAAAGCGCGCGCAGGTCGCCGTCATGGTCTTCCGCCAGAATCTATGGGTGGTCATGGGCGGTACCGTCATCGGCCTCGCCATTGCTCTTCTCGCAACCCGCGCATTGGCCAGCTTCCTCTTTCAAACCACCGCGCGCGATCCGTGGGTCATCGCCGGCTCCATCTGCGCGCTCGCCATCACCGCATGCATCGCGTCCCTGGTGCCGGCGCTGCGAGCCTCCCGCATTGAGCCCATGTCCGCCATCCGCTGCGAGTGAAGAAGATCAATGCCCGCCCGGCAACCCCGCCATCTCTTCCGCAGAAGGCCGCTTCATCAGGAAGGGAAGTGGAACCAGGCACGCCACAATCACCCCCAGCACAAAGAACGCGCTGATGAACGCCAGAATATTGGCCTGCGCGTCCACCATCTGCTGAAGCTGCGCCAGCGCGTGCCGCCCCGCATCCGCCCCGCTGCTGCCCGCCGCGATCGCCGCCTGCCGCATCGCCGCCATGGTCCGGTCGAAGAACACGTTCCCCGGATGCAGATGCGACACCAGGTCCACGCGGCTGATCTGCCGGTGCCGCGCCAGGTACGACACCAGGAACGACACCCCGATCGCGCCTCCCAGGTTGCGCGCAAAATTGCTCATCCCTGACACCTGGTTATTGTCTTCCGCCCTCATGCCCACATACGCAAGCGTGCTGATCGGGATGAAGATCAGCGGCAGCCCCACCACCTGGAACACCCGCATCCACACCACAGTCGGGAAGTCCACATCCGGCGGAATCCGCATCATCCAGAACATGCTCGCCGACGTCAGCAGGAACCCCACCGCAATCACCTTGCGCGGATCGAACCGGCTGCCCAGGATCCCCGCCACCGGCATCAGCAGCGCCAGCGCAATGCCCGCAGGAGAAAGCGCCCAGCCTGCGCGTTCCGCCGAATACCCCAGCTGCAGTTGTAAAAACTGCGGAATCAAAATCGTCGACCCGTTCAGCACCACGCCCAGCGTAAAGTTCGAAATCGTGGCCGATGCAAAGTTGCGCTTCTTCAGCAATCGCAGCTCAATCACCGGGTGCGCATGCGTCCACTCCCGCCAGATCATCGCAACTATCGCGATGGCCGCGACAGCAGCGGTCGCCCGAATGAGGCCCGAATCGAACCACTCCAGCTCCTCGCCCTTGTCCAGCACAAATTGCAGCAGCCCCACGCCCACCACAATCGTCGTGATCCCGAACGCATCGACCGTCCTGCGCTTCCGCCCTGCCTCCACCACGTGCGGCGGATCGTGCACCACCCGCTGCGTCAGAATCAGCGACAGAATCCCGATGGGCACGTTGATAAAAAAGATCCAGTGCCACGAGTAGTTGTCGGTGATCCAACCGCCCAGCGTGGGCCCGATCGCCGGCGCCACCACAATCGCCATGCCGTAAATAGCGAATCCCATATTGCGCTGCTTCGGCGAGAAGGTGTCCGCCAGGATCGCCTGCTCGCTCGGCCCCAATCCTCCGCCCCCCAGCCCCTGCATCACGCGAAACAGGATCAGCATGGGCAGGCTCGTCGCCAGTCCGCACAGCATTGAGCTCAGCGTGAACAGCACCACGCACGTCATGTAAAAACGCTTGCGCCCCACCCTCGTTGAAAGCCATCCGCTCATCGGCAAAATGATCGCGTTTGACACCAGGTAGCTGGTCAGCACCCACGAGCTCTCATTCTCCGTCGCGCCCAGGCTCCCCGCGATGTGCGGCAGCGCCACGTTCGCAATCGACGTGTCCAGCACCTCCATGAACGTGGCCAGCGTTACCGTCATGGCCACCACCCACGGATTGACCCCGCGCGGCGCGCCTACCTGACCCATACCGTCGTCTCTACCGACATACCCGGCCGCAGGCGCTCCGCGCCATCCTGTCCCGCATTCAGGCGAATCCGCACCGGCATGCGCTGCACCACCTTGATGTAGTTGCCTGTCGCGTTCTCCGGCGGCAACACGCTGCCGCGCGCGCCCGTGATCGCCGGAATGCCTTCCACCGTCCCCGCAAAATTTCGCTTCAGCGCGTCCACGTGGATCTGCACCCGCTCGCCCGCATGCATCCGCGCCAGTTGCGTCTCCTTGAAGTTCGCCGTCACCCATGCTTCATCCGTGGCCACAATCATCATCAGCGGCTGCGCCTCGCTTACCCGGTTGCCCACCTCCGCGCTGCGCTCGGTCACAATGCCGCGCACCGGAGACACAATGTGGCAGAAGCCCAGGTTCAGCGCCGCCCGCTGCAACTGCGCCGCCGCCGCCTCCACGTTCGCTTCGCCCGTCGCCAGGTCCGCCTGCCGGATGGCAAGCTGCCGCGGCGAGGTCCGCGCAATCTGTTCGCGATGCGCCGCCTGCGCTTCAATGTCGGCCTTGCGCTGCTCCAGCAGCTTCGCCGCCGACTCCACATTCGCTTTGGCCGCGGTAGCGTTCGCGTCCGAGGAGTGGGCCGCCGCTACCGCCCGCTCGTAATCCTGGCGCGAAATCGTGCCCGCCCGGAACAGCTGCTCATACCGCCCCAAATCCGCATCGTCGCGCGTGCGCAGTGCTTCCGCCTCCTCCAGCTTCGCTCCCGCGCTCTTCAGGTCCTGGCTCGCGGCCGCAAATCCCGCCCGCGCCTGCGCCAACTGCACATCGCCGGCCACCGCCGCTTCCGTGTTGTCCGCTTGCGTAATCGCAACGGCCGGACGCGCGGAACCAAGCTGCGCCACTGCCTGGTCGTACTGCGCCTTGGCCTGGTCGTAGGCCGCCTTCTGTTCGCGAGGGTCCAGATCCACCAGCGCCTGCCCCGCTTCCACCGTCTGGTTCTCGCTCACGTACACCGCATCCGTGCTGCCGCCAATCCGCGCGCTCACCACGTGAATGTGTCCATCCACCTCGGCATCGTCGGTGGTCTCGCGTCCCCCGGCGTACACGGACCATCCCGCCGCGGCAACACACGCCAGCAGCGCAGCGAGCGATCCAATCAGAATTCGCCTCCGCCTGCGGTCGTCAGTTGTCGTGGGAGAGGGAAGCACTTCAAGTACTGCAGCACCTTGGGGCATATTAGAAACATACTGACCAGTCAGTTTGCTGTCAAGACCGCGTATAATCGGCGCGGCCCTCCAATGAAAACTCCCATCGCTCCTGCTTCCGTCCCGGGCTGCTCCGCCTCCGCGAGCCGCCGCGCCGCAACACAATTCTTCAGACTGCTGATTTCGGTAACTACACCACCGACGGAACCTTGCCAACGGCCGGTTCAACTCCGTATACGGGCAGCATCACGGTGAGTGGCAAGGAGAAGATCATCGCCATCGCATCAGCAACGGGCTATGCCAACAGCCCACTCGTCGCCGCCGCCTACGGCATCAAGTCAGGCGGCCAGGTTTTCTAGCCGTCAATTGGAGTGGCCCTGAACAAACGTCAATTCCGGGCCACTCCTCCGCCTTCTTATCGAATTCACAGATGTGTCCCCAAGCCTCCTGAATGCTTGCCCTCAGCATCTCGAACGAAGCCCGCACCCGCGGCCCCTCCCATCTAGCTTCTTCCTCTGTGATTCAAAGCCCTGCTCGCCCAGCTTCCCTATGTTGCATTTGCAGAGCGCTTTGTGATCCCTGTCACACAACATGGGCCAACATGCTCCCAACAACCATGAAGACGCCTATAATCGTGCCTGCCCAGGGCTCCGATCGACCCTTCCCCCGACCGACCTCTCACCCGCACCTCTGGGCGTGCAAGGCCTCGGTCCAATGAAAACTCCCATCGCTCCTGCTTCCATCCCGGGCTGCTCCGCCTCCGCGAGCCGCCGCGCCGCAACACCATTCTTCAGACTGCTGATTTCGGTGGGCATGTTCCTTCTGCTCGCCGGCCTTTGCCTCCCAGCCCACGCGCAGACAGGCGAATGGGTCTGGATGGGCGGAGGCCAGTATGGCCTCGCGCCCAGTCAGTACGGAACCTTGGGAACGCCTGCTCAGGAGAACATTCCAGGAGCGCGCATCTTCTCATCGGATTGGACCGACAGAAATGGCCATTTCTGGCTCTTTGGGGGCCAGGAAAATAATTTCGTCCTTCTCAACGACCTTTGGGAGTTCAATCCTTTCACCAACGAATGGACCTGGATGGGCGGAAGCAACACATACGGCCAGCCAGGAGTGTACGGAACGTTGGGAACGCCCGCTCCGGGGAACATTCCAGGAGCGCGCCAGGAGGCATCGAGCTGGACGGACAGCAACGGGAACCTCTGGCTCTTTGGGGGCCTCAACGGAGCAGGAGGCTATCTCAACGACCTTTGGGAGTTCAATCCTTCCACCAGCGAGTGGACCTGGATGGGAGGAAGCAGCACGTCCAACCAGGATGGCGTGTACGGAACGTTGGGAACACCCGGTGCCGGGAACATTCCGGGAGCCCGCTCCCCGGCTGGGTCCTGGACCGACGGCAACGGCCACCTCTGGCTCTTTGGCGGCGCCGGCATTGACTCGGTGGGTAATGGGGGCGATCTCAACGATCTTTGGGAGTTCGATCCTTCCACCAACAAATGGAGCTGGATGGGCGGAAGCAGCACGAGCAGCCAGGCCGGCGTGTACGGAACGCTGGGAACACCCGCTCCAGGGAATATGCCGGGAGCGCGCCAGGACTCGTCATCCTGGACCGACAGCAGCGGCCATTTCTGGCTCTTTGGGGGACCAAGCGGGGTAGGTTATTTCAACGACCTTTGGCAGTTCAATCCTTCGCTCGGGGCCTACGGAGAATGGGCGTGGATGGGAGGAAGCAGCTCCGTCAACCAGCCATCGGTATACGGAACGTTGGGAACGCCCAGTGCCGGAAACATTCCTCAATGCCATGCCCGAGCCTCGAATTGGACCGATAGCAACGGCAACTTCTGGCTCTTCGGGGGCACGGAAATCGACTATCAGTACGGCGATATCGTTCGCTGGGCTAGCACCCTTTGGGACTTCAATCCTTCCACGAACGAATGGACATGGATGGGTGGCAGCCAATACCCCGACAGTTTCGATGTGTGGGGAACTCTGGGAACGCCCGCTGTCGGAAACATTCCTGCAGGCCGCGAAGGCGCTTCGAACTGGACCGACAGCGACGGTCACCTCTGGCTCTTTGGAGGCGCCGGAACAGGTGGGACAAACCATATTATAGTTGCGAACCTTCAGAACGACCTTTGGGAATTTCTGCCGGACGGAGCCCTCCCTCTGGCCACCGCGCCAACTCTCAGCGTTCCCTCCGGAGACTATACGTCGCCGCAGACGCTGAGCATCTCGGATACCACGCCGGGTGCCTTCATCTTCTACACGCTGGACGGCACGACGCCGACCATCGGCTCGGCCAGGTACTCGACCGCTCTGACGATAAGCCAGACCACCACCGTCAACGCCATCGCCTGGGCCTACGGCTACGCCAGCAGCTCCGCGGTATCGGCAACCTACATCCTGCCCACCGCCGTTGCGCCGGTCTTCACCCCCCCCGCTGGCGCTTACACCTCCTTCCAATCAGTCCAAATCTCCAGCACCCAACCGGATGCCGCCATCTACTACACGCTCGACGGCACCACCCCGACTACCGGCTCGGCCAGGTATTCGACCCCGCTGACGGTAAGCAACGCCACGACCGTCATCAATGCCATCGCCGTGGCCTACGGCTACAACAACAGCGCGGTTGCCGGCGCCGTGTACACGATCCGGCCGGCCGCGCCCACCTTCTCGCTGCCCAGCGGCGAATACCTCACGCCGCAGTCGCTGATCATCTCCGACGTCATTCCAACCGCGACGATCTACTACACCACTGACGGAAGCGCACCGTCGCGCAACGCCACCCCCTACACGGGCGCGATCACGATCGACAAGAATATGACCATCCGGGCCACCGCTGTGCTTTCGGGCTACTTCGGCAGCCCGTACGCTTCGGCAGCGTACGGCATCAAGGCTCCCGCGCCCACCTTCTCGCTGCCCAGCGGCGAATACCTCGCTCCACAGTCACTGACCATTTCTGCCCCGGGCGCGACGATCTACTACACCACCGACGGAAGCGGTCCGTCGGCCAGCTCCACGCCGTACACGGGCGCAATCGCGATCAACAAGAATGTCAAAATCCGGGCCACCGCCATAACCCCGGGCTACGCCAACAGCCCCAATGCCACGGCCGCGTACGGCATCAAGGTGCCCGCGCCCACCTTCTCGCTGCTTAGCGGCATATACCCGGGCCCGCAGCAGGTCACCATCTCCGACAGCATGGGAAGTGCGGCCATCTACTACACCACCGACGGAACCACGCCAACCGCCAGTTCAACTCTGTACACGGGAAGCAGCATCACGGTGAGCGCCAAAGAGAAGATCATCGCCATCGCAACAGCAACGGGATATGCCAACAGCCCACTCGTCGCTGCCGCCTACGGCATCAAGTGAGTCAAATGAGCCGGTGTCCCCGGTCCCGGGTCTCCGCGACAGGTCTTCGTCGCCGGAGGCGGGCATCCCTCGCACCTGGGGACCCGGATCCCACCCCGGAGATCTTTTGCCACGGCAACTGATCGAACTGAACAGTTAAACTAAACAGTTAAACCAAACGGTTAAACCGTTTGGATCAACGGGCCACTTGTTGTCACACTGACCTGTATCCGCCATCACATCTGGGGCGCGAGCATTGGGGCTATAACTAGTTTCGTAAGTCGAATTGTGCCCGCACCTAGTGCGGGCGTTCGCGTTTTCAGGCAGAGAGCAGCCCACGACCCGCGAACAAAGAGCGAATCAATTACTGCACTTTCAGGCCTTAACTCCAGGATTCTATTAGACATCGTCGTTTTTTTATTTTGCACCACTCCGCAGCAGCTCCGGCGAGACAAGCGCATCGAACAACCGCCCCAGTAGCCCGCGCAGGTTCTTCTCCGAGAGAAGCTTAGGCTCAAAGTGGCTCTCAAGAATCAGCCCGGAGACCACCGGACCCAGCGCAATCAGCGACGCATCCGCCGCCGCCTTCTCCTCCCGCGACAGCTTGCCGAAGATCTGCTGAAACGAAGGGTTGTGGTTGGTCGTCCGGGAGATTGCGAAAGCCTGGCGCAGGCGCTCCTTCGATTCAGGATGGCGAAGCGCGAAGAGCTTGAATTCCAGGGTGAGGGTGGGCCAGGTGCGGTCGGCGACCAGGCCTACATAGAAGTCGCGGAACGCGGCGATGCTCTCCTCGCGGGTTTTGCACTGGCCCAGGATGGACAGAAGCCGCTCCACGTAATCGCGTGTGCGGTGCTCGAAGAGCGCGAGGAACAGGTCCTCCTTGCTCCTGAAGTGGGTGTAAACTGCGCCCTTGCTGCGCTCCGCGCGGGCCGCGATCTCGTCCAGCTGGGCGGCTTCGTAGCCGTCGCGCACAAAGACTTCCTCGGCCGCATCGAGGAGACGAGCCTGGGTCTCGCGGATGCGAAGCTCCTGTTTGCTCAAGGTTTCCATGATGCTGCACTCATTTAAACACCTTGCGCCCCGGAAACAGGGATCAGAGTGGTTCCCGCAAGGGAGCAGCCCAGGACACGCCAGATGAAGCCTTTTGAGTTACGCCGCTGGGAGTAGCGAGGTGGGCACAAAAATGCCGTCCCACCCTTCCACAGGTTTGTGAAAGGGTGGGACTCTCCCCCGTTTGAAATGCTAGTTGTAGCGCTCGACCGGGACGGCGAGGGACGCCGGGGTGACGAAGGTGTCGGTTTCGGCGAGGCGGACGAGGCGGTGCAGGTAGGCGCGGGAGATGCTGAGACTGCGCGCTGCCATGGTTTTGTTCCCGTGGTTTTCGCGGATGGCGGCTTCCGCCAGCTTGATCTTGTACTCGCGGAGCTGGGCCTCGAAACTGCCTCCGGCGATGCTGTCGTCGATGATGTCGCCGGCCTGCTCGCGAACGTTGTCGGGGAGATCCTCGGCGCGGACGCTTTTGCCGGAGGCGAGGATGACCGCTCGCTGCATGACATTTTCGAGTTCGCGGACATTGCCCGGCCAGGCGTAGGACTCGAGGATGGCCATCGCATCAGGCTCAATGCGGTGCAGGGGCCGGCCGAACTGGGCGGAATAGCGGCGCAGGAGGTGGCTGGCGATCACAGGAATGTCTTCCGCGTGATCCTGGAGCGAGGGCGTCTCGATCTTCATGACGTTGATTCGGTAATAGAGGTCCTGGCGGAACTTGCCTTCGACGACCATCTGGGCCAGATCGCGGTGCGTGGCGAAGATGACGCGGGCGCGCAAGGGAATGAGCTTGTTTGAGCCCAGCCGATTGAATTCGCGCTGCTGGAGTACGCGCAGGAGCTTGACCTGAACGTAGGGGGTCAGCTCTCCGATTTCGTCGAGGAACAGGGTGCCGTCGGCGGCCTGTTCGAAATAGCCTTCGCGGGAGCCGGTGGAACCGGTAAAGGCGCCTTTCTCGTGGCCGAAGAGCTCGGCTTCGATGAGGGTTTCCGGGATGGCTCCGCAGGCGACGGCGATGAAGGGCTTTTTGGCGCGGGGTCCGCGGCTGTGAATGGCGCGGGCCACCAGCTCCTTGCCGGTGCCGCTTTCGCCCTGCACAAGGATGGAAGCGTCGATGGAAGTGACGCGTTCAATAAGCTGCTGAACGTATTGGAGAGCCGGGCTGGAGCCGATCATGGCGTACTCGCCGTACTCGGCAAAGGGCTCCGCGGAGGGCGCTGCATCGACGTCGGAAGTTTCCGGCGCCGCTTGCACGTTCGCGGTGCGATGAACAGACGCGTGCTCATGGGCGCGGCTGATCATGATGCGCAGCTCGCGGATGGAGGGAGGACGGCGGCAGTAGCCGTAAGCTCCCTGGCCGACAAGCTCGGAGGCCATGGAACGAAGGACGTCATCGGCCAGGACGATCAGGGTAATCTGGGCCTCGATGAGACGGGTGGCGCATTCGATGCGCTCCTTCAGGCCGTCATGATTGGAATTTAGGTCGAGAATAACGACGTCACAGTGCTCGTCCAGCGCCAGGCGCTGGATGCCAGCCTCCGTCGATTCGGCGAGGAATTCGAACTCCTTGCCTAAGGCTGAGGAGAGTAGAGGCTTCAGCGAGAAATCACGAGAATATAATCCGACGCGAATCACTCACAGCCATCCTTGGAGAGGATCTTTGACTCCTCAACAGTAATATCGGCAGATTCTCACGTACATACAACGAATTGGTAAGCCAGTGTACCACGGGTGTCACATATGGTTTACGTTTTCCGGGTGTCACCGGGCGGCTGCAGGGGGTGTCGTCCAGCCGATTCAAGGGGGGCGTCCACGATGTATACAGGAGTGGACACCCGGGGGTGGATTCTGTTATTAAACATAACACAATAAACAAGTTGATCCTACGCCGACCTTTGGACCACCGATTGCAAGTTTCGGGGTGACACTCAGCCTACAAGGAAGGGTCCGCCATGGCACACACGGTACTTGTACCCACCCTGGCTCTTCTGGGAGCGGCGGCGGCGTCGATACCTGCGATTGAGAACTCGAACAGCCGGGAGGTCCTGTATTGGGCCGTTCTGACGCCGGCAGCGCTGGGACTGGTGGGAGCGGCGCTCCTGCTGGGGATCCGGTAAGGATTGGGGAGACAAGGGATGCATTCGTTTGCCTGGTGGCCGACCGTTGCCGTACTGGCCGTGGCCACGTTTACCGATCTGCGCAGCCGCAGGATTCCGAACTGGCTGGTACTTCCGTTCCTGGCGCTGGGGCTGGGAATTTCGGGATGGCTGCAGGGATGGCACGGTCTGGGCAAGAGTGCGGAAGGAATGGCGCTGGGGCTGGTGGTATTTGGAGTGCTGCACCTGATGGGCGGCATGGGCGCCGGCGATGTGAAGTTGTGCGCGGCGATCGGAGCGTGGGTAGGGCCCGGCCAACTGATCTTGGCGCTGGTGGCGACAGGGCTGGTGGGCGGATTGATGGCGCTCGGGTGGGCGCTGTGGGGAGGATTTCTGAAAGAGTCGCTGCAGGGCTCGGGGGACTTGTTGTTCGGCTGGCGGAAGCGCGGGACGCTGACGCACCCGGACCTGGTGCTGGAAAACCCGAAGGCGCGTAAGATGCCGTACGCCCCGGCGATCGCGATTGGAACACTGTTCTCGTTCTTTGCGCACCGAGCGTGAAGCGCGGGAGCGAACGGGATTAGATAAAGGATTTGGAGGGTATTAGTCGAAATGGCACAGACCATAGGGAGCATCGGATCGGACGCCGCGTTGCCTGACTTGAAGGCACTCACGAGCAGCGTACTGACCGTGGCAGTGGTTGGACCGGACGATCAGAGCCGGGATATGGTGGCGTCTGTGGTGCTGGGGCCGTGGTGTTCAGGGGCGCGTCATTTTGCGTTTTACCCGGATGGCGGCCGGCTGGCCGAATTGATCAACATCACGCATGACGTGGTGATCGTAGACCTGGACAGCGATCCGGCGGCCGCCCTGAACGTTGTCGAGCAGGTGAGTGGTTTGAGCCCGGCGACGGTGATGGTCTACTCCATGAACAACGACTCCGACCAGATGATTCTGGCAATGCGGTCGGGGGCGCGGGAGTTCCTGAGCCTGCCGATATCGCCGGCCACGATGGGTGAAGCGCTGGCACGCGCATCGGCGCGGCGGACCACCTTGCGTTCGCCGATGAAGTCGGACGGACGCCTGTGCATGTTCTGGGGAGCGAAGGGCGGCTCTGGCGTGACCATGGTGGCGACCAACTTCGCCATCGCCGCGGCGCAGGAGTCGGAGCAGAAGGTGCTGCTGATCGATCTGGATCTTCCCCTGGGCGACGCGGTGCTGAACCTGGGGCTCACCCCGCAGTACTCGACCGTGGATGCATTGCAGAATTTCCCGCGGCTGGATGCGAATTTTCTTTCCAAGCTGCTGATGAAGCACGAGGCGTCGGGGATCTGGGTGCTGGCCGCGCCGGGAAGGCTGGTGCCGGTGCCGTTCTCCACCGAGGCGGTGGACAAGCTGATCAGCGTGGCGCGGCAGGAGTTCGATGTTGTGGTGGTGGATTCGGGATCGCGCTTTGACCTGACCGGGACAACGCTGTTCGATCCGACGGCCCACATCTACCTGGTGACGCAGGTAAGCATTCCCGAGCTGCGCAACACCAACCGGCTGGCGGCGGATTTCTTCGGAACCAAGTCGCCGAGGTTCGAGATCGTGCTGAACCGGTGGGAGCAGGCGTCGCTGGGTCTGGACGAGGATCACATCACGAAGATCATCACGCGGCGGCCGCAGTGGAAGGTGCCCAACGATTTTGCCGCGGTACGCGAGATGCAAAACAGCGCGACGCCGATTGCGATGACCGACTCGGCGATTTCGAAAGTAGTCCGGCAGATGGCGCGGGCCGCGTGCGGGCTGCCCGAGAAGCCGATCAAGAAGAAAAGACTGATGAACCTGTTTTGAGGAGTGAGAAAGGCTTGCCGTGAGCTTTACAGAGACCCTGGACCTGGAAAAATACAAAAGCGATATACACCGGACGCTGATCTCGAAGCTGGATCTGGAGAAGCTGTCGCGCGTCGACACGCAGCAGGCGCGAAAGGTGGTTGCGGGGCTGATCGACGAGATCATCCGCGGCCAGGGCGTTCCGCTCAGCTTTGATGAGCAGTCGAGGATCCAGGCCGATCTACTGGACGAAATCTTCGGGCTGGGGCCACTGGAGCCTCTGTTGAGGGATGCGACGGTCTCGGACATCCTGATCAACGGGCGCGATGTGATCTTCGTGGAGCGGCTGGGGCGGATGCAGAGGACGACGGCGCGGTTTCGCGACGACGCGCACCTGCTGCAGATCATCGATCGCATTGTTTCGCGGGTAGGCCGGCGCGTGGACGAGTCGTCGCCGATGGTGGACGCACGTCTTCCCGACGGTTCGCGCGTGAACGCGATTATTCCCCCGCTGGCGCTGGACGGGCCGTCGATGTCGATCCGGCGTCGCGGCGCGGGTCCGGTGGCGGCAAACCAGATGGTGGAGCTGAAGAGCCTGTCTCCGGAGATGATGCTGGTGCTGGAGTCGGCGGCGCGGGCGCGGCTGACCATCCTGATCTCGGGCGGTACCGGCGCCGGCAAGACGACCCTGCTGAACATTCTTTCGCGCAACATTCCGCAGAGCGAGCGTGTGATCACCATTGAGGACGCTGCGGAACTGCAGCTGGCGCACCACAACCTGGTGCGGCTGGAGACGCGGCCGCCCAACGTGGAAGGGCAGGGGGCGATCCGCCAGCGGCAGTTGCTGATCAACTGCCTGCGTATGCGGCCCGACCGCATCATCCTTGGCGAGGTCCGCGGCGAAGAAGCGTTTGACATGCTGCAGGCCATGAACACCGGCCATGAGGGGTCGATGGCGACGATTCACGCCAACACTTCGCGGGACGCCCTGATGCGGCTGGAGTCGATGGTGGCTATGTGCGGCCTGACCTTGTCGGAGAAGACGGTGCGGCAGCAGATTGCGTCGGCCATCGACGTGGTGGTGCAGGTGACGCGCATGAGCGACGGGAGCCGCAAGATTACAAGCATTTCAGAGATCACGGGCCTGGAAGAGAACGTGATTACCATGCAGGACATCTTCGTGTTCGAGAAGAAGGGAATCAGTCCGGACGGGCGGGTCCTGGGAGCATTTACTCCCACGCGCATCCGGCCGCGGTTCCTGGAGCGGCTGCAGAGGGCCGGCATTGTGCTGCCGCCGCATACCTTTGAGACACGGCTGGAAGTGGATTAAGCGAAAGGAGCGCCATGGGACTGATTGCCATTCTCGTATTCGTCACGGTGTTCGCTGTCGCCGCGCCGCTGCTGGTCATGGCCGGCGGTGTGCAGAAGTCGGCGCAGAAGAAGAAGGTGGCCGCGGCGCTGGATACCGCGCTTGGAGGGGCGACCGGAATCGTGAAGGCCGATACGGTAAGCTTCCGCAAATCGGACATGGTGAGCGCGATTCCTTTGTTCAACCGCGCGCTGGTCAACATGGACGTGGTGCCGCGGATCAGCCGCCTTCTGAAGCAGGCCGAGGTGAAGTGGTCGCCGGCAACCTTGATCATGTTGTCGCTGGTGGCGTTCGGGCTTCCGGCGTACCTCGTGAATCTGCGCACGGGTTCGTTCTGGGTGGGAGCGGGCATAGGCGCGGTTACATCAATGTTCCCCACGTTCTACGTGATGTTCAAGCGTCATCAGCGGTTCAGCAAATTCGAGCAAGGATTGCCGGAAGCGATCGATCTGATCGTAAGCGCGCTGCGCGCCGGGCACAGCCTGGGCGCGGCCATGGGACTGGTGTCGCGGGAGTGCCCCAACCCGATCGGAGGCGAGTTCCGCGTGATGTTCGACGAGCAGAACTTCGGCCTGGAGATGCGGGAGACGCTGAAGAACCTGGTGACGCGTGTTCCGCTTCAAGACCTGAAGATGATGGTCACGGCGATCATCATCCAGCGCGAGAGCGGCGGCAACCTGGCCGAGGTGCTGGACAAGACGGCGTACATGGTCCGCCAGCGCTTCCGGTTGAGAAAACAGATCATGGTGCACACGGCGCAGGGGCGGCTGACCGGGCTGGTCCTGACAATTCTGCCGATCGGGGTTGGCATCGCCATGTACATCATCAATCCGAAAAACATGAGTCTGCTATGGACCCGCGAGATCGGGATCAAGCTGCTGATCGCGGCGGGCGTTTCGCTGGTGATCGGGAGCCTCCTGATCCAGAAAATCGTGCACATCAAGATCTGAGGAAGAGATTATGACGTTTGCCGTTATCGCATTTTTGAGCGTCTTCGGGGTGATCGCGAGCCTGGGTCTGATGCTGTTCTATCGCGAAGCCATGATCCAGCGGATCACCGCTGTGATCAACGAGCGCCAGCAGAAGAAAGGGCTGGCGGGCAAGCTGGAGAGCGCGCAGAACCAGCTCGGGATCGTGCTGGGAAAGATCGAGCGCGTGGTGCCGAAGTCGCAGTCGGAAGTTTCGGTGGTCCAGCAGCGGCTGATCCGCGCGGGCTTCCGAAGAGAGTCGGCGATGAAGTTGTTCTATGCCACCAAGGTTCTGGTTCCGTTGGCATTTTGCGTGATCATCGCGGTCACGGGGCTGGCCAAGCAAAGCGCCTTCGTGTTCTATGCCGCGGGCCTGGGGCTTGGATACCTGGCTCCGGATTTCTGGCTGGGAAGGAAGATCAAGAAGCGCGGGGAGG
Source organism: Occallatibacter sp. (assembly GCA_035552475.1). Taxonomy (GTDB): domain Bacteria; phylum Acidobacteriota; class Terriglobia; order Terriglobales; family Acidobacteriaceae; genus Telmatobacter. The sequence continues at coordinate 174,098 of DASZLE010000083.1, forward strand.
AAATCCGGCGCACCCTGCCGGATGTTCTGGACCTGCTGGTGGTTTGCCTCGAGGCCGGCCTGGGCATGGACCAGGCCACGGCGCGGACGGCGCAGGAGCTGGCCGAGACGCATCCCATCATCGCCGACGAACTGGACGTGATGGTGCTGGAACAACGCGCCGGGCGGCCACGTGCCGATGCCTGGCGAAATCTGGCGCAACGCTCGGACGTGGACGTGGTCCGCAACCTGGTATCGACCATCGTGCAGGCGGAGCAGTTCGGCACCAGCATTGCAAAGACGCTTCGCACCCACTCCGACACCATGCGCACACAGCGCATCCAGCAGGTGGAAGAACAGGCGGCCAAGAGTACCGTCAAGCTGATTTTTCCCCTTGTGCTTTTCATTTTCCCGTGCCTGTTCCTGGTGGTATTGGGACCGGCCGCAATCATCATCACGGAACAATTCGCACACCTGTTCGCTAAGTGAGAGAAAGGAGAACCGCATGCAAACAACGACCATTATCCGGATTGTTGCCGGCGTACTGTTGGTGGTTGTGCTGGGCCTGCTGATCCAGCGCCGCCGCTCGCGGGTGAAGTAAGTTCCTTGACGCGAAGCATCCTGCGTGCCCTCCCGGGCTGATGTCCCGGAGGGCGCGCGCCAGAGACGCAAAGCGCCGCGCGGACCAGAAATCCGCGGCCGGGCGCACAACCAGGCTTCCGCCGGGGGAATTGCTCGCGCGAAGCTGACTCCACACTGAGGAAGGACGAATGCAAGGCCAGACGGTTTGTGTGTATAACCAGACCAACGAGTGCTTTCTCAGCCTCGGCGCCAGCCGGGCGGCTCACCCCCTCACGCAACTGAAGAGGAGGGTATTCGCCCGCGGAGCGCATCATCTTCTGGATGAGGGGTGCTGGTATGCCAGCCCGAAGGGCCTGCGTACACTCGGCGTCTTTGCGCGCCGGGATCTGATCTACCTGGACGAAACCTTCCGCGTGGTTCACGTGATAGGGTCGTTTCCCATTCTGCGCACAGCCCCTGAAGTGAAGGGAACGGCCAGCCTGCTGGCGCTGCCTGTGTGCACCATCAGCTCATCGCAGACGAAACCGGGAAACCAGCTGGTCATCTGCGCGCCCGAGGAGATGGAAGCCAAGCTGCGCAAGATGCGCGAGCGGGCGAACCCCGTGTGGCCGGCGCAGACGGTGGTGGACGTGTCCATTCTGCCGCAGTACAGCTATGCAGGAGCACCGGCAATGGAGAGGCATGGATCTCGCGCGGCAGCCGGGGTCAAGCATTCGCCGGGCGTACACGTGATCCGCGACATTAGCGCCACCGGCTTGTATCTGGTGACCAGGGAGCGCTGGCCGGTGGGATCAGAAGTGAAGATGAGCCTGCAGCGCACAGGACCGGCTCAGCACGGAGCCCACCAGGCGATCACAGTGCAGATGCGGGTGACGCGCTGGGGAGCGGACGGCGTCGGACTGGAATTTGCTGGGCCGCCGTCGGAGCATTCCGGCTTGACCCCCATGCACCCCTGCTAGACGGGAAACGAACAGGTATTTGATGCTTATGGCTTCATTGACCGCAATCCGCGCACCACGCAACCGCTGCACAGTGCAGCTGCGGCAGTGCGCCGGAACGCGCTCAGTCGTCTTCTTCCGGAATAATGAGGAGGATCTCGACCGGCGTGGGCTTGCCGTCCTGGCTGGCCGGGCGGAACTGCCAGCGCGAGAGGGCATTCACCACGAAGCTGGAGCGCGGAAATCCTTCAGGGAAGGCGACAACGAGCTGCTCAAGCTTGCCGGAAGCGTTCAGGACGCCGTGCACCATGAGGGCATCGGCATTGATGTCGGCAGCAAGAAGGTTGGGGCGGAAGACGTCATAGGGCCACGGCGCTTCCAGGCGGGCGACAGAGCCGGAACCGTTGGCCTGCGCTTCCGGCAGCCGGCCGTATTGCAGGATCCAGGTTTTAGGCAGTCCGACGTGCAGGTAGACCGTGTAGGCGACGCGGTCGGTCCAGATGTTGCCGGCTTCCGGATATTGCTCGGTTTGGGAAGCTCCGACGACGACCACGCCGAATCGGCCGTTCGGCGGAAGCTGGATATGGTCCACATTTTCGAAGTTGGCAGCCTGGGCGCCGGTGCTGGAACTCGCCGGCGATCTGGTTGCCGGTCCGGCCGAACTTCCCGTGGCCGCCGCGCTGTTGCTGGATCCGCTGCTGTTTCCGTTAGTGGTTCCGCTACCGCCGGCTTGGCTCGGCTTGGTTCCCACGGCTCCCGATTGCGGAGCGCTTACGCCCGCGTTGCCCTGACCGGCAGTTTCATTGACGGGCGGAAGCACTGCGACCCCATCGGGCATGCGCAGGTTCGAGACCGAGAGAACGGCCGTGGGAGTGGGCTGGTCGGAACTGGTGGTTGTCGTGGCGGGGGCCGTCTTCATCGTGCCGGGGCCGTTCTGCACGATGGGCGAAGTGCTGGCGGCGGGCGGAGTGGGAACCTTGGGCTGACGGTCGGCGGCGGCCAGGTTGAGATTCGACACTTCGGGCTCCTGGTTGGGCTCGGCCACCGACGGCTGCACCATCGAGACAGTCGGCCTGTTCGGATGCGTGGGAACGATGATTTTGGTCCGGTTGAGCTCGGGCATCCACATGATCACGTTGGGTACGGGGATCTTTTCCGCGAGCTGCTGATGAAGGTGCAGTTGGGGTTGCAACAGGATCTGCTTGCCGAGGCCGAGATCCGCGGGCAATTGCGGAAGCGGGATGTTCTTCGCGGCCTGCGGCAGAGCTTCGGCCTGCGGCGCGGGTCTGGAAGCCTTTGCGCCCGATGCTGCCGGGGGCTCGACGGTGTGCGGGTAGAGCTGATCGTTGCTGGTGGGCACGCGTTCAGGCATGTGCAGCCTGAGCTCGCGCACCTGGAAGCGGGACGACGGCGGAATGGGCCGGATCATGGGAAAGTGAACCAGCGTCCAGGAAACCAGCGCGATGCCTGCCAAGTGCAGCGTCATCGAGATGGCGTATGGCGACAGTCCGGAACCCACACGCGGCTGCGGCTGGAACAGGCTCGTTACTTCGTAACTACTGCGCATCAGCCCCTATTTTCTCCACACTGTGCCTGCCCGGTCATGAATGAGAGGATTCCTTCTCATTCTAAGATCAATTCGGAAAAATCGGAAACACTGCGGAACACAAGCGGCATGCGCTTGTGCAACCCCCTCCTCCAGGCAACACCGGATTGCGCAGCGGAATGCGCTGTCTGCTACGTAAGCATAACTCCGCGTGACTGGCGGAAGAGGTTGGATGCAGGTACCTATGCTGTTACTAGGTACCAGGAAGTTAACAGCGTACGCTTGACTATCGGAGCAGCCTTGAAATGAATCGCAGACTGATGACTGTATTGTTCTTTGCCCTTGTGCTTGCACTGGGCTGTTCGGTCCTGGTGTACCGTGTGATGGGCAAGAAGGTGGCCGGGTCGCGGTTGACGCAGACCTCGAGCGTGGTAGGCGCTGCGGCGGATATCAAGCTCGGCACCATTCTCACCGCCGCCAACCTGACCACGGTGCAAATGTCGGGGACGCTGCCCAAGGGCGCCATTCTCAAACCGGAGACCGCGATCGGGCGTGGTGTGGTTGCCGACATTTACCAGGGGGAGCCGATCCTGGACGAGCGCCTGGCCCCGGTAGGATCAGGAGGCGGACTTGCAGCTACCATTCCCGATGGCATGCGCGCGTGCGCGGTCAAGGTGGATGAAGTGGTAGGCGTGGCCGGATTTGTGACCCCGGGCATGCGCGTGGACGTGCTCATTTCCGGCGAACCTCCGGGCAATCCCGATCCGCGCGAAGGCACCGAGGTCAAAACGCTGCTGCAGAACATCCAGGTGCTGTCTGCCGGGACCGACATCCAGAAGGATCAGGAAGGAAAACCGCAGCAGGTGCACGTGGTGAACCTGCTGGTTACACCCGATCAGGCCCAGCAGCTGAGCCTGGCCAGCAATCACACCCAGATCCAGCTCGTGCTCCGCAATCCGCTGGATACCAAGACGACCGATGTGCCGATCAACGCAATGGGGAATATTTTTGCCAACGGCCCAACCATGACGGCGCCGGTTCATGCAGCAGTTCGCCGCGCGGCCGCTCCGCCACCACGCACCGTTTCGGTGGAAGTGGTGAACGGCGCACAGCGCTCCGAGCAGAAATTCGCAGTACCCGAGGCTAAAGAATGAGGTCGCAGACAGTATTTCGCCCTGCTTTTTGCGGGTCGCTCCTTTTGCTGCTCTTTGCTTGCGCGCTGTCGATGGCGCAGGCCCAGGCCCCCCCGCCGCAGGTCACGCGGCAGGATGCCACCAACGATTTGTCGCTGGTGGCCGGCCGCTCCGTGCTGCTGGACTGCGCGCAGCCTGTCGAGCGCGTCGCGGTGGGTAACCCATTAGTGGCGGAAGCCGTGGCCATCAGCCCCAGCGAAGTCATGGTCAACGGCAAGGGCGTTGGGCTCACGACGCTCATCATGTGGGAGCGCGGCGGCAATCGCGAATTCTTCAACGTGACCGTGCGCGCCAACTCGACGGACACAGCGGACCGAATGGATTCGATCCGCCGCGAGCTGCGTACTTCGCTTCCGGGAGAGACTCTGAAGGTGAGTTTTGAGAACGGCAACGTTTTCCTGCACGGCACCGTGAAGTCTCTCAGCGATTCCGACCGGGCCGTATCCATCGCTTCGGCGGGTGGCAAGGTCGTGAACCTGCTGGACGTGGAGTTGCCCGCATCAAAGCCGCAGATCCTGCTCAAGTGCAACTTTGCCAGCGTGGATCGCACCAAGATCAAGAATCTGGGAATCAATTTCTATAGCACAGGATTCGGGAATGTCCTGGGAGGCGTGACCACGGGGCAGTTCTCTCCGCCTATAGTCACTCCGAACACAACCACGCCTTCCAATCAGCTGAACGTGTTTGCCTTCTTGCCAGGGCTCAATCTGGGCGCAGTCCTCGAGGCGATGGAGCAGAAGGGTCTGGTGCAGACGCTCTCGCAACCGAACGTCCTGGCCGAAGACGGCCACCAGGGCTCCATTCTCGCCGGCGGCGAATACCCATTCCCCGTTGTGCAAGGAAGCAGCGGAGGCGCCCTACCCGCCGTCACTATTCAGTTCAAGGAATATGGCGTGCGGCTCATTTTCCTGCCCAGGATCACCCCGCAGGGAACCATCGATCTGCAGGTGATCTCGGAAGTCAGCTCGCTGGATTTCAGCAATGCGGTAACCATTTCTGGATTCCAGGTCCCCGCCATCGCTGAGCGCCGGGTCAAGACTGAAGTCGAGCTGCAGAAGGGACAGAGCTTCGCCATCGGCGGCCTGCTCGACAACCGCACCACCGAGACGCTCTCGAAGATTCCTTACATCAGCAACGTTCCCATTCTGGGGAAATTCTTCCAGTCCATGAGCAAGACGAAAACCGATTCGGAGCTGATCGTCGTCATCACGCCTGAGATTGTGCAGCCCGTGCCGGACGGAACGATCGCCAATCCGAAGTTCACAGAGCCTTTCCTGCCGCCCAACTCGTCAACGCCAATGCAGCATCCGGAAAACACCGGCACGGCTTCCACGCCGCCTCCTCCGGCCACCATCCCGGCCGAGCAGTTGATCCGGAGCATGAAGGGTCAGCCGAACCTTGTGGATACGCAAAACAGCTACACCACCACGGGCTATAGCACCACCGGTGGTGGAGGTGGAGACGCAGGCGGATCGGGCACAGGCTCACAACCGACAACCTCGGGTCCGCAATGAAGGCAGATCGCGTAGCCGAGACCGGTGCCAAATCAGCGGGGTTGTTTGCCCGGATACCGGTCGTATCCCGCTCGCGGCCCATCGCCGCGCCGGAATACCTGCGCGTCATGAACGTAGACAGGCAGGCTGAGATCGGAAACCACATTGAAGTAGCGGACACGGCGGCGCGCCGCAATAAGGGTCTGCTAGGCCGTTCCGGTCTCATGCCCGGCGAAGGGTTATGGATTGTGCCCTGCGAAGCAGTGCATACCTTCGCCATGAAGTTCGCCATCGACCTGGTGTATCTCGATCGTCGCCGGCGCGTGGTGAAGGTCCGTGGCCGCGTGGGACCGGCGCGGCTCTCCGCATGCCTGCGCGCGCATTCCATCCTTGAGTTGCCGCCCGGCGTTATCGCGGCCACTCAAACGCAGCCCGGCGACCGGCTTGAGTTTCACTCCGCTCCGGCTTCGGCCCAGAGCGGCGGAGACACGCAATGAGCATCCGCATGAAGGGCGCAAGACGTCTTCGAGCTCCTGTATTCAAGCGGCTTCCGAGCCCCGTGCACAGATGGGTACACGGGGCCGGCAGCCGCAAATTAAGTCCTTGAAAACGACGGCAAAACGACCTGATTCTGAAGTGGAATTCAACTTGCAATGACATGGAGTGGAACCTGGCTGGCCCACGCGGCAAGCTGGTCGAAGGAGATAGACGTGCAGAAGCAACAATGGCTAGCATTGGGAGTATTTTCCGGAATTCTCTCGCTCACGATCGGATGTGGCTCTGCCACTGGGATCGATTCTCTCTCTGTTTCGCCGGCGTCGCAGTCTCTGGCCGTAGGCCAATCGGCGCAATTCACAGCTACCTCCACCACCACGCACGGCCAGCATCCCTCCACCACTCAGAATGTGACTGACACAGTCTCGTGGACATCGAGCTCGACCGCAGTGGCTAGCATCAATTCCTCAGGCGTAGCCACGGCCGTCTCGCCCGGCACCACAACCATCTCCGCCAGCATTCAGGGCTTCAGTGGACTCGTGACCAACTCGGCTACCCTGACTATCACTGGCACTGGCGGTGGGGGCCCGGCCTCTGAGGTAGTCGCACTCTCCGTCATTCCTGGAACGCAGTCGGTCGCGGTGCCCACCGATACCTCGCAATTCCTGGCCATCGGAACCACTTCTTCCGGAGCCACGGAGAACCTCACCAATTCCGTGAATTGGACATCGAGCAGTCCGCAAATCGCCACGGTCGGCGCATCAACCGGGCTTGCCGTCGCGGTGAGCCAGGGCACGGCCACAATCACCGCGATTTACACGAACGTCTCCGACGGAACTGCGGTGACGGGGACGGCGACATTCACCGTCTCAGGCGGAGCCTCCGAACAGTACACCGCGATTTCGATCATCCCCGGCAGTCAGTCGCTGTCGGCCTCCGGCCAGTCCAGTCAACTTATCGCGCTCGGGACCCTGGGCAGCTCAGGCCTGCAGACCGACGTCACCAAATCTCAGCAGATCACGTGGAGTTCGAGCGTTCCAACCGTCGCCACGGTCAACTCCTCGGGACTTGTTACCGGTGTCAGCACGGGGACCTCAACCATCACGGCGGAGCTCACGAATCAGGACGGATCTGTGGTGTCAGCGACGGCTACCGTTACGGCAACCCCCGCACCGGCTCCCGAGCCGCTGCTCTCGCTCACCATCATTCCCTCTGTGATTACAGTCGGCAACCTGCAAGACACCGGAAACTTCCTCGCCATCGGGACGTTTTCCACGGCTCCGACGGTCAGGGATCTGACTAACTCGGTTACCTGGATCTCCTCTGCGCCCGATATCTTCCCCGTGGACAGCAGCAACGGCACCAACACAGGCACCACCGGCGGAATTGTCACGGCCTACGGGAACGGTGGCGCTGTAATCATTGCCGAAGCAACGGACCCGACCACCGGGTCAATCCAGACCGCTACAGCAGCATTCAATTGCCCCCTGGTGCTGCCCAATCCACCGACAGTGGCCGGCTCATGCTTCCCGGGATCTCAGGCAGCCTCACTCAAGGCCACCATCACCATCTATAACGAAGGGCTCAACACCGCCGGCTGGCTCATAACAGCGCCTTCCGCCACGGGAACTGCCGACGTAATCCATTGCGGTCCAGGCTGGACGGGCACTGGCGGCTCCGTTTGCTCGGCGCCCTACCCGTTCGGTCCCAACGGCGCAGTCACGATCCTGTTGACGGCGCCCGCCGAGTCCGGAGTGAACTTCGGAGGATGGTCTTCCAGTTGCATTCCAAGCGACGCCTCCGGCAACCCGCTTCCTGGTCCGGTCTATTGGACTGCCGCCGGTCCGAACTATTGCACGGTCACAATCACGAATACGCCAACCGTAGCCAACCCGGTTGTGAATCCCAATGTAACCGTGGGAGCCATCTTTAACTAAGCTGCTCCATCTCCTTCAAGCCGCTCCTTTGCTGGGGCGGCTTTTCTTTTTCTGTCGTCGTTGGCATGGCGCGCCGCCATTCCACAACCACTGCCCATGCTGCGCCAATCACGGTGACTGCGGCGAAGATCCGCAGCAGGTAGGGGTGGCCGATCCAGAAGCCGCTGGCCCAGCGCACGCTCAACGACCACGCCAGCACCACCGGCAGCCAGAGCAGGGAAGCCTTCACCCGGCGCCGGCCCACGTTGTTTGCAAAGCACCCGAACGCCAGTCCCGCAACCAGGTCGATCGCGTAATGCTCGCCGGTCGAAATCGTGGCCAGGGCCGTCCCGGCCAGAAAAGCAAGCGAGAAGAAGCGGCTGATTCGCCCGTTGGAAAAGAACACAAAAATTAGCGCGGTGGCAAAGTGCAGCGAGGGAAAGGCATTTGGGCTGCCGCTCAATCGGAGAACGCCCGGCGCAACCACCGGCGGATGCAGCCACTGCTTGCCGAAGACATACCGCGGTCCACACGCGGGCAGCACCGCATAGAGTGTTGGTCCCATCAGCAGCTCGGTGATGTAAGCCCCGACCAGCGAGCCTGTGAGCCGGTTCCGCCTGGCCACGGCGAACCAAACCACCATCATCGGCACCAGCAGCCAGTAGACGATCTGGAGCGGCCAGCGCGCAGCACCCTGGAGGACCGGCGCGATCGCGGACGCGGGGATCCCGAATGCGGCGTCAAGCCGGGCTAGGATGTAATCGTATTTCCAGGGAACCAGCCCGTTCTCCTTGCCCATCACCACGTTGAGCAGAAGCCCGTAAAACATGTTCAGAACCAAGGCGATGACGAGCAGCGGACGCGTGCGATCGCGCTCGTCGCGCATCATCCACACCACCGCCATGATCAGGAAGATCATGACAAGGATGGTTTGGTTCACCAGGATCGGGAGCAGATGACGCATTCTTTGGTCCTCCGGGGCGCCTGGGCCATGGCGCCGTTAAGCGCCCCTGTCACCCCCTCAAGCAGCATGGCCTTGGATTGGCCTTATTGTCCAACAATAGGACACTACAACTTCTTTTGTATGTGTACCCTGCATCACCAATACGTTGCTAACCGTAAACCCCCGTGTACATGAAGAGGGTTCTTAATGGGTCGCCTAAACATCATCCCGTTGATTATTCATGACTTAATGGATTGGCACCCCGATTGCTATTAGAAAAGGCAAATACCCGGAACGCACATCGCCGGGAAAATTCAAAAATCGGGGGAGAAACCAAAAAATGAAGAACACCATGTTGAAGCTCTATGTTATGGGACAGAACTTCTTCGCTGCTGAAGAAGGTCAGGACCTCGTCGAGTACGCTCTCGTTGTGGCGCTGATCGCCCTGGCTGCCACGGCTGGCTTGAACACCCTGTCCAGCGACCTCAGCGCTGCCTTTAGCTCCATCGGCGGCACCATCACCTCCGACTTGTAATTACCTCTGGTCTCGACGCGAAGTCGGGGGTTGCCGATATCATTCCGCCCCTGTCCGGCAGAGGTATGGCCTGACAGGGATGTCATGAAACGGCATGAATATCTCGATCGCTCGGGTTTCGACAAAGGAGTCACTAAACCCCGTTGTTCGTGGGGAGCATCCGGCAGCAGGCAATCCATTCCGCCGGCCTCCCCATCGGACCTTCGGACTACAACCCATGCCACTCCGGTGGTATACGTAGTCTTCACGCCATTCGCGTCCTTAACCGGCGCAAGGGTGCGTAGGCTGTCCCGCAACACAGGGCGCTTGATTCCCGTGATCGCGAATGACCATGATCATCCAAAGCGCCCAGAACAGCAGTTTGACGATGCTGCTCGGTCTGGCGTTGGCGGTGATCGCACGGCTGTCTTGGCGTCAGCGCCTCTTCCTCTCCGGCTATTTCAAACACATTAAGCTCGCATCCATTTCACTTGCCACGCGTCCTTGGCTGCAACCCACCTCGCAAAACCACGGGGTCCCACACCTTACCTCTCAAATCCCGGAGTTCCATTCTCCGGAGAAGAGAGAAAAGCTGGCGCTGGTGATTCCCACGCTCTGTGAAGCGGAGAACATCGGCGCAGTCATCGGCCATGTTCGTTCCGTCCTCCATCCGTTGAGCGTTCCCTATGAAATAGTGGTCGTCGACGACGACAGCCCGGACGGAACCGGCGCTATTGTTGCCGCTATCGCCCGCCAGGATGAGCATGTGCGCCTGTTGGTGCGCAAGGGACAGCGTGGGCTCTCCGGGGCGGTTCTGCACGGATGGCAGAACACCGATGCCACGATTCTGGGCGTGATGGATGCCGATCTGCAGCACCCGCCGGAGCTCCTGCCAAAGTTGATCGCCGCCGTTTCTGCCGGTCGCGATCTTGCCATCGGCAGCCGCTATATGAAGGGCGGGAAGCTGGGCAATTGGAATCCTGCCAGAAAACTGCTCTCCGCAGCCGCGGTCTGGGCCACCTGGCCAATCCAGCAAAGATCCCTGCGCGTCAAGGACCCCATGTCGGGATTCTTTGTGGTTCGCCGTCGCTGCCTGGAGGGGATTGCCTTTCAGTGCTCCGGCTTCAAACTGCTGCTGGAAGTCCTGGTGCGCGGCCGCCTCACCTCAGTCGAAGAGGTCCCCATCTCCTTCGGGCGGCGTTGCCACGGTGCCAGCAAGGCCAATCTCAGGGTCGGGCGCGACTATGCCCAACTGCTGACCCGTCTCTACGCGGGGAAATTTGGTTGGGGTAGATCTTGAACCCGTTCCACGCTAAGAAACTCTTCCTTCATGCCCGGCGCTTGAAACCCCTTCGGCGGGTCCGGGCCGCATGTAGACCCACAAATAGAAGATGGCCATTGCAAGCAGGATCAACGATGCTGGCCTGATTAGCGCAACCGTCAGTAGTTTTCCCGCCAACCCTGCTGTGCCCACGTGCAACATCTGGGCAATGTTAGCGAGAATCGCCAGGAACGTGTCTCCGGTAAGCACCATTCCAGCGCCATTCACCAGGACTGCAATCCATCCCAGGCGCCTGCCCCCGGCCCACAGCATCGCACAAGCCGGAATGGTAAGAAGCAAAAGCTTCGCGTCCCATGGACGGTGATAAGTCACCAGCATGGTCAAAGCCGTCACCGCCGCAAGTCCTACCCAGACCTGCAATCGGGAGCTGCTCCGCGCGAGCGTACGCACCGCCCAAGCCAGCAAAAGCGCTCCGCATACGACATAACTCACCGGATTGTAGATGCGCGGATCGTTACGGAATACGCTTATGGCTGCCTGCAGATCGATGACCATGGCGGAAGATCGCCCGGTAAGGGAATTAGGCCCGGGCTCATTGATACCCCCGGGTTGAGCAATGGTCCAGAGATTGAAGCGCCATTCCTGCATCCAGTGCGGTGCTACGTGAGAAATCCACAGATACGCCGTAAGTCCCAGGACGGCCGTAATCGAAAGGGATTGCAGTGCACGCTTTCGAAACGCCGTGCTCGCCAGAAGAAAGTAGAGCCAGACCAGTCCCCCGTCATGGGGCTTCATGGCCAGGCTCAGACCGAGGCATAGAACTCCGGCCACCACAAACCGCTCCTCGACGAAGCACCACACCGCCACGATGCAAAGGCCCACGGTGATTCCAGCAGTGTTGCCCGCAACAAAGAGCGACTCGCAGTTTATAAGTAAGATGCACGTAAGAACGGTGGACACCCCAGGTGCGTATCTGGCCCCGATATCCCACATCAGGATGGCGGCGAGAAAGAAAACCCCGGTGGTGAATGCTATCCACAGCAGGTGCGCCGGTCCCCACGGCAGCAAGGCAAAGGGAGCTACCAGGACAAACGTGGTGGGCACATTGACGTATAACGTTACTGCCTGATGGGCATTTTTCGTCTCGTACGGAGGCGCGCCTTTCTCGGCGCGGTAAACGTCCTCCAAATCGCTCACCTTGTAGGGGTCGTGATGCTCCATCAGGCATCGTGAGCCGTAGTAGACAGCCCTGAAATCCGCCCAACCGTTCCCCGTCTGCCCAAGGTAGAAACCCCACAGAAGGGAGATGCCGCCGCTCAACAGGATCATTGCCAGACCGATCCGCCGCGAACTCGTCATCTTCATCCTCTCACTGTTCTTTCATTCTGTTAAACGCGGCGAGAAGCCACGGAACCGAGCGCCAGGCCATCCCAGACGCGGATTAGAATCAAGCCGGTGTTGGCGGAAGCACCGCCTCCCTCGATCTTCCACGCCTCGGCATCGCATCCCGAGCCGGATCGCGCCTCACGTAAACCCATAGATAGAAGCCGCCCATCGCCAACAGAACAAGAGGCGTGGGCCGCATCAGCACAATGGTCAACATGCCTCCCAAGATCCCCGCGGCGCCTGCATGCCAGTGCCTGGCGAGAATCATCAAAACTGTCAAGGAAATATCCCCGGTCACAACAAGCCCCGCGGTATTCACCACAAGCGCGATCCACCTAATGAAGCCGCCCTCGACCCAGAGCATCGCGCAGGCCGGAACCGTGATCAGCAGGAGTTTCGCATCGTACGTCCGATGATAAGTGACCAGCATGGTAAGCGGTACAACCGCCGCCAGCGCAAGCCAGGCTCCCCGCTGCGAGAAGTGCAACCTGAGCGTGCGAACCGACCACGCCAGCAGGAGCGCCCCACAGACCAGGTAGCTGACCAGATTGTCGATGCGCGCATCATCCAGGAGGACGCTGACGGCCCCCTGTAAGTCGATAACCATGCCGGCGCTGTGGCCGGTCAAGGAGGTAAGCCCTGGATCGTCGAAGCCCCCGCGCGCCGATAGAGCAGCCAGATTCGACCGCCAATCCCCAAACCAATGCGGTGCTGCCCAGGTGACCCACGCGACCGCAACCAGGCCCAGCGCAACCGTCAGCGCCACGGTCTGTATCGCTCGCTTCCGATAAACCCCTCCGGCCAGTAGGAAGTAGAGCCAGACCAGCCCCGCATCGTGGGGCTTGAGTGCGAGGCTGACGGCCAGGCAAACCACGCCCGCCGCCGCGAACCGCTGATTCAGAAAACACCACACCGCCATTACGCAAAGGCCTACGGCAAGTCCGGCGGAGTTGCCCGTCATGAACAAAATCTCGCTGTTGGCCATGAGCACGCAAATCAGCAACAGGGAGAGCCGTGGCGCCGATCGCGCGCTAACATCCCAGACAAGACAAGCGGCCAGGGTGAAGCTCCCGGTTAGGAGAACCAGCCACAGTGTCTCCGCAAGCCCATAGGGCAACATCGCAAGCGGGGCAACCAGGAGCAGTATGGCGGGTAAATTCTCAATTTGGGTCACGATCTCGTGGTGCCGGAGGTTCTCTGTCGGCAACTCACCGCCCGCTCCGCGGTAAACACCCTCCAGTTCCTTCGCGCTGTATGGGTTACGATGCTGCATCAGACATCGAGAGCCATAGTAGATTACCTGAAAATCCACCGGCCTGCCATTCACGGATCGCACCTCTAAGAGACCCCACAGGAAGGAGACTCCGCTGCTCATCAGAATCAGGGCCAAGCCAACCCCGCGCATCCTTGTCATGATCGGTAATCCCCCTCTATCTGAATCTGCGCAAAAACGTGCAACGGCATTGCTTCGCGTTTCCCTGACTCATCGCAGGCTTCCCCCGTCTTCGATCTCTCAATTGCGGGCGGAATGATCCGTCGAAAACCTGAGCGTCGCGGTTCGGGCTGTTTTGAATAGTCTATTGACGCAGGTCATTGGGCAGGAACTTTATTCAAGCACAAATTGCGCGGAAAGCAAGATCTGTGTCCAGCCGCCCGCTCACGAACGTCCGGGTGCGATCCTCGCAAAGCCATCCACCCCACGCGGTCCGCATCACCCTCAAGGGAGCTTCTACGCGGAGTGTTCCTTTCTCATCCGGGCGGAAGAACAAAATACACCCGCCCCTCTTGCTTTTGAAGATCGCTTGCCCGCATTTCCGGAACAGTGCTATAAAGGATCTGCTGGGCCGGATTCACGCACACCGTGAATCCGGCCCTTCGGCTTAAGGGGAGACAGGCATACCCCCCCACCCCCCCACTATGGATCACATAGCGGGACAATCGAAGCATCTGACAAATAGAATCAATTACTTACGAGATAGAAGGTGCCAAAACTAGCACCGCATTGTGAAATCTACCACAATACGGTACAACTTTCGCTAGGGCGACATGCCGGCGCGACTTCCCGGCGTCAGCCCGTGCTTCCGCAGATCTTCCTGCACCGGCGGCGACATCAGGTAAACCAGCAGCTTTTTTGCCGCTGCTCGCTGCCCGGTCTTCGAGATCAGCACCGCTCCCTGATCGATCGGGGGATACAGATCCTTCGGCAGAACGAAGTATTGGCCGCTCGCCGCCAGGCGCGGCGTCATCGCCGAGGTCAGCGAGATCAGGCCCGCGTCGGCATTGCCGGAGTCGACGAACTGCGCCGCCTGCGCGATGTTTTCCGCCGTGACCAACTTTGGCTTGAGCCCGTCGTAGAGCCCGAGCTTCTCCAGCGCTGCCACAGCAGCCTTGCCGTAAGGCGCGCGATCGGGATTGGCAATGGCCAGACGCTTGAGCGCCGGGTCGCGCAATAGTTCCAGGGACGGAGCAGGGAAGTGCGCGTCCTTGCGCGTCCACAGCACCAGCGTGCCACGTGCGTAGACGATTGGACGTCCCGCTTTGCCTTCGCCCTCGCCCTCTGCGACGCCTTCTGAGATAAGACGCTGCGGGTAATCCACGTTGGCGGAGAGAAACAGGTCAAACGGCGCGCCATTCTCAATCTGCGTGGTCAGTGCAGCCGATGCCTGATAGGTTGCTTCGGCCTGGATGCCCGTGGCCTGGCGGAACTGGTCGAAGATGGCCGGCAGCACCGGTTCAAGGTCGGCGGCTGCAGCCACGCGCACGGTCTGCGCGCCCGCGCACGGAATCACCGTTGCGATCATCGCAGCCAGCAGGGCAGGGAATCGCGGCATGATCTCCTCCGTTTGCATTGATGTGGATGCGCCGGCCCGCAGCACTGCGGCGCAGTCGTCCGCACTGGTAGGCTATCAGCAGGCATGAACGACAATCTGCATCGGTTGCGCTGTTTCGGCTGCGGAGCGCATATCTCCGGCGCGGCCGCGCGCCCTGACTTCCGCTGCGCCGAATGCGGCGATCTGTTCGAGGTGGAGTATCCGGGCTGGGCTCGCCGCCAGGGCCCAGGCCCGCCCAATACTGACCGCCCCAATCCCGGCGCCCTGAAGTGGCTGTGGCGCGAGCGCAAGTGCTCCTCTGAGGCGCTCGACAACTCCGGCGTGTGGCGCTTCCGCGAGCTGCTGCCCATCCTTGAGAACTTCGGCAATGCCGTCACGCTGCGCGAGGGCAATACGCCCTTGTACGCGTTACCGCGGGCGGCCCGCGCCCTCGGCATGGACCAGCTCTGGGCCAAGCACCAGGGCATGAACCCGACAGGATCCTTCAAAGACACGGGCATGACCGCGGCGCTGAGCGTAGCTCAGGAGCGCGGCTTCGAGTGGGTGGCCTGCGCCTCCACCGGCAATACTTCTGCCGCCATGACGGCCTACGCCGCGCGTGCCGGGCTACGTAGCCTGGTGCTGATTCCTGAAGGCAAGATTGCCTGGGGCAAGCTGTCTCAGGCGATGGATTACGGCGCCGTTACTTGCCAGGTGAAAGGCGACTTCGACAGCTGTGCGCGGGTGCTGACGCAGATCGTCCGCGAGGCGCCCATTTATCTGCTCAACTCGGTTAATCCTTATCGACTCGAGGGCCAGAAGACGCCGGCGTTTGAGATCGCCGAAGCATTCGACTGGAATGTGCCCGATCACCTGATTGTGCCGGGCGGAAACCTGGCCAACAGTTCGGCGCTGGGCAAAGGCTTTCGCGAGCTACGGGAACTGGGCCTGGTCTCGCGGCTGCCGAAGATCTCTGTGATCCAGGCCGCGGGCGCCAATCCCCTGGTGCGCAGCTTTGTCTTGAGTGGCGGCACAAAACTGGAACCAGTCGAGGCGCACACGCGCGCCACTGCCATCCGCATCGGCAACCCTGCGTCCTGGCGCAAGGCCGCGCGCGTGGTGCAGGAGACTGGCGGCTGGTGCCTTGACGTTACCGAAGCCGAGATTGCCATGGCCAAGGCGGAGCTGGGTGCTGAAGGCCTGGGCTGCGAGCCCGCTTCGGCTGTCACACTTGCGGGTCTTAAAAAGCTCCGCGCTGAAAACTGGGTTCACGCATCCGAAAGCGTAGTTCTGGTCCTGACCGGGCATACACTGAAGGACGCCGACTACACCATTGACTTCCACCGTGGCACGCTGCTGCGCGCCGAAGAGGCTGCGGGCAACGAGGAACGGATCGAGCGCCTGCGCCGCAATGCGCAGGTGGTTGAGGCCACGCCGCAGGCCGTGCTGGCAGCCATGAAAGGCGCGTCGGCATGAGCGGTTCCGCGCAGGACTGGCTCCGTCTGCGGCTCCCTGCCACTTCCGCCAACCTCGGGCCGGGATTCGACACCGCAGCCGTGGCCCTCGACTTTTTTCTCGATGTAGAAGCTGCGGCGGCAAGTGAATTCTCGATCACGGCCGCAGGGCGCGATACGGAACGTTGCGCGCAGATGGAAGACAACCTGGTCCTCGACTTGTATCGCACAATCCTCTCCGCGAACGGCCGGCCCGTGGTTCCGCTTGCCATCAACATGCGCAACGCGATTCCGCTGGGCATGGGCTGCGGATCGTCCGCGGCAGGAAGGCTGGCAGCGATCGCAATGGCGGTGCACTTCGGGCAGCTGGGCTGGACAAGCGATCGCATCCTGGCGGAAGCCGCCGCGCTCGAAGGGCATCCCGATAACGCGGCCGCTTGTTGGCTGGGCGGCTTTGTCGCGGCCGCCGCCGATGGAGACACCGTGCAGGTAGCGCGCGTGGTTCCGCCGGCACAGTGGCGCGCCATTGTCGTTCTTCCCACCGAACCGCTGGCCACCAGTCACGCCCGGGCTGTTTTGCCGGATGGTTACTCGCGGGCCGACGTGGTGGCCAATCTGCAGGCCGTTAGCCTCCTGGGACTAGCATTTGCCCAGGGCCGCGGAGACCTGCTCCGAACCGCCATGGCCGACCGCATCCACCAGCCGTACCGCGCCGCCATCTGTGCCCAGCTTCCGCGCCTGCTTCCCCTCGCAGGATCGGCCGGCATCCTCGGCGTGGCCCTGAGCGGGGCCGGCCCAGCGGTACTGGTCATCGTGGATGGCGAGCAGGGCATTGACTCGGCACGCGCCGAGATCCTGATGGCGTTGAGTGGCTTGCATCATCCCGAGCTACTGGTCTGCCGATTTGAGCCGAAGGGCGCTGATTCGCTGTCTTCGCTTCAGTCCGCGTAACACTTTCGGGGTACGGAGGCTTTCTCTTTGGACCTCGGTATGTTTGTGTAAACCTTTGCCTTTCTGCAGTATCCAAATGGCTAATACCCCGTTGGTGATTACCTGGCGCGTTACTTAAGATTGCTTGATTCTGGAATCGAGAACCCCTAAATTCGCAGCGTGGGCAGTTCTGGGGGAGGGCTGCTCTAGCGCCCGTGATTCCTTAAAGGAGTCCGGGCGCTTCCTCTTTCTACCCGATGGCTGCGCGGTTCCCAACCTGGTGTGACTTGCGACTTTCCCACACCCTGAAGCATCGGATGGAGAGGCGAGCCTGTAAACTAAATCGGTGCAGTTCAGGCAAGGAGGAACATGGCGGGAGTGGGTGTGTTGGAAGTGACGGACGCAAACTTTGACCAGGAAGTGCTGCGCAGCGAGCAGCCGGTGCTGGTGGATTTCTGGGCGGCATGGTGCGGCCCGTGCCGGGCGATTGCGCCCTACGTGGATAAGATCGCCGAGTCATATGCCGGCAAGATCAAGGTGGCCAAGGTGAATGTGGACCAGAACGGTGCCATTCCCTCGCGTTACAGGATTCAAGGCATTCCCACGCTGCTCTTCTTCAAGAATGGGCAGGTGGCCGATCAGATCGTGGGATTACCCCCAGGCGCGGCCGAGGTGATCGACGAGAAGGTGCGCCGCGTAATCGGATAACTCAGCAAAGACTGGATTCAAACTGGAGTTTCAAGGTACGAAAAGGCCCGGCTGCTTTTGCCGGGCTTTTTTGCGCCTTCTGAAAGATTCCGATCCGGCAAGCAGCCGTCAGCTTCAGTAACTCCTTACAGTCAGCGGAGCCAATACACGATTTTTCATCGAGATAACTCTTGCCTTCGCCGCCGAAGAGTGATACTTGTGGGGAGTTTAAGTCACATTTTCCCCGGCTTCTGCGAAATCCAAGGAGGATTTGCGTATGGGACAGGAATACGTCGGCGAGGTACGCCTTGTCGGTTTCAACTTTGCTCCTCAGGGGTGGTCGACTTGCTCAGGGCAGCTCATTTCCATTGCTGAAAACTCAACCTTGTTCAACCTGATCGGCACCACCTATGGTGGCGACGGTCAGCAGACTTTCGGCATCCCTAACCTTCAGGGCCGGGTTCCCGTGCACCAGGGAACGGGCCCGACAGGCATGCCATACATCATCGGGCAGTTGGCCGGCACAGAGAACGTCACCGTCAGCATCACCCAGTACCCAAGCCACACTCACTCCGTGGCTGCCAACTCGCAAGGCGCGGGAAGCGTCACGAGTCCTAACAGCAACGTCCTCTGCGCGGGGCAGACGATTTACCGCAACGAGTTCCCCGCCGTTGCGATGAACGCCGGCATGCTCAGCCCCGACGGAGGCAGCCAGCCGCACCAGAATATGCAGCCGTTCCTGGTGCTGAATTGGGTCATCTCTTTGTATGGCGTCTACCCCAGCCAGTCATAGATTCCGCGACTGCTGGAAAACTGGAGATTGAAGGAGGAGCAGGATATGGGTACACCGTACATCGCGGAATTGAAGCTGGTTTCGTTTAACTTCGCCCCCAAGGGGTTTGCGACATGCAATGGCCAGCTGCTGCCGATCAACCAGAACCAGGCGCTGTTTTCGCTTGTGGGCACCTACTACGGCGGAAATGGCCAGACAACCTTTGCCTTGCCAAACTTGCAGGGCAGAACCCCCATTTCGGCAGGAAACGGCTTCGTCCAGGGACAGGTTGGGGGCGAAGAGTACCACACGCTGTCGGCCGCGGAAGTCCCAGCCCACACACATTTCGCAAGCGCAATGGGCACCGCCACCGTGTCGAATTCGGGCGGCAACTTTCTCGGAGGAACTTCGGGGCAACTGACCATCTACAACACTTTGGCCAACGTGGTTACCCTGAATCCCGCCACTGTGTCGACGGTCGGGGGAAACCAACCTCACTCGAATTTGCAGCCGTATCTCGTGATGAACTGGATCATCTCGCTCCAGGGCATCTTCCCCTCTCGAAACTAGGCCGTTGGAAGGAGAGACTTCTATGTCAAATCAATATGTTGGCGAGCTGCGGTTGGTAGCGTTCAATTTCGCTCCCGTGGGCTGGGCTGAAGCAGCGGGACAGCTTCTGCCGATTGCGCAGTACACGGCAGTGTTTTCGCTGCTCGGAACCTTCTATGGCGGCGACGGAAGAAGCACCTTCGCCTTGCCCAATATGCAGGGAAATGTGGCCATCGGCCAGGGTCAGGCGCTGGGCGGAAGCCAATACTTTATCGGCGAGGTCAGCGGATCACAAAACGTGACCCTGCTGGATGGCGAGGCTCCGCAGCACAATCACACATTCTCGGCTGCTTCTCTGCACGCGGATATCGTCAACCCATCCGCAGTGGCCGTGGCCACCACTCCCGCGGGCACGAGCATCTACGCTCCCACGGGCGGGACCAAGGTTGCCCTCAATACGCAGATGCTTTCAACGTTCGGCGGAAGCCAACCCCACAACAACATGATGCCGTATCTCACTTTGAACTGGCTGATCGCCTTGCAAGGCGTCTTCCCGCCGCGCAGCTAACGGATACTTAAGCCCACGGGGCCGTCCGCAAGGGCGGTCCCGTATCTTCAGATTATGTCTACTCTTGCTGTCCGTCCCGCTTTGCCCCAGGACGAAATCTTCCTTTACGAGCTCTACGCGGCCGTTCGCGGGCCGGAATTCGAACTGGCGCCGATCAGCGCGACCGAGAAGGAGCACCTCCTCCGGATGCAGTTCCGCGCGCAGATGTCTTCGTATACCGAGATGTTTCCCAACTCCTGCTACCACATCGTTCTTCTCGACAGCAAGCCGGTGGGACGCTTGTGGGTGGCGCAGATGGATGATCAATTCCATCTTGTCGATATCGCCGTGCATCCGGGCGTGCAGAGCAAGGGAATCGGTACGGCGCTGGTGCAGCGGCTGCAGCAGGAAGCAGCGCGCGCCCGCCTGCCCATCTGCTCCAGCGTCTTCAAGTTCAACCCGGGAAGCGTTCGCTTCCACAAGCGGCTGGGGTTCCGCATTGTGCGCGAAGACGAGATGAACTACTACATGGAATGGCAAACGGTGGCGCTGATCTAGAAGAGCCGGACGGCTTCATCGAATCCCGATTGCAGGCTCCGGCGCGGCTCAGCTTGCTCCGAGCGCGGGACTGCCCAACGCGATCAGCGACTGCGCCCACTCGCCGCAGACCGCCGCAAGAGGCTCCCGCAGTTCTTCCGGACGGCTGTAACGGATGAGCCGCACGCCGGGCTGATCTACCAGCTCCTTGCGAAATGCGAGAATCTGCGGATCGCTCTCCTGTGGCGCGTCCTTGATGCAGACCACCACATCGCGCATCGGCAACGAAGCATCGTCGCGGGCCTCCAGCGCGAGAAGGAACAGCTTGCGGAACAAGTCCCTCGGTCCCCAATCATCCTGAAAGACCTGGATGAAAAAGGCGCTCCAGCGCACGTTTTCCGAGACCACGCTGCGGAAAGTGGAGATCTGTTCGCTGTCGCGCAGGCCTATGCTGACCAGCAGGATTTTTGCCGGCATCGCTACAGATTCATTTGTCCTTGCAATTGCATCGTAGGCTGCCTGGCGATCGGTTTCCAGATCTCCCGGAGCCGAGATAAACACACGATATGAATCAAAGCCGTGAGCCATAGGGAAGACTCAGCATAGCCGACCTCCCGCGCAGGCGACAAATGCGGCACGTACGGCGCAACGGCGGCCGCGAATGCGTCTCAGGCAAGTTTGTCTCAGTGATACTTGCGCAGCACGCCCAGCACGCGCCCCTGGATGGCCACTTGCGCCGCAGGCACGTAGATGGGCTCCATCTCCAGGTTCGACGGTTGCAGGCGCACCATGTTGCCCTCGGCGTAGAAGCGTTTCAACGTAGTCTCCGACCCGTGCACCAGCGCCACAATAATCTCGCCCTGCCGCGCGGTCCGCGTACGCTCCACCAGCACGTAGTCGCCGGAGATGATGTGCTCGTCACGCATGGAGTCGCCGCGCACTTCCAGCGCGAAAACATCGCGGTTGCCTACGACGTCGTGCAGCGAGATGGACTCCGACGTCTCGGCCGCCTCCACAGGCGCGCCCGCGGCGATACGTCCGGCCAGGGGCAAGCGGTCGCTGGTGCGCGAGCGCGTGCCCGGCGGCAGCACATCAATGGAGCGGCTGCGATTATGCACCCGGTCCAGCAAACCCTTCTTCTCCAGGTTGGTGATGTGCTTGTGCACGGTGGCCAGGCTCTTGAGAGCCATGCCTCGCGCGATCTCTTCGAAGGAGGGTGAGTAACCATTCCTGGTCACGAAGGTTTCCAGGAAGTCCAGTACCTCTTTTTGTCGCCGTGTGACAGCCATGCGCGCATTATAGCGAACAAAAAGCGAATTGCAATGGCTTTTTTCGCAAGCGCTTCCCAGCATGGGACTCCAGTTGATTAACAGAGCGTTCAGCCTTTGCGAATCGCCTCCGCTGCCTCTCCCGTTGCGGTTGCGTGGATCGGCTCATGCCCGCAGCATCGGCCGCCGATAAATGTTCCCAGAACATCTGCGCCGCGCGCACTGAGGAAGCATGATCTCCATCCGCAAGTACCTTGAGGCCTCGCCCACGCCCGAGCCGCCGGCATCCACCCCGCGCGCCGGCCTGCACAATGGATCCGGCGGGGAATCCGTGCTTCTGGCAGCATATCGTTCCGTTCTGGGCGAGATGGGGCGCAGCGGCACCGACGCTTGCCCCGCAACCGGTTCCGAGCTTTCCCAAAAGCTCGCCGATGTGAGCGAGAAACTTGTCTCCGGCGCCGCGCTGGCCGAAAGTGAAACACTGGCGCGCTGGATCCTCCAGGACTGGGGACACAGCACCGCGCGCCACCTACAGCGGACGGCCGCCGAGGTGAAGGAGATGCTCCTGGCAATGGCTCGTACCGCCGAGTCCGTGGGCAATCGCGACCAGCAATGTGCCCATCAGATCGACCATGTCACCACCCAGCTGCGCCGCATCGCCAGCCTCGATGACATCTCCCAGATCCGCCTCTCCATCGAGAAGAGCGCCTCCGAGCTCAAATCCTCTATCGACCGCCTGAACGCCGAGGGCAGAGTTGTTCTCGATGATCTCCAGGCCAAGGTCGTCAGGTTCCAGGCAAAACTGGAAGAGGCCGAACAGATCGCCTCACTGGACGCGCTCACCCGCCTGCGCAGTCGGCTCTGGATGGAAGGCCAGCTCGAACAGCGCATCGCAAGCGCGGCGAGATTTTGCGTCGCCGTCCTCGACATCGACGGCTTCAAGAGTGTCAACGATACCTACGGCCACATCCTCGGCGACGAACTTCTGCGCCAGTTCGCCAACGAACTGCGCTCGGCATGCCGCTCGTCCGACCTCGTGGGGCGCTGGGGTGGAGACGAGTTTCTCGTCGTTATCGATTGCGCGCTCTCCGATGCCGAAGCGCAGATCGGGCGCGTGCGCAAATGGGTCTGCGGCGACTATACGGTGAAAGGAGCCTCGGGACCCCTCAAGATCGGCGTGAGCGCCTCCATCGGCCTGGCTGAGTTCATGCCTCCGGAGACGCTGGAGCAACTGCTGAATCGCGCGGACGCTGCGATGTACCAGCAAAAATCTGCCGCGAGGGCAGGCGCTTCCGCAACCTCTGGTGGCGAACGCCGCCGACCCAGGTGAAGAGAGCGGTGGGGTAGGGCTGGCTGTGCGAGCCGCAGCGTTGTCCCGTTCTGAAACACCATTCCCGCCCATGCCAATCAGGGAATGGTGGTCTCATCTTGGCTCTTCTTCTCTTGAGTTCCTTCCTGCAACAGGCCACAGTGAGGCGTGTTCGATGAGTGCTTGCTAATGCAACTGCCCCGCAAATGGGCACCAGCGCGCTGCCCATCGCCACTGCCGGCTGCCTGTTTACGCCGCCGGAGACACGGAAGGAACCTATGCGGCTGTTGATTGTGGAAGACGACCGGGCGTTGAGCCAGTTTCTGATGCGCGGGCTGGAGGCTGACGGCCATCGCGTCCGCGTGGCAGCGGACGGCGGCGCTGCCGTCGATGCGTTTCGCGCCGACCTGCCTGATCTGACCATTCTTGATTTGAACCTTCCCGTCAAGGACGGAGAGCAGGTCCTGGAAGAGATGCGCGGCGTGGATGCCGAGCTGCCGGTGCTGGTGTTGACGGCGCGGCAGGAGGTGGAGACGCGGGTGCGCTGTCTGGACAAGGGCGCCGATGACCTGATGACCAAGCCCTTCAGCCTGCACGAACTCCGCGCGCGCTGCCGGGCGCTGCTGCGGCGCAAGAGAGAAGCGCGGCTGACCCTGCGCGCCGGCGATCTGGAACTGGACCGCATGGAGCACAGCGCGCGCCGCGCCGGACAGGCCGTGCCGCTCACCAACAAAGAATTTGCGCTGCTCGAGCACCTGATGCTCAACCGCGGCCAATGCGTTTCGCGCGTCGAGCTGCTCGATTCGGTCTGGCGCATGGAACCTGCGCAGACTACCAACATCGTCGATGTCTACGTGAACTACCTTCGCCGCAAAATCAAGGATCCGGCGCCGGGCCGCGTGATCCGCACAGTGCGCGGGCAGGGCTACGTGGTTCCATCCGAGGCCGAGCTTGCGGTTTCGCCGGTGCTCGCGGCGCGGGTCGAGCCCCAGGCCGCAGCCATTGAAGTTTGAAGTCCCGCATCCGGGCCAATAACGACTCTCCAGGAGAACTCCGTGCAGGTACCGTTCGCGCTCTCGTCTCTCTCCCCCTCCCCCGCTCCTCGCACGCGGCCGCGCACGGCCCTTCTCATCAGCTCAGACGTGAGCTTTCGCCGCCGCCTGGCGCAGACTCTCACCGGTCTGCGCTGGCAGGTGAGGGAAGCGGCATCGGGCGCAGAGGCCTGGGCCGAGGCGGACACCGCCGCGCCGGAGGCGGTCATCCTCGATGCGTGGCTGCCTGACCTTGAGCTGGCCGAGTTCATGCGCGATTTTCGCGGCTCGTTTCCGCGCGTGGATGTGCTGACCACCGAGGGCCAGCAGTCCCAGGACGGCCCCCGCAGCCCGCACCGGCAGGAGCTGCTCTATGCGCTGCGCATGAGCCAGGACACTGACACCGCGGCCTGGAACACTGCACCCGACCTCGACGACGCACGGCCGCTCCAGGTCATTGCCGACACCAGGAAGCCGCCGGTGAGTGTCGCCCCGCTACCCGCGACGCCCTTCGTACCGCTTGAGCAGCAATCCGCTCTCCCCGCGCCTTATGGCCCGGTGCTCGTCCCTGTGCCGGCTGTTGCGGCCGCGCGTCCGGCGCCGCAGATCGAGCGCCTTCCCGAGCTGATCGGCAATGCAGGGTCCATGCTCGAAGTCAGCCGCCGCATTCGCCTCGTCGCTCCGAGGTCCACGCCGGTACTGATTGAAGGCCCCACCGGCTCCGGCAAGGAACTGGTGGCCGAAGCCCTGCACCGGCTTTCACCGCGCAGCCGCAAACCTTTTTTCGCCATCAACTGCGCCGCCATACCTGAAGCGCTGCTTGAAGCCGAGTTGTTCGGCCATACGCGCGGCGCGTTTACCGGCGCGGTCCAGGGCCGCATGGGCCGCATTGAGGCGGCTGACGGCGGAACGCTGTTTCTGGATGAGATTGGCGAGATGCCGCTGGCGCTTCAGGCCAAGCTGCTGCGGTTTGTGGAATGCGGCGAACTGCAGCGCGTAGGCGACAACGAAACGGTTCGCGTGGATGTACGGGTGGTCGCCGCTACGCATCGCCAGCTTGCCAAGAGCGCGGCCGAGGGCACGTTCCGCTCCGACCTTTACTTCCGCCTGGCCGTGTTTCTTATCCGCACGCCGGCGCTCATCGCCCACGTGGCGGACCTGCCGCTGCTGGTC
Source organism: Occallatibacter sp. (assembly GCA_035552475.1). GTDB lineage: Bacteria > Acidobacteriota > Terriglobia > Terriglobales > Acidobacteriaceae > Telmatobacter. Next base: position 199,431 of record DASZLE010000083.1, read on the forward strand.
TCGCACATCCTCGAGAAGCTTGGCCGCACGGAGCCGGTGAAGCGCATCGATGAAGCAGCCATGACGTGCCTGATGGAGCATCCCTGGCCCGGCAATGTTCGCGAACTCGAGCATGTGCTGGAGCGCGGCGCCATCCTGGCCGGCGAAAGCGCCACCATCACCGCTGCGGAGATCGACTTCGGCGCGGAGGAGTAGGGAGGGCTGCCATGCATATCGAAACGCAGATGAGCGATCAGTTGGTGCGGTATCTCGACCTGGCCTCAGAACAGACGAAGCTGACCGCCGGGAACATGGCCAATATCGACACTCCGGGTTACCGCGCCGTGGGCATGGACTTTGAAGCCGAGATGCGAAAGGCGATCGGCGGCGCGGATACCGGCGGGAGCCCGCGGCCAGCGCACGTCAGGTTCGAGGACGGGCTGGTGGCGCGCCCCGACGGCAACAACGTTTCCATGGACCGCGAGAGCCTCGACCTGGCCGAGACTCAGCTCAAATTCCGCACCGGCATCGCGCTTCTGCGCCAGCAGTACCAGATGACGATGGATGCTATTCACGCCGACAGCGGCAAGTAGGAGGACGCGATGAACCTCTTCGGATCGATGGAAACATCCGGCAGCCAGGAGGGACGATGAATCTATTTGGATTAATGGAGACCTCGGGAAGCGCCATGCAGGCAGAGCGCATGCGCGCGGAGGTTGTAGCAGCCAACATGGCCAACGCCGAAACCACGCACACAGATTCAGGCGGGCCGTATCGCCGTCATCACGTCGTGTTTGCCGCCAATCCCGGCGAGAGCACGTTTGCCGAGGCGATGAGCGGGATCGCGGGAACTTCCCCGTTGCTCCCACACAGCCCGTCTGCCGCGCAGGGTCCGGCGGGGGGCGTGCACATTGCCGGAGTGATGGAAGACCCCGCTCCGCCGCTGCGCCGGTACGATCCGGGCCACCCCGACGCCGGCCCCGACGGCTATGTCGCGTATCCGGACATTAACCCCATCACAGAGATGGTGGACCTGATGGGCGCAACCCGTGCATACGGCCTCAACGGTTCCGCGGTGCAGGCCGAGAAGGGCATGATCACCGCGGCCATCGATATCGCGAAGTCCTAGCGGCCGCAAGCCGAAGTCGAGCCCGGAAGACGAGACGGCGAGCCTTTCGCCGAGACAAGGGGGGAAGATGGCGAGTCCAATTCACGCAATACAGCAGGTAGCCGCGTCTACAGCTTCTTCGATCGCCGGTCCCGCAGCGTCCTCGGCGCCATCCGCTTCCGGCGGCACGCCGTTTTCCGATCTGATGACCAATGCCATCGGCGACGCAGGCCGGCTCGAGGATCAGGCCAATACCGCCGTCACCGGCTTGATGACCGGTACGGGCGTCGATGTGCACACGGCCATGATCGCTTCAGAGAAGGCGAGCATGGCGTTCGAGATGGCGCTGGCCGTGCGCAACAAGGCGGTGCAGGCGTATCAGCAGGTGATGAACCTGCAGTTTTAGAGACGAGCTCCTGGCTTTTAGCCTTTAGCTCTTAGCTTGTTTGTTGATGCCGCGAGTATTCGCGAGACATGAATCGGTGAATCGAAGGCCGAGGACTAAAGGCTAAGAGCTAAAAGCTAAAAGCCGATAGCTGACAGCAACGAGGACAGCGGGACTGGGACGAACATGGCCACGGGCACACAGTTGGAAAAAACCGCGCCTTCATTAGCTGCCCGGCCTCCCCTGGGAGGCGGCCTGGGGACGTTGTGGATGCGCGGCCGCATCGCCTGGGCGGGCATGCAGCCGCAGCAGCGCGCGTGGTCGGTGGTGTCGGCAATGTTCCTCGCCGGGCTTGCTGGATTTCTCCTGTGGTACGCGCTGCGGCCCGACTGGCGCATCCTCTATGCCGATCTCGATCCCGACGACGCGCGCCAGATCGGGCAGGACCTGACGCAGGCGCAGATTTCCTTCGACGTAGCCTCGGGCGGAGGGGTCATTCGCGTGCCGGCGGCCGAGCTGGACAAGGCGCGCCTGGCCACCGCGGCCAAGGGCGGCGTGCGCAGCGGCCGCATGGGATTCGAGCTCTTCGACAAACCCAACTGGGTCGGCTCCGAATTCGACGAGCAGGTGAACTATCAGCGCGCTCTTGAAGGCGAGCTCGAGCACACGGTCGGCTCGCTGACCGACGTTGAGTCCGCGCGCGTGCACCTGGTCCTCCCCCACGACTCGCTCTTCCGAGACCAGGAGCGCCCGGCGAAGGCCTCTGTCGTTCTCAAGCTGCGCCATCGCACGCTGGCCGACGGCGAGCCCGATGCGATCCGCAACCTCGTTGCCTCCGCCGTCGACAGCCTGACGCCCGACCGCGTCGTCCTGGTGGACGCTGCCGGCCATGTGCCGCTGGGGCCTAAAACGCCGGATGCGCTGCGCCTTACCGCCGAGCAGGCGCTCGAAGAAAAGCTCGTGGCCACTCTGGAACCGGTGACCGGCGCGGGCAATGTGCGTGCTTCCGTCACGCTGGACTACGACGCAACCGCGACCGACGAGACCTCTGAAACCTACGACCCCGACCAGGCCGCAACGCTCTCCATGCAGCGCACCGAGCAGTCCACCGGACCGCAGGCGGTTGCGGCGGGCGTGCCCGGCACCGCTTCCAACGCGCCGAACGCGCAGGCGCTGCCCGTCTATCCGCACGAGACCACGCCGCCAGAGACCGCCAAGAGCGAGTCCGGCACCTATGGCGTCTCCAAAACCGTGCGCCACACCACCGAGGAGCCGGGCCGCATCCACAGGCTCACCGCCGCCATTGTGGTTAACGACCGCGAGCTTCAACCGGCGGGCCGCGGCAAGTCTCCCCTCTGGCAGCCGCGCTCCGCCGACGAGCTGCGCAACCTGACCGCGCTGGCCCAGGCGGCTGTGGGCTTCAATGTGCAGCGCGGCGATGTGGTCACCGTGCAGGATCTTGCCTTCGAGGACAATCGCGCTCCCGTTGAAGTGTCCATGGTGACGCGCGTGCTTGAGGATGCGGAGTATTCGCCTGTCCTGGTCAAGTACGCGGCCATCCTGGTGGGTCTTCTGCTGGTGATGGGCTTTGGCGTGCGTCCGGCTCTGAAGCGCGCCGGCGCCGCTGCGGCGGTGAAGCCGCGTGGGAAGGAGCTTCCCGGGCCTGGCGCCCCGCCGCTGGCAGCGCCCGAACCGCAGCCGCTGGATCCGGAACGCCAGCGCGCGCAGGAAATCTATGAGCAGGTCACCGGCCAGGTGAAGCGCCAGCCGCAGCAGACCTCGCGCCTGCTGCAGAGCTGGATCCACTCAGACTGATCCCGGAAAGCGAGCACCATGGCGGATACCAACAGCACGGGAGGGGCAATCGCGCGGCACAGCCGGTCGCAGTTGAGCGGCGTGCGCAAGGCAGCCGTTCTCCTGGTTGCGGTCGGTGAAGAAATGGCCAAGGAGATCCTGCGCGCATTGCCCGAGGTGGACGTGCGGCGTCTCACCGAGGAACTTGCTGACCTGCGCGGGGTCACTCCGGACCTCTCCGCGGAGGTGCTCGAAGAGTTCTGGCAGCTTCTCGAAACGCAGAACTTCATGGTGCATGGCGGCCTCGATGTTGCCAGCAGGCTTCTCACGGAAGCCTTCGGCAAAGAACGCGCCGAAGATCTTCTCCTCATGGTCCGCCACTCGCAGCAGGAGGCCATGGGCAATCTGGCCAAGCTGCAGCTCACCGACCCTCAGCAGCTTGGCAAGCTCCTCGACTCCGAGCATCCGCAGACCATCGCGCTGGTCCTGGCTCATCTCGATCCTCGGCGCGCTTCGCAGGTGCTCGACAACCTGAGCGAAGAGCACAAGGTGGTCAGCGTGCAGCGGCTGGCGGAGATGCGCCAGTTCTCCCCGGAGATGGCACAGAAGGTGGCGCACACTCTTCACCGCCGCCTGGAGAGCATGGGCGATACCGGGCGCCGCAGCTACTCGGGCTTTAAAGCGGTGGCCGACCTGCTGAACCGTCTCAACGCTGAGGAGTCCAAGCACATCCTGGAGGCGATCGAGGACAAGGACGCCGAGCTGGCCCTCAGTATCCGCAACCTGATGTTCACCTTTGAGGACCTGATCACCGTACCCGCTGCCACCATTCGCGAGATTGTTTCCGGCGTGGACAAGCGCCAGCTCGCGCTCGCACTGCGCGGAGCCAACGAGGAGCTGCGCGCGCAGATATTCAAGGCCATGAGCTCGCGCGCGGTGGAGATGCTGAAGGAAGACATGGAAGTCCTTGGGCCCGTGCGTTCGCGCGAAGTGGCGCAGGCGCAGCAGGAGATTCTGAATCTTGCCCGGCGCCTCGAAGCCGAAGGCAAAGTCATCCTCAAGCTTGAAACCGGCGACGAGATGATGGCCTGAGGAGGAGGAAAAGGCATGATCACTGATGCGCGGCAAACGGGTGCGCCGGCGGCAGTCCAGACCTTTCCCTACGCGGAATTGCCCGAGCTCGACTCTGCCTGCGTTAACTGGGATCTCCCCCGCGTCGATGCCGAGGGCCGTCCCCTCCGCTCCACACCGGCTGTGGATCCAGGCCATGCGGAAGACTTTGACAGTCGCCTTGCCGAGGAATCCCGCCGCAGTTTCGAGGCCGGCCGCACGCACGGTATCGAAGAGGGCCGGGTCGCCGAACGTGCCGCGCACGTTCCCGCCGAGCAGCACCGCGCCGAACAGCTTCGCCGCCTGCTCGACTCTCTCGCCGGCGAGCGCGACCGTTATCTCCAATCCGTCGAGCACGAGACTGTCCGCCTCGCTCTCGCCATTGCCGCGCGCATCCTTCGCCGCGAAGCCCAGGTGGATCCGCTGCTGCTCATGGGCGCCGTGCGCGTCGCGCTCGGACAGTTGGCCGCGGCCACCGAAGCCCGCCTGCACGTGCCCGCCGCCGACGCCGAGCTATGGAAGGAAGCCATCGAACTTCTGCCCCATGCTCCGGTCCGCCCGGTCGTCGTTGCGGACGATTCGATGCGCCTGGGCGATTGCCGCCTCGAAGCCAGCCTGGGCCAGGTCGATCTTGGCCTCGGCTCCCAGCTTGGCGAGATCGAACGGGGCTTCTTCGACCGCGTCCCCGCTGCATCTGCTTTCTCCGCGGAGACGCTCCCGTGACCCGGCCGCTCGACACCTATTTCGCGCGCCTCGCGCGCCGCCAGCCGTGGCGCTGGTCGGGCCATGTCCTCGAGTCGGTCGGCCAGACCATCGAGTCCGCAGGCCCTCCGGCTTCGGTCGGCGAATGCTGCGAGATCCTCGACAGCGCCGGACGCGCGCATTTCGCCGAAGTGATCGGCTTTCGCGGCTCCAACGTCGTCTCCATGCCGCTTGAGAGCACCAGCGGCATCCGCTTTGGCGACGCGGTCCTCGCGCTCTCCAGGCGGCCGGAGATTGAGGTCGGCGCGGCGCTCATGGGCCGCGTCTTCAACGCGCTCGGCGAGCCGATCGACGGAGCACCGAACCCGCGCACCTCGGCCACAATGCCCCTCGACGGCCAGGTACGCTCGCCTCTTGACCGCGCTCCCATCCACGAGCCTCTCGGCACCGGAATCCGCGTCATCGATGCGTTGCTCACCACCGGCCGCGGCCAGCGCGTCGGCATCTTCGGCGGTTCCGGCGTAGGCAAGAGCACGCTCATCGGCATGATGACCCGCAACACCGAGGCCGACGTTACGGTCGTCGGACTGGTGGGCGAGCGCGGCCGCGAAGTGGGCGAGTTCCTTGAAGATGCTCTCGGCGAAGAGGGCCGCGCCCGTTCCGTCGTGGTGGTTTCCACATCGGACCAGTCGCCGCTGCTGCGCATGAGAGCTGCGCTCGCCGCCACCACCGTGGCCGAGTCTTTCGCCGCCGAGGGCCGCCACGTCCTGCTCGTCCTCGATTCGCTTACCCGCTTCGCCATGGCCGCGCGCGAGATTGGCCTGGCTGCGGGCGAACCTCCCACCAACAAGGGCTACACGCCGTCGGTGTTCACCCGGCTTGCCCGCCTGGTCGAGCGGACCGGCAACTTCCGCACCGGCTCCATTACTGCTTTCTACACCGTGCTCATGGAGGGCGACGATCAGCAGGATCCGCTGGTCGACGCCGTGCGCGCGCTGCTGGATGGCCACGTGGTGCTTTCCCGCTCTCTGGCCGCGGAAGGCTGGTACCCGCCGGTCCAGGTTCTCGACTCCATCAGCCGTCTCATGCCCGCCGTCACCGAACCGGCTCACCGCGAACACGCCGGCCTCCTGCGCCGCCTCATGGCCGTCTACGCCCGGTCTGAAGATCTCGTCCGAATCGGCGCTTACAAGCCCGGCTCCGATCCCGATCTCGACCGCGCCCTCCGCGCCCGCGCAGCTCTTCGCACCTTCCTCACGCAGGATTCCGCTGAGAGCGCGCCCTTTGCTGAAACCGGGCGCCGCCTGGCGCAGCTGGCCGCGGAGGTTTAGCCGTGCCCGTCTCCGCTGCCCTGCGCCGCCTGCTGCACGTCCGCGGACTTGAAGAGGAACAGCAGCGCCTGGCGCTTGAAACCGCACTTGCCGGCCTGCACGCGCTTGGGCTCGCCCTGGAACGCGCCCGTGCCCGCGAGCGCCGGGGCAGGCGGCGCATCGCATCCGCTGCGGAACAGGCTGACCGCATTGCCGCCCTCGTCGAAACGCAGTCCGCGGGCCGCCATGCCGCCGCGCTTGTCCCGCGCATTTCAGCCGTTGAGCGCGAAGCCGCGCGCCTCCGCGAGCAATATCTCCTGAAGCGCGTCGAGCGCCGCCAGGCTGAGACTCTCATTCGCGAGAGGGAAGCCGCGGACGCTCTTGAAGGCAGCCGCCGTGCGCAGCAGGACCTCGACAACTGGTTCGGATCCCGTGCCGGCCGCAAGCGGTCCGCCACCGCCTCTGCTCGCCCGCCTCAAAAGAAACTTTAGATGAGGCCGCGCAAAGAAATCCGCCTGCTTCCCGAACCGGCACCGGCGTCCCGACTCTCGCAACTCTCTAAGAGTGCGCCGCCCATGTTTGGCACGGCATCTGCTCTTCTTCTCTGCCGTGACCGTAGCAGTAGCCATTCCGAGCGCTCCCCACCCTGGCATACCAGTCGGGTTAGCGGGAAAGACCGCGCCCGCGCACGCCGCGCAACCGGGCTCCGCCGTCAGCTTCCGCGCCCAGTGGCAGATGCTGCGCGAAGCCGTCGAACCCGAAACATTTGCCGATCCCGCCCAAGAAACGTCTCAGGCAACCGGAACCACCCCGCAGTCGCAGAATCCCGCGCCGCCCGCAGGGGAATCCGCCGCGTCTTCCGCGCCTGCGACTTCTGCATCTTCCACTCCATTCGCAAAGACCTCATCGCCGCAGCCGGCCGTATTCGCGGTTTTGCTCGCATCTCCGCAGCAGGCCCGCGCGAAGCAACAGGTTCCAGCCAAGCCGGCAGGCAGCGCATCGCGTGCGCCCGATCTTCGCCAGAACCCTTCTCAGACTCCGTCAAAGACAAGCGAGCCCCATCCATATCTGCCGTCGCAGAGCACGTCCGCCGCGTCCGCCACACCCGCGCTCTTTACGCAGCCCATCGTCACGCCAGCCCCAATCTCCGTTGTGCAGCAGCCCACGCCGCAAAGGCCAATCCCCCAGCCCATCGCGATTTCCTCCGTCCACACGGACGAACCCCAAGCATCGCAATCGCAGCTGAAGCACGACGCAGAGCAGGGAATCGCGGCGCAGCCCCTCGCGAACTGCATCACCCGCGCAGCCGAGGCGCACCCACCGCAGCCGGCGCACGACGCGGAGCAGGGAATTGCACATCACGTTCCGGCGCTGTCGGCCGCCGAGCCAGAACCAGAACCCGCGCCGGCAACCAAACCTCCGGCCGCCAACGGAACCCCTGAGCAGAATGCACCGCCAGCGCCGGAACGCGCGCACGCAATTCCTGCGACCGCGCAATACGCGTCTCCGCACACGTCGCCGGCACCATGGATCGCCCCGTCATCCGCATCTGCCGAACGCCCCGCAAAGTCTCCGGCACCCGCCTCGGCGCAGAGCCGCACCCCGTTCCCCGCAGGCCAGGTCACCGTCTCCCCGCATTCATCCGCCGCCACGCCCGCGGACCCGCTCCAGCGCACCCTCGCTCCAGCGCAGGCACAGCCGCAACCTTCCCAGCACATCGCGCCTGTTGCGTCCGTAACCATTCCGCCGGCAATCCCGGCTCACACTTCCGCTACCAACTCCGCCAACGCCGCGGGCCCCGCTCCCCACGACCCGTTCACGGTCCTCGACGCCGAACCCACCGCGCCGCCGGCCACATGGATTCACGCCGGCTCCACGCGCGCTGAAGCCGGTTATCTCGATCCATCGCTCGGATGGGTTGCGGTCCGCGCCGATGCCTCGGGCGCCACGCTTCACGCATCCATCGTTCCATCCTCGCCTGAAGCCGCACAGGTCCTCGGGACCCATCTCGCGGGGCTCAACACGTATCTCGCCGACCACCACGGCGCGACGGCGCAATTGACGATCTCCGCGCCGGAATCGGGGGAGTCCTTCGCCGGCCACTCGGGATTCGATCCTTCCGGCCAGCAATCCAGCCAGCACCAATCGCAACGTGACGGCCAAACGTCCGCCGCACCTGCTCACCCTTCCACCTCGCCGCGCGCTGAGGATGCCGCACCTGCTCCCCTCTTCGCCGGCGGCGCAACGGCCGCAGCACCGGTCCGGTCCGGCGGCCACATTTCGGTGATCGCATAACGCGCGGGCTCTCTACCACAGGCCCCGCGAAGGAGAACGAACATGGCAACTGCGTCCCTCTTCTCGCACCACGCCGCCGCCAGCATCTCGCTGGCCAGCGCACACGCGGCGGCCACGCCGGCTGTCTCCTCTTCTCCATCTACGTCGTCGGGCGCCACCATTTCGGCCAACGACTTCCTCACCCTGCTGGTCACCGAGATGCAAAATCAAGATCCCACCGCGACCACCGACCCCAACGAGTACATCAATCAACTCGTCAACGTGAACAGCCTGGAGCAGCTCATACAGATCAACCAGACGCTCAGTTCCGCTACGACCCCGGCCGCCATCGGCGCGCAGCCCGGCGGCGAGTCCACTTCGGGTACGTCTACGCTGATGCGGGGCACCAACCAGGCCAACGCATATGCGCCGTCGGCGCCCGCTCCTCCAGCCAGCGGGTCCCCGCAGCGCTCGCCGCACGCTGACCTCTCCACTCCAGTCACTGCGGGCAACCTCGGAGTGCCCGCCGCCAGTCCCGCCTCGCTGGGCGTGGCGCAGGCGATGGGAGTCCACCGCAGATTGAGGTAGTCCTCCGCACCGGCCCGAGCCGGCGCGCGCTCCACACCAGGTTAAGAGAACCATCGCAGAGGAGATCTTCCATGGCCAGCTTTTATATCCCGCTCACCGGACTCGATGCCGATTCCACCGCTCTGAACACCATTGCCAACAACCTCTCCAACATGAACACCACCGGCTTCAAAGCGCAGACGGCCAACTTCGCCGACCTCTTCTATCAGCAGATCGGCACCTCCGGCTCGGGCGATCCCATCCAGGAGGGCGCGGGCACCCAGGTGGCTTCCACTTCAACCGACTTTTCCAACGGCTCGCCCAATTCCACCGGTCTCAGCACAGATGTAGCCCTGCAGGGCAACGGATTCTTCGTCGTCTCCAACGGCAGCGTGCAGGATCTGACCCGCGCGGGCGACTTTGGCATTGACGCTCTTGGCAACCTGGTCACCTCCAACGGCATGAAGGTGATGGGCTATCCGGCCGTGAATGGCGCGGTCAATACCAATGCTCCGCTTCAGCCCATAAACATTCCTGAGTCCGGCATCCTGCCCCCGCAGGCCACCGGCAGCTTCAGCATGACGGCCACCCTCAACTCCGCTGGCACGAATCAGGTCTTTCCCGCCTCCATCGACGTCTACGACTCGCTGGGCCAGATGCACACCGCCGCAGTCACCTACACCCAGACCGGAGTCAACGCCTGGAGCTACTCCATCGCCCTGCCGGCTTCCGACTTCGCGAGCGGCGTATCCACCCCGGTCACCGGCACCATGACATTCGACGCCAGCGGCAACCTCTCCAAGGTGAACGGCACAGCGGTAGGCACCGGCGCCGGCCAGGTCTCCTCCATCGCGGTCGCCTTCACAGGGCTCGCCGACCAGGCCAAGGATCTGAACATGACGTGGAACCTGATGGGTTCCGGCGGCACGCCCACCATCAGCCAGGTGGCCGCCACATCGGCTGTCTCCGCCAGCACCCAGGATGGCTTTGCCAGCGGCCAGTATCAGGGCTTCACCATCGGCAGCGACGGCACTGTCACGGTCACCTATTCCAATTACCAGAAGCTCAACGTGGGCCAGATCGCTCTGGGCAACGTGGCCAATCTTCAGGGGCTAAAGGATGACGGCAACGGCGACTACTCCACCACCCTGGCCAGCGGCAACGCCATCGTGGGCACATCCGGCTCGGCTGGCCTCGGCACCATGCAGGACGGGGCTTTGGAAGCCTCCAATGTCAACATCTCGGCCGAGTTCTCCGACCTCATCATCGCCCAGCGCGCCTTTGAGGCCAACTCCAAGTCCATCACTACCTTCGACACCATCACCCAGGAAACTATCCAGATGATCCACTGAGTTTCCCTCTCGCTTTGCTGGACGCGATTCTCCAGCTTGCCCCGGCGCCCGCGGCACTTCCGCGGTCCCCGGGGCGCTTTTTTGTCTGTGCCCTCGGAGATCCCAACACGAAGCGCAGTCGGCGAAGGATCGGGACCCGGAAGGAGCAATCGAACTTATGCTTACCACCTGACAATTCACTCCAACCCGTCGTACACTGGCGCAAACCTCGGCACCGGACCCACATGCGCCCCAGACTCTTCTTCGCCGCTGCTCTCCTGCTTCTCCTTCTTCCCTCGCCGTCGCGCGCCTCCGCGCCGCAGTGGCTCCAGATCTCCAGCCCGCACTTCACCCTCTATACCGACGGGGGAGAAAAGAAAGGCCGCCACCTGCTCGACCAGTTCGAGCGCATGCGCTGGGTTTTCCGCACGCTCTTTCCCAACGTCAATGACCCCGTTTCACCGGTCATCGTCATCGCCACCCGAGATAAGCAGGGCTTCCAGGCGCTCGAACCTGCCGCCTACCTCGCCAAGGGCCAGATCGTACTCGGCGGCCTGTTCCTCAAGACCCAGGATCAGAATTACGTTCTCGTCCGGCTCGACGTCGAAAACGAGGAGCATCCCTTCGCCATCGTCTACCACGAGTACACCCACTTCGAGTTCTCCGCCTCCATCGGCTGGATGCCACTCTGGCTCAACGAAGGCATGGCGCAATTCTTTGAGAACTCCGAGATCCGCGACAAGGACGTGCGCATGGGCGAGCCCAGCACCGAGAGTGTGATGGCCCTGCGTCAGTCAGGGCTTATACCGCTTCCCGTCCTGCTGAAGGTCGACGCCACCTCGCCCTATTACCACCAGGAGCAGAAGGGAACTCTCTTCTACGCCGAGTCCTGGGCCCTCACCCACATGCTCATGATCGACGACCGGATGCACAAGACCGCGCACCTGGACGACTATATGCGGCTTCTCGCTCAGCACCAGGATCCGGTCGCCGCCGCCCAACAGGTCTGGGGCGACCTCAAGAAGCTTGAAACCGCGCTCTCCTATTACATCCAGAAGAACTCATACACCGTCCTTGTTCTCAACAGCGCCGCCGCTCCCATCGACGAGTCAAGCTGGACCGTTCGGGCGCTTGCGCCGGCCGATGCCGATGCCGCACGCGCCGGCGTGCTCGTCAGCGTGGGCCGCTTCGCCGACGCGCGCTCCATGCTCGACTCCGTCCTCAAGCAGGACCCCAACAACGCCCTTGCCTGCGAAGACATGGGCATGCTCGCCCTCCGCCAGAATGATCAGGCCGAAGCCCGCAAATGGTACGCGCAGGCCGTCAAGCTCGATTCGAAAAGCTATCTCGCCCACTATTACTTCGCCGCCATGTCCATGTCGCAGGGAAGCTCAGAGGACGCGGATGTGGAATCCAGCCTCCGCCAGGCCATCGCCCTCAATCCCACCTTCGCACCTGCCTACAACCAACTCGCCATGTACTACGGAATGCGCCGCGAGCACATGGATGACGCGCTCAAGCTCATCACCAAAGCCGTCCAGCTCGATCCGTCATCCGTTGGCTACCGCTTGAACGCCGCCAGCGTGCTTGAAGGCATGGGCCACTTCGAGGAAGCGGAGAAGGTGCTTCAGGCCGCGTTGAAGGTGGCTAGGAATCCGCAGGATGCCTCCATGGTCCAGGAGCGCATCAGCCAGGTCGCCCAGATCAGCGCGTCCATGGCCCAGCGCGACAATGCAGTGGTGTCCGCGGAGCCCGAGGGTTCGCCGCAGGTCATCGTCGTCAACAAGGAGACCGGCCCCAGGCATCCCACTGAGCCGCCAACCGGTCCCAGGCACACCGCCGAAGGTGTGATGAAGGGCGTCACCTGCGGCAATCCTTCGATCCTCGAGTTCCAGGTGGTGTCGCCGAAGAAGACCGTATCGGTCTACACCAACAACTACTTTCAACTCGACGTCAGCGCTCTCGGATTCACTCCCAATGGCAGCATCAACCCCTGCTCCGATTTCGAGGGCAGGCCGGCAAAGGTTCAGTACGCCGAGGTTTCCGACAAGACCGTGGACGGCCAGGTCGTCTCCGTCGAGTTGCACAAGTAGAGGATGCCCGTCGTCACCGCCGATCTCCTCGCCTTGTGGAAGAACTCTTTACCGTAGGCCTTGTAACAAGGGCACGGCTTCAGCCGGGCCACAAATCGCTGAAAGAAGCTCCCGGCTTTAGCCCCTGCCCCGCCCACTACGCGAATCAAGCTCTCTCCGGGCCTTCGTCCGCATCCTGTCCTGACTGGCTGTAATGTGGGTTTCCAAACCCGCGCAATGCCCTCCCGGGCCACCTCACTCACGTCACGGTTCCGCGGGAGTCTTTCCGCCGCGCGGCGGAATCTCTACAAACAGTCCTTTGCCGGCGGCCAGTGTCGTTCCCTCGTCGTTCAGGATCTTTGCCTCCGCCCAGCGTTTTCGCCCTTCGTGGTGCGTCATGCGGCCCTCCAGCCGCAGCGGTGCGCAGGAGGGCACAGGCCGCAGGTAATCCACCTCCATGTGCCGCGTCATGGCCAGCACGCCGCGCGATCGCATTACCTTGCTCATGATCTCGTCCAGCAGCGTGGCGATGATGCCGCCGTGAAGATAGCCGGGATGGCCTTCGAATCGATCGGGGATGGTGGCCGGGCACACCACCGTTCCGTCATCGGCGAGGAAGAATTCCAGATGCAGTCCCACGGGATTGGCTTCGCCGCAGCCAAAGCAGCGGTTCTGCGCCGTGTGGGGCAGGGGACTGAGGCTTTCGATCCTGTCCTTCATGTTCATCTTCGCTTCAGAGGTTTCCCGCCAATACTTCACCATAGACCTCGCGGTCCACGTTGGCGCCGGTAAGTACGATTCCTATGCGCTCTCCGTTTTGCTTCTCGGTCAGAGCTCCGGCCAGCGCCGCGGCGCCGGCTCCCTCGGCAAGATTGTGCGTGTCCTCGTAGTAGATGCGCATGGCTTCCGCAATCTGGCCGTCCGAGACTTCGAGGATGCGCGCAACGTTCGCCCAGATCACCTCCATGGCGCGCGCGTTGGGCAGCCGGCAGGCCAGGCCGTCGGCTATGCGCGTCTGGGATGGTGCTTCCACCACGCGATGCTCACGGAAGCTCAGCGCGTACGACGGCGAGGCCGCGGAGACAACGCCGACAATCTCGGTTTCCAGCCCAAGAGCGTTGCGCGCAGCCGCGACCCCGCAGATGGAGGAGCCGAGGCCAATTGGCACGTAGACGCAATCGAGGCTGGGTGCCTCTTGAAACAACTCCAGCGCATACGTCGCCGTTCCCATCACCAGGCGCTCGTGGAATGAGTCGACCATGACGAGGCCGCGCTTTGCGGCCAGCGTGCAAGCGAACTCGAGCGACTCCTGGAAGTCGTGCCCGTGCTCGACCAGCGCCGCGCCCTGCGCCTGCATGGCGCGATTCTTTTCCGCGCTGTTGCCATGTGGAACTACGATCACCGCCCCGATACCCGTGAGCCGCGCGGCCATGGCCACGCCCTGGCCATGATTGCCCCTGGTGGCGGCGACCACGCCCTCAAGGTCCGGATGGGTGTGGCGGAGCCATTCCATGTAGACCAGCGCGCCACGCAGCTTGAATGCCCCCACCGGTGTGTGGTTCTCGTGCTTGATCCACGCTTCCGTGCCCAGGCGCCGGTTGAGCAGCGGCCACGTGTATTGCGGCGTGGGCGGCATGTGCCGGTAGACCACCTTCTGCGCCTCGCGGATCTGGTCGAGCGTGGGAAGCTGCATCGGTCCAGCATAGCGGAACCGCCTGCGACGGCGGCGGATGCCGCGTTTCCGTTGCTGCCCGCGGACGCCGCGCGCCGGGCGATATAACAGAAGAAGTGCGCTGCTTACCCAAACGCTTTGTTGCCCTGATCGGCTTAACGGCAGTCGCTGCGCTGGCCGGATGCCGCTCCCAGCCGACCCTGACGCCGCAGCAGGCGGAGGGCAAACGCGTTTACGAAGTGGGATGTGCGCATTGCCATGAAAATAATGACCTTGCGCTCAAGAAAATTCCACCGAACCTGCATGGGTTGTTTCAGCGGAAGACTTTGCCGGACGGTGCACCGGCTACGGACGCCGAAGTGGAACGCGTGGTGATGACCGGCAAGGGGATGATGCCTTCATTCGCCTATCAGATGACGCCGGAGCAGATGGCGGCGCTGCTCGCCTACCTGCATACCGGATTACACGAAAAATAAAAACGAGGATGTCTAATGGATTGATGCAGTTAAGGCCTCTAACTGCAGTAAATCTGCAGGGTTCTCCGGGGGCTGCCGGGGAGGCGGTCGCCAGGGCGGGTTGGGGCGGCTTCGGACGGCATTGGGCTTCGATCCTTTGCTGCTGCGGCTTCTATGGTTTGTGGCTTCTGGGGCCACAGATGGAAACGCCCGCCTTGTGGGGCGGGCGCAGTTCCTGCAACAAATCTATTATAGCACGGGACGGGTTTCGAAGGCGATGTCCCGAAGGCAGATAATCCCCTCTTTTTCTTCATCTATCATCCATCTAGATAGATGATAAGCGATGGGTTCCTAGGGGAGCCGGGCCGCCGGCGAATGGGCAAACGTTGCACGCGCGGGGTGGGTGCGGCCCGCGGGACTGCGCGATACGGCTTCGGCGGATGGGACTTCCGCCGTACCTCCGGGACAAAGGGCAGATCCAGCCATGGCCCCGCAATCGAGTTACGAGTTTTGCGAACGCCCACCCGCTCATCGCGATAAAACTGCGATGAACGGACACAGTCCCGGGTACGCAAGGAGTATGGGGGGCTGATGAGTGGGGCGCCTGGCGATCGTCGCGTCCCTAACGGGACGCGGGACGAATTGGGTCCGCTTCCTCCCGGATTTCATCCGGGGCTATTCTCGCGCCGTCCCTCCGGGACGGAAGGCATGCGTTTTCTTCGGAGGAGTCTTGCGCAGCCTCCCGGGTCCCCAAGTGCGAGGGACCCGGGGCACGCGCGTTCTGCCGTGACGGCGGAGCTGGAGGTTGTTTTCGATACGGTGAACACTCCGGTGGAGCGATCATCGCGTCCCTGACGGGACGCGGGGCGGATTGGGTCTGCTTCCCCCCGGATTTCATCCGGGGCTATTCTCGCGCCGTCCCTCCGGGACGGAAGGCATGGTTGTCTTCGAAGGAGTCTTGCGCAGCAATCGAGTTACGAGTTTTGCGAACGACCACCCGCTCATCGCGATAAAACTGCGATGAACGGACTCAAGAGTACAGGGGCACAGTCCCGGGTATCTGAAAAGTATGCGGAACTGATGAGTGGGGCACTTGCCATCCATCCCTGGTCCCCAGGTGCGAGGGATGCCCGTCCCCGGCGACGACTGCTTCGCTCCCGGGTCCCCAGGTGCGAGGGATGCCCGCCCCCGGCGACGAAGATCTGTCGCCGGGGACTCGGGGCCAGGGGCGCCGGTTCATTTGACTCACTTGATGCCGTAGGCGGCGGCGACAAGTGGGCTGTTCGCATAGCCCGTTGCTGTTGCGATGGCGATGATCTTCTCCTTACCGCTCACCGTGATGCTGCTGCCTGTGTACGGAGTTGAACCGGCCGTTGGAGTGGTTCCGTCGGTGGTGTAGTAGATGGCCGCTCCTGTCATGCTGTCAGAGATGGTGACCTGCTGCGGGCCCGGGTATATTCCGCTGGGCAGCGAGAAGGTGGGCGCGGGCGCCTTGATGGCGTACGCGGCACCGGCGTACTGGCTGTTGGCGTTGCCCGGGATCACAGCGGTAGCGCGGATTTTGACATTCTTGTTGATCGCGATTGCGCCTGTGTAGAGAGTCGAGCTGGCCGACGGGCTGCTTCCATCGGTGGTGTAGTAGATCGTCGCGCCCGGGGCGGAGATGGTCAGTAACTGCGGCGTCAGGTATTCACCACCCGCCAGCGAGAAGGTGGGCGCGGCGGTCTTGATGGCGTACGCGGCCGAAGTCAACGGGCTGTCGGAATAGCCTGCAAGCGCGACGGTGGCCCAGATGGTCATATTCTTGTCGATCGTGATCGGGCCTGTGTATGGGGTGGAACTGGCCGACGGCCTGGAGCCGTCTGTGGTGTAGTAGATCGTCGCGCCCGCGAAGGTGTTGGAGATGGTCAGCGGCTGCGGCGTCAGGTATT
>DASZLE010000084.1:0-8874 GCA_035552475.1 Occallatibacter sp.
CCACTCAGCGCTGGACTATCGGTCGCCAGTGGAGTTCGAACTTGCCTTGCTGATAGCTGACACCAAAGCTGCCGGCGCCAACCTACAACCCTAACCGGCCTGTCCCCCAATTATCGTGTCTCACTTCAGGGGTTCACTCCAGCCTTTGGAGGCGGAGAAGCGAAGCAAATCGGCGGCGCGACGGAAGTCGTGCTCGTGATTGGGCTCCATCGAGAGCAGGTAGCCGTAACTGAAGGTGGCAACGGTATCGTGGAGGCGCGCGCCGGCGGCAAACCACTTTTCAGCCTGGGCAGGGTCCCTGGGTACACCGATGCCGAGCAGATACATATCGCCAAGATAGGCCGCGCCGAGGCCCTCTCCCTTCTGTGTCGCCTCAAGGAGCAGTTGACGCGCGGTTTCGGGGTTCCTGGGAACGCCCATGCCGTTGAGATAGGAGACGCCGAGATTGACCTTGGCGGGAAGTGAACCGGAGGCGGAGGCGAGCTGATACCAGTGGATGGCGCGATCGAAATCGACACGGACTCCGATGCCGTGCTGGCAGAAGTAGCCTATCTGGTTTTCCGCGCCAGGATCGCCTGCCTCGGCGGCTTTCTGGTACCAATGAGCGGCCTGAGTGAGATCCCGGGCGACGCCGCGGCCGTTCATGTAGGCAGCCGCCAGCTCGATCTGCTGCTGCACGTTGCCCTGTACGGCCCGCTTGTTGATCTGCACGATTTCTTTGCGGGTTTTGGCTTCTTCGGGCGTTTCGCCGAGGCAAAGCGCGGACACAAAGCCAAGGGTTGAAAGTGCAATCAGGAGAGTGCGCAAAAATCTGTGTGCGCGGTTGTTCATGGCCCACCCACTCTGCACGGAAACCTGAAGCGAGGGGAGATGCGGGCTCCGGGTCTGCGGCGGGATCTCTAGGAATTTGGGGTCAGTCTACATCGCGCGCAGGAAAAAAGATGTATCAAATAAGACACAGTTGAAAGCGGCCGCGATTCCCTCAGACCATCGCGGGAGCGCGGTATTGGCCAGGAACGTGCCTTAGCGGCGGCGAAGGTGCTGCAGATTGAAGCGGATCAGCCGCCGGCGATGGCGCCGATGATCAGCAGCGGCTCCGTTCCCTGGGCGACGGCGTCGGGAAGTGGCTTGTCTACGGGATCGTGCGAGAGGTCTTCCTGGCAGGCGAAGAAGCGCAGGAAGGGCCGGCGCTGTAGGGTGCCGTGGTCGCGGATGGTGCCGCGCAGCATGGGGTAGCGCGCTTCGAGAGCGTCGAGGACGGAGCGGAGGGTGATGGGGGGCTCGACGTCGAGCGTGATTTCAGGGCCGACCTGCGCGAGGTTGCGGAGGTGGTAGGGGAGGGCGACGCGGATGGAGTTTATTGGCATGGACACGGAGCGGAGCGAGCGGATTTAGGTTCCCACCCATCGCACGATGAAGCTGTGCGATGGATGGGGCACCCTCGATGCTTATCTACGGCAGCGTTTGCACTTCGACGCTGAGGACGGCGGGGAGATTCTCGGCCACGGCGCGCCAGGTGTCGCCGCCATCGGGAGAGCAGTAGACCTGGCCGCCCGTGGTACCGAAGTAGATGCCGCAATCGTCGAGGCGATCGACCGCCATGGCGTCGCGGAGCACGTTGACGTAGCAGTCCTTCTGCGGGAGGCCTTTGGTGAGCGCTTCCCATTCGTTGCCACCGCTGCGGCTGCGATAAACCTCCAGCTTGCCGTCGATGGGGAAATGCTCGGAGTCGCTCTTGATGGGGACCACGTAGAGGGTTTCGGGCTCGTGGGCGTGGACGTCGATGACGAAGCCGAAGTCAGTGGGGAGATTGCCGCTGACCTCGTGCCAACTGTCTCCAGCGTCATCGGAACGCATCACGTCCCAGTGCTTCTGCATGAAGAGTGTGCCAGGCCTGGAGGGATGCAGTGCGACGTGGTGGACGCAATGGCCGACCTCGGCGTCCTGGTCGGGCATGAATTGCGACCTCAGGCCCTTGTTGATGGGCTTCCAGGTCTTGCCGCCGTCGTCGGTGCGGAAGGCGCCGGCAGCGGAGATGGCGATATAGATGCGGTCGGGATTGAAGGGATCGAGAAGGACGGTGTGGAGACACATGCCGCCGGCGCCGGGTTGCCATTGGGGGCCGGTGCCGTGTCCGCGCAGGCCCGATAGCTCGTGCCAGCTCTCGCCGCAGTCAGTCGACTTGAAGAGGGCCGCGTCTTCAATGCCGGCGTAGACGATGTTTGGATCGGCGAGC
The DNA here is from genome assembly GCA_035552475.1 of Occallatibacter sp. Classification (GTDB taxonomy): domain Bacteria; phylum Acidobacteriota; class Terriglobia; order Terriglobales; family Acidobacteriaceae; genus Telmatobacter. The sequence goes on from DASZLE010000084.1 coordinate 2,237, forward strand.
GAAGGCTCGATGTGCCAGACGCGTTTGAACTCCCACGGATGCTGGGTGCCGTCGTACCACTGGTGGGTGGTGAGGGGATGGCCGGACTCCTCTGAGGTGTCGTAGAGGAAGCGGTTGGGCGCCGTGGCGGGGAACCTGGGCATCTCCGGTTCGCCGGGCTTGAGGCCGGGCTGGTGCCAGGTTTTGCCGCCGTCGGTGGAGCGCTGGATGAGCTGGCCGAACCAGCCGCTCGTCTGGGAGGCAAAGATGGTGTTGGGGTCCACGGACGAGCCCTTCATGTGGTAGACCTCCCACCCGGCGAAATGGGGCTCGGAGACGGACCAGTTTTCGCGCTTGCCGTCGGATTCAATGACGAAGGCGCCTTTGTGAGTGCCAACGAGGACGCGGACGGAACTCATTTTTTACCCTCCGGCGGCCGTGCTTTCAGGGGGAACGCGGCCGCGGTGTTGAAGTGTTGCCTTGCCATTGTGGCGCGGCGAGCGCGGGGGCGGCAAGGCGGGTTCTGTGAAAAAGCGAGTACGGCGGAATAATAGTTGATATCAACGTTTCGTGGCAAGGGGTGATTGCGCTCTCGTTGGGGTGGTTGCGGGATCCGGCTGAAGGGCCAGGCCCCCGAGCCCATGTTTATAACATCATGTGTTATATTCTAGAAATGAATGGAGCGGCGCTCAGAGAGGCCCGGATGACGCATGGATGGACGCAGGCGGAAGCGGCGGCGCATCTTGGCGTGACCCAGGCGTATCTCTCCATGATGGAGCGGGGAGAACGGGCAGTGCCCCATCAGTTTGCGGGACGGGCGGTTAAGCGGATGAAGGCACGGGCGACTGCGCTTCCCTTTTATCGCACTGCGCGCAGCCGCTACGACAGCGATTTTCTGAAAGCCGAGTTGGGACGGCTGGGCTATCCGGGCTTTGCGTATTTGCGTGGCTCTCCGCGGATGAATCCGGCGGAACTTTTAATGAGCGCCTTGAATGAACCAGACCTGGATGCGCGCGTAACGGAGGCGCTTCCATGGGTGCTGCTGGCGTATCCGGATTTGGACTGGGAGTGGCTGACCGGGCAGGCGAGACTCAAAGACCGCCAGAACCGCCTGGGGTATACGGTGGAGCTGGCAAGACAGGCTGCGGAGCAACGCGGGGAAAGCGGGCTGGCAGGGGAAATTGCACGGCGGCTGGGGATGCTTGAGCCCTCACGGCTGGCTAACGAGGGCATGTATTGTCATGACTCGATGACCCAGGCTGAGCGGAGCTGGCTGCGGCAACGCCGGCCGCAGGCGGCAGAGCATTGGAATCTGCTGACGGACCTTACGGTGGAGCAATTGGCTTATGCCGCAAGCTGAGAGACTTCCGGACCCGTGGAACGCCTTCTTCACGGAAATCGATAATGCTCTGGAAACACCACTGCGGGTCGATTGCATCGGCGGATTTGTTGTGACCATGAAGTACGGGATGGAGCGGCCTACGGCGGACATTGACGTGGTGGATCTGGCGCCGCGTGGAGCTGGAGAAGTGGCGATTAGACTTGGGGCTCTTGGCGGGCCGCTCTGGAAGAAGCACGGTATCTACCTGGAGTTTGTCGCGGTCTCGACGCTTCCCGATAATTACGAGGAGCGGCTAACGGAGATGTTTCCGAAAGCCTTTGCAAAGATCCGTCTGATGGCGGTGGATCCATACGATCTGGCCCTTTCCAAGCTGGAACGAAACAGCCAAAAAGATCGCGATGATCTGCGCTTCCTTGCGCGCACGGTTCCATTCGATCTAAAGCTGCTTCGCAGCCGGTACGAATCGGAGCTGCGCTGGCAGCTTGGTAATCCGGCGCGCGAAGACCTAACGCTTCAGCTATGGATGGAGATGATTCAGGAAGATGTGTCCAGTAGTGCACTAGACTGATCTTGTATGTCTTTCATTAGTCTTTTTGGCAGTTTGAACGAGGAGCCGGAGAAGCCGGAAGAGCCGCGCGACGGCGAAGAAGGCGGCGAGAAAAAGGGCTTCTTCAGCCGGATGAAGCAGGCGGTCTCGCGGACGCGGGAGAGCTTCAGCTCGAAGATCGAAGGCATCGTGGCGCTGACACGCACGGTGGACGAGGCGGCGCTGGAGGATCTGGAGAGCGCGCTGCTGACGAGCGATCTAGGCGTGCAGACGACCAACGAAATCATAGACGCGCTGCAGGAGCGGGCGAAAAGACAAGCCATTGAGGGCGGCGCAGAGCTGCGGGAGCTGCTGAAGGAACAGATCAAGGCGATCCTCGATGCGCCGCAGCGGCCGGTTCCCTCGCCTGCCGCACCGCCGAAGGTATGGTTCCTGGTGGGCGTGAACGGGACCGGCAAGACTACGACGAGCGGGAAACTGGCGGCGTGGTCGCGCGAGCATGGACGGACGGCGATGCTGTGCGCGGCGGACACGTTTCGAGCGGCAGCGATCGAACAGCTCGAGGTGTGGGCGGCGCGGAGTGGCGTGGAGATGATCAGGACGCGACAGGGCGGCGACCCGGCGGCAGTCTTGTTTGACGCGATGAACGCGGCCAAGGCGCGGGGGATCTCCGACCTTTACGTGGATACGGCGGGCCGGCTGCATACCAAGACCGGGCTGATGGACGAGCTGGAAAAGATGCGGCGGACGGCGACGCGGCAGATTGCCGATGCTCCGCACGAAGTTCTGCTGGTGATGGACGCGACAACAGGGCAGAATGGGTTACAGCAGGCGAGGCTGTTTACGCAGTCGGCGGGGGTGACGGGGATTGTGCTGACCAAGCTGGACGGAACGGCGAAGGGCGGGATCGCGGTGGCGATTGCGCGGGAGTTGAGTTTGCCGGTGCGGTTTGTGGGCGTGGGCGAGAAGATGACGGACCTTCTGGAGTTTTCTTCAGAGGCGTTTGTGGAGGGGCTGCTGGGGTGAGGGACTGAGGGACGTAGAAGCAGATTCCCTGCGGGAATGACAGAAAGAAGAGCAAGGGCAAAAACAACAGCTAAGACAAGTACAACAGCAAGAGCAACCGCAGATCCTTCGCTTCGCTCAGGATGACAACTTAAGTGGTGTAAGAGCGAAGGACCGATCAGACGAGGGTTGAATTGGATAAGTTTTTGGTGACGGGGGGATGGCCGCTGGTGGGTACGATCCACGTGTCGGGGGCGAAGAACTCGGCCTTGCCCTGCATGGCCGCCGCCATTCTGACCACCGAGGACGTGGTGCTGGAAAACATTCCGCAGGTGCGCGACATCGATACGGAGCGAAAGCTGCTGGCGGCGATGGGCGCAGAGGTGGAGCTGTGGGATGACGGCACGACGCGGCGCACGAAGATCGGGTGCGCGGAGCTTCCGGATCCGGTGGCGAAATACGAGATTGTGAAGACGATGCGCGCGAGTTCGCTGGTGCTGGGGCCGCTGGTGGCGCGCTTTGGCGTGGCGCGGGTTGCTATGCCGGGAGGATGCGCGATTGGCGGGCGGCCCATCGATCTGCATATCAAGGGCCTGGAGAAGATGGGCGCACAGATCGACCAGGAGCACGGTTACCTGGTGGCGCGGGTGGACCGGCTGAAGGGCGCACATATCGTGTTCGACAAGATCACGGTAACGGGGACCGAAGACCTGCTGATGGCAGCCACTCTGGCCGAGGGCGAGACACTGCTGGAGAACTGCGCGCGCGAGCCTGAGTTGACGGACCTGGCGGCGCTGCTGACGGCGATGGGCGCAAAGATCGAAGGGGCGGGGACGGCGACGATCCGCGTGAATGGCGTGACGAGCCTGCATGGGGCGCGGCACCGGATCAACCCCGACCGAATTGAGGCAGGCACTTTCATGATCGCGGGGGCGATCACGGGCGGAGATTTGATTGTGGCCGGCTGCAACACACAGCACCTGGGGGCGCTGATCGCAAAGCTGGAAGACGCAGGAGTGCGCGTGGACCTGCTGGGGCGTGACGCGGTGCGGGTGCGGTGTCATGGAAGGCTGAAAGCGGCCGATATTTCGACCGAGGAGTATCCGGGGTTTCCCACCGACATGCAGGCGCAGTACATGGCGCTGGCCACGCAGGCCGAGGGCGCCACCGTGGTGACGGAAAACATCTTCGAGAACCGGTTCATGCACGTGCAGGAGATGGCGCGGATGGGCGCGCAGATCAAGGTGGACGGGCGGACGGCGACGGTGCAGGGGCGGGCGAAGCTGTCGGCGGCGAGCGTGATGTGCTCGGATTTACGAGCCTCGGCGAGCCTGGTGCTGGCAGCGCTGGTGGCCGATGGTCAGACCGTGCTGGACCGGGTGTACCACATCGACCGCGGGTATGAGCGGATCGAAGAGAAGCTGCGGGGGGTGGGGGCGAGGATTGCGCGGGTAAGCCACGTGCCGGCAGGAGTGGCGGAAGAGGCGATGGCGTAAAGACAGCCTTCAGCCGTCAGCTGTGAGCTTTTCGCATTCAACCACGAGCATTCCGTCTTCAGGGAGCAACCTGGGGGGACGTGGTTATTGGCCAATTCTCGGGGCGTGATGGATGAACCGAGGGCTGATTACTGACGGCTAATGGCTGCTTTTTCAGCGCCAGGAGACGGCCAGATGCCAGCGTAGGTCGCGCAGGGCGGCTTTGCCGAGGACGCGCTCATACTCGCGAAACTCGGAGAGGACCGGGGCGGTTTCAGAGCCGAGCGCGGTGGAGTTCTTGAGCAGGAAATCGATGAGGGCGCAGACGGTAACGAGGCCGCTGGCGGGCGAAAACCACTGGGGCCGGGGCAGTTGCTGGGCCCAGTCGGGATTGCCGGCGCCCTGCTCGAGGAGTAGCGCCATGGAGTTTTCGTCGGCGGAGAAGAACTCGAGGATCGGGCTGACATTGAGGCGCTCGGCCAGGCGCTCAAGGGCATCCTCATTGCGTGCCAGGGCGTGCCCATTGACAAAGATATCGAAACCGGGGTCCTCACCCTCGACCACAATGTACAGACTGGCAGCCATTTGAGCCAGTGTAACGGTGGATGAGCTTCACCGGCGAGCAAAAACCGGTGGGGCATCCGCGGAATTACGGTGCGTGTCTTCTACCACTTCCGTCGCATTGATATGAACAAAAAGTCAGGATATGAAAAGGCGAAAGAGCACCTATAATCATTTTTAAATCAGCCGATGGGAAGGCTATTGAGCCGCTCAAACGGCGTGCAGGTGAGGTGATCTGCGTTGGACTGGGGTAAGCTGCCGGATCTCATCGCATTTGGATTGCTGGCGGGGGCATTTGCGTCCGTGTCACGCCAGAGCCACACGCCTGTCTCGCGTCACTGGTTGACGGGATGGCTGCTGATCGTCGTGCATTTCGGCGCCTTCGCGTTTGCGCCGATGCCGGGTTGGGTAGGCACGGCGGGGAACCTGGTCGGACTGCTGGCGTTGATCTGGGCGGGCATCCTTTTCATGCGGGCCGCAGTTCCCTACCGCACTGAGAAGTCGAGCCGGACGATGTTGCTGGTTCTTCTATTTGTTTACACCTTTTACGCCACAGCGCTGACACTGGATGCGCCGCACTGGCTGCTGGGCACAGCGGCCTTTTGCTTTGCACTCGGCCCGCTGACGGTGACGCTGATCAGCGCGAAGCGGTTCATCCATCCCCTGCGATGGCTGGCAGTGGGAATGCAAGCCGGCCTGGGGGTATTCCTGCTGGCGAATCTGAACCGGAATGATGGGGGCGACCTCGCGTTGAACGGGGTCCTGTTCACGGTCTATATGGGCGCGGCGCTGCACTTCTGGTACATGTACCGGCGGGCATCTGCCGGCGCGTTCATCACGATTTGCGGATTCTTCCTGTGGGCCAACGTGTTCACGGTGGCGCCCATCACCCAGGCAATCTTTCCCAATCTGCACCTGGAGAGCGAAGTCTGGAACCTGCCGAAGTATGTGGTTGCGGTGGGCATGATTCTGATCCTGCTGGAAGACCAGATTGCGCACAACAAGCATCTTGCGCTGCATGACGCGCTGACGGGACTGCCCAACCGGCGCCTGTTCCAGGACCGGCTGACAGGTGCGCTGGAGCGGGCGCGGCGCACGGGTACGCAGACGGCATTGGTGATGCTGGACCTGGACCGTTTCAAGCAGGTGAACGATACGCTGGGACACCACATCGGGGACCTGCTGCTGCAGGGCGTGGCGCAACGATTCAATGGGCGAATCCGGCGTTCGGATACGGTGTCGCGGACTGGCGGAGATGAGTTTGCGGTGATCCTGGAAGGCCCGACCAGCATGGCGGAGGCAAAGCTCGTAGGCCAGTCACTGCTGGACCTGCTGAAGGAACCGCTGCAATTGAAGGATCGCCTGGTGAAGGTGGATGCCAGCATGGGCGTGGCCATATTCCCGGACGATGCGCAGGATATGGAGCAGTTGTTCATCAAGGCGGATCTGCGGATGTACGACTTCAAGCGGAATGCGTCATCGCCGGTGCTCATCGATCTGGAACGGCGGACGCAAACCACACTGTCGGCTCCAGAGTCGAACAGCGTGCAGGTGTCGTAGGCAGGCAGACCGCAACTGTGCAGGATTGAGGCAATCGGCATAGGGGGGAGAGTCACCTCTCCTCCCCTGCCACACCACCGGACATGCGGGTCCGCATCCGGCGGTTCGGACGGATTGAGCTATTTCCCAACGAACAACCTTGGAACTCCAAGCGCGTCGAAGTGGGCGA
>DASZLE010000085.1:0-7002 GCA_035552475.1 Occallatibacter sp.
TCGCGCGATCCGCAGCCCACCGGCGATGCGCGCTGGACCGCCATCGGCGACTGGTACACCAGCCTGGCCATGCCCAGCGCCCAGGCCACACCCGACCTCAGCGCCAAGGCCAAAGAGCTCGTCGCGGGCCAGACCGACTTCACCGGGAAGATCCAGAGCATCGCCAGCTACATGCAGCGCAACATCCGGTATGTCGGCATCGAGATCGGCATCGGCGGCTTGCAGCCCCACTCGGCGGACGACGTCTTCCGCAACCGGTACGGCGACTGCAAGGACAAAGCCACCCTGCTGCGCGCGATGCTCGAAAGCGTCGGCATCCACTCCACCTGGGTGCTGGTTGACACCCGGCGCGGCTTCGTCGATCCCGCCATCCCCTCCATCGACGGCAACCACGCCATCGCGGCCATCGAAATTCCCGCCGGCTACACCAATCCCCTCCTGCAGTCGGTCGTCACTACGAAAAGCGGCAAACGCTACCTCATCTTCGATCCCACCAACGAGTGGATTCCCATTGGCCAGATTCCGCCCTATGAGCAGGGTGGCTACGGCATTCTCAGCGAAGGCGGACAGAGCCAACTCATTGCGCTCCCGATCATGACGCCGGCTTCCGACCGCATCGACCACACCATTCACGCGCAACTCGCTGACGACGGCTCGCTCGAGGCCTCGGTCGTCGAGCAACGCTTCGGTTATGCCGCCGAAAGGCCGCGTGTAACCTTCACCGCGGGCAGCCAGCAGCAGCAGCGCGACTACCTCGAACAGCGCCTGCGTCGCGATCTCAACAGCGTCTCCATCGAGAAACTCGCAGCGGCGCACTCCACCGAGCTCAGCCACCCGCTCGAACTCGATTACAGCTTCCACGTTGCCAACTACGCGCGCAGCGCCGGAGATCTACTGCTGGTCCGTCCGCGTATCCTCGGCTCCGATGCCTGGTCACTGCCGCGCGAAACACGCGCATGGCCCATCGACCTCAGCGCCGTTCAGAGCCGCACCGACCACACCGACCTCACACTGCCACCCGGCTATGTCGTCGACGAACTCCCCGAAGCGGTCTCGCTCGACACCGACTTCGCCTCGTATCACAGCGCCGTCACCGCCGATGCCACCACCCTCCACTACACCCGCGAGTACACGGTCAAGCAGCTCCAGCTCGACGCCTCCCGCTACGACGACCTTCGCAAATTCTCCGAACGCGTCGCCTACGACGAAGCCACCAGCGCCGTATTAAAGAAGAAGTAGCATCAGAAATGGTGCCCACATCTCGATTTTGAGATGTGGGCCTCAGCCCGTTTGCCCACAAATCTCAGCGGGAGCGACCAAAGGTAGCGAAACCCCACCCCTGCCAACAGCGCCGCTGCCTGGGACGGCGAGTCCCGATACAATGGAGTTGGTTCCGCGTCCAACAGAATGCCCATGCGCCCAGCCTCTCTGCTTGCCTCCGCCGCCCTCGCCGCTACCGCCCTGTTTGCCCTGCCCGCAGCCCTCTCTGTCCGTGCGGCGGCCCAGGAAACGACCCAGGTGCACAACACCGCTCCGCTGCATCCCCCGGCCGGCGCGCGCGTCGCCATCATCGAGTTCGAAGACCTGGAGTGCCCCGACTGTGCCCGTGCCAACCCGCTGCTGAAGCAGGCGGCCGAGCAGTACAAGATTCCGTGGGTGCGCCATGACTTCCCCCTGCCGCAGCACGACTGGAGCTTCCAGGCCGCCGTCAACGCACGCTGGTTCGACACCCACAGCAAGAGGCTAGGGGATGAATACCGCGACGCGGTCTTCGCCCATCAGGATGAGATCACGGTCATCACCAATGGCACCTACGACGGCAGCAAAGGGCTTCCCAACCTGCATGCCTTCACGGAGAAGTTCGCCGCCGACCACAAGCTCGCACTGCCCTTCGTGATCGATCCGCAGGGGAAGCTCGCCGCACTGGTGAAAGCCGACTATGCCCTCGGCCAGAGCGTCGGCCTCCAGCACACCCCCACCATCTGGGTCGCCACCAACCAGACGAACGGCGCGCCCTTCGTTGAGGTAGTGGACCGTACCAAGCTCTACTCCATGATCGATACCGCCCTGGAGGAGACCAAGGGCAGCGCGCCAACCCGCGCCGCCGCGCACCACGGGCGTTAGACCTTCCTGAATGCGTTTTTCTTGTGCCGCTTGACAGCGGTCTCGAGGCGCCAATGTTTTGTCCATCGCTGAACAAAGCCGTCCGGAATCGGACGTGCCGGCCCGCGCCTGGCCCTGTCTGCCGTTCACCGGCAGCCTGAAGAATCAATGCATTGCATAAGATCAGTTCCTGGATGCCGGATTGCACTTCTCTGCGTAGGGGCCTTGTCCCTGCTTTATCCAGGAGCTGCAGACGATGATGAACTTCCTCGCCCAGGATCTGTTCTATGCCGTGCGGCAGTTGCGCAAGAGTCCGGCTTTCACGACTGCAGCCGTGCTCACGCTGGCGCTTGGCATCGGTGCCAATCTCACCGTCTTCCTCATCCTCTATGGCGTCCTGCTCCGGCCTCTGCCATTCCCTCAGCCGCAGCAGATGGTGCGCATCAACCGCTTTTATCCCGTACTGCACGACACGGTGGTGCCGGCCTACTCGGGAACCAAAGCTCTCTTCCTCAGCCGCGCCGACCGGACCCTCGAATCGTCAGCGATGTATGACTACGTCCCCAGCCATGTCAATCTGGTTCAGGGCGATCAGGTAGTCCCGCTCGCGGCCCTGCGCGCCACTTCGGATTTCTTCCATGTCTTTCAGATGGAGCCAAGGATCGGCCGCGGCTTCTCTCCAGCCGACATGGTGCCGAATGCTGCCGGAGTCGCCGTCCTCAGCGATCCGACCTGGCGGCAGCAGTTTGCCGCCGACCCCGGCATCCTCGGCCGCTCCATCACGCTGGCTAACAAGCCATACACCGTCATCGGCGTTGCCAACCCCGCCTTTCGTCTCGACACCAAAGTCGACGTGTGGACGCCGCTCCAGATCGTGGAATCTCCCACAGATCAGAGCAATATGTACAACTTCGTTGGACGGCTCAGGCCCGGCGTCACCCGAGTGCAGGCTCAGGACGACCTCAGGCGCGCCCTGCGGCAGCTAAAGAGCACCTACCCGGATCTTTGGAACCAATATGAGTCCGTGCGCGTCATTGATTTTCATGACTCGCTGGTAGGCCAGATACGCCCTGCGCTGGAGATGTTGATGGGCGCGGTCGCCCTGGTGTTGCTGATCGTCTCCGCGAATATTCTCAGCCTGCTGCTCACCCGCTCCATCGCCCGCCGCCGGGAGATGGGTCTGCGCGCCGCCCTCGGCGCCTCCGGCTGGCGCATCCTGCGGCAGCTCCTGGTGGAGAATGCCCTTCTCTGCCTCCTTGGCGGTGCCGTGGGAGTCGAGTTGGCTGAGTTTGCTACGCCGTTGCTCATGCACCTGAGCCCGCTGCCTTTGCCACAATTTGCCAGCCTGCACATCGGCGGCTCGGCGCTGCTCTTCACGGCCGCACTGATGCTGGCCTGCGCCCTGCTCTTCAGCCTGGTGCCCGCCGTGGAAAGCCGCCGCACCCAGCTCAACGAGTCGCTGCGTGTGAACTCGGCACAGGTGGCCGGCGGGCGCAATCTGGCGCAAAAGTCGCTGGTAGTGGGCGAAGTGGCGGTTTCCCTGGTCCTCATGGTGGCTGCCGGCCTGCTGCTCACCAGCTTCTGGAGGCTGATCCACGTCTCACCCGGCTTCGACGCTCAGAATGTCCTCACCTTCAAAACCAGCTTCACCGATCAGCAGGCAGCCACCGCCGCCTCGCTCAGCAAGCGCATGGATGAGCTCGCGGCGCGCCTCGAAGCGCAGCCCGGCGTCGAGGCAGCCGCTGCCATCAATACCCTGCCCACGCAGCTCACGCCGACGATGCCCTTCGACATCCTCGGGCGGCCAGCCGGCGCCCCGAACGCGGCCGGAAGCGAAGATTACATGCCCATTACGACCCACTTCTTCGACACGTTGCGCATCCCCGTGATAGCGGGACGCAGCTTCCGCTTCTCCGATGCGCCCGGCACTCAGCCGGTGGCCATCATCAATGAGCAGTTCGCGCGTACCTACTTCAAGGGAGAGAATCCGATCGGCCAGCACATCCGCGTCGGCGCGGCGATGGGGCCCGGCTTTGAAGACAGCGTGCGCGAGATCGTAGGCGTTGTCGGCGACACCAAGAGTGCCGGACTGGATGCGCCGGCGCCGGGAATTCTGTACCTTCCGCAAGCACAAATTCCTGACCGGGAAACACAGATGGAAGCCAAGTTGTTGGGCCTAAGCTGGGTGGTCCGCACCAAATCGAGCCAGGTAGATGTGGCAGCCGCTGCACAACGCATCTTCATGGACAACGCGCGCATCCCGCTACTCAGCGTCGAGACCATGCAGAGCGTCATCAGCGCCTCCATGGCGCAGCAGCGCTTCACCATGATGCTGCTCGGCTGCTTCGGCCTCATGTCGCTGTTGCTGGGTGGCGCCGGACTTTACGGCGTGATGTCCTATACGGTGGCCCGCCGCACAAAAGAAATCGGAGTGCGTATGGCCATCGGCGCGCAGCGCACCGACATTCTGCGCATGATATTGCGCGAAGCAGGTCTGCTGGTGGGTCTCGGCCTGGTCGTCGGGCTTGCCGCGTCACTCGCCGGCGCGCAGTTGCTGCGCAGTCTGCTCTTCGGCATAGCGCCGCGCGATCCGTTCACGCTCGCCGCGACCTGCGGCGTGCTGCTGCTTACCGGCCTCTTCGCGGCATGGTGGCCGGCCCGCCGCGCAGCCTCCACTGAGCCCATGCAGGCCCTGCGTATGGAATGAAGAAAGCCGTCAGGTGTCCCCTGAACATTTTCGGGGAGATATGATCCTGAGCGAAGCAAAGGATCTGCAGTTGCCCACGAAAACCCGGGCACTCGAAGTGAGCGACCAAAGGAAGCGAACACATCAGAACGCGCCGCCGGCGCCTTTGCCGGACGGCTAGTCCCTAGCGAGAGGGGGTGCGCTCTACCCGGACAGCCAATTCGCCGGCATCCGTCGTGGTCGGGGCATACATCAGGTCGAAGATGCTCGCCGCCGTCTGCAACCACTTCTGCCGCGCTGGCAGAGGCCACTCGGACTCCGGTTCCGGCAGCTTTGAAAACAATCCTTCAATCAGCGGATGCGTTCCTTCTGCGATCTTTCGCGGCGCCTGTGGCACGGCCTTCAGCGGGGCTACCGCACGCTCCGGCTCACGGTCCAGATGGCGATCCGTGTTCCGGTCAAGCTCCCGTTCCAGGTCTTTACCGTTTCGCTCCAGCACCCGCTCCAGCCGGTCCTGCGCTCGAAGATCCACGGGATTCCGGTCGTCAACCTGATCCAGTTGGCGAGACAGAGTCCGCTCACCATTGCGCTCCGGAGCGCGGTCGCCATTCCTGTCGCCGGCCTTGTCCCCATTTCGCTCCAGGCGATTGAGGTCGTCATAAGGGCTCCGAGCCGAGTTGTCTCCCTCGGGAGCCGTCTTGAAGGTCGGCATGATTGGGCGGTCGTTTCCGAAAAGTGCCATAGTTCCACAACTATGCAGAAATACAACTTCAGCCTCAATGGCACTCTTAGGTGATGGGAGCAGTGCCCGAAACGGGCCGCCACGCGGGCTCAAGTCTCCTCTCCGCCAGTCAACGCTAACGCTGAAAAGTACGCCATTCCCGCAACATCCGGCGCTCCCAGGCGGTTACTGGATGTGACCGCAATCCGCTTGACGAGGCCCGTCCATGCAGCCTACAGTCGGCTCACTAGACCGCATCACATCTGTAGAAAGGGGCGCCCCATGACGAACATCTTCATCATGATCTTCTTTGGCGTCGCCCTGGTCATCGGGATCTATTTCACCTGGATTCTGCTGCGTAACGAGATGGCAGGGCGTCCCAAGCGGCCTGATACCTACGACTTCGGCTTCGGACCACCCCATCCCGACCACAAAACCCGCCACTAAGCCCCTCCGCTCCAGCACGGCGCCTCCCACCCTCGGGGAGTACCCTGTCTTCCCCCCGCCCGCTACTCTCGGGGAACCATGTGCACCCGGCTCCGTACCAAGGCCCTCTCTGCTGCTCTTCTGCTTCTGCCCGTTCCCCTCTTCGCGGGTGGCCGCGCCAAGCCCCATACCGTCGGCATTGGCGCAGGCAAGCGCGTTCCCTACAGCATCGTGTCCGATCCCTCCGGCGCGAACGCTGACGAAAAGACTCTCCACGTCCGTCCTCTCATCGTCGATGACAAGGTGAAAGACTGGACCACCGGCGAAGTCCACGACATCACCGATCGCAGCTTCGTCGTACGGCGTGCCTTGCGCCTCAATGACTCCCTGCCCGGCGACAAGACCGAGCATTGGATCTGGCAGCGCGGTCCGTGGATCATGATCGACCGCACCAACGGCCACGTCACCGCCATGAAGCTCCCCGACTATGACCCCGCCGTCTCGCAGGTCGTCTGGTTTCGCGACAACGCCGCCTACTGTGGGCTCAATTCCGGCGGACATCAGCTTTACGCCGTGGTCGCGCAGGTCGGCGCCCGCCGTCCCATATTGGCCAAGAAGATCGGACCCTGGACCCCCACTCCTCCAGCCACCGGCGTCCCCGCGGTGACCGCCTGCGCCAAAGCCACCTGGCAGCGCGATCCGCTCCGCGTCAGCTTCACCCCCACCGGCGCAGCCGAGCCCATGAACTTCAACCTCGTCGGCCTCTCCGCGGTGCTGGTAGAAGACGGCGACACCGACGAAGGCGGCAGTGGAAGCGCAAGCCCGGCCAGCAACTGACAACAAAGGCAGCCGGATCGACCAGATCCGACTGCCCAAGACTTCTCAGCCCATGAAATTCGTCCTAGTCGCGGTCACCGCTGTTAAACGGGAAGGTCAGCCACGGCGTAAACGTCACGTTGGGGCCGGAAACGGTCGCGCACTTCTTGCTCCCTGGGCCAGATGGGCAGCCCCACCAGTTCTCGGTCGCGTCCACGGTGCCGGTCCCAAGATTGTCGACACCGATGCC
>DASZLE010000086.1:0-27863 GCA_035552475.1 Occallatibacter sp.
CCTGCGGGAAGAGGACCGACGAAGACCTCGAAGTAGACTCTTGGAGCCTTTCTCTCCTTGCCGGAGAGGAAGACCCTTCCGTAGCCGTTGGCGTCGCAGGCTCCGGTGTACTCCCAGCATCCGGTCTTAGGATGAATACGGACGCGGGCGCGCAATGCCTCTTGGGTAAGGTCCATGGGCCTATCGTACTATCGCGTACCATCCACCACTCGACCCCTCTCGAGTGGCAGTTTTGGTGGTAGTTGGGTTTGGAATCGGGTGCGCTCGGGTGCGTCTCGGTGCGAAGCATTATTTTCTCCTAAAACAACCGTTTTGTGTGGTTTAGGAGAGTCCGTGCGCTTCGGTGCGGGGCAGTGCCAAGGACCGAAATTGCGGTCCTAAGTCTGGTGCGTCTGCCAATTCCGCCACTTTCGCGCGCATGCACACCCGGGTCAAACTGCAGCGGCCTCCGGGGCTGTTCCAAGTCTAGAGGGAGTTCCGGGACCCTGCAATAAGACTACGCAGGCAGCCGGTAAAACGCCGCACAGTTGCCGCCCAGGATTGAGTTCCTCTCCTCCGCCGAAAGCTGTGCGACGTAGTCCATCACGATGGCCATCGTGTCCCGGTGATTCGCCGAGAGCGTGCACACAGGCCAATCCGACCCGATCATCAGCCGCGATGGCCCGAATGCTTCCAATACAACATCGAGGTACGGCCGAAAATCTTCGCGCGCCCACTGCCTCCAGCGGGCCTCCGTCACCATGCCCGACAGCTTGCAACAGACGTTGGGCAATTGCGCCAGCACCCGAATGTCCTTCTCCCACGGCGCCAGCGCCCCTTCCCCAATCAACGGTTTGGCAATGTGATCAAGCACGAATCGCTGATCCGGGAACCCCCGTGCGAAAGCGGCGGCCACGCGCAGATGACGCGGGTAGATCAGAATGTCGTACGCCAGCCCGAACTCGCTGAGCCGCGAAATCCCTCGCCGAAAATCCGGCCGCAGCAGAAACTGATCGTCCGGCTCGTCCTGCGCCACATGGCGCACGCCCACCAGCTTCTGGTTCGCTGCAAGCCGCTCCAGTTGCCGCGGCGCATCCGACGAGCATAAGTCAACCCAGCCAACAACACCGCGCACGAACGCATTCGCATTCGCCAATTCCAAAAGCCACTCCGTCTCCTCGCTGCTATGGCATGCCTGCACCGCAATCGAGCCATCGAATCCCAATTCATCCAACAATGGCTTTAGATCCTCAGGCAGGAAATCGCGCTGCAACGGCGCCATTTCGTTGCTGATCCACGCGTACTTCGACGCGTCAAAACGCCAGAAATGCTGATGGGCATCAATCCGCATTCCGCCTTCCGTCGCCTCCCGATCGCGCTTCAAATCCGGAGAAATCTTCAGCCTTCCCGGCGCCCACAATTATATTTCTCCTATGCTCTCCCGATGCTTTTGCGCTTCGGCCGTTGCCGCGGCAGCCCTCTCCGGCGGTTTCGTCCTCGCTCAAACCAACCCGCCTGCCATCACACTGGACGAGTATTTCAACACCACCTCCATCGCTTCCTCCGCTCTGTCGCCCGATGGATCGACGGCGGTGATCGCCACCGAAGCGCCGGACTGGAAAAACAGCGCCTTCCGCCACGATCTGTGGCTTTCCAGTGCGCACGGCGGCCTGCGCCCGCTTACCCATGGCGGAAGCGAATCGAGCCCGGCATGGAGCCCCGACGGCCAATGGATCGTGTTCGCGAGCGACCGCGCCCTGCCCGGAGAATCCGCGGGCCCTGAGGGCACACCGGGCGACGACGCCAAGGCCAGCCGCATCTGGATCATCTCAGTCCATGGCGGCGAGGCCCTGCCCCTCTTCTCCGAGAAGCTGGACGTGCACTCCTTCGCGTGGTCGGCTGACGGCGCCGCCATCTACTACTCGGTTACTCAGCCGCTTCCGCAGGCCGAACAAGAGACGCAAAAGAAGGAGTGGAAAGACGTTGTCCGCTGGCGCGAACAGAATCGCGGCGACCTGCTGCTGAAGCAGTCCGTCGCGCCCGCCCTTGCGTCGGCTCTCGCCGTTGCGCCGCCCAATGCCGGCGAAAAGGGCAAGCAATCCGCGGAGAATAAGACCGATCTCCCCGCCGGAGCCAACGTCGTCGCCCGCAGCGTCTTCTCCATCGGGGAAATCGCGCCCTCGCCCGACGGCAAAATAATCGCCTTTCAGACGCTGCCCGTCCATCACCGCATTGAGAACCCCGATAACTACGAGATCTACCTGGTTCCCGCGGAAGGCGGAGAAGTCCGCCGCCTCACCAACAACCAGGCTCTCGAGTCCGGTTTGCGCTGGGCGCCGGATAGCCGCTCCCTCTACTTCATCGTCACCGCAGCGTCGGGGTCGCTCGAGGGTCCTTATCGCGACGTGCAGGGCCGACTCTATCGCATCGATCCGGTAACCGGTAAGGTTGATCGCCTCGGCGCTTCCTTCGACGGATCCTTTGAGCAGTTCTCGCTGCTGGCGGATGGCCGCGAGCTGGCTCCCGGCCTGAAAGGCGCCGAAGAGCAACTCTACCTCGTCGATGGTGCACAGGCCACCAGGCTTCCCGGACGCGCCGGCAGCTACTCCGGCCTGGCCACGGCGCTCCACTCCAATGCGATCGCGGTGCGCCATTCCACCATCGACGACCCCACGCAGCTCTACCTTGCTGCAGACCCGCTGCACCCCGACCAGCTCACCGCGGTAACCAACTTCAATCCCATCTTTGCCCAGCGCGCGCAGCCGGAATGGCAGAGCTACACCTGGACCGCTGACGACGGCGTCAAGGTGGAAGGCGTGCTCATCTATCCTCCGGGAAAAAAGGGCGCAAAGCACCTGCGCATGTTCACGTTCATCCACGGCGGCCCCGCCGATGCCGACGGCAACCGCTTCGGCGCCGACTGGTACGACTGGGCCACGCTGGCCGCCGCCAATGGCTGGCTCGTCTTCCGCCCCAACTACCGCGGATCCTCGGGATATGGCGACGACTTCATGCTCGCGATCGAACCCCACCTTGTTTCCAAGCCTGGCCGCGACATCCTGGAAGGCGTTGATGCACTGGTGAAGGATGGCATCGCCGACCCCGATCATCTGGCCATTGGCGGCTACAGCTACGGCGGCTACATGACAAACTGGCTCATCACGCAGACCACGCGCTTCCGCTCCGCCGTCACCGGCGCCGGAGCTGTGGAGCACGCCGCCAACTGGGGCAACGACGACGAGACCTGGGACGATGCCTGGTACTTGGGCGGCAAGCCCTGGGAGAACGCCGATCTTTACCAGAGCGAAGCTGCCCTTTTCCGTTTCGACAAGGTCAAAACCCCCACCCACCAGGTCCAGGGCGGCGCTGACATCCGCGTCAGCTACCTGGAGGGCGTCACCATGGAGCGGGCCCTCGATCAACTGGGGATTCCGCACACATTCCTCGTCTTTCCCGGCGAGGGCCACGGCCTGGGCAGAAACCCCTGGCACGGTTACGTCAAGGTTCGCGAAGAATTGAAGTGGCTGGAGAAATATGATGGAAAGTAGGCGGTTCCGGAAACTCTGTCCGACGATTGCGGAACCCCGAAGCCGTCCGGACGCATCTTTGAAGTAGGAAAGCCTGTGCAAGGCCTCATGCCGACTGTCCAACAGAAACGCCGCGTCACTTTTGAGGAGACTCTTCTCAGCGCCCGCCGCACCATGGTGCTCAGTGAGATCCTCAGGATTGCGCTCGACAGCTTCCGTGCCAGCAAAGTCCGCTTCATGCTGACTGCGCTGGGCATGGTCATCGGCACGGCGTCGGTCATCCTCGTCGTCACCATCGGCCTCACCGGCAAGCAGTTCATCCTCGCTGAGATCCAGAAGATCGGCACCAATGAGGTTGAGCTGGAGTACGCCGGCGGCGGCGCATCGGGCACTGAGAACGTCATTTACAACGATTTTCTGACCCGCGAGGATGAAAAGGCAGTAGATGAGCAGTTGCCCGGCATCATGTACTCGTCGCCGGTGCTGCAGATGAATGATCGCATCAGCTTCGGCGGCGGCGTGGTCAAGGACACGCTGGTTCTCGGCGTCAGCCCCGATTATCGCTACATCCGCAACCTGCTCGTTCCCTATGGCCGTTTCTTCGACCAAACCGATGATGAACGCCACATCAACTGCGCTGTCGTCACCGAGACGTTTGCCAAGCTGCGCTATGGCAACCAGGACGCAGCCGTGGGTCGCGAGTTTGAGATCACCGGCATTCCATTCACCATCATCGGCGTCTTCAAAGAGAGCATGAGCGACTTCGGCCAGTCCGAAATCGCCGACCAGACCATCCTGATTCCCTTCTCCGTGGCCCGCCTATTCAGCGGCACTGAGAACGTAAAGCAGATTTACTTCTCCATGCGCAGCATGAGCGATGTGGCCGACGCGGCCAACGACATCCCCCGCATCGTCAGCGCCCACCATCGCCCCAATTCCGTGTATAAAACGCAGGACCTGCGCGACGTGCTGCACATGGCCGCCACCGTCTCCAACATTCTCACCGCGGTCCTGGTGCTGGTCGCCGCCGTCACCCTGGCCGTCGGCGGCGTCGGCATCATGAACATTATGCTGGCTACGGTCCGCGCGCGCATTCGCGAGATCGGCATCCGCAAGGCTCTGGGCGCCACCTACCGCGAAATCAAGCTCCAGTTCCTGGCGGAAGCCGTCATCATCTCACTCGCGGGCGGCATTATAGGCACACTCGTCGGGCTCATGCTGCCGCTCTCCGTCCGCTTCTTCACCGACTACGACCTGCCTATTTCCTACCTGTCCATCTTCATCGCGCTGGCCTCGGCCACTATCGTCGGCATCGTCTTCGGCACCGTGCCCGCCACGCGCGCCGCGCAGATGGACCCCGTGGAGTCGCTCAAGTATGAATGACGGTAATAGGCCGGACACCGCACCCGAAGACAACGACGTTGACAAGGCTCCGCGCGGCGTCAATCTTGTGGTGGCCTACGGCGTCATGCTCTTCGCTCTACTGGTCGCCATCGGCCTCGCCACGCTAATCGTCCTGCCCTTCTATAAACGCCGCTAGGCCTCCAGCTTCTTCACAATCCTCTCCGCGTCGTACACACACCCGCCCCACACGCCGCCGCTAGCCTGCACCAGTGCCGCCCACAGCCGCGTGTCGTCGGGCAGATCCGGATGCGGCCGCAGGTCCCCGCGTGGCCCTCGTTCCGCCAGCAGACGCGCTCCCTCCGCCGCATCGAACCGAAGTCCCTCTGCGTTGCCCATCAGGTTTACCGATCCAGTCAGCCGCTCGCGGTCAACCACGATCTCGATCCAGTCGCCGTCGCGCACCTTGCCAACAGGTCCACCCGCCAGCGCTTCCGGCGACACGTGCCCGATGCACGCTCCCGTCGAAACCCCGCTGAACCGCGCATCGGTGATCACTGCAACATGCTTGCAGTGCGGCAGCATCTTCAGCGCCGACGTCACCTGGTACGTCTCCTGCATTCCCGCGCCCTTCGGTCCGCCGCAGATCAGCACCACCACATCGCCCTGCGTCACCCCGCCGGCCTTGATCGCCCCGATCGCCGCCTCTTCCGTCGTGAACACCTTCGCCGTCCCGCTATGCCGATACACGTTCTTCTCGTCCATCAGCGACGGATCGATGGCCGTGCTCTTGATCACCGATCCTTCCGGCGCCAGATTTCCAACAGGGAAGCACACCGTCGGCGTCAGCCCGCGCCGCCGCGCCTGCTCCGCGCTCATGATCACGTCCCCAGCCTCGATCCCGTCCACGCGCTTCAGTTCATCGCGCAGTGCGCGCCGCCGCTCGCTCTGCTCCCACCAGTCCAGGCACGCGTCCAACGTCTCGCCGCTCACCGTGCGCGCGCTCGTGTCCAGTAGCCCCGCCCGGCGCAGATGCAGCATCGCCTCCGGCACCGCACCGGCCAGGAATACCTGCACGGTTGCAAATCCCCGCGGCCCATTCGGCAGCGCGTCCACCAGCCGCGGCGTCTGCCGGTTCACCGCGGCCCAGTCCTCCACCGTCGGCCGCCGCAGCCCCGCGTGAAACGCAATCGCCGGCAGATGAATCAGCAGGTTGGTCGACCCGCCGAATGCAGCGTGCACCACCATCGCATTGCGCACTGCAGCATCGGTCAGCACATCGCGCGCGCCCATGTTCTGCTCGTGCATCCGCATCAGCGCCCGAGCCGAACGCTTCGCCGCATCCAGCCAGATCGCGTGGCCCGACGGCGCCAGCGCCGTGTGCGGCAGCGACAATCCCAGCGCTTCGCCCACCACCTGTGACGTCGCCGCAGTCCCCAGAAACTGGCATCCGCCGCCCGGCGAAGCGCATGTGCGGCAACCCACCTCCGCCGCATACTCCAGCGTGATCTGCTGCTGAGAAAACCTCGCGCCGATGGTCTGCACCTTGCCCGCGTCCTCGCCTTCCTCGGGCAGCAGCGTCACGCCTCCGGGCACCAGCACCGCGGGCAGCGCACCGCTTGAGGCCAACGCCATCATCATCGCCGGCAATCCCTTGTCGCACGTGGCCACGCCCAGCACGCCCTTGCGCGTGGGCAGTGACCGCATCAGCCGCCGCAGCACCGTGGCCGCGTCATTCCGATACGGCAGCGAATCCATCATCCCCGCCGTGCCCTGCGTCCGCCCGTCGCACGGATCCGTGCACGCACCCGCAAACGGCACCGCATGCATCGCCTTCAGCTCGCGCGCCGCTTCCGCCACCAGCAACCCGACTTCCCAGTGCCCGGTATGAAATCCCAGCGCGATTGCCGAGCCATCCTCCCCGCGCAGCCCGCCGTGCGTGCTCAGAATCAGAAACTCCGGATCGAGCAGCCGCGCAGGCTCCCATCCCATCCCTGCGTTTTGCGACAGTCCGAACAAGTTCCCCGACGGCGCATTCCTCAGCATCTCCGCCGTAATGGGCAGCGCGCCCGCCGGCCCGCGCGCATGCGTAGCCACGCAAAACAAATCCCCATCGCCGGATTCCAGCACTGAGCTGAACGTGATTTCCGCCATGTTTTTATTGTGCGCCCTGCGCCGTGGGAGCCTCCACCAGCCTCACCTCGAATGCGTGCGCAACCGGCGCAGCCTGCGCATAGATCGCATCCTCCAGCGAATCCTCATAGGCCTGCAGCCGGTCCGCGCCATCCTCCGCGCCGGTGTCGGCCTTCCCAATCCGCATACGCGAGTGGATGTAATCCGCTTCCGCCAGGTCGCGCACATTCCAGCTCACCTGTTGCGCCTGTTGCCGCATCGGCGTGTTGTATTCGGCCAGGTTGATCCCCGCCTCAAGTTGCACTTCAGAGAATTGCCCTATCTCCTTGCCGTCAATGCTTATTACGTACTTCCCCGGCTCCAGCCCCGTCACCCGCAGCGGCTCTTGATTCAGCGCCGTTTCAATGTCTGTGAGCTCCAGCAGCAGCGCCGTCGTCGCATTGTCTTTCACCAGCGGCAGCGGCAGCGCATTTTCCGTCTCGCTCCAGCGCAGCACGCCGCCATCTCTCGTCAATCCGTTCACCGCCGCATTTTCCGCCGCCACCACGCGCGCCGCCTGCCCATCGATGGCCACGTTCGACACCACCGCCGGCGCATTCCAACCCTTGAGCAGCGCCTCCGCCATCACCCAGTGCGCCAGCGGATCGGGATGCACACGGTCCGGCAGCAGCAGCGTCGCCACGCGCGGATCCAGAGCTTCCGCCTTGGTCAGCGCCTCCACCACCAGCGGATTCAGGTTCGCGAACGCTGCTCCATGCTCCTTCGCCAGTTGCGCGTCCACATCCGCAAAATGCTGCATCACCCCGTTGTACCCGCCCGCAAAATACGGCGCCGCGGAAACATCGTCATAAGGCGACGGCCCCAGCAGCGTTACCCGCGCATCCGGCGCATTCTGTTGGATCGAGTCGAGAATATGCTCGTACCCGTTCCGATACGTCGCATCGATCTCCGGCGTCGTCGCCTGGTATCCTCCATCGTTCATCCCCAGCATGATCGTGATCACGCTCGGCTTCTGCTGAAATACATCGCGCTGCAACCGTTCGTCGATCGGCCCAGCCCAGCCCCCGATCACGCGGTCGCCACCCACGCCCGCATTGGTGAAATGCACCCGCATCAGAGGGAACCGCGTGATCGTGTACAACTCCACCCACTGGTTGTAGTAGTTCTGCTCCGTGATGCTGTCCCCGTAAAACGCCACCCTGTCGTTCGGGTGCAGATAGTACCCCCGCGCCACTCCAGCCGGTGGCTGCGGTCCCGGCGCCGTCGCCACCGCCACCAGCGAATCCGCACACCCGTAGTACAAAAACCACTGCCCGTGGAAGTACACCAGCCCCTCGGCAAACGTGGTCCCCGCCGCATACTGTCCCGTCTTCTCGTACGGCAGCTCCGGCTTCAGTACCGGCTGATCCGTCTGCGCAACCGGCCGCACCGGGTCATCCGCGTCGAACAGCGCCTCGCCTGCCGCATACGCATTCGGCCCCATCGCCTTGTCTCCGCCCTTGGGCGCATTCTTGCCGTTGTACAGCACCACAATCCCCTTGTCGGTCAAAACCGGCGGCGGTCCCGTCTCCGGAAACGAGCTGTCGAAGTGCCCCGCGCGCGGCTTCAGCACCTCCAACGGTGTCCCATCCGCACCTTCCATCGGCGTCCAGTGAATCGCATCCTCTGACGTCGCCAGGTGAATCGCGCCCTCGCCCCAGTACATCCAGTACTTCCCGTCAATCTTTGCCGCGATCATCCGGCCCTTCTTCGCGTCCAGCCGCGTCACAATTCCCGCCGACTTGTACTTGAGCCCCGCGTACTTGCCGCCCGCCGCCGTCAAAAATGCCGGCCCCTGCTTGGTCCAGTGCTCCAGGTCCTTTGACGTCGCAATCCCCACCGAGTACGTCACCCGGTTCCACTGCGTGTAGGTCAGCACGTAAGTCCCGTCTTCCAGCTCCACCAGCCGCGGATCCTCCACGCCGCCCGGCCACTCGCGCGCCTTCTGGTCATCGTCCGCGGGATAAAACACCGGCTCCGCGCGCCGCGTAAAGTGGATCCCGTCCGCGCTCTCCGCCAGCCCCAGCCGCGAGGTGTGCATCCCGATCTGCATCGTCCCCGAATCGTCCTCGGCGCGGTACAGCACATACACCTTCCCCGCGCGCACAATCGCCGCCGGGTTAAACGTATGCAGCGCCTCCCAGTGCACCGGAGCCTTTTCGATCGGGTCCTGAAACGTCGATTGCGCAGGCGCAATCACCGGATTCCCGCTCGCCGGCCGCGTAAACGGCCCGATGGTCCAATCCTGCGCCTGCAGCACAGCCGCCGCGATCACCGCCAAGCAGCCCAATGTCAAAACCCGCATGTGCTTCATACCTGCCCTCGTTTTCATTCCAACCGCAAGCTATCCCGGCTGACTTGCCAGCTCGCTGACCTGCTGACTCGATCTCGCGTAAAAGCTCAACGCCGCATCGCCCTGCAGCAAAAGCCGCGTCCGCTCCAGCGCGCCATATCGATCCTTCAAAACGTCCTTCCGCCGATGCTCCGCAATCACAGTTGCCCCCTGATTTAAGAGTGGGTGCCCCAGGTCCCTCGCACTTGGGGACCTGGGATGGAAGCTCGCATCACCCAGCAGCCCCAGCGTCATCTCGTACTCACCCTCCGCATCGTACGGTGGATCAAGAAACACCACATCGAACCCCGGGCGCCTCACCTTCGCGGCCGGGTGCCCCAGGTCCCTCGCACTTGGGGACCTGGGATCCGCACTCCCCACCACTCTCCGCAAATACGTCCCCACACCCTCCGCCCTGACCTCCACTCCCTCCCCCAACTCCAGCCCCGCCAGATTCCCCCGCAGCACCTTCAGCGCCCCCGCCACGCGCTCCACAAACACCACCCGCGCCGCGCCCCGGCTCAGCGCCTCCATTCCCACCGCGCCTGACCCCGCATACAAATCCAGAAACGCCGCACCCTCCGTGCGGGCCGCCAGCACGTTGAACAGCGTCTCTCGCAGCCGGTCGCTCGTCGGGCGCGTTGCCAGCCCCGCCGGAGCCTCGAACCTCCGCGACCGCAGTCTCCCCGCAATGATGCGCATCGCACCCCAGAATAACTCCCGCCGCCAGCGCCCCCCGACCCTCTACAATATCCCTATGCGAGGATGGTCACTTCCACTGGGCCGTTGGTTGGGCGTCGAACTGCGCGTCCACACCTTCTTTTTGCTCCTCGCAGTCGTGTGCCTCGGCCTCGGTGTCACGGAAGGCGGTCCCCTCTCCAAAATGCGCGGACTCGCTCTCTTCTTCATCGTCTGCGGCGCCATCCTCGTTCGCGAAATCGCCCGCCTCCTCGTCGCCGCCTGGTACGGCATCCGCCTTCGCGCCATCCTCCTGCTCCCCATCGGCGGTCTCTTCGCCTATGCCACTCCGGAAAGTCAGGAGCTTGCCACCAGCGGCAGCGGCCAGTTCTCTCTTGCCGCAGCCGGCCCCGTCGCCAATCTCCTCACCGCATGCGCGCTGGGCGCATTCATCGCCGGCGCCGGCGGAACCATCGACCTCTTCCTCCACCCCCTCATCTCTCCCTCCCACCTGCTCCGCGCCATGGTCTGGATGCAGGCCGGCCTCGGCGTTGTCCACCTCCTGCCTGCCTACCCGCTCGATTGCGGCCGGATCCTCCGCAGCAGATTCGCTCGCGCCCATGGCGCCGCCTCGGCCAGCCGCGCCGCCACCGGCGTCGGCCAGGTCCTCGCCCTCGCCCTCATGGTCGGCGGACTCCTGCTGCACAGCTACTGGCTCGTCATCGCCGGCTTCTTCATCATGATCGGCGCCCAGATCGAGGACCAGGGCGTCTTCTTCCAGTCCGTCGTTGACACCGTCCGCATGAGCGAAGTCATGCTCACCGACTTCGCCACCCTCTCCCCATCAGACACGCTCGCCGACGCGCTCTCCCGCTGCGTCCATTCCCTCCAGGAAGATTTCCCCGTCGTCCGCGGCCCCCACCTGGTCGGCATCGTCTCCCGCCAGCGCATCGTCGACGCTTTGCGCAGCGACGGCAACGGCTACGTGCAATCCGTCATGAACCGCGCCTTTCAGGTCGCCCGCCCTGAGGACACTCTCGGCGCCACCATCCGCCGCCTCACTGCAGGCCGTGGCCTCTCCCTCATTCCGGTCACCGAAAGCGGCCGCGTCGTCGGCATCGTCAGCGTCCAGAACCTCATGAGCTCCATGTCCCTGCTCAGCGAGCAGCGCCGCTACGAACGCCAGGAAGCCGATTCCTAGATCTCAGTTCACAGTTCGTAGTACACAGTCGCGCGCTTCGCGGCGGTTGGCATCCCGCTTACAATTCCCCCAAGGAATAATCCCATCGCGAGTGGGGACGCTGCGCGCTGCGGCGAACTCACTGCGAACTACGAACCGTGAACTACGAACTACGAACTGTGAACTCTAACTCCATGCCGTCCGACCCCACTCCGCTCGCCCCCGGCCTCTACCTCGTTGCCACCCCCATCGGCAACCTCGGCGACATCACCCTCCGCGCCCTCGACGTCCTCCGCCGCGCCGACCGTATCTGCTGCGAAGACACTCGCCAGACCCAGAAGCTCCTCAACCACTACGCCATCTCCACCCGCACCGAGAGCCTGCACGAGCACAACGAACACGAGCGCTCCTTGAGCCTGGTCGAGTCGCTCCGCAACGGCGCCCGCATAGCCATCGTCACCGACGCCGGTATGCCCGGCATCAGCGATCCCGGCATGCTCCTCGCCCGCGCCGCCATTGGCGCAGGTATCCCCGTCATCCCCATCCCCGGCGCCAACGCCGCCCTCACCGCGCTCGTCGCCAGCGGCCTGCCCTCCGCCGAATTCACCTACCTCGGCTTCCTGCCTGAAAAAGCCGGCCCGCGCCGCACCCGCCTTGAATCCATTGCCGAACAAGCCGGCACCGCGCCGCGCACTCTCATCTTCTATGAAGCGCCCCACCGCATCCTCGACACGCTCGCCGATCTCGAATCCGTCTTCGGCCCCGATCTCCCCATCGTCCTCGCCCGCGAGCTGACAAAGGCCTACGAAGAATTCCTGCGCGGCCCCGTCGCCCAAATCCGCTCCCAGCTCGCCTCCCGCGACCGCGTCCGCGGCGAAATCACTCTCCTCATCGAAGCCCCTGCGCGTGCCTTAGGTCCGGGTGCCCCGGGTCCCTCGCCCCTGGGGACCCGGGACTCGATAATGGACCGTGTCGCCCAACTCCAATCCGGGTCCGGCATGGACGAGAAAGAAGCCCTCAAGCACCTCGCCCGCGAACTCAACCGCTCAAAGAGCGATCTCTATCGCGAACTCCAGCGCCAGCGCGCCCGCCGCAAGCCCTGATTTCCTCAGCGCTTCACCCCGCCTTCGTCTCGCCCTCTTCCGTCTCTTGGGTAATCTCTTCCAT
This sequence comes from Occallatibacter sp., assembly GCA_035552475.1. GTDB lineage: Bacteria > Acidobacteriota > Terriglobia > Terriglobales > Acidobacteriaceae > Telmatobacter. The sequence continues at coordinate 12,377 of DASZLE010000086.1, forward strand.
CACAAAGGAAAGCTGCTCCTGCTTCCGCTCGCTCAGATCCACAAACCGGATTCCCGCCGTGAACCGGTCGTGCAGCGACTGCACCACCCCCGGCAGCCGGAATGGCAGTCCATCCAGAAGAAACTCCACTTCCACCCGCCGGTATATCCCCACCGGAAACTTCTCCGGCAAACGGATCCGGCATCCGCTCATGCTCACATCCACAATCCGCCCGCTCACGTTTGAACGCACATCCACCAGGAATATCGTTGCCGTCGAATCCACCGCATGCCGCGCCGCCCGCCTGCGCTCCCGCCCCGTTGGCGCCGGCCGCGGCATTCCGCCATCCCCCTTTGGCTTCTGCAAGTCTGCCGGTGGTGCTCCTACGGTCCTCGCTGGCCCTATCTCCGCCGCCACACTGCGTGCACGCTCCGCCATGGCCCTCTCAGCCTTCGCCAAATCCTTCTTCGCCGCTTCCAGCGTCTCCTGCGCATGCAGTGCTTCACTTGCCGCCTGCTCCGCCTCCGCCCGCGCCTCCGCTTCCCGTCCCCGCTTTCGCTCCAGCTCCGCTGTTAGCCGCTCCACGGTCCCTCGCAGCCCCTTCCTGGCCTCATCCGCCCGAGCTTCTTCTGCCCGCTTCGCCTCCAGCTTCCCCGCCAGCTCGCCCAGCGCCTCCACCAGCTCCGCCTCGCGCCGCGGGCTTACTTCCCTGAACGACACCCCGACCTCCTGCGCGCGCCCCGTCCACTCCGTCACCCCGCTCAGCCGGAACGCCGCTCCGCACAACCGGAACACCAGCTCCACCTTCGCGCCGTGATCCACGCGAAGCTCCCCATCCACCCGCAAACGGCAGCCATCCAGGCACATGTCGATCAGCGTGCAGTGCGTAGAACTGCCCAGATGCCCCTGCAGCAGCGTCGCGCGCTCGTTCACCGGTATTCGCGTAGAAAGGCGGCGTTCGGTTTCGTCCGTCAGCAGCTTCGGATGGCTCACACTCCCACACCTCGGGAGGAGCACACTCCGGCGCCTGCACCAGCTCAGCGTGATTCTGAAACCGACGGCAAGGCACCGCCGGCCATCAGGTAGTCCCGGCCTCCCGGCCGGCTGTAGCCCGAGCGTCCCCGCCCGCGTACCCCAACCAAATCACGCACTCCAGGCTCTCAGTGCCCGTCGCCCAGCTCCCACGGTCCCGCCGCCCGCACCTACTCCGCCTCCCGACCCTTCAGCCGGTCGTACTGGTAAAGGTCGCTCGTCGTCCCCAGCGCCTCGTTATACAGGCCCAGCGCTCCCGTAAGCTGGTTCAGCTCCTCGGTAAATGCATGGATGGATTGCAATTGCCCTGCCGTCGCCGGCAATTCATATTGGGAAGTCTTAATAAACTTCTGGTAGCCTCGGTCCACCAACCGCGCTATCTCCCCCCGCACCACCAAACCCGGCGTCACCGCCAGCCGCGCCCCGCCGCTCTCCCAGCGATCGTCTGTCACCCCCGGCACCAGCACCGCAGCCACCCCGTCCTTCGCCACTTCCATCCCGCCCGGCGCGCCCGCGTACGGCGTTACTGCGAACCCCTGCCCCCGCAGCTCGTCCAGCATTTCCTCAAAATTGCGATCGCGCTTCTTTCCCATTCCCCGGCCCCGTTTCTCGGTAGGATAAAGACTGTGCAGTTCTGACTTCCCAGCACCCCCAATGATAGCCGCTTCCGCTTGCGGCTCCTACCTCCAGCCCGGCAGCCCATGACCGACACGCCCCCTTCCCAACCCGGCACCCCCGTCATCCACCGCATCGGCATCACGCCCCTCCTGCGCTTCACCCGCCTCGCTGCCGGTCTCTCCGGCATCACCCTCCTCGGCAAAGCCGAGTGGGCCAACCCCGGCGGCAGCGTCAAAGACCGCGCCGCCTTCTCCATCCTCCGCGATGCCTCGTCCCGCGGCCTCCTCGGTCCCGGCAAAACCCTCCTCGACGCCACCAGCGGCAACACCGGCATCGCCTTCGCCATGCTCGGCGCCGCCCTCGGTTTCCCCGTCCATCTCGCCATGCCCGGCAGCGTCTCCCCTGAGCGCAAGCGCATTCTCCAGGCCTACGGCGCCACCATCGACTGGACCGACCCCGACCTCGGCTCCGACGGCGCCATCCACCGCGCCCGCGAGCTCGCCGCCAACTCCCCTCAGCGCTTCTTCTATGCCGACCAGTACTCCAACCCCGCCAACTGGCAGGCCCATTACCGCACCACCGCTCCCGAAATCTGGACCCAGACCGATGGCCGCATCACCCATTTCGTCGCCGGCCTCGGCACCTCCGGCACCTTCACCGGCGTCACCCGCCGCCTGCGCGAATTCAACCCCAGCCTCCAGGCCATCAGCGTCCAGCCCGACTCGCCCTTTCACGGCCTCGAAGGCCTCAAGCACATGCCCACCTCCCTCGTCCCCGCCATCTACGACCCCACCCTCGCCAGCCGCAACATCGAGATCGAAACCGAAGCCGCCTACAACATGGTCCGCCGACTCGCCCGCGACGAAGGCGTCCTCATCGGCATCTCCGCCGGCGCCGCCCTCGCTGCCGCACTCAAAATTGCTCGCGAAGAATACGCCGCCCACCGCGAAGCAATGATCGTAACCGTCCTCCCCGACTCCGCCGACAAGTATCTAAGCGAACGCTTCTGGGATGAAGGCGAGTGGTCCTGGTCCATCTAAGCCACAACGCGCCACCATCGTCCATACACAGGCCGTCATCAAAAGCGCGCCGCTACCTCCCCGGCTATACTGGCTCGCATGATCCCCACCGGTTCGCACCCGGCATGGCACCCGGTGCTTGAAACCCTGGCCTACGCCGCGGGATACGCCGTCTTCCGCTTGCAGCGCTCCCGCCGCGGCGACATCCTCGCCGAGCCCGAGCGCTGGACCATCATCGCGGCAGCCGCCGTGGGCGCGCTCGCCGGCAGCCGCTTGCTGGGACTGGCCGAGCAGTGGCCCACCGTCCTCGCCGCCGCGCATTCCGGCCATCTGCTCGCGCTGCTCATCTCCCCCGGCGGAAAAACCATCGTCGGCGGACTTCTCGGCGGCTGGCTCGCAGTCGAGCTCGTCAAGCGCGTTTCCGGCATCCGCTCCCGCACCGGCGACCTCTTCGTCCTGCCCCTCTGCACCGGCATCGCTGTCGGCCGCGTCGGCTGTTTCCTCGCCGGCCTCGCTGACGACACCTACGGCAAACCCACCACCCTCCCCTGGGCCGTCAACTTCGGCGACGGCATCGGCCGCCATCCCACGCAACTCTACGAGATCCTCTTTCTCGCCGCTCTCGCCTTCATCCTCAGCCGCCCGTGGCGCCTCCCGGAAGGCGCACGCTTCCGCATCTTTCTCGCCGCCTACCTCGCCTGGCGCCTCACCATCGACTTCCTCAAACCCCAGCCCCTCGTCGCCGGCATGAACCTGATCCAGTGGGCCTGCGTTGCGGGATTGGTGGCTCTGGGCGTGCTTTACTTGAACGACCGGCGCCGAGCGCGCAGAATGGTGCTTGAACATGTCGTTCTGGGCTGACCGCAGCATCTTCGCAAAAATCGTCCTTGTGCTGGCCTTAGTTTTCCTCTGCGGCGTGGGGCTCTGCGGGCTGGACTTTGCACTGGCAGCGCGCGGCATCGGAAAGAGCACCCAGGAATTCGGCGTCGGCCCTCTCGACGCCGTTTCGCTCGCCGCAATGGCGTTATCCGCGCTTGCGCTGTTGCTTACGCTTGGTGTGTGGATTTGTGTCGCGATCGTTAAGGGAATTAAGGGCCAATCGAAAGAGCCATAGCGGCCGTTCGGCCGTAATTTCCGCTCACTTTCAAAACTGTCACATCTGCTATTCCCCGATTGCCCAGCGCCCCTACACTTTCACCATGCGCCGTAGGAACGGATCATCCTTCGCCAAGTTCCTCACCGTCTTTGCGGTTCTCTTTGGGCTTGGGCTCGGATTGTGCGGTCTCTCCATGATCCTGCCCTCGTCCGATCAGGAGTTTCACACCAACTGGCTCAGCTTGCCTTCCGTGTTGTTGATGGTTCTTTCGCTCCTTGGCCTGGTCGGCACTTTGGTCGTCCGGGTCATCGCCATTGCCCTCGGACGCTTCTCCCCCGACAAGCAGGATCACCAATGAAATTGCCGTGGGCAAATCTCGAAGGCCCCGCCAGGATGCTCTCCATCTGCGCCGCCGTCTTCCTCGTGTCCGGCGGACTGTGCGGGATTCAGTGGGCGGTTGCGTCCGGCAGTTCCAGCTTCGGCCAGGCTCTTGTCGGGCTCTTCATGGTCACCGGCCTCGCCGAGCTCGTCGCCATGGCCATATCGCTGGTGGGCATGGCCGTCGCCATCATTCTCTGGATCGCTGGCGCCATTTATGACCGCGCGTCCGGCCCTTCGGACCGCACGCAGAAACTCTTCGACACCTCCGACGAACCCAAACTGCCACCGGAACCGTAACTTGCGTTCAAGATAGGAAACGATCAAGAGCTCTCAATCCGGTTGACGCGAGGAAAATGGCCAATCCAAATAACCGCCGCCGCGTACAATCCTCCCACACCCCAACCGCACTCAACCGAGCCCGCACAGGAACCAGCCATGACTGACAAGCTCCGCCCCTACCTCTTCTACGACGTGGCCATCTCCATCTGCTCCACCTGCTATCGCCGCATCGACGCCAAGATCGTCTTTGAAGCAGGCAAAGTGTGGATGCTCAAGCGCTGCCCCCAGCACGGCCACCAGCGCGTCCTCGTCGCCGACGACATCGACTACTACCGCCGCGCGCGCGAAGTTTTCATCAAAACGCCTGAGCAGCCCATGGTCTACAACACGCCCGTCAAATACGGCTGCCCCTACGACTGCGGACTCTGCCCCGATCACGAGCAGCACTCCTGCCTCACGCTCATTGAAATCTGCGACGCCTGCAACCTCACCTGCCCCATCTGCTACGCCGGCAGCGGCCAGCACCGCACCGAGTTCCGCAGCCTCGCCCAGATCGAGGCCATGCTCGACTGCGTGGTCCGCAACGAGAAGCAGCCCGACGTCGTGCAGATCTCCGGCGGCGAGCCAACGCTCCATCCCGACTTCTTCCGCGTCCTTGAAATGTGCAAAGAGCGCCCCATCCGCCATCTCATGGTCAACACCAACGGCATCCGCATCGCCCAGGACGTGGAATTCGCCAAACGCCTCGCCGGCTTCATGCCCGAATTCGAGGTCTATCTCCAGTTCGATTCGCTCCGCCGCGAGCCCCTGATGCAGTTGCGCGGAGCCGATCTGCGCTCCATCCGCCAGAAAGCGCTCGAACGCCTCAACGACCTCGGCATCTCCACCACGCTCGTCGTCACCGTGGAGCGCGGCGTCAACGACGACGAGCTCGGCCCCATCATCGACTTCGCCCTCCAGCAGCCCGCCGTCCGCGGCGTCACCATCCAGCCGGTGCAGCAGGCTGGCCGTGTACAGGGCTTTGACTCCGCGCACCACCGCCTCACGCTCACTGAAGTCCGCCGCCGCATCCTGGAGCAGACCAGCGTCTTTCGCCCCGAGGACCTGATCCCCGTCCCCTGCCATCCCGATGCGCTGGCCATGGCCTACGCGCTCAAGCTCGATTCCAAAGTGGTGCCCCTCACCGGCATGATCCCGCCCGAAGTCCTCATCGACGGAGCCCGAAACACCATCGTGTACGAGCAGGAGAGCGGCATCCGCGATCACCTGTTCAAGCTCTTCGCCACCAACCACTCGCCGGCCTCGCAGGCGTCCACCCTGCGCGAGCTGCTCTGCTGCCTGCCCAAGATTCTCCTGCCCAAAAACATCGGCTACAAGAACCTGTTCCGCGTACTCATCGTGCAGTTCATCGACGCGGAGGCATTCGACGTGCGCAGCGTGAAGAAGAGCTGCATCCACATCGCCCATCCCGACGGAAAGCGCCTCATCCCGTTCGACACCTTCAACATGTTCTACCGGGGCGAGCTGGAAACGACGCGCCTGGCTCCCCTGCGCGCGGAGGAAGTGGGCGTCGGCTGAGCGCTTTTACAGCAGGCGGAAAAACTCTGCGAAACGGGCAAAAATGTGTCAGGGCACGACTTTAGTCGTGCCGCCTGCTGCCTAAACAAAGGACTTAGGCTTGAGCCCCTGAGGTCTTTCGCTGCAAATCAGCCCACTTCCGCAGCCTTTTCAAAGCCCCCGGGGGTTTCGAGTGCCCCACCAAGCCGCTCCAAAAGCCGTCTGCACCAATTCTGGTGCAATTGAGTCAAGCCCCACACCCTGTGGAAAACATACTTAAACAATTTATTATCAACAAGAAAAAATAGTTGTCAAAATATGCAGTCCAGGGATTCGCATTTGATAGACTAAAAACAGTTAGAAGAAGCAGGCCCGCCCTCCTTGGCGGGCTTTCGCATTTCAGGAGCCGGAAAAAGCGACCAATGACCCACCTCTGCGACAACCCGGGATACGCTCTATGCCAGTGAGAACAGACAACTTGACCAAAGTGTCCGAAAACGGACGATCACTGCACTTAGAGGGCGTAACTCCATGAATCCATAAGACATCGCCGTTTTTTATTTTCGCGCAATCCTCGATGCCCCCGCCGTTGGCTCCTTGCTGGCTTGTTCTCTGTTTTACTGCATTTACAGGGCGTAACTCCATGACTCCATAAGACATCGCCGTTTTATTTTTTCGCACTTTTCGCCGTCCGCTGCTCCTTGCTCTACCATGAACTCAATGTCGACCCTCCGCATCTCCAGCGCCGTCTACCGCTCCATCCGCGCCCACGGCGAGCAGACCTACCCGCACGAGTGCTGCGGCGCCCTTCTCGGCAGCTCCACTCCCGAAGGCTGGCATGTCACCGCGGCCGTCCGCGCCGCCAACACCCGCACTGACTCCGCCCACAACCGCTACCACATCGCCCCCCTCGAGCTGGTCCGCATCCAGCGCGACGCCGCCAGCCAGGGCCTCGACATCGCCGGCTTCTACCACTCCCACCCCGACCACCCCGCCCAGTGGTCCCAGACCGACTTCGCTGAAGCCCACTGGATCGGCTGCGCTTACGTCATCACCGAAGTCAGCCAGGGCAAAGCCGCCCAGACCAACTCCTTCCTCCTCGCCGGCAGCACCGAGGAAGACAAGCGCTTCGAGCCGCAGACCATCCTCGTCGATCCCGCCTGACCGGCAGCGTCGCGGCCGCGCTAGCTCATCCAGTCCAGTATCCTGATTCCACCGGGTTTCTAGAGCATCGAACAAGCGAGGTCATCCACAGCTATGCTCATCCTCATTCCCACGCCCTTGCGCCCCTTCGTCGACGGGCAGGACCGCATCGCGGTGAACGCGCCCAGCGTGTCCGGCGCCCTTGAAGCGCTCACCCTCGACCGCCCCGAGCTGCGCAAACACCTGTTCACCCCCGAAGGCCGTGTCCGCGCCTTTGTTAACCTGTATCTGAACGACGACGACGTGCGCTATCTTCCCCAGAAGGAAGACACCGCTGTCACCGCGACCGACACGCTCACCATCATCCCCTCGATCGCCGGAGGGCGCTAGCCCCGCACGGCAATCGCACCTTCGGCATCATTTTGCCGACAACTGAAAACTGACAACTACGAACTGAGAATTATGCCGATCGCCGTCGAACCCGCCCAGCTTCCAGAGCTCACCACCGACGAGCTCTCCCGCTATTCGCGCCACCTCATCCTGCCTGAAGTGGGGATGGAGGGCCAGCAGCGCCTGAAAGCCGCCAAGGTTCTCTGCGTCGGCACCGGCGGTCTCGGCTCGCCGCTCGCCTTTTACCTGGCCGCGGCCGGCATTGGCACGCTCGGCCTGGTCGACTTCGACGTGGTGGATGCCTCGAACCTCCAGCGCCAGATCATCCACTCCACCAAGGACATTGGCCGTAAGAAGCTCGACTCCGCCGAGGAGAAGCTGAAGGCGCTGAACCCGGCGCTCAACGTGGTGAAGCACGACACCATGCTCACCAGCGCCAACGCGATCGAGATCCTGAAGGACTACGACATCGTGGCCGACGGGACGGACAACTTTCCCACGCGCTACCTGGTGAACGACGCCTGCGTGCTGCTGGGCAAGCCCAACGTCTACGGCTCCATCTTCCGCTTTGAAGGCCAGTGCAGCGTCTTTGCCACCAAAGACGGTCCCTGCTACCGCTGCCTCTATCCTGAGCCGCCGCCGCCGGGCCTGGTTCCCAGTTGCGCCGAAGGCGGAGTGCTGGGGATACTGCCGGGCCTGGTTGGCGTGATGCAGGCGACCGAGGTCATCAAGCTCATCCTGGGCAAAGGCGAGCCGCTCATCGGACGGCTGTTGCTGATCGACGCGCTCAACATGCGCTTCCGCGAACTGAAGCTGCGCAAGAACCCCGAGTGCCCGGTCTGCGGCACGAACCCCACGATCCGCGAGCTGATTGATTACCAGCAGTTCTGCGGCATCGTCCCCGAGTCGAGAGAGAACGCGAACATGAAGAATGGCATTCCTCAGATCAGCGTGCAGGAACTCAAGCGCCGTATCGACGCGGGCGAGGATGTGCAGCTCATCGACGTGCGCGAGCCGTACGAAGCTCAGATCGCCGCCATCGGCGGCAAGCTGATCCCTCAGAACGACGTACCCCAGCGGCTGAGCGAGATCGACCCCAGCCGCGAGGTGGTGGTCCATTGCAAGTCCGGCGGGCGATCGCAGAAGATCTCAGAGTACCTCAAGCAGCAGGGGTATCCGCGCGTGGCCAACGTGGCCGGCGGCATCCTGGCGTGGGCCGACCAGATCGACCCGAAAGTCCAGAAGTACTGAGAGCCAGACGTACTGCCCCTGTTGCTTAAGCGTGTCCGCGCCCGCGTTTGGGGCTGGCGCGCGCCGATCCTCCGCGTACGATCGTAGCGAGACGCCCGCATGAGCAAAACCCTTTCCAAAAATCCCTCCGAAGAGACCGTTCCCTCGAGGGAGGCAGCGAATGGCACTACCGGCAGCCTGGCCTTCCACGCCTGGATGGCCGGCACGGCTGTCGCTGTTCTGCTGGTTAGCGTGTTCGGATGCTGGCTTACGCAAGTTCACGTGCCCGAGGTGGGCGGGCGCATCCTCGCCGCCTTCATCGTGACAGCGGCGTTCCAGGCGGTGCCGCTTTACTGGCACCGCAAGGGTCGCATCGCGCTGCGCGAATCCTCGCTCACCGTTCTGTGGGCGGCGGTGCTCTGGATCGCTCTCCCCTTCCACGTGGACGTGGCCGCACGGCTGGGCCGCGCCTTTCCCCTGCGCGACCCCGTCTTTGCCCGGATAGATGCGCACCTGGGCATGAACGTCGCGGCCCTGGCCCAGTGGGCCAGGTTGCACTGGGTGGGGCGCGCGGTGAACGCATGCTATGCCCTGCTCCTCCTGCTGCTGGTGCTGGCGTTTCTGCTGCCGGGACTATCCGGAAAAGCCACCGCAGTGAAGCGGCTATTGGTGGGGAATCTGGTTGCCTTTGCCGTGGGGCTGCCGTTCTTTGCGTGTTTGCCGGCGGTGGGGCCATGGTATGGCGAGCACTTTGCTCCCAACCGCATCCAGGTTAGTTGCCAGACCGAGGTGATGAGCCTGCGCGCACCCGGGCCATACGAGCACCGACCTGCCGGGGTTATCTGCTTTCCGTCGTTTCACGTGATGTGGGCAATCCTGTGCGCTGCGGCCCTTGCCAGCTTCCGCCGGCTGCGCTGGCCGGCATGGATCGTTGCGGCGCTGGTCGTGGCGTCGACCATGACGACCGGGTGGCACTACTTCAGCGACGTGCTCGGCGGGATTGCGCTGGCGGCGGTATCTCTTGCCGCGGCGCGATGGATGGTGCGGGAGTGAACTGTCCGGATTCGGATAGTTTTCGCGTTTAAGCTGCACCCGTTGCCGGCTCGCCGCCGGGGGACGGGGTTCTCAAGCAGACACGAAAGCCGGCTTTTTGCCGATGATGCAGAGCCAGCCGCGGCGGCGCTCTTCTGCGATCTCCACTTCCTCATATCCCGCAGCGATGAACAGCGAGCGATGGTCATCGATGGTCAGGCGGGAGGAGCCGAGGAGCTTCATCACGGGGCCGAGAATGGCATCGTTGCGGGCGCCCTTGTAGGATTCGGCAACGATCATGAGGCGTCCGCCTGGCATGAGCACGCGCAGGATCTCCTTCATGTCGCCGGGAAGGTCGGGCCAGTAGTACTGGGTTTCGATGGCGGTGACCACGTCGAATTTATTGTCAGGGAACGGCAGGTGCGAAACCGAAGCCTGTTCGACAGAGACGCGCCCCTCGGCGATGAGGCGCTTGTTGTGCGCGCGCGAGGCGGCAACGCTGCCGGCGGCGTAGTCTACGCCGTAGACCTGGGCCGCACACTGTGCCAGTTTTTCGATGGTGCGTCCGCCGCCGCAGCCGATGTCGAGGGCGGTCGCATCGGCCGGGATGGCGAGATGGGTGAAGGCCCAGTCGGTCATGGGCGCGTGGCTGCCGTTCATGAGCAGGGCAAAAAAGCGGCCGGCGAAGCGGTCAGGCTTCTTGACCTGGCGGACGAGGTAGACGCCGAGCACAAGGGCAACGGCGTAGCGCAGCGCGAGCAGGTAGGGTGACGGTTGCAATGGGGCTCCGGGAATTGCGGTAGGAACTACGCCCATTCTAGTGTCATCCGGCGCGGGTTCTGCATTGACATGTGCGGCAGGGGTTGAACAAGGTTGCGAAAAGATGGTCTGATTCGCGCATCAGGCGGAGCAGACACTAAAGCCCGGGGTTCTTTCAGCGATTTGCGGCACGACTGAAGTCATGCCCTGTTACAAAACCCGAAGCCCTGGACCCCGCGCTGCGGATTTATGATCGAGCGCAGGTCAGTTCTGCCCGCAATCCACGCAACTTGCTTCCCGGAGGACACTATGCTTCTTGCAAGAGGAACCTCTCTCCTACTGTTGCCGCTGCTCGTAGCATCCACCGCGCCCGGCTACGCGCAGGAAGCCGCTGCCACAAAAGAGATTGCGCCGCTCGCAGGCTATTCGGCTGCCGCCTCAGGGACCGAACGGGACTGGGAGTCAAAGTTTCGCGCGCTGCCGTCGCCCGATAACCTGCGTGAGTACATGCGCCAGCTAAGCGCGCGGCCACACAACGTTGGCTCGCCCTACGACAAGGAGAATGCGGAGTGGATCCTGGCGCACTTCAAGCAGTGGGGATTGGACGCGGAGATAGAAACCTTCTACGTGCTCTTTCCCACGCCCAAAGAACGCGCGGTGGAACTGGTGGCGCCGACAACGTTCAAAGCGAAGCTGGAAGAGCCGGCAGTCGCGGTCGATCCCACTTCAAACCAGCAGTCGGAGCAGTTGCCCACTTACAACGCTTACAGTATCGACGGCGATGTGACGGCGCCGCTGGTCTATGTCAATCAGGGCGTTCGCGCCGACTATGAGCAGCTTGACCGCATGGGCGTTTCGGTGAAGGGCGCCATTGTGATTGCGCGCTACGGCGGCGCCTGGCGCGGCATCAAGCCAAAGGTGGCGGCCGAACACGGCGCCGTCGGCTGCCTTATCTATTCCGATCCGAGAGACGACGGCTACTCGGCGGGCGATGTGTTTCCCAATGGCGCTTATCGTCCCGAAGACGGCGTGCAACGCGGCGCGGTGACGGACACACTGTATGAGGGCGACCCCCTGACTCCCGGATACGGCGCGACTAAAGACGCCAAGAGGCTGCCGATCAAGGGCAATCCACTGATTACAAAAATCCCGGTGCTTCCGATTTCGTACGGCGATGCGCAGCCGCTGCTGGCGGCCATCGGGGGCCAGACGGTGCCGCAGGCGTGGCGCGGCAATCTGCCCATCACCTACCACGTGGGCCCGGGTCCCGCGAAGGTTCATTTGAAAGTCGAGTCCAACTGGGACATCAAGCCGATCTACGACGTGATCGCCCGTATTCCCGGATCGGAGTTTCCCGACCAGTGGATTCTCCGCGGCAACCATCACGATGCGTGGGTGAACGGCGCGGAAGACCCAATCTCGGGGCAGGTGGCGTTGCTGGAAGAGGCGCGCTCGATGGGCGAGCTGGTGAAGCAGGGATGGAAGCCGAAGCGCACCATTATTTTTTGCGCGTGGGATGGCGAGGAGCCGGGACTGCTGGGCTCGACCGAGTGGGTGGAAACGCACCAGGCTGAGCTGCGGAAAAAGGCGGTGATGTACGTCAACTCGGATGGGAACGGGCGCGGCTTTCTGGGTGTGGAGGGCTCGCATACGCTGGAACATTTCATCAATGGTGTTGCCCGCGACGTGCCCGATCCGGAGACGAAGCTGACCGTGTGGAAACGCTCCCAGTTGCACGAAATTGCGAATGCCAGGAGCGAGAGCACACGGCAGGAGATACGCAGCCGGCCGGATCTTCACGTTGGGGCGCTGGGGTCAGGTTCCGACTACACGCCATTCCTGGACTTTGCGGGAATCGCTTCGATAAACCTCGGGTTCGGGGGCGAATCCGGAGGCGGCATTTACCACTCGATCTACGACGATTTTTACTGGTACACGCATTTTGCCGATACCGACTTTGTGTATGGGCGCGCATTGGCGCAGACCGCGGGCACAGCGCTGATGCGCATGGCCGACGCCGAACTGCTGCCCTTTGGGTTTCATGACTTTGCCGATACGGTGCACGCGTATGTGGGTGAACTCAAGGATTTGCTGAAGACGCAGCAAAGCGAGATTGAGGAGACCAACAAGGAGCTCGACGAAGGCGTATTCAGCGCGGTTGCCGATCCGAAAAAGACGGCAATTCCCCCGCCACGCAAGACGGTTCCGCCGTTTCTCAACTTTGCTCCGCTGGAGAACGCTGACGCAGCGCTGACCGCGAGCGCGAACCGCTACACCAGGGCACTGTCTGCTGCGCAGGCCAATGGCGAACCCCATATTGATGCGGAGGCGCTGGCGAAAATCAACGCGCTTCTGATGCAGAGCGAGCGCAAACTCACTACGGAGGCTGGGCTGCCCGGACGGCCGTGGTTCAAACACCAGATTTATGCCCCGGGCGCGTATACCGGCTACGGCGTAAAGACTCTGCCGGCGGTGCGCGAAGCGATGGAGCAGGACCAGTGGAAAGAGGCAGAGGAACAGATTCCGGTGGTGGCGAAAGTATTGGAAGACGAAGCCACACTGATCGACTCGGCGGCCGCGCTGCTGGAGCAGGCCGCGAAGACCGAATCTACGAAGTAGAGATCTTTGGAGGGAATCTGCAGCCGAAAACCGTCCCGGACGATTCGATTGGCCTTGAATCGCACGACTGAAGTCGTGCCCCTTCAAAACCTGGCCCTAAATGAGCTTTCCGCTGGCTGCCCGCCTTTACGTTACCGCGCGATCTCCACCGGCGCGTTGCGCGGGGTGTCGCCGTTTCTGGGGTTCTCGTCCATCTTGCCGAAGATCATCTTGCCGGAAGCGGTCTGCAGGACGCTGGTGACGGAGATATCCACGGTGCGGCCAATCATCTTACGCGCGTGGTCGACCACGACCATGGTGCCGTCATCGAGGTAGCCGACGCCCTGGTTGTACTCCTTGCCTTCTTTGAGGACGAGGATGGACATGCGCTCGCCGGGCAGCACAACGGGCTTGAGGGCATTGGCGAGGTCATTGATGTTGAGGACCTCGACATGGTGAAGGTGGGCCACCTTGTTCAGGTTGAAGTCGTTGGTGACGACCTTGGCCTCCCACTTCTTGGCTAACTCAAGGAGCTTGAGATCGACCTCGCGGATGGTGGGAAAGTCATCGGAGACGATCTGGATCTGGAGGCTGGGATTGGACTGCATGCGCTGAAGCATGTCGAGGCCGCGGCGGCCGCGCTGGCGCTTGGAGGAATCAGTGGAATCGGCAACCACCTGGAGCTCGCGCAGGACAAACTCGGGGACGACCAGGGCTCCGTCCATGAAGCCGGCCTCGGCGATGTCGGCGATACGGCCATCGATGATGACGGACGTGTCGAGGATCTTGGCAGAGCGCTTGATGGGGCGGTCGGAGGAGAAGATGGCGCCGAGGGCAGCGGGATTGAGCAGGTCGCCCTTACTGGCGCCGACGAGCAGGCCGACGTAGGTCATGAGGAGCAGGACGAAGATCTGCAGAACGGCGGAGCTGGAGCCGTTGAGGGGCGCCGAGCGGAGGACGAGGCAGAACAGGGCTGCGCCGAAGATGCCCAGGACGGAGCCCACCACCGCACCGATGAGACGGCGAAGGCTGAGGGCGCGCACGCGCAGTTCAAAGACGATGACGGCTGTGGCCGACGCAGCCCCGGCGGCGGCGGCAGGAAGAGCGGGTAATCCGAAGGGGCGAAGGAAGTAACAAACAACGCTGAACAGGGCAACAAACAAAACACGAAGCAGAACGAGATCCATATAAGACCTACTGCCGCCCGGCGAGGAGAAAAGGCGCCGGTACCAGCACAGTTGGGGAGTATGCCCACGGGCGGGGATGGTCGTCAAGGGGAAAAAGACAGGGAGTAAGGGAGGGGAACAGGGAATAAGCAATAGGGAATAGGGAAGATGAGGGAGGGGGCCGGATGGATTCACCGTTTCTTCGCCTTTCGGCAAGAGGCGCGAATTGATGCAGAAAACAACCACTTCAAGGATCGGGCGCTTCTAGGGGATTGGAGGGAATTTTCGCACGCGTTTCGCGATGGAATTCTATTTAAGACAGGAGTTGGCTATGAAACGTGATATTCGCACTGCAATGACGGCGGCAGCAGTGGCTCTCGCGCTGGCATGCCCGGCCGCGGTTTTTTCCCAGGTTGGCGAGAATCCGTCGGAGCCTCAGCAGAAGCCGCAGACATCGCCCCCAGCCAACGCGACGGGAGATGGCCAGGCGTGGCAGAGCGCGCAGAACATGGTGCCCGGAACGGTGGCTCTGACCCGGCCGCTGGACGCGAAGAAGGATCAGGATGGATCGCAGTTTGAAGCCAAGCTGACCCATGCGTTGCACTTGAAGAGCGGACAGGAACTGGCCAAAGGAACGACGCTGGTGGGGAAAGTGGAGCAGGACGACATGCAGATGAGCGGCCGCTCCAAGCTGGCCGTGCGATTCACTGGAGCCAAGATGGGCAATGGGGAAACGATGCCGATCCGGGCGACGATCGTACAAGTGTATCCGCCGGTGGGCTTTACGCAGGATGGCTCGCCGATTCCCGATGAAAGCGGCCCAAACTGGGACGACGACCAGCGGCAGAACCCTTGGAACCCAAGTGAACAGCATATCGACCAGATCGGCGCGCTGAGAAACGTCGACATGCACAGCAACCTGGCCAGCCAGAACTCCGGTGTGTTTGTAAGCACCAAGGGCGATGACGTGAAGCTGCGGCGGGGCAGCCGGCTGGAGCTGGCGCTGGCTGCGGCAGGCGCGGGGCAGCAGGCGGAAAGCCGGTAAAGACAAGGAACAGGGAACGAAGATCGGCATAGGGGGGAGAGTCACCTCTCCTCCCCTGCCACACCACCGGACATGCGGGTCCGCATCCGGCGGTTCGGACGGATTGAGCTATTTCCCAACGAACAACCTTGGAACTCCAAGCGCGTCGAAGTGGGCGATGGGC